>NZ_JBIBHM010000007.1:0-84022 GCF_042957025.1 Streptomyces sp. NPDC008139
ACCACCCGGCCAACCGGGGCCCCCACGGCCCCCCCCCCCACCCCCCCGGCGCCCCCCTCGCCGCCCCGCCTCCCCCCCCCCCCCCCCCCGGGGGGGGGCCCCCCCCCGGGGCCCCCCCCCCCACCTCTTTTCCAGCCAGTGTCAGGCGCTCCGCGTCAGCGCGCGTATCCGGCCCAGCAGCGCCTGTACGGAGCTGTCGGCGACCGCCGCGACCTCGTCGTAGCCGAACCAGCGCAGATCCAGCGACTCGTCGCTGATCGCCTCGATGGCGCCCTCGGGGGCGACGACCGCGTACTGCACGTCCAGATGCCACGCGCAGGGCGTACGGTGCCGGTCCAGAGCCACCGGCTCGGGCCGCAGCAGGCCGAGACCGGCGATCCCGGACTCCTCCGCGCTCTCCCGCAGCGCCGCCCCCGCCAGGGTGGTGTCCTGCGGCTCGCAGTGGCCGCCGGTCTGGAGCCACATGCGCAGCTTGGCGTGCAGCGTCAGCAGGGCGCGCTCGCGCGGCGGGTCGACCACCAGCGCGCTCGCCGTGATGTGCCCGTCGGCGCACGCCTTCCACATGCCGTCGGGATACGCCGCCAGGTGCGCCAGATACTCCTCGCGCAGCCGCTCCTGCCCCTCGTCGGGCGCACTCCACCGCTCAAGGACGCCGACCGCGTCCGCGTGCAGAAGGCTCACTTGCCGGAGTCGCCGTCGTCGTCGGGGGTCTCGCCCTTGTCGGCCGCGTCGCCGGGCGCCTCGGGCTTGCGGTCGCCGCCGCTCGCGGCCTCGCCGAGCATCTTGTCCAGCTCGGAGAAGTCGACGCCCTCGCTGTGCACGAAGCCGTCCGGGTCGTCCAGGTCGGCGGCGGTCGGCAGCATGTCGGGGTGCGCCCACAGGCCGTCGCGGCCGTCGACACCGCGGGCGTCGGTCAGCGAGGCCCACAGCCGGGAGGCGTCCCGCAGCCTGCGGGGCCGCAGCTCAAGGCCGATCAGGGTGGCGAAGGTCTGCTCGGCGGGACCGCCGGTGGCGCGGCGGCGGCGCAGCGTCTCGCGCAGCGCGCCCGCGGACGGCAGGTGCGGGGCGGCGGCCTCGTGCACGACCGCGTCCACCCAGCCCTCGACGAGCGCGAGGGCCGTCTCCAGCCGGGCCAGCGCCGCCTTCTGCGCCGGGGTGTCCTCGGGCTGGAACATGCCCTGCTGAAGCGCTTCCTGAAGCTGCTCGGGCTGCGAGGGGTCGAGCTGGCCCACCGCCTCCTCCAGCCGCGCGGTGTCGACCTTGATCCCGCGCGCGTAACCCTCCACGGCGCCGAACAGATGCGCGCGCAGCCACGGCACGTGCGCGAAGAGCCGCTGGTGGGCGCTCTCGCGCAGCGCCAGGTAGAGCCGCACCTCCTCCTGCGGGACGCCCAGGCCCTCGCCGAAGGCGGTCACATTCGCGGGGAGCAGCGCGGCCTTGCCCGCAGGGCCCAGGGGCAGGCCGACATCGGTGGAGCCGACGACCTCACCGGCCAGGGTGCCGAGCGCCTGCCCGATCTGGGAGCCGAACATCGCGCCGCCCATCGAGCGCATCATCCCGATCAGCGGGCCGGACATGGCCTGCATCTCCTCGGGCAGCACATCGCCCATCGCCCCGGCGACGCGCTCGGCGACCGGGTCGACCAGCTCCTTCCACACCGGAAGCGTCGCCTCGACCCACTCCGCGCGGCTCCAGGCCACCGCGGAGCCGGACCCGGACGGCAGCGACGTGGCGCTGTCCAGCCACAGATCCGCCAGCCGTACGGCCTCCTCGACCCACGAGCGGTCGGCGCGGCCGACGGTCGCGTCCTTGACGCCGTCCTGGGTGCCCTGGGCGACCGTCTGGCGGGCGATGTCCTTGGCCATGTCCCAGTTCACCGGGCCGCCGTCGTAGGACAGCATCTGGCCGAGCTGCTGGAAGGCCGCGCCCAGGTCGTTGGGGTTGAGCGAGCCGAACATCGCCGCGAACGGGTTGTCGCCGGCGGCGCCGCCGCCGACGCCACCGAAGCCGAACGGGTTCGGCGCTCCGCCCTGGCCCCCTTCGCCCTTGTTCTTCCGGCCGTCGTCCCCGTCCTCGGGCTCCTCGGGAGGGACGCCGAATCCGAATGGGTTGTCACTCACGGGATTCCTCGGCTCTGTGTTGTGATGGGCTGGGGTTGTGTTGGGCTCGGTGTACGGGCAGTACCTCCAGCCTAGACACGTGTCAGGCAGGATGGCTGCGTACCGACGTCACGCCGATGGCGTGCGCCAGCCGCACCCGTACTTGAAACAACCGTGGGAGACACCCGGTGAGTTCCCCAGAAGGACACGTTCGCCCAGAGCGGAGCGCGGGCAGGGCCGCGTCGGGACCGGTGGTCGCGATCACCGGCGCCGCGTCCGGCGTGGGCCGCCAGTTGGCGCTCAGGCTCGTGGAATCCGGCCAGGTCAAGAAGGTCGTGGCGATCGACGAGCGGCGCGGTGACGTGCCCGGTGCGACCTGGCGGGTGCTCGACGTGCGGGACCCGGCCATCGCCGACAAATTGCGCGGCGCGGACGTCGTCGTCCACCTCGCGCTCGACCTCGACCTGGAATCCGACGCCAAGGCGCGGTCCGCGTTCAATGTGCGCGGTACGCAGACCGTACTGACCGCCGCCGCTGCCGCGGGCGTGCACCGCGTGGTGCTGTGCACCTCGGCGATGGTCTACGGCGCCCAGGCCGACAACGACGTGCCGCTCGCCGAGGACGCCCCGCTGCGGGCCACCTCGGAGGCCAGCTTCGTGGACGACCTGCTGGAGATCGAACGGCTCGGCCGCCGTGCCCCGCGCGCCCACCCCGGCCTCAATGTGACGGTTCTGCGCCCTGCCGTCCTGGTCGGCGGGACGGACACCGCGCTGACCCGCTACTTCGAGTCGCCGCGGCTGCTGGTGGTGGCGGGCAGCAGGCCGTGCTGGCAGTTCTGCCACGTCGAGGACCTGGTGTCGGCGCTGGAGTACGCCGTCCTGGAGAAGGTCGACGGCGAGATGGCGGTGGGCTGCGACGGCTGGCTGGAGCAGGAGGAGATCGAGGAGCTGACCGGGATCCGGCGCATGGAGCTGCCCGCGGCCATCGCCTTCGGCGCCGCCGCCCGGCTGCACCGCCTCGGCCTGACCCCGTCGCCCGCGGGGGACCTCGCGTACACGATGCACCCGTGGGTGGTCAGCGGCAGCCGCCTGCACGAGGCGGGGTGGCGCCCGCAGTGGTCCAACGAGGAGGTGCTGGCCGAGTTGCTCGCCGAGGTCGAGGGTCGCAATTCGCTCGCGGGGCGCAGGCTCGGCCGCAAGGACGCCACGACGCTGGGCGCGGCGGGTGCCACGGTCGCCCTGGTCGGTACGGCGGCGCTGGTGCGCAGGGCCCGCAAGCGGCGCGGCCTCTAGATCCGGCGGCCCGCCCGTGGCCCAGCGGTGGTGGAAGCCGCTTTCCGTATCGCGGGCACATGAGGCAGCATGTGCCGCATGGCATCCACGCACGACGAACACGCCGCCCCCGCCGACCGCGCCCAGGCCGCCGACGGTCCGATCCGGCTGCTCGCGATCCGCGACACCCCGCTGTCGCTGGACGAGGTCTTCGCCTCGGTCGGCGACGACGCGGCCGGCGGCACGGCGCTGTTCGTCGGGACGGTGCGCGACCACGACGGCGGTTCGGCCGCCGAGGTCACCGGTCTGGCGTACTCGGCGCACCCCAGCGCGGAGGCCGAACTGCGCGGGATCGCCGAGAAGATCGCCGCCGACTACCCGGTACGCGCGCTGGCCGCCGTCCACCGGGTGGGTGAACTGCGGGTCGGTGACATCGCGGTGATCGTCGCCGTCTCCTGCCCGCACCGCGGCGAGGCGTTCGAGGCCAGCCGCCGCTTCATCGACGACCTCAAGAGCGAGGTCCCGATCTGGAAGCACCAGACGTTCACCGACGGCACCGAGGAATGGGTCGGCGCCTAGGGCCTGTCGTGCCCTGGGCCTGGTCCGCGAAGCCGCGTCCTGGCACCTGTCCGGCGGATCGTGAGCGACGCGCGGGTGCGTAACCCCGTACCCCACCGGGCCGTTGGTGCACAGAGCGGTTAATCTGCTCATACGTCCGTTTTGGTGTACATGGGGTCGGGAGTTCGACGTGGCAGCACTCGCTTGGTTGCTCATTCCGTTGGTCGCCGCGGTGTTCGCCGCGGTCTGGGCGCGCTGGGCGTCGCACACCCGCACCACCGGGGACGGCGCGTCGCTCGCCGGGTACGAGCGGTTCCGGCAGGCCATGCAGGCCGAGTCGGCGGAGAAGCCGGACACCGAGACGGTCTGAGGACTGGGCACCGGGACGGCAGAACAGGCGCCGCACGGCCGCGTACCCGTCCGGACTCACCCCGCGGGCCGGTTGTCGGGCGGTTCCCGTAGGGTCGTGCCATGCCACGCCGCACCGCGACGCTGCTCGCCTCGACACTGACGCTGATAGCGCTGCTGTGCATCGCGCTGCTGGCTCCCGCACCGTACTCGGAGATGTCGCCGGGACCGACGGTGAACACGCTCGGGAGCTACGACGGCGAAATGGTCATCCAGATCGGCGGCCACAAGACGTACGCGACGTCGGGTCACCTCAACATGACCACCGTGCGGGTCACCGGCGCCGACTACTCCATGAACCTGGTGGAGTCCCTGCTCGGCTGGGCGCGGCGGGACGACAAGGTCGTGGAGCACGACACGCTGTACCCGAAGGGGCAGACGGCCCAGGAGGCCGACCAGCAGAACGCCGAGGAGTTCAGCCAGTCCCAGGACAGCGCCAAGTACGCGGCGCTGACCTCGCTGAAGATCCCGGTGCCCTCTCGGGTGATCGTGGCGGCCGTCGTCAGCGGCGGGGCGTCCGAGGGCGAACTGCACGCGGGCGATGTGATCAAGGCCGTCGACGGCACCGCGATCACCAAGGCCGACCAGGTCGCGGGCCTGGTCACCAAGCACAAGCCGGGCGAGAAGGTGGTCTTCACGATCATCCCGGCCGCCGACGCGAAGAAGAAGCTGGACACCACGCAGAAGGTGACCATCACCACCCGCACCTCGGACGACGGCGGCCCGTCGCGCGCCGTGGTCGGCATCCAGGCGGGCGTCGAGCACCTGTACCCGTTCACCATCGACATCAAGCTCGCCGACGTCGGCGGACCCAGTGCGGGCATGATGTTCGCGCTCGGCATCATCGACAAGCTGAGGCCCGACGACCTGACCGGCGGCAAATTCGTCGCGGGCACCGGCACCATCGACGACAACGGCAAGGTCGGACCGATCGGCGGCATCAGCCTGAAGACGATCGGCGCGCGCAACAAGGGCGCGCAGTTCTTCCTCACCCCGGCCGACAACTGCGAAGAGGCCGCCAAGAGCATCCCCTCGGGCCTCACCCTGGTGAAGGTGAAGACCCTCGACGACGCCTTGGCGGCGCTGAAGGACATCAAGTCGGGCAACGACGCGGCGCTGCCGAGCTGCAAGAGCTGAGACCGGCTCAGTCCCGGTCCGCTCAGACCCGGTCAGCTCAGGTCAGCTCAGCCCGGCAGCGCCACCGGGCGCTCAGACCTCGAAGGTCGCCGACAGCGCCTCCGCCAGACCCGGCACCAGATCGGAACCGGTCAGCACCTCGGTCGGCGTGTCCTTGGCCCGCAGCCGTACGGCCGACTCCCGCGCGCCGTCCCGCAGCACCGCGACTGTCATCCGCACCTCCTGGCGCTGCGGGTGCGCCGCCACCCACGTGGCCAGCGACGCGTCGTCCAGGCCCTCGGGGATGGCCGCCTCGGCGGCGGGCGGCAGCATCAGCCGCTCCACGGTCAGCGCGCAGCCCGCGATCACCTCGGGCCACGCGATCGTCGCCAGGAACTCGTCGAGCGCCGTGCCGGACGGCAGCTCGTCCTGCTCGATCGGGGTCAGCGACCCCGTCTCGTTCGTCTCGGTCAGGCCGAGTTGATCGGCGAGGCCGGGTTCCTGCGTACGGAGCTGCGCGGTGTCGACAAGGGCGAACAGCCGTGCGGGCCGGTCCCAGCCGAGGCCGGACGCGTACTCGTCGATTTCCAGTACGGCACGGGTCAGCGGGCTCGCCGCGAGCGGTGCACCATCGGTCGCATTGTTGGACATGGTCAGTATCCTGCCTCTTCCCTTGCCGGAATCGGGAACCGGCCAAAGCGTAGGTAAGTTGCACCAGTGGGAGTCCGACCCGGGACACCCTAGAAATACGGACAATTCGAGGTGCGCACCTTGGTATTCGAGATGCCGGACCGCGGCGGAGGATCGTCGGGGCCACGGATCAGAGTCGGCCGCCCATCCCGGCGGACCCGGACGTTGCTCATCACGATCGGCGTGCTCGCCGGTCTGATGATCGCGTTCGTGATCTTCGCGGGATTCTGGACCGACTGGCTCTGGTACCGATCGGTTCACTACTCGTCGGTCTTCACCACCACGCTCTGGACCAAGGTCGGTCTGTTCTTCGTCTTCGGCCTGCTGATGGCCGGAGCGGTCGGCGTGAACATCTATCTGGCACACCGGCTCCGCCCGCCGCTCAGCGCGATGTCGCTGGAGCAGCAGAGCCTCGACCGCTACCGGATGGGTCTCGCGCCGTACAAGAAGTGGGTGCTCCTCGGGGTCTGCGCGGTGGTCGGGCTCATCGCCGGCGGATCGGCCTCGGGGCAGTGGCGCCTGTGGCTGCTGTGGACGAACGCCACGAAGTTCGACGTCAAGGACCCGCAGTTCCACAAGGACGTGTCCTTCTACGCCTTCGACCTGCCCTGGTACCGCTTCCTGCTGAGCTTCGGCTTCGCGGCCGTGGTGCTCTCGCTGGTCGCCGCCGCCCTGGTGCACTACCTGTACGGCGGGCTGCGGATCACCTCGCCCGGCGGCCGGGCCACGGCCGCCGCCACCGGCCATCTGTCGGTCCTGCTGGGCATCTTCATCTCGCTCAAGGCGGTCGCCTACTGGCTGGACCGCTACGGCCTCGCGGTGAAGTCCAGCGGCTTCAAGGCCACCGACAACTGGACCGGTCTGCGGTACGTGGACGCGAACGCGTATCTGCCCGCCAAAACGATCCTGTTCTGCATCGCGGTGATCTGCGCGCTGCTGTTCTTCGCGACGCTCTGGCGCCGCACCTGGTCGCTGCCGATGATCGGCTTCGGCCTGATGGTGCTCTCGGCGATCCTGATCGGCGGCCTCTACCCGGCCATCGTGCAGAAGTTCCAGGTGCAGCCGAACGAGGCGGCCAAGGAAGCGCCGTACATCCAGAAGAACATCGATGCCACGCGGGCCGCGTACGGCATCAAGGACAGCCAGGTGAAGCCGTACAGCGGCACCAGCGAGTCCAGTACGGAAAAGCTGCGGGCCGAGGCGGACACCACGGCGAGCGTGCGCGTGCTGGACCCGAACGTGGTCTCGCCCACGTACCAGCAGTTGCAGCAGACGCGCGGCTACTACGCCTTCCCTTCCACGCTCGACGTCGACCGCTACAGCGACGCCAAGGGCAAGGAGCAGGACACGGTCGTCGGCCTGCGCGAGCTGAACATCAACGGCATCCCCGAGAACAACTGGATCAACGACCACTTCAAGTACACCCACGGCTACGGCATCGTCGCAGGCAAGGGCACCGACGTGGCCAGTGACGGCTCACCGGACTTCACCGAGAAGGACCTGCCGACCACCGGCCAGCTCGGCACGTACGAGCAGCGGGTCTACTACGGCGAGCGGACGACGCAGTACTCGATCGTCGGCGGCCCGACCCAGGAGATCGACTACACCGACGCGGGCGGCGAGAAGCCGTTCACGTACACCGGCAAGAGCGGCGTGGACCTGTCCAACCCGCTGACGCGGGCGGCGTACGCGGTGCAGTTCGGCGAGCCGCAGATCCTGTACTCGGGGGCGATCGGCAAGGGCTCGAAGATCCTCTACAACCGCACTCCCAAGGAGCGGGTGGAGTCGGTCGCGCCCTGGCTGACCATCGACGGCGACCCGTACCCGGCCGTGGTCAACGGCCAGGTGGAGTGGATCGTCGACGCGTACACCACCACCAACGGCTATCCGTACGCGTCGCGCACCACGCTCGGCGACACCACGACCGACTCGCTCACCGACGACCAGCGGTCCGTCATCGCGCAGCAGAATCAGGTCAACTACATCCGCAACTCGGTCAAGGCGACCGTGAACGCGTACACCGGTGAGGTCACGCTCTACCAGTGGGACACCCAGGACCCGGTGCTCAAGACGTGGATGAAGGCGTTCCCGCACACGGTGCAGCCGAAGGACAAGATCAGCGCCGAGCTGATGGACCACCTGCGGTACCCGCAGGACCTGTTCAAGGTGCAGCGGCAACTGCTCACCAAGTACCACGTCACCAAGGCGTCCACCTTCTACACCGGCAGTGAGGTGTGGGAGGTCCCGGACGACCCGGCCGCCCAGACGGGCAAGGCGGTGCCGCCGTACTACCTGAGCCTGAAGATGCCCGACCAGTCGGAGCAGGCGTTCTCGCTGACGTCCACCTTCACGCCGAACGACCGCTCCAACCTGAGCGCGTTCATGGCGGTGAACGCCGACGCGTCCAGCAAGGACTACGGCACGATCAGAGTGCTGCAACTGCCACCGAACACCACGGTCGACGGGCCCAAACAGGTGCAGGCCAAGCTCAACTCCGACAACAAGGTCGCGCCACAGATCAACCAGCTCAAACGGGCGGGCGCGGACACCACCGTGGAGTACGGCAATCTGCTCACCGTGCCGATGGACGGCGGGCTGATGTACGTGGAGCCGGTGTACGTGCGCGGCGCGGGCAACAACTACCCGCTGATGAAGAGCGTGGTGGTGCTCTTCGGCGACCGGATCGGCTTCCAGCCCACGCTGAAGGCCGCGCTGGACGAGGTGTTCGGCCCCGACGGCGAGTCGACGACGAAGCCGCCGCCGGGCGACACCACGGAGCCTCCGACGACGACCAGCCCGCCGACCACCAGCCCACCGGGCGACGCGACGCTGGAGCAGGCCCTGACGGACGCTCAGAAGGCGTACGACGACGGTCAGGCGGCGCTGAAGAAGGGCGACTGGCAGGCGTACGGCGAGGCGCAGAAGAAGCTCTCCGAGGCGCTGAAGCAGGCGCGGGAGGCGGAGAAGGCGGCCAAGGGGACATAAGACGGGGCCGATCGACCTGATGGGTCGACAAGCGGGCTGATCGGGTGACACTCCGCGTCGTGGTACGGTGAGGACACAACGACGCGGGGTGGAGCAGCTCGGTAGCTCGCTGGGCTCATAACCCAGAGGTCGCAGGTTCAAATCCTGTCCCCGCTACTGTACGAAGAGGGCCAAAGTCAACTGACTTTGGCCCTCTTCACTTATATGGGGGATGTTCGGTGAACGGGGTTTCGCAAGCCGCCTTGTCGGGAAGTCGACAAAACGCTGAAGTGACCAATCGGGTTGCGGTATACCAGGTGTACGGCGGTAGCGGACGGTGCGACGATGGACCTCATGGGGGATGGTGCAAGACTGCTGAACACTCGTCAGATCCACGAACAGCGTGGTTCTACGGGCGATGTCGACATGTCGACCGAAGGGTTGGCCCAGGAGTCGGCTTCGACGCCCGTGACCGCGTCTGCGACCGTGCCCGTCACCGCGTCCGCGCTGCTGCCCGCACCGCGCCCGTCGGCTGAGCAGCCCGCGTCCGCCGAACTCACCGCGTCCACCGGGACGGTGGCCACCCGGTCCCTGGGTCCCGTCGCAGCCCCGGCCCCGGCCGCCGGGCTCAACGACCTGCCCGGGCTTCCCGAACTGACCGACGAGGACGGCCTCGCGCTCCGCGAGGAGGCCGAGATCGAGGCGCGCCACCGGCACGCCGCCGACCTCGGCGACCCGTACGCCATGAGCGCGCTCGGCACGCTGCTGCTGCGCCGCGGTGACCTCGACGGCGCGGAGCCGTACCTGCGCGCCGCCGTCACGCACGGGGACCGCGCCGCCGCCAACAACCTGGCCCTGCTGCTGCACCAGCGCGGTTACGCCGACGAGGCGGCCGACTGGTGGCGGACCGCCGCCGTGGCGGGCTCCGCGCCCGCCGCGCACGCGCTGGGCCGGCACTACCGCGAGCGCGGCGACGAGCCCGCGGCCGAGTACTGGCTGCGGCAGGCCGCCGAGTCCGGCCACACGCTGGGCGCGTACGCGCTGGCCGACCTGCTCGACCACCGGCGCGAGAGCGGCGCCGAGCGCTGGTTCCGCGCCGCGGCCGAGCACGGCCACCGCGAGGCCGCGTACCGCCTCGCCCGGATCTGCGCCGCGCGCGGCCAGAGCCACGAGGCCGAGCAGTGGTACCGGCAGGCCGCCGCGCGCCGCCACCGGCGGGCCGCGCTGCGTCTCGGCACGCTCCTGGAGGAGCGCGGCGAGCAGGCGGAGGCGGGCCGCTGGTATCTGACGGCCGCCAGGGACGGCGAGGCGCGGGCCGCCTGCGCGCTGGCGTTCCTGCTGCGCGACGCGGGCGACATCGACCAGGCCGCCACCTGGTGGCGGCGCGCCGCCCAGGCGGGCGACGGCCAGGCCGCCAACGCGCTCGGCGCGCTGCACGCCCAGGAGGGCGAGACGCAGACCGCCGAGCGCTGGTACCGCACGGCCCTGGACGCGGGCGACATCAACGGCGCCTACAACCTCGGCCTGCTCTGCGCGGGCCAGAGCCGCAACGCGCAGGCCGAGCAGTGGTACCGCAAGGCCGCGTACGCCGGACACCGCGAGGCCGCCAACGCGCTGGCCGTGCTGCTGCTCCAGCGCGGCGACGCGATGGGCGCCGAGCCGTGGTTCTCCAAGGCCGCGGAGGCGGGCAGCATCGACGCCGCCTTCAACCTCGGCATCCTGCACGCCGGGCGCGAGGAGGCCGACACCGCGCGCGCCTGGTACGAGCGGGCCGCCGCCGCCGGGCACGCCGAGGCCGCCCTCCAGGTGGCCATCGCGCTCCAGCGCGACGGCGACCACCACGCCGCCGAGCGGCATCTGCGGTGCGCCGCGGGCGGCGGCAGCCCGGAGGCCGCCTTCCGGCTCGGCGCGCTCCTGGAGCGCAGGCAGCGCGAGCGGGACGAGGGCGACGCGGGCGCGGAGGCCACGGGCAGCGTCGAGGCCGAGGAGTGGTACGAGCGGGCCGCCCGGCAGGGGCACCGCCGCGCCCAGGTGCGGCTCGGCATGTGCGCCGCCAAGCGCGGGGACGTGGTGGACGCGGCGCACTGGTACCGGCAGGCCGCCGAGGCCGGTTCCCGCAACGGGGCCTTCAACCTCGGGCTGCTGCTGGCCCGCGAGGGCGCCGAGCCCGAGGCCGCCATGTGGTGGACGCGGGCCGCGGACGCCGGGCACGGCCGCGCCGCCCTGCGGATGGCGCTGCTCTCCGCCCGGCGCGGCGAGCTGGCCGAGGCGCAGCGCTGGTGCTCCCGCGCGGTCACCTGCGGGCCCGCCGAGGTCGCCGAGCGCGCGGCCCGGCTGACCGCCGCGGTCAAGCACGAGCTGACCGCGTGAGCCGACGGTCGTCAGCGGCGGTTGACCAGGTCATCCGTACGGTTCCTGACCGTTTCCGGCTGAGGGGCGCCCTGCGCGGGGCGCCCCTCAGCCGGAATGGCCACCTGCTCCGACGGCCGCCCGCCTATGGATTTGCGCTGGTCAGGAACGCTGGTCTACAGTGAGGGCACAACGACGCGGGGTGGAGCAGCTCGGTAGCTCGCTGGGCTCATAACCCAGAGGTCGCAGGTTCAAATCCTGTCCCCGCTACGGAAAGAGAAGGTCCGGAAGCCACTGGCTTCCGGACCTTCTTCTTGTGCGACACCGGTCTTCGGCCGGGCTGCGACAAAGGTCGTCGGGCGGGCTCCGGGACGGGTCGCGGGGCGGCTCACGGGCCCCAGCCGCGCGGCAGCACCGCGCGCTTTCTCTTAGTCTCCTTGTGCGGGCTTCTTATTCGGGCAAAGACCCGCCGAACCGTCTTGGGCGCGGCACCTTCGCGCGCGATCCTGGTCGGGTACGACGGGCGAGGAGGCGGGATTGCTGCGCAGGCGGCGAGGGCGATCCGAGGCGGGTGTCACCGTGGTGGACACGGGACGCTGGCAGCGCTGGTGCGAGGCCGCGCTCGGCGGGCGTCGCGAGGACGTGGTGACCTTGCTCGCGGGCCTGCGCGCGGTCGTCGAGGACGGACCGCCGTACGACAGGGCCGCCGCTCTCGACGCGCTCGGCGACGCTCCCGCAGACCTCCTCCTGCTGCTCGACCGGCACGCCAGGCCCTGGCACGGCGGCGGCGCCCACCGCTGGGCCGCCGGTGGCCACGTCGGAGTCGATCCGCTGCGTCTGCTGCTGGCCTCGCTCGACGAGGACGGCCGGGCGCGGGCCGGGGCCGTCGAGAGCCTGGCCGGGTGCGGCGGGCCGCTGGCCGTGGCCGCGCTCGCCCTGCGGACGGTCGACTGGGTGCCGGAGGTGAGCGAGCGCGCCACCGCCGCCCTGGTGGCCCGCAACGCGCCGGACGAGGTGGCCGCGGCCGTCCGCGTGCTGCTCAGGCTCGGCGGCAGGCGCCGGGCGGGCGGGCTGCTCGCCTCGTACCGCGCGGTGCTGAGCGAGCCTCCGCACCGCCGTGCCGTGCGGGCGCTGGCCGCCGACTCCGACCCGCTGGCCCGCCGCTTCGGCGTCGAACTCGCCCTGGACCTCGGCAGTTACGTCCGCGGCGACCTGCTGCGGACCGCGCTGCACGACCGCGACCAGGTCTGCCGCAGGCTCTGCGCGCAGCGGCTGCTGGAGCTGGACCCCGACCAGGCGGGCCGGTTGATGTGCGCGCGCGGCGCGGGCGTACGGGAGCTGGCGGTGGCCGCGCTGCCCGGAGATGTCCCCGCCACGCGGCTGGTCGCGCCGCTGGCCGACCGGGCCAGGATGGTACGGGCGCAGGCCCGTTGGCAGTTGTACCGGCGCGGGGAGCCGCCCGCCGACGTCTATCGCAGGCAGCTCCGCAAGGTCAGCAGGACGACCGCGCCCCGGCTCGCCGCGGGACTTGCGGCCGGTCTCGGGGAGTGCGGGGACGCCTCCGACGCGGTGCTGCTGACGCGGCTGCTCGGGCCGCGCGAGCGCGACCAGGCCGAGAACTGGCCGCCGATGGTGCGCAGGGCCGCCGCCCGCGCGATCGGGCGGCTGGCCAAGCCCGCCGAACTGGTCGGCCTGCTCGGCCCGTTGGCGACCGACCCCGATCCGGGCGTGGCACGCGAGGTGTTCGAGGCGCTGGCCCGGGTGCCGGCCGATGTCCCGGTGGAGACCTTGTGGGTCGGCAGGACCCGTACGGAACCGGCCGTACGCAGGGCCGCCGAGCGGATCGGCGGCAGGGCCTGCGAGCGGACCGTGCCTACGAGCAGTCCGGGCACAGTCCCCGGTAGGTGACCTCGGCCGCCTGGACCGCGAAGCCGAAGCGTTCGGTCGGGGGGAGGGCCGCGAGCGGGTCGCCGTGCGGGTGGACGTCGCGGATGGTGCCGCAGCGGGAGCAGACCAGGTGCTGGTGCGGCCGGTGCGCGTTGGGGTCGTAGCGCTTGGCGCGGCCGTCGGTGGCGACCTCGATGATCTCGCCGATGCTCACCATCTCGCCCAGCGTGTTGTACACGGTGGCGCGGGAGATCTCCGGCAGCCGTGCGATGGCACGCGCGTGCACCTCGTCGGCGGTGAGATGGACATGGTCGCCGTCGAGGACCTCCGCCACCACGCGCCGCTGGGCGGTCAGCCGCCAGCCGCGTTCGCGCAGTCGTTCCAGCAGGTCGCTCATGCGAGCCAGGGTAACAGCGGGGCAACCTGGATCGAAAGGGTCTGTTCCTGACTCCTATCCTCTATTGGCTCTCTTCTTGACTTAGACATTGTCCAGAGTAGGATCGGCTCCGGCGCGAGCCGATGGGCATGCCGGGGGGCCGGACGATCTGGAGGAGAAGCACGTGACGGTTCAGGAGACGGGTCCGCTGACCACGAGTGCGCTGACCACGGAGGCCGGGGCGCCGGTCGCGGACAACCAGAACAGCGAGACGGCGGGCCTCGGCGGCCCGGTGCTCGTCCAGAGCCAGCACCTGCTGGAGAAGCTCGCGCACTTCAACCGCGAGCGCATCCCGGAGCGGGTCGTGCACGCGCGCGGCGCCGGTGCGTACGGCACCTTCACGCTGACCCGTGACGTCTCGCGCTGGACGCGGGCGAAGTTCCTGTCCGAGGTCGGCAAGCGGACCGAGACGTTCCTGCGCTTCTCCACCGTCGCGGGCAATCTCGGCTCGGCCGACGCCGTCCGCGACCCGCGCGGCTTCGCGCTGAAGTTCTACACCGAGGAGGGCAACTACGACCTCGTCGGCAACAACACCCCGGTGTTCTTCATCAAGGACGCCCTGAAGTTCCCCGACTTCATCCACACCCAGAAGCGCGACCCGTACACCGGCTCCCAGGAGGCGGACAACGTCTGGGACTTCTGGGGGCTCAGCCCGGAGTCGACACACCAGGTGACCTGGCTCTTCGGCGACCGCGGCATCCCGGCCGGCTACCGGCACATGAACGGCTACGGCTCGCACACCTACCAGTGGAACAACGAGGCCGGAGAGGTCTTCTGGGTCAAGTACCACTTCAAGACCGACCAGGGGATCAGGAACCTCGCCACCGGGGAGGCCGTGCGGGTCTCGGGCATGGACCCCGACTCCCACCAGCGCGACCTGCGCGAGGCGATCGAGCGCGGCGCGTTCCCGTCCTGGACCGTGCAGGTGCAGATCATGCCCGCGGCGGACGCGGCCACGTACCGCTTCAACCCGTTCGACCTCACCAAGGTGTGGCCGCACGCGGACTACCCGCCGGTCGAGATCGGCAGGCTGGAGCTGAACCGCAACCCTGAGAACGTCTTCGCCGAGGTCGAGCAGTCGGTCTTCAGCCCCGCGCACTTCGTGCCCGGCATCGGGCCGTCCCCGGACAAGATGCTCCAGGGCCGCCTGTTCGCATACGGCGACGCGCACCGCTACCGGGTCGGCGTCAACGCGGACCACCTGCCGGTCAACCGCCCGCACGCCACCGAGGCGCGGACGCACAGCAGGGACGGCGCCCTCTACGACGGCCGTCACCAGGGCGCCAAGAACTACGAGCCGAACAGCTTCGGCGGCCCGGCCGAGACCGGCCGCCCGCTGTGGGAGCCCGTCGATGTGTCCGGCGCGACCCAGTACTCCGCCGCGCCCGTGCACGCCGAGGACGACGACTTCGGGCAGGCGGGCACCCTGTACCGGCTCATGTCCGAGGACGAGAAGACCCGGCTGATCGACAACCTGGCGGGCTTCATCGCCAAGGTCTCCCGCGAGGACGTCGTCGAGCGCGCCGTCGACAACTTCCGCCGCGCGGACCCCGACTACGGCAAGCGACTGGAGGCAGCGGTCCAGGCCCTCCGCACCTGACCCGTCGCTCGCCGTTGGCCGAAGAGGCCGGACGCCAAAGGGCTCCGGCCTCTTCTGCGCGTCCGCGTGCGGAACGGTAGGCGGGTGTGCGCCGTTCGGAAGCCGAGCGTGCCGACCGTTCCGAAAAGCGGTTACGCGCTGGTGAGGGCGGTCGCGGACGGTGTCGCGGGCCGCTGCGCGGACCAGCAGCGGATGATGTCGCGGACGGAGACCACGCCGATCGGATCGCGGCCCTCAAGGACGACGAGGTGACGGAAACCGCCGTGCAGCATGGCGGCGGCGGCCTCGTCGAGGGTCCACTGCGGGGCGGCGAAGACGACATCGGTCGTGGTGTGGGCGTGGGCGAGTTCGCGGTCGGGGCTGAGGCCGTCCCCGATCGCGTCGAGGACGTCGCGCTCGGTGAGGATGCCGAGACCGCAGGTGTCGGTGTCGAGGACTATGGCCGCGCCGACTCGGCGGGCGGACATCAACTGGGCGGCCTGGCGGAGGGTGTGGGCGGGGCCGATGGTGAGTACCACCGTGCTCATCGCGTCGCGGACCAGCATGGGCGGGCACCTCCTTGTGTGAAGCCCTCACACGGGACCGCCGTCCGGCGAGCCGGGAGACGCTCGCGTGAACGGTTTCACAAGTTCACAAGCGGGGGCACCTTCATAGTCACACGCCCTTGGAGGACCGGCAAGGGGGCGCGCGAAGCTCCCGCCGCGAGGTGACCCGCCGCCGCGCGCGGCTCGCTCCGCTCCGCTCCGACCTGCTAGGCGACGCCGTCCGTACCGCCCACGTACCCCAGCAGCTCCTCGTGCAACAGACCGTTGGAGGCCGCCGCGTTCCCCCCGAAGGGGCCCGGCTCGCCGTCGAGCGAGGTGAAGCGGCCACCGGCCTCGCGCACGATCACGTCGTTGGCCGCCATGTCCCACGTGTTCAGCTCGGGCTCCGCGCAGATGTCCACCGAACCCTCGGCGACCATCATGTACGGCCAGAAGTCGCCGTAGCCGCGGGTGCGCCAGACGTTGCGCGACAGGTGCAGGAAGCCGTCGAGCCGCCCCCGCTCCTCCCAGCCGCTCAGCGAGGAGTACGCGAACGACGCGTCCTCCAGCCGGCTCACGCCCGAGACGTGCAGCCGGGTCGCCGACGACAGGCTGCGGCCGGTGTACGCGCCGTCGCCCTTCGCCGCCCACCAGCGGCGGCCGAGCGCGGGCGCGGAGACCACGCCGACCACGCTCTCGTCGCCCTGCTCGCCGCGGACCATCAGCGCGATCAGGGTCGCCCACACCGGAACGCCGCGCACGTAGTTCTTGGTGCCGTCGATCGGGTCGATCACCCAGCGGCGCGGCCCCGCGCCCTGGCTGCCGTACTCCTCGCCGAGCACCGCGTCACGCGGGCGCGCCCGTGCCAACTGGCCCCGGATCAGCTCCTCGGCCGCCTTGTCCGCCTCGCTCACCGGCGTCAGGTCGGGCTTGGTCTCGACCTTGAGGTCGAGCGCCTTGAAGCGGGCCATGGTCGCGGCGTCGGCGGCATCGGCCAGCACGTGGGCCAGGCGCAGATCGTCGTTGAATTCGGGCATGAGCCGAACAGTAGCGATCTCGCCTGGTCCCGGTCATCTCCGCCCTGCGCGGAACCTTGACAGACCAGGACAGCGCGTCAATTCTTTCCGCACGGCCGCTGTCCGCGCCATCGCGCGGACACCTCGTGGCGCCTTGGAGGCAATGATGCCTACAGCGCGGGAATCGCTCCTGGACGCGGCGTTCGCCGCGCTCGGCGACCGGCCCTGGGAAGCCGTACGGATGGTCGAGGTCGCGGCGGCGGCCGGGGTGTCGCGGCAGACCCTCTACAACGAGTTCAGCAGCAAGGAAGGGCTCGCGCGCGCCCTCGCCCGGCGCGAGACCGAGGGCTATCTGGCCGGTGTCGACCGCGAGTTGGCCGCCGCGGGCCGGGTCGGCGCCGACGCGGGGGAGTGCTTCGCGGGCGCCGCGGGCTGGACCCTGCGGTCCGCCCGGCGCAGCCCGGTGGTCGCCGCAGCCCTCACCGGCGCCGACGGCGGCCTGGTCGAATCGCTCAAGGCCCGTACGGTCGACGCGCTCGTCCGCGGCTACCCGCGGCTGCGGCCCCAGGACATCGGATGGGCCTGCGAGGCGGCGATCCGGCTCACCCTGTCGTACGTGATCGCGCCCGCCGCCAGTGACGAGGAGGCGTGTCTGCGGGTGGCGCAGCTCGTCCGCAGCCTGCTGTCGTGGCCCGCGACGGGGGAGGAGCCGTAGCGGCGTACGGTCTGCGCGGGCGCCGCCCGTGAACCGTCAGTGCGCCGAGCCGGAGATCTGGAGGCCGATGACGCCCGCGATCACCAACGAGATGGACACGATCTTCAGCGTGGAGACGACGTCGCCGAGGAAGATCATGCCGTAGATCGCGGTGCCCGCCGCGCCGATGCCGGTCCAGACGGCGTACGCCGGGCCGACGTCCAGCTTCTTCAGCGACAGCGTCAGCAGACCGAAGGAGCCCAGCGCGAACAGGGCGAAGGCGATGGTCGGCCAGATACGGGTGAAGCCGTGCGACAGCTTGAGGCAGACCGCGAACCCCGTCTCAAGGATGCCTGCGACCACCACGAGCAGCCAGGCCATCGGGTGCCTCCCGTTCCCACTCCGTCTCCGAAACCTGTGTGCGCTGTCGATCATCACACAGCCTGCCCGGAAACCGCCCCTCCGGTCGCCGAAAGGGCGTCAGTCTCCCTCGCGCCGCTCGCGGGTGGCCAGCAGCCGCCGCAGCGAGTCCAGCCGGGCGGGCTCGGCGTGCCCCGCCGCGACCCACGCGTCCAGCGCGCACTCCGGCTCGTCGTGCGAGCAGCCGCGCGGGCACTCCTCGGTGCCCGGCTCCAGGTCGGGGAAGGCGTGGATGACCCGCGACGGATCGATGTGGTGCAGGCCGAACGACCGTACGCCCGGGGTGTCGATCACCCATCCCGTGTCGCCCGGCAGCGGCAGCGCGAGCGCCGAGGTGGTGGTGTGCCGGCCGCGCCCGGTCACCGCGTTCACCGAGCCGGTGGTGCGCTGACGCTCCACCAGCGCGTTGACCAGCGTGGTCTTTCCGACGCCGCTGTGGCCGACGAAGGCCGTCACATGCCCGGCCAGCCGCTCGCGGATCTGGTCGACCCCGCCGGTCAGGAAGTCGTCCCTGTTGGTCACCACATACGCCAGGTCCAGCGCGCCGTACGTCTCCAACAGCGGCGCGGCCGGGGCCAGATCGGACTTGGTGAGCACCAGCAGCGGCTTCAGGTCCGCGTCGAAGGCCGCGACCAGGCAGCGGTCGATCATCCGGGGGCGCGGCTCGGGGTCGGCCAGCGCCGTGACGATCGCGAGCTGGTCGGCGTTGGCGACCACCACCCGCTCGAACGGGTCGTCGTCGTCGGCCGTCCGCCGCAGCACCGACTTGCGCGGCTCGATCCGTACGATCCGGGCCAGGGTGTCCTTCGCGCCCGACAGGTCGCCGACGACCGCGACCCGGTCGCCGACCACCATCGACTTGCGGCCCAATTCGCGGGCCTTCATCGCGACCACCTCGCGGTCGTCGACCAGCACGGTCAGCCGCCCGCGGTCCACGGTCAGCACCATGCCCTCGGCGGCGTCCTCGTGCTTGGGCCTGATCGTGCTGCGCGGCCGGTTGCCCTTGGCGTTGGGGCGGACTCTGACGTCGTCCTCGTCGGGGTTCTTTCCGTAGCGGCGCACGGCGGTCCTCAGCCCCGGCCCGGTGCGGTGGTGTCCGCTGTGTCTGTCGGGTCCGCTGTGTCGGTTGTCTCCGCTGTCTCCGCTGTCTCCGCTGCCTCCGCTGTCTCCGGCGCGGCGGCGCCCGGGGTGACGGCGCCCGGCGTGGAGATCCCCGGCGCGGGCGCGCGGCCCGCGAGCATCGCCGCCCACAGCTCGGGGAATTCGGGGAGGGTCTTCGCGGTCGTCGCCACGTTCTCCACCTGGACGCCGTCCACGGTCAGGCCCAGGACGGCCGCGGCGGTCGCCAGCCGGTGGTCCTCGTAGGTGTGGAAGACCCCGCCGTGCAGGGTGGTCGGCCGGATGCGCAGGCCGTCCTCGGTCTCGGTGACGTCACCGCCCAGCTCGTTGATCTCCTTGGCCAGCGCGGCCAGCCGGTCGGTCTCGTGCAGCCGCAGATGCGCGATGCCGGTCAGCACGCTCTCGCCCTCGGCCAGCGCCGCGACCGCCGCGATCACCGGGGTCAGCTCACCGACCTCGTGCAGATCGGCGGTGATGCCGAGCACCCGGCCGGTGCCGCTGAGGGTCAGCCCCTGCTCGGTCAGCTCGTACGAGCCGCCCATCGCGGTGAACAGCGTGCGCAGCGCGTCACCCGGCTGGGTGGTGCGGCGCGGCCAGTCCGGGATGGTCACCCGGCCGCCGGTGATCAGCGCGGCGGCCAGGAACGGTGCCGCGTTGGACAGGTCGGGCTCCACCGTCAGGTCCCGGCCGAGCAGCGCGCTCGGCGCCACCCGCCACACATTGCGCGCGCCGCCGTCCTGCGGGGCGTCCACCTTGGCGCCGGCCTTCCGCAGCATGTCCACGGTCATCCGGATGTGCGGCTGGGACGGCAGGGTGCGGCCGGTGTGCCGCAGTTCGAGGCCCCGGTTGAAGCGCGGCGCGGACAGCAGCAGCGCGCTGACGAACTGCGAGGACGACGACGCGTCCACGGACACGCTCCCGCCGGACAGCGAGCCCGCGCCGTTCACGGTCAGCGGCAGCGAGCCGCGGCCCTCGTCGTCGATCCTGGCCCCCAGGGCGCGCAGCGCGTCGATCACGCCGTGCAGCGGACGCTCGTACGCCCGCGCGTCGCCCTCGAAGCGGACCGGGCCGTCGGCGAGCGCGGCGACCGGCGGCAGGAAGCGCATCACGGTGCCCGCGTTGCCGACGTCGATCCGGGCGGGACCGTGCAGCCCGGCCGGGATGATCCGCCACGCCTCGCCGCCGGACGGGTTGACCGTCTCGTCGATCTGCACGCCCATGGCGCGCAGCGCGTCGGCCATCAGGACCGTGTCGCGGCTGCGCAGCGGACGGCGCACCCATCCGGGTTCCGTGGAGTGCGCGGCGAGCACCAGAGCGCGGTTGGTCACCGACTTCGAGCCGGGCACCGTGACGGTCGCGTCCACGGCGCGGGGCGCGGTCGGGGCCGGCCAGAGGGCGGTCTGCGCGGTGCTGTCGCTCATGGGGCCCAAGCGTAGTGGCTCAGGCACAGGGAGATAGGACGGCGAATGCGGCGAAATCTGCCGGAAACAGGTGCCGTCACTCTCGGCCACATGCGCCGGGGTCGTGCGCCGGGCTCATGTGCGGGGCCAGTGCCGTGGGTCTGTGCGCCGGTCTGCCCCCGTTGCTCCGGCCGTTCTCTCCGCCGGGGTCACCACGGCCATCACGGTGGGTGTTCCCCGTCACTCACGTCACCGCGGTCACCGCGCTATCGGAGGAGCAGCCACCGGGCGCCGCCCACCAGCGAGCAGATCGCGACCGCGTAGAAGAGGAGCAGCCACAGGGCCGCCGGAGTGTGCGTGAGCCGGGCGAGCTGGTCCGCGTCCGAGGTGCCGGAGCGCTCACGGCGCCGCGTACGTTGCAGCTCGGCGACCGGCCGCGCGCCGCCGACCAGCAGGAACCACACCACCAGATACGCGAACGCCGCCTGTACCTGCGCCTTGGTCAGCCAGGACACCAGCAGGAAGACCGCGCCGGTGACCACCACGGTCAGCGCCCCGTACGCGTTGCGGATCATCACGAGCATGACCAGCAGCAGCGCCGTCGCGCCCCACAGCAGCGCGGTGATGTGGCCGGATGCCAGCAGCCCCGCGCCCGCCAGGCCCAGCAGCGGCGGCGCGGTGTACCCGGCGGCGGCCGTCAGCACCATGCCCACCCCGTGCGGCTTGCCGCGCGAGACGGTCAGGCCCGAGGTGTCCGAGTGCAGGCGTATGCCCTCCAGACGTCGCCCGGTCAGCAGCGCGAGCAGCCCGTGACCGCCCTCGTGCGCGATCGTCACCGCGTTGCGCGTGACGTGCCACACCCGCCGCAGCAGTACGGCCGCCAGCGCGAGCAGCGCCGTCGCGCCGATCAGCCAGCGCGAGGGATCGGGCTGCGTCCCCGTCAGCCGGTCCCACATCTCGGTGACGCTCGCGACGTTCATGACGTGGCCAGTCCTTGCTACTAGGGGGCTGCGGAGGGGAGTGCCGGGGGCTTGCGAAAGGGCGGACTGTGGGCCGTTCGGGTCCACGGTCGTGGCAGTCTGGCACCTATGTGCGGTCGATATGCGGCGAGCCGGAAACCAGAGGATCTCGCAGGACTCTTCGAAGTCCGTCAGTGGGACCCCACCGAGACCATCGCCCCCGATTGGAACGTCGCGCCGACGAAGGACGTCTACGCGGTGCTTGACCGTCCCGTGCGCGACTCCGGTTCCCCCGAACCGGTCAGACAGTTGCGCGTGCTGCGCTGGGGCCTGGTCCCGTCGTGGGCCAAGTCGCCGGAAGGAGCCGCCAAGCTGATCAACGCGCGGGCCGAAACGGTGCACGAGAAGCCGTCCTTCCGCCGCGCGCTCACCGCCCGGCGCTGCCTGATACCCGCCGACGGCTATTACGAGTGGGTGACCGCGCCCGAGGAGCGCGCGCTGGAGGAGCAGGGCAGGAAGAAGCGGTCCCGCAAACAGCCGTATTTCGTGACGCCCGCCGACGGCTCGGTGATGGCGATGGCCGGGCTGTACGAGTTCTGGCGCGACCGGACGCTGCCCGACGACCACCCGATGGCCTGGTGGGCCACCTGCACGGTGATCACCACGGCGGCCGAGACCGACACCCTGGCCGGATACGCGGGCGAGGGCCCGCGCTCGCTCACCGACATCCATCCCCGGATGCCGCTGATGATGACCCCCGACCGCTGGAACGCCTGGCTCGACCCGGCCACCACCGACCCCGACACGCTCGGCGCCCTGCTCGCCCCGCCGCCCGGCGGCCTCATGCGCGCCTATCCGGTCGGCACCGGTGTGAGCAGTGTGAAGAACAACGGACCGGAGCTGCTGACGGAGCTGGAGGCACCCGAGGAGGAGACGCTGTTCTGATGACAGCACGCGCAGCACACACAGCGTCCCCGTCCCCCGAGCGGTCGGTGGAAACGGTCGGCACCCCCGCGGGCGAGGCCCGCGTCACCTGGCACCGCGCCCGCGCCGCCCGCGCGGTCCTCGCGCTCGGCCACGGCGCGGGCGGCGGCATCGAGGCCCGCGACCTGGCCGCGCTCGCGGCCGCGCTGCCCGCGCACGGCGTGACCGTGGCACTGGTCGAGCAGCCCTGGCGGGTGGCCGGCAAGAAGCTGGCGCCCGCGCCCAAGGCGCTGGACACCGGGTGGACGGCGGTGTGGCCCGCGCTGGCGGAGCCGGGGCTGCCGGTGGTCGCGGGCGGACGCAGCGCCGGCGCCCGGGTGGCCTGCCGTACGGCGAAGGGGCTGGGCGCCGCGGCCGTACTCGCGCTGTCCTTCCCGCTGCACCCGCCGGGGAAGCCGGAGAAGTCCCGCGCGGCCGAGCTGGACCTGGGCGCCGCGGCCGGGCCGCTGCTGATCGTGCAGGGCGGCAACGACACCTTCGGGCGGCCCGCGGAGTTCCCCGCCGGGTACGAACCGGTCGAGGTGCCGTACGGCGATCACTCGTTCGCCGTACCCAAGCGCGCGGAGCTGACGCAGGACGCGGCGCTGGCCGTGCTGACCGGGGCCGTCAGTGACTGGCTGGCCGGGCTCGGACATGCATCCGCTCGCCCTGGCGGCCGAAAAGGCTGAGCACCTCGACGGTCTCGTCCCCTGCGGGCCCGAACCAGTGCGGCAGCCGGGTGTCGAACTCGGCTGCCTCGCCCGCCCGCAGCTCCAGATCCTTGTCGGCGAGCAGCAGCCGCAGCCGCCCGGAGAGCACGTAGATCCACTCGTAGCCCTCGTGGGTGCGCTGCTCACAGGGCTTGTTCGGCTCGATGATCATCTTGTACGCCTGAAGCGCGCCCGGGTGCCGGGTCAGCGGCAGCACTGTCATGTGGTCCATCTTGCGCGGGACCGCACGCACCCGAGGGTCGCCGACCTCGGGCGCGCCCACCAGTTCGTCCAGTGGCATCTGGTGCGCGCGGGCCAGCGGCAGCAGCAGTTCGAGGGTGGCGCGCCGCTGCCCCGACTCCAGCCGCGACAAGGTGCTCACCGAGATCCCGGTCGCCTCCGCCAGCGCGGCCAGCGTCACCCCGCGCTCCAGCCGCGCAGCCCGCAACCGCGGCCCGACCTCGGCCAGAGTGCGCTCGACGCCGTCGTCCATGCCCTTGGGCGCTTTCTCCGCCATGCGTCGATTTTGCCATACCGGCAAGCACGTTTGCCGTACGACCCCGGCGCGGACTCCGGACGACCGCCGTGCGAGCTCCGGACGACCGCCGTGCGACTTCCGCGCGATCCGCCCGCGCGCCCTCTGTGCCACCGGGAATGAGCCGCGCGATACCGGTGTTGTGCGAATCGGCAGAACGATTCGATCCCGCATTGACGAAGCAATCCGTGAGATCTGTGAGAGAGGCAGCCGCATGGTTTCAGCCGCTTGCCGGTCCCGCGCAGAGGCCGCACAGGCCACCGCGCGACCGGACGCAGCCGCGCCCTACCTGAACTGGGCCGAATGGCCGGTCAAGGACGACGGCAAGGGCGCATCCGGCACGTCGATCTCCAGCGGGATATCCTCCGGAACAGGCGTGGCCGCTTTTGGGCGCGCTGACGTTTCTGAGGAGGTGGGTGCGGTCACCGGCACCGACGACAGCACGGCGGAAAACGCGAGTGCGTCCGGTGAGGCAGCACAGGAGAGCAGCGCGGAGCGCACCGAGCGCTTCGAGCGGGACGCCCTTGGCTTCCTCGACCAGATGTACTCGGCCGCGCTGCGGATGACCCGCAATCCGGCCGACGCGGAAGACCTCGTCCAGGAGACGTACGCGAAGGCGTACGCCTCCTTCCACCAGTTCCGTGAGGGCACCAACCTCAAGGCGTGGCTCTACCGCATTCTCACCAACAGCTTCATCAACTCCTACCGCAAGAAGCAGCGCGAACCGCTGCGCAGCGGCTCGGAGGAGATCGAGGACTGGCAGCTCGCACGAGCCGAATCCCATATGTCGACCGGCCTGCGCTCCGCGGAGTCCCAGGCGCTCGACCACCTGCCCGACTCCGACGTGAAGGCGGCGTTGCAGACGATCCCGGAGGAGTTCCGCATCGCGGTCTACCTCGCGGACGTCGAGGGCTTTGCCTACAAGGAGATCGCGGACATCATGGGAACACCCATCGGCACAGTGATGTCCCGGCTGCACCGCGGCCGTCGCCAGTTGCGTGAGCTGCTGGAGGACTACGCGCGGGACCGCGGTCTTGTACCCGCGGGCGCGGCGGATGAGAAGGGCGCGGATTCATGAGTTGCGGCGACGCACATGAGACGGACTGCTCGGAGGTGCTCGACCACCTCTACGAGTACCTCGACAACGAGATGCCCGATGAGAGCTGCGCCAAGTTCAAGGAGCACTTCGACGAGTGCCACCCGTGCCTGGAGAAGTACGGCCTCGAACAGGCCGTCAAGAAGCTCGTCAAGCGGTGCTGCGGCTCCGACGACGTGCCGACCGACCTGCGTTCGAAGGTCATGATGCGGATCGAGCTGATCCGCTCCGGTGAGGTCGCCCCGGTCCCGGACCAGGCGCCCGACATCCTCGCCACCCCGACCGAGGCCGAGGCCCGCTAGGGCGTGTCCCCACCGCCGGGCGCGCCAGGGCTTCCCCGCCGCCGCCGGTCACTGCCGGACATCCCTCGGCACCCCTCCGTCGCGGCTCGTATCCCGTTGCGCTTGTGGACGGGGTTCGGGCGTTCGGACGAGGGCGCATACGCCTCACGTCACCCGTGCGGGTGAGCTCGGGTCCCACTGACGGCCCAACGCCGGTAAACGCCTCTTCCACGACGGGCGCGGCCCTATCCTCCTGACTCTCAACGGGCCGGGAGCCGATCGGGCCGCGCCCGCCGCGCGTTCGCGCACGTTCGCGTACGGAGGAGGCCGCCTCTCGTGTCCGCCATGTCGACACCCGCACGGGTCACCGTGGCCGCCGTGTGCGCCGCCGGGACGCTGTGCGCCGCGCCCGCCCTGCGGCCCGCCACCGCGTGGGGGACCGTCGCCGTACTCGCCGCCCTGTACGCGCTGTGCGAGCCCGGGGTGCTCCCCACCCGCGCCGCGGGCCGCCACCCGCCCGCCGCCGTCGGCCCGTTCCTGCCCGTCCTGCTGGCCGCCGCCCTGCTGCTGCCCCCGGCCGCCGCCGCGCTGGTGGCCGTCCCCGGCTCGCTCGCGGGCCGCGTGGAACAGGAGCCGCGCCGCGTACGGCGGCTGTGGCGCGCCGCCCACCTGGCCGTCGCCGTCTGGGCCGCCGCGCTCGCCGCCCGGCTGCTCGACGGGCCGCGCGCGCTGGCCGCCGCAGACCTGCCGTACGCGCTGCTGCCCGCGACCGTCGCCGCGCTCGTCCTCTGCGTCACCGCCACCGTGCTCACCGGCGCCGTCCTGGTCACCGCCGAGGGCCGCACACCGCGCGCGGCCTGGGGCGCCCCGCTGCTCGGCGCCCTCGCCCCGCACCTGACCTACGGCCTCGTCGCTCTCATGACCGCCGTCCTGTGGCAGGCCCGCTACGGCGCCTTCGCCGCGGTGCTCGTACCGCTGCCGATGTACGTGGCCTGCTGGGGATTCGCCCGCGCCCGCCGGGAACGCGACGCCCACCGGGCGACCGTGCGCGCGCTCGTCCAGGCCGTCGAGATCAAGGACCACTACACGCGCGGGCACAGTGAACGCGTGGGCCGCGCCTCGGTGTTCATCGCCCGCGAGCTGGGCATGCCCGAACCCCGCGTCGACGCCCTGCGGTTCGCCGGAATCCTGCACGACATCGGCAAACTCGGCGTCCCCACCCGCCTGTTGCGCAAGAACGGGCCGCTGACCCCGGCCGAGCGGCGGGTGGTCGAGCTGCACCCGGAGTACGGGCACGAGATGGTCCGCGGCATCGCCTTCCTCGGGGAGGCGCGGGACGCGATCCTGCACCACCACGAACGCCTCGACGGCAGCGGCTACCCGCACGGGCTCGCGGGCGACCAGATCCCCGAATTCGCCCGCGTGGTCGCCGTCGCGGACGCCTTCGACGCCATGACGTCCACCCGCTCCTACCGGCGCGCCCGGCCGGTTCGCGCCGCGCTCGACGAACTCCACGCCTGCGCCGGTACGCACTTCGACCCGGCGATGGTCGCCGCCCTGACGCGTGCGCTGGCGCACCACTCCTGGCCGGTGGCCGCCTCGGGGCCGGTCGGCGCCACCACCGCCGGGCGGGGCCCGCTGCTTCTTCCGGCCGCCGTCTCCGCGCCGGTGCCGCGATGAGGGCCCGGCTCGTCCGGGGCGTGCACGGCGCCGCCCTCACCCTGACGGCCGTCGCCGTCGCCCGCACCGCCCTCACCGGCCTCTCCGCGCCCGGCACCGCCCTCGCCTTCGCCGCCGTCATCGCCGTGGGCGTCACCTTCCGCCTTCCCGCCCCCCTCGCCCCCCTCGCCTTCGGCGTCGACCGCGACACCGCGCCTCTCGCCACCGCGACGGCTCTCGCCTACGCCCTCCTGGCGCCGGGCCGCCACAGCCTCGCCCAAACCGTGGCCGTCTCCGCCCTCGCGGCCGCCGTCCCGCTGACCCTGAGCTGCCCCCGCCCCCGCCACGCAGCCGCCCCGGGCGTGGGGCCCTTGCGCAGGTGGGTGCGCCGTTGGGGCGCGGGGCTGCGTCTGATGTGCGGCTGCCGCCGGGTGGGCGCGGCCGGCCGTGAGGGGGCTGTGCCCTCCGGCGGTGCGGCGGGCGTGGGGCCCTTGCGCAGGTGGGTGCGCCGTTGGGGCGCGGGGCTGCGTCTGATGTGCGGCTGCCGCCGGGTGGGCGCGGCCGGCCGCGATGGGGCTGTGCCCTCCGGGGGTGCGGCGGGCGTGGGGCCCTTGCGCAGGTGGGTGCCCCGTAGGGGCGCGGGGAACTGCGCGCTCAGCCCCGATGCTCCCGCAGGTCACCACCCGCCCCAGCGGGGCAGATCGGTGGTCTCCGGACCACCGGCCGGTGGTGGCGGGCCGCGCAGTTTCCCGCGCCCCTTCGGGGCGCGCCTTCCTGGGCAGGCGCGCCCGCGCGGCGGCAGCCGCACATCAGACGCAGCCCCGCGCCCCTTCGGGGCGCGCCCTCCTGGGCAGGCGCGCCCTCCTGGGGAGGCGGACCCTTCTGGGCAGGGGCGCCCAGGCCCGGGGCGGCATGGGGGGCTGGGGGCCAAGGGGGACGGGGAGGTGCGGCGGGTCGCGGCAGCGACCTTCGCCGGGGTGTGCGCCCAACCCTTCGCGGGAGGCGAAGGCCCCGCGTACGCCGCCGCACTCCTGGCGGTCCTCGGCCTGACGGCGCTGTGCGACGCGGCGCTTGCGGCGGCCCTGGGGGCGGCCAGGACCGGCCACCCGTACGCCCCGGCGCTGCGCGACGAGGTCCGGGCGCTGGCGGGGATGGCCAGCGCGGTGTGCGCGGGCGGTGTGGTGATGGCGCTGGCGGTCGCGGCGGCCGGGCTGTGGGCGCTGCCGATGGCGGCGGCGCCGCTGCTGCTGGCGCAGATGTCGCTGCGGGGCCAGGCGGCGGTGCGGGCCACGTACCGGCAGACGATCGGGTCGCTGGCGCGGGCCACCGAGGTGGCCGGGTACACACCGGAGGGGCACGCGCGGCGGGTGAGCGAGCTGGCGACGGCGGTCGGCAGGGAGCTGGGCCTGCCCGCCCGCCACCTGATGCTGCTGGAGTACGCGGCGCTGATGCACGACATCGGCCAGCTCTCGCTGGTCGACCCGGTGCCGCGCGGGGCGACGGAGCCGCTGGACGGCGAGCGGCAGCGCGCCATCGCCGCGCTCGGCGGCGAGGTGGTGCGGCAGACCGGCGCCCCGGCCGAGGTGGCGCTGATCGTGGAGCGGCAGGCGCACCCGTACCGGGAGCAGCCGTTGGCGGGCCGGATCGTCCGGGCCGTCAACGCCTACGAGGACCTGACGGGGGAGCCGGGCGCGGCCCTCGACCACCGGCTCGCGGCGGTCGAGCGGCTGCGGTTGGCGACCGCACGTGAGTACGATCCGCAGGTGGTGGCGGCACTTACCAGGGTGCTCGCACGGCGCCCCACCTGGGCATGGTTGGATGCCCACGGGAGTGGCAAGGGTGTCGAGTGAGGAAGCGCGCTCACCGGGGAGCCGCGGACCGCACGGACCGGGTCGCCGGCCCCGGGGGACGGGGGCGACGGCCGGGCTGAGACAACGGCCAAAATGTGCAAGGTTGGAGTCGTACGGGGGGACGCGATCGTAGTGGTGCGGGAAGGCGACGTCCTGGCAGTGATCGGCTGAGCGGGCAGGCGGGTAACGACGTTGAACATCTTCGGAAGAGTGCGGCACCGGCCGTCGCCCACGTGGCGGCAGGCCACTGACCGGGCGTTCTCGCTGATCGGCGACGGCCGTTACGAGGACGCCGGAGCGCTGCTGACCCGAGCCGCCGATCTGGAGCCGTGGCTGTCGGAGTCCTGGTACAACCTCGCGCTGCTGCACAAGTTCCGGCACGACTGGGCGCAGGCCCGGATCGCCGGGCTGCGCGCGGTGGCCCTGCTCGACCGCCCGGTCGGCTCCCCCGACTGGTGGAACCTGGGCATCGCCGCCACCGCCGTGCAGGACTGGCCGCTGGCCCGCCGCGCCTGGCAGGCGTACGGCCTGCGGATGCCCGCGGGCACCGCGAGTCACAACGGCGAGGAGTCGGTACGGCTGCCGCTGGGCAGCGCCGCCGTACGGCTGTCGCCCGAGGGCGAGGCCGAGGTCGTGTGGGGCCGCAGGCTCGACCCGGCGCGGGTCGAGGTGCTCTCCATCCCGCTGCCGTCGTCCGGGCGCCGCTGGGGCGAGGTCGTGCTGCACGACGGCGTCCCGCACGGCGAGCGCGCCACCGCCGACACCGCGGGCGGCGCGGTCTACCCCGTCTTCGACGAGATCGAGCTGTGGGCGCCGTCCCCGGTGCCGACCTGGCTGGTGCTCCTCGAGGCGGACACGGCCGCCGACCGCGACGCGCTGGAACGGCTGGCGGCGGAGGCCGGATACGCGGCGGAGGACTGGTCGTCGTCCGTCCGGCTGCTGTGCCGCACCTGTTCGGAGAGCCGGATGCCCACCGACGACGGCTCGATGGCCACGCGCGACCCGCACGACCACGGTGAGCCCGGTCACCCCGGCCACCTCAGCCACCACAGCGCGGGTGTGCGCTGGTCGCCGGAGCGCGAGTGCGGGATCGCCGCCCCCGCGTCCCTGGTCCGGGGCCTGCTCGACGGCTGGGTCGCCGACAGCCCGGACACCCGGGACTGGCGGGACCTCGAAGAGGTCTGCTGAACGGCGCGCCCCGAACCGCGTGCCCCGAACGGCGAGGTGCGACGAACCACGAGGTGTGGGGAACACCGTCGTGCGCGGGCCCGTACCCTAGGGGGGTTCGTTTACGGGTTCGCGGAAGGCGTACGGCGCAGATGTCCCAGCAGCACACCGAGCACGGCCACGGTCACCAACACCACCACGGGCACGACCACGACCACGCGCACAGCCACGACGCGGCCACCGAAGGCTTCCTCGACGACGTGACCGACGCGCAGGCGCGCGAACTGGCGTACCGCGAGCGCGGCACCGTCCGCCCGATCACCGTGGTCGGCAACCCGGTGCTGCACCGGGAGTGCAAGGACGTCACGTCCTTCGACGACGACCTGGACGCGCTGATCGCCGACATGTTCGCCAGCCAGCGCGCCGCCGAGGGCGTGGGCCTGGCCGCCAACCAGATCGGCGTCGACCTCAAGGTCTTCGTCTACGACTGCCCGGACGACGACGACAACCGGCACGTCGGCGTCGTCTGCAACCCCGTACTGGACGAACTGCCCGCCGACCGGCGCCGCCTGGACGACTCCAACGAGGGCTGCCTGTCCGTCCCCGGCGCCTACATGGAACTGGCCCGCCCCGACTACGCGGTGGTGCGCGGCCAGAACGCCAAGGGCGAGCCGATCGTCGTCCACGGCAACGGCTACTTCGCCCGCTGCCTCCAGCACGAGACCGACCACCTCTACGGCCGCCTCTACATCGACCGTCTCTCCAAGCGCGACCGCAAAGACGTCATGAAGCAAATGGCCGAGGCCACCCCGAAGTTCGAAACGGTCCCCAACGACTGACCCGCCCCGCCCGCCCGCCCGCCCGAGGGGAAAGGGGCGGCGGAAGGCTCATCGCCTTCCGCCGCCCCTTTCGCCGTTGACCGTTCCCGCCGCTGGCCTAGAAGTCCTCGTCCAGGGCGAAGCTGCCCTCGACCGCGACCTGGTAGGCCGACGGGCGGCGCTCGAAGAAGTTCGTCAGCTCTTGGACGCCCTGCAACTCCATGAAGGAGAAGGGATTCTCCGAGCCGTAGACCGGGGGGAAGCCGAGGCGGGCGAGGCGCTGGTCGGCGACGCACTCCAGGTAGGCGCGCATGGACTCGGTGTTCATGCCGGGCAGACCGTCGCCGCACAGGTCGCGGCCGAACTGGAGCTCGGCCTCGACGGCTTCGCGCAGCATGTCGGTGACCTGCTGCCGCAACTGCTCGTCGAAGAGGTCCGGCTCCTCCTTGCGGACGGTGTCGACCACGTCGAAGGCGAAGCTCATGTGCATGGTCTCGTCGCGGAACACCCAGTTGGTGCCGGTCGCGAGCCCGTGCAGCAGGCCGCGCGAGCGGAACCAGTAGACGTACGCGAAGGCGCCGTAGAAGAACAGGCCCTCGATGCACGCGGCGAAGCAGATCAGGTTGAGCAGGAAGCGGCGGCGGTCGGCCTTGGACTCCAGGCGGTCGATCTTCTCGACCGAGTCCATCCAGCGGAAGCAGAACTGCGCCTTCTCGCGGATCGAGGGGATCTCCTCGACCGCGTCGAAGGCCGCCGCCCGGTCCTCGGGGTCGGGCAGGTAGGTGTCGAGCAGCGTCAGATAGAACTGGACGTGCACGGCCTCCTCGAAGAGCTGGCGGGACAGGTACAGCCGCGCCTCGGGGGAGTTGATGTGCTTGTAGAGCGTGAGCACCAGGTTGTTGGAGACGATCGAGTCACCGGTCGCGAAGAACGCGACCAGGCGGCCGATCATGTGCTGCTCGGCGGGGCTGAGCTTGGCGAGGTCGGACACGTCGGAGTGGAGGTCGACCTCCTCCACGGTCCAGGTGTTCTTGATCGCGTCGCGGTAGCGCTCGTAGAAGTCCGGGTAGCGCATCGGACGCAGGGTCAGCTCGAAGCCCGGGTCGAGCAGATTCTTGTCGGTGGACGTCATTACTGGCAGGCCTCGCAGGACTCGGGGTTCTCAAGGGAGCAGGCGATCGCGTCGGCGTCGGCGATCACCGGTACGGGGACGGGGGTGGCGGCCGTCTGCTGCTGGGCGCGGGCCGCGCGGGCGATCCGGGTCGCGGGCCGGGACCGCAGGTAGTACGTCGTCTTCAGGCCCTGCTTCCAGGCGTACGCGTACATCGAGCTGAGCTTGCCGATGGTGGGCGTCTCCAGGAACAGGTTCAGCGACTGGCTCTGGTCGAGGAACGGCGTACGCGCCGCCGCCATGTCGATCAGGCCGCGCTGCGGGATCTCCCACGCCGTGCGGTACAGCTCACGGATCTCGGCCGGAATCCAACTGAAGCCGTTCACCGAGCCGTTGGCCTCGCGCAGCGCCTCGCGGGACTGCGCGTCCCACACGCCGAGCCGCTTGAGATCGGCGACCAGGTACGAGTTGACCTGGAGGAATTCCCCCGACAGCGTCTCGCGCTTGAAGAGGTTGGAGACCTGCGGCTCGATGCACTCGTAGACACCGGCGATGGACGCGATGGTCGCGGTCGGCGCGATGGCCAGCAGCAGCGAATTGCGCATGCCGGTGGCCGCGATCCGGGCGCGCAGCGCCGTCCAGCGCTCCGGCCAGTTCAGCTCGGTCGCGTAGTGGTCGGGGTGCAGCACACCGCGGGCGGTACGGGTCTTGTCCCAGGCGGGCAGCGGGCCCTGCCGCTCGGCGAGGTCGCAGGACGCCTCGTACGCGGCGAGCATGATCCGCTCGGCGATCCGGGTGGACAGCTCGCGCGCCTCGGCCGAGTCGAAGGGCAGCCGCAGCTTGAAGAAGACGTCCTGAAGGCCCATCACGCCCAGGCCCACCGGGCGCCACTTGGCGTTGGAGCGGCCCGCCTGCTCGGTGGGGTAGAAGTTGATGTCCACGACCCGGTCGAGGAAGGTCACCGCGGTCCTGACGGTCTCGTCGAGCCGCTCCCAGTCCATCTCGCCGCCCGCGCCGCCCCCCGGGGTGGCGAAGGCGCCCAGGTTCACCGAACCCAGGTTGCAGACCGCGGTCTCGCCGTCGTCGGTGACCTCAAGGATCTCGGTGCACAGATTCGAGGAGTGCACGGTACGGCCGGACTCCGCCGTCTGGTTGGCCGTACGGTTCGAGGCGTCCTTGAAGGTGATCCAGCCGTTGCCGGTCTGCGCGAGGGTCCGCATCATCCGGCCGTACAGCTCGCGCGCCGGGATCGTGCGCTGCGCCAGGCCCTTGGCCTCCGCCCTGCGGTACGCGGCGTCGAAGTCGTCGCCCCACAGGTCGACCAGCTCCGGCACGTCGGACGGCGAGAACAGCGACCAGTCGGCGTCGGTCTCCACGCGGCGCATGAACTCGTCCGGGATCCAGTGCGCCAGGTTCAGATTGTGGGTGCGGCGCGCGTCCTCACCGGTGTTGTCGCGCAGTTCGAGGAACTCCTCGATGTCGGAGTGCCAGGTCTCCAGGTAGACCGCCGCGGCGCCCTTGCGACGGCCGCCCTGGTTGACCGCTGCCACCGACGCGTCCAGCGTCTTCAGGAACGGCACGATGCCGTTGGAGTGGCCGTTGGTGCCGCGGATCAGCGAACCGCGCGAGCGGACCCGGGAGTAGGACAGGCCGATCCCGCCCGCGTGCTTCGACAGCCGCGCCACCTGGTGGTAGCGGTCGTAGATCGAGTCCAGTTCGTCCAGCGGCGAGTCCAGCAGGTAGCAGGAGGACATCTGCGGGTGCCGGGTCCCGGAGTTGAACAGGGTGGGGGAGCTGGGCAGGTAGTCCAGCGCGCTCATCAGCCGGTAGAGCGAGGCGACTTCCTCGGCGGCGCGCACCGAGTCGTCCTCGGCGAGACCGCAGGCCACGCGGAGCATGAAGTGCTGCGGGGTCTCGATCACCTGACGGGTGATGGGGTGCCGCAGCAGGTAGCGGCTGTGCAGGGTGCGCAGACCGAAGTAGCCGAAGCGGTCGTCCGCGCCGGCGGCCAGCGCCTCGTCCACCAGCGCGTCGAGCCGGGGCTTGTGCAGGGCCACGAAGGCGGCCGTGCGGTCGGCGATCAGGCCCTCGCGGTGCCCGACCGAGACGGACGCGGAGAACGACACCGCGCCCTGGCCCGCGGCCTCTTCGGCGATGGTCGAGGTCAGCAGCCGGGCGGCCAGCCGCGAGTACGCCGGGTCCTCGGAGATCAGCCCGGCCGCCGCCTCGGTGGCCAGGCCGTGCATCTCGGCCGCGTCGGAGGCGGCGTTACGGCCGCGCAGCGCGGCGGCGGCGACCCGGCCGGGGTCGGTGTCGGTCAGGTCGGCGGTGAGCCGCACCAGCGTACGCAGCAGGTCCGCGCCCGGGCCCTCGTCGGGACGGGCGGGAGGTCCGGGGAGAGGTCCGGAGGGGGGAGCCGAAGGGATCCGGGGGGCGACGGTGCGGAGTTCGGCTGAAGCGGGGTCTGCGGGCGCGATGGTCACGGTGGTGCTCTCTCCCTCGAACGCGGCGACGGCCAGGCGGGAGGAGCGGGTACGCGTGCGGAGGCGCACCCCTGCTCAGGCATGGGCGTGCCGCGACGCGTCCGCCGGCCCAATCCGCGAGGCCCGGACACAACTGCGCCCGTCGCTTGTGGGCGCTACGGGCGCGCTGGCGGCAGGTCCTCGGGCTGTGCGGGCGTACGCCCGCTCACCGTTGCGGGGCAGCGCCGGATTCGCACCGGCTTCCCCTGCTCGACAGCGAAGTTGAGCATACATGTAGTGCCACGGTTCGCGTGGAAGCCCAGATGTTGTGTCGCGAGGGTGGGTCGCCGGGGTCGGCGCGCAAGCGCCGGAGGGGATTTTATTCCCTCCGGCGCCCTCAGATCTGCGGGGCCGCGACCGCTGTGCGGGCCGGTTCGCGGCCTGGTTCGCGGTCCGCGCGCGCGGCGCGTCTCGCGTGCGCCCGGCGTGTCGCCTCGGCCTCGCGGGCGGCGTCGGCCGCGCGGATCTGGCGGGTGATCCTGGCCTCGGCGCGCAGGCCCAGGACGGGGACGAAGGAGAGGATGAGGAGGAGGGCGGAGAGGGCTGCGATGTCCAGGAGAACGGTCATGGGTCAATCGTGCTCGCGCCGCTTACCCACGAACAGTGGCAGGACCGCCGTACTACCGCGACATCCTGCCAAGTGGCATCCTCGGGAGCATGCTGAAGAACGTGGCCGCGGTACTGCTCGACGGTGTCCACCCCTTCGAACTCGGGGTGATCTGCGAGGTGTTCGGCCTCGACCGCAGCGAGGACGGGCTGCCCGTGTACGACTTCGCGGTGATCTCCGGCGAGGGCCCGACGCTGCGCACGCACGCCGGGTTCGAGCTGTCGGCCTCCTGTGACATGGACCGGCTGGACGAGGCGGACCTGATCGCCGTACCGGCCGGGGACTCGTACATCCACCGGGACTTCCCGCCGCAGGTGCTCACGGCGCTCAACCGGGCCGTGGAGCGCGGCGCGACGGTGCTCAGCGTGTGCTCGGGCGTCTTCGTGCTGGCCGCCTCCGGCATGCTCGACGACCGCCGCTGCGCCACGCACTGGCGGCACGCGGAACGCCTCGCGCGCCGGTACCCGCAGATCAAGGTCGAGTCCGACGTGCTGTACGTGGACGACGCGGGGGTGATCACCTCGGCCGGTACGGCCTCCGGCATCGACGCCTGCCTGCACCTGGTGCGCAAGGAGCAGGGCAGCGCCGTCGCCAACGGCATCGCCCGCCGCATGGTGGTGCCGCCGCACCGCGAGGGCGGCCAGGCGCAGTACGTGGACCGGCCGCTGCCGCGCGGGCAGAGCGACACCGTGGCCGGGGTGCTGTCCTGGATGGAACGGCATCTGGACCGCGAGGTGACCATCGAGGAGCTGGCCGCCCGCGCCCACATGTCGCCGCGCACCTTCGCCCGCCGCTTCCAGCAGGAGACCGGCACCACCCCGTACCGCTGGCTGCTGGGTCAACGGGTGCTGCTGGCACGGGAGTTGCTGGAGGCCACCGACCACACCATGGACGCCGTCGCGCTCCGCGCGGGGTTCGGGAACGCGGCGACCATGCGGCATCACTTCGCCCGGTGGACGGGGACCACGCCGCAGGGGTACCGGCGCACTTTCGCCTCGCGCTGAGGCGCGGCCCCCCCGCCGGGGGCGCCGGCCGCACACCACAACGCGGCCTCGCGCCCCCGGGTCCCGCCCCCGCGCGCTCTACGCCGGTGCGGGAACCTCCTCTTTCGCCGCCTCCTCCGCCTCCACCACGTAGTCGCCCTTCGCCGTCTCGTCCACGCCGTCGGGGGCCTTGAGGGCGCGCAGGACCAGGGTGAGGACGACCGCGACCGCCGCGTTCAGGACGAAGGCGGTGAGGCCGATGTAGCCCAGCTCGCCGATGCCGGGGATCTTCGCGGAGTTGCCGCCGAAGTGCGACTGGCTGGCGCTGGTCTGCTCGTACGCCTTCCACGTGCCGTACGCCATGCCCGCCGCCCAGCCGGCCAGCAGCGCCCAGCGGTGGAACCAGCGGGTGAACAGGCCGCCGACGATGGCCGGGACGGTCTGGAGGATCCAGATGCCGCCCAGGAGCTGGAAGTTGATCGCGACCGTCTTGTCCATCGAGAGCACGAAGACGAGCGCGCCGACCTTGACCACCAGGGACGCGGCCTTGGAGACCTTGGTCTCCTGCGCCGGGGTGGCGTCCGGTTTGAACAGGTCCTTGTAGATGTTGCGGGTGAACAGGTTGGCCGCCGCGATCGACATGATCGCCGCCGGGACCAGCGCGCCGATGGCGATGGCGGCGAAGGCCACCCCGGCGAACCAGGAGGGGAACATGTCCTCGAAGAGCTGGGGGATGGCCAGTTGGGCGTTGTAGCCCTTGATGCCCTTTCCGACGCCCGCCGCCAGCGCCATGAAGCCGAGCATCGCCAGCAGGCCGAGCATCAGCGAATACAGCGGCAGGATCGTGGTGTTGCGGCGGATGGTGTTGCGGCTCTTGCCGGAGAGCACGGCCGTCACCGAGTGCGGGTACAGGAAGAGCGCCATCGCCGAGCCCATCGCGAGCGTGGCGTACGCCCATTGGGCCTGCGGCGCGGACACCAGCGAGCCGCGCGGCTTGCCGGTGGCGGGGTTGGTCACCTTGTAGGCCGCGTCCGCCTTGTCGAAGATGTCGCCGAACCCGCCCAGTTTGTACGGGATGTAGATGATCGCGACCACGATGACGATGTAGATCAGCGCGTCCTTGACGAAGGCGATCAGCGCGGGCGCGCGCAGCCCCGAGGAGTACGTGTACGCGGCCAGCACACCGAAGGCGATCAGCAGCGGCAGGTCCTTGACGAACCAGTTGGTGGAATCGCCGCCGCCCACGCCCATCACGTCCAGCACGGCCTGGATGCCGACGAGTTGGAGCGCGATGTACGGCATGGTCGCGACGATCCCGGTGAGCGCCATCGCGACCGACAGGCTCTTCGACCCGAACCTGCCGCGGATGAAGTCCGACGAGGTCACGTACCCGTGCTTGTGCGAGACCGACCACAGCCGCGGCAGGAAGAGGAACACCAGCGGGTAGGTGATGATCGTGTACGGGACCGCGAAGAATCCGGCGGCGCCCGCGGAGTAGATCGCGGCGGGCACGGCGACGAAGGTGTACGCGGTGTAGAGGTCGCCGCCGAGCAGGAACCAGGTCACCCAGGTGCCGAAACTCCGGCCGCCCAGGCCCCATTCGTCCAGGTGCAGGGCGTTCTCCGCGCGTCGCCAGCGGGCGGCGAGGAAGCCCATCACCGTGACCAGGAGGAAGAAGAAGACGCAGACGCCGAGCGCCACGCCGTTCACGTCGTTCGTCACTTGCCCGCACCCCCCTTGCGCGCCCGCTCCTCGCGGCGCACCAGGACGTACGCGGTGTACGTCAGCAGCGCCGCCGCCGGCACCCACGCCATCTGGTACCAGTAGAAGAACGGGATGCCGATGAACCTCGGGGTGAGCCGCGAGTACGAGCTGACCCAGAGCAGCGCCACGAAGGGCGCGACCAGGCATATCCCGGCGATCACGCGCGACGCGGTGACCACCGGTTGCCGCGCAGGCGCGGGGTGTTCCTCAAGTGATAGGTCGTCGGGCATACGTGCGGCTCCCGTCCCCTAGAGCTACGAGTGTGACTCGCGGGAATCTAGGGGAGGGGAGTAGCGCACGTCACCATGTGTGCGGCGATCTCACTCGTGAGAAGTCAAACCGGCGGTCTCAGTCGGTGGGGCGGCTCAGTCGTGCCACGAACTTGTAGCGGTCGCCGCGGTAGACCGAGCGCACCCACTCGACCGGTTCGCCGACGGTGTCGATCGAGTGCCGGGAGAGCATCAGCATCGGCAGGCCGACGTCGGTGCCGAGCAGTCCGGCCTCGCGCGGGGTGGCCAGCGAGGTCTCGATGGTCTCCTCCGCCTCGGCCAGCCGCACGTCGTAGACCTCGGCCAACGCCGTGTACAGGGACGTGTACTTGGCGAGGCTGCGGCGCAGCGCGGGGAAGCGCTTGGCCGACAGGTGCGTCGTCTCGATCGCCATCGGCTCGCTGTTGGCCAGCCGCAGCCGCTCGATCCGCAGCACCCGGCCGCCGGCCTTCATGTCGAGCAGCCCGGCGAGCCGGTCGTCGGCGGTGATGTAGCCGATGTCCAGGAGCTGGGACGTGGGTTCGAGACCCTGGGCGCGCATGTCCTCGGTGTACGAGGTCAGTTGGAGCGCCTGGGAGACCTTCGGCTTGGCGACGAAGGTGCCTTTGCCCTGGATGCGTTCGAGCCGGCCCTCGACCACGAGTTCCTGGAGCGCCTGGCGGACCGTGGTGCGCGAGGTGTCGAACTCGGTGGCCAGCGTGCGCTCCGGCGGTACGGGCGTGCCGGGGGGCATGGTCTGGGTGATGTCCAGAAGATGCCGCTTGAGCCGGTAGTACTTGGGCACGCGTGCGGTACGGCCCGCGGTGCTCGCGGTCCCCGCCGTACTCTCCGCGCCACTGCCCGCGTCGCTGTCCATGACGTCTACTCCCGACTGCTGTCGTGCTGCCGTCACCGGCTCCTCCGTTATATGCGGCTCACATCGTGGCACGGCCTGACCTGGAGCGGGGAGGCGGTAGTGGTCGCTTCCCCCTCAGGTGTCGGTCCGATAACAGAGCCGACATGGGTTCTTATACACCCTTGACACCCCCAAAGGTCTAGGCCAAGCTCCGGGTACTGGTCTAAACCATTAACGACCAAATCCCAGACCCACGAGCAGGACGCGGCTGCACACGTGTCTCGCGGTAGCCGACATTTCGGGTGGTGGGGGGAGTTTCGGGCATCCTGAGGAGGGTGGCGTGAAGCGCAAGCTCATCGCGGCGATCGGCGTCGCGACCATGATTGCTGGTATTGCGGCCTGTGGGTCGGACAAGAAGGACGACAAGGCCGCTGAGAAGCCGGCCGACCAGACCGGCACGGTGACCGTCTGGCTGATGGCCGAGGCGCAGACCGCCTGGCCCGAGCTGGTACAGAACACCACCGCCCAGTTCAAGGCGAAGTACCCGAAGGTCAACGTCAAGATCCAGTACCAGCAGTGGAGCGACAAGGTCCAGAAGCTGGACGCCGCGCTCTCCGGTTCCAGCGCCCCCGACGTGGTCGAGCTGGGCAACACCGAGACCCAGACGTACATCCTCAACGGCGCCCTCGCCGAGCTGGACAAGAAGACCTTCCAGAACTCGGACACCTGGATCAAGGGCCTCGAGGACACCTGCACCTACCAGGGCAAGCTCTACTGCGCGCCCTACTACGCCGGTGCCCGTGTCGCGATCTACAACACCGCCGACTTCAAGGCCGGTACGGGCTCCGACGCCTTCCCCGCCACCGAGGACGAGCTGACCGCCGCCCTGGACAAGATCGAGGCGAAGAAGGGCGGCGACAAGACGTACTCGCCGCTCTACCTCCCCGGCCAGTACTGGTACGCGGCCATGTCGTACGTGAAGGCGTACGGCGGCCAGATCGCCAAGACCGACGGCAGCAAGTGGACCGCCGACCTGGAGAGCCCGCAGGCGCAGCAGGGCATCCAGCACTTCATCGACCTGGTGAAGAAGTACAACCACGGCGACCAGACCAAGGACGAGGCGGACCACGCCAACGTCATGGCCCACGAGAAGGCCGGCGTCATCTACGGCAACGGCTGGGAGGCCGGCTCGGTCATCACGCCGCCGAACGGCAACGCCAAGCTCAAGGACGTCATCAAGACGGCCACGATGCCCGGCCCGAACGGCAAGGCGCTGCCGTCCTTCATCGGCGGCTCCGACCTCGCCGTGGTCAACAAGTCCAAGGTGAAGGACCTCGCCAAGGAGTGGATCGCGGACTTCACCGACGAGAAGAACGAAGCCGCGCTGGTCACCAAGGCGACGCTGCCGAACAACACCAAGCAGCTTGAGCCGATGAAGGCCGACCCGGCCACCGCCGCCGCGGCCAACGCCGTGCCGGACGCCTGGTTCACGCCGATCGCACCGGGCTGGGCCGCGATCGAGAAGCAGGGCATCCTCAAGACGATGCTGCTCGACATCCTCAAGGGCAAGTCCGTCGCCGACGCCGCCAAGGCCGCCGACGACAAGATCAACTCGCTGATCAACACCGCCTCCTGACACGGCGGTCGTCACCAGGGGAGGGCGGTCCGCGGTCGCGGGCCGCCCGCCCCGGTATCCCGGCATGGACACCGAAGAAAGGTCAGAGCGGATGAGTGCCGCCGACACGCATGCCACCGAGCCGGTGACGGGGGGCCGCCCGCAGATCCCGCCGCCGCGCTCGACCGGTCCGGTCGCCACGACAGCGGGCCGCGCCGCCGGTCGCAACCGGCAGAGCAGATCGCTGCCGTATCTGCTGATCACTCCGGCGCTGCTGATCATGATCGGCGTGCTGGGCTACCCGCTCGTCGACACCATCGTGCTGTCCTTCCAGGACGAGCGCCGCAACAACCTCTGGAACGGCGTCGCGGCGCCCTGGGTCGGCTTCGACCAGTACAGCTCGATCCTCGGCGACAGCGAGTTCTGGGCCGTGGTGCTGCGCACCGTGGTCTTCGTCGTCGTCTGCGTCGTCGCCACCATGTCGCTCGGCCTGCTGATCGCGCTGCTGATGCAGCGGGTCTCCAACTGGGTCCGGGTCACCATGAGCAGCGTGATGATCGCCGTGTGGGCGATGCCGCTGCTGGTCGCCACCTCGGTCTTCAAGTTCATGTTCGACTCCGACTACGGCCTGGTGAACCAGCTTCTCACCCGGCTGCCCGGCGTCGACTACACCCGGCACAACTGGTTCCTCAACCCGACCACCGGCATGGCGATCATCGCCGCCCTGGTCGTCTGGGGCGCCATCCCCTTCATCGCCATCAGCCTGCACGCGGCACTCACCCAGGTCCCCAAGGAACTGGAGGAGGCCGCGCGGATCGACGGCGCCAAGGGCTTCGGCATCTTCCGCTACGTCACCTTCCCGATCATCAAGCCGGTCTTCGTGATGACCAGCACCCTGTCGGTGATCTGGGACTTCGGCGTGCTCGGCCAGATCCTGCTGATGCGCGGCGGCCAGCCGGAGCAGGACTACCAGACGCTCGGCCTGTACGCGTACACCCAGGCGTTCATCTCCAACTCCTTCAGCCGGGGCGCGGCCATCTCCGTGGTCTCCGTCCTGCTGCTGTCGGGTGTCGCCGTCTACTACCTGCGCCAGCTTCTGAAGATCGGAGAGGTCGAGTGAGCACCGCTGTCAAGAGCGGCCCCGCGACCCAGGGCCCCACGGCCGGAGTCGTCTACCGCACTCCGAAGAAGAAGCGCAACGGCTGGAACGTGCTCGGCCTGATCGTCACCGTGATCATGGGCTTCCCGGTGTACTGGATGGTCATCACCGCGCTCCGCCCGAGCCAGGAGATCCTCAGCTACCACCAGAAGCTCTATCCCAGCTCCGTCACGTTCAACCAGTTCAAGCGCGCGATGGACATGCCCAACTTCTGGGACAACGTCAAGAGCAGCGTGATCATCTCGGCGTGCAGTGTCGTGATCGCCATCGGCATCGGCCTGCTCGCGGCGTACGCCATCGGCCGGTTCAAGTTCTGGGGCCGCCGCGGCCTGGTCATCGCGCTGCTGGTGATCCAGCTCATCCCGGCCACCTCGATGCTGATCCCGATCTACATCCAGCTCAACAAGATGGGCGGCCTCAACCAGTACTGGGGCGTCATCGTCGTCTACGCGGCGAGCACACTGCCCTTCGCCGTATGGATGCTGCGCGGCTTCATCGTCAACATTCCCAAGGAGCTTGAGGAGTCGGCGATGGTCGACGGGTGCAGCCAGATGGAGGCGTTCCGCCGCGTCGTCCTCCCGCTGCTCGCGCCCGGCCTGGTCGCCGCGTCGATCTACGCGCTGATGACCGCCTGGAACGAGTACCTGTTCGCCTACGTACTTCTCCAGGACAATGACAAGTACACGTTGAGCATCTGGCTGCTGAAGTTCACCGGACAGCGCGGTACGGACTACGGGGCCCTCATGGCGGGCTCGATCCTGATCGCCCTGCCCGTCGTGATCTTCTTCCTGTTCGTCCAGCGCAAGGTGGCCTCCGGCCTGACCGCAGGCGCGGTGAAGGGATGACCGTCATTACCGTCGACACGCCCGCGGACGTCCTGGCCCGCGACGCCCTCACCGTCCTCCAGCCCGGCTTCCGCGGCACCGAGGCCCCCGACTGGGTGCTGCGGCTGCTCGCCGAAGGGCTCGGCGCGGTCGCGCTGTTCTCCCGCAACATCGAGTCGCCCGAGCAAGTCGCCCGGCTCACCGCCCAGTTGCGCGCGGTACGGCCCGACGTGCTCGTTGCCGCCGACGAGGAGGGCGGCGACGTCACCCGCCTCGAAGCGCGCGGCGGCTCCTCCTTCCCCGGCAACCTCGCGCTCGGCGCCGTCGACGACGTCAAGCTCACCCGGGCCGTCGCCGCCGAACTCGGCCGCAGGCTCGCCGCGTGCGGCGTCAACCTCAACTGGGCGCCGTCCGCCGACGTCAACTCCGACCCCGGCAACCCGGTCATCGGCGTCCGCTCCTTCGGCGCCGAGCCCGAACTGGTCGCGCGCAACACCGCCGCCTACGTGGAGGGAATGCAGTCGGCGGGCGTCGCGACCAGCGTCAAGCACTTCCCCGGCCACGGCGACACCGGCGTCGACTCGCACCACGCGATGCCGCGCATCGACGTCGACCTCGACACCCTGCGCGACCGCGAACTCGTGCCGTTCAAGGCGGCCGTCGCCGCCGGCACCAAGGCCGTGATGAGCGCTCACATACTCGTCCCGGCCCTCGACCCCGACCTGCCGGGCACGCTCAGCTCCGCCGTCCTCACCGGCCTGCTGCGCGCCCCGCGCGAGCAGGGCGGCCTCGGCTACGACGGCCTCATCGTCACCGACGGCATCGAGATGCAGGCCATCTCCGCCGCCTACGGCATCGAGCGCGGCACCGTCATGGCGCTGGCCGCCGGGGCCGACGCGATCTGCGTCGGCGGCGGCCTGTCCGACGAGCAGACCGTGCTCGGCCTCCGCGACGCCATCGTGCGCGCGGTGCGCGAGGGCGACCTCCCCGCCGAGCGGCTGGCCGACGCCGCCGCCCGGGTGCGCGACCTCCAGGTGTGGGCCGCCGAGCGGGCGGGCGCAGCGGAGGGGACCGCGTCCGCCGCCCCGGCAGGGGAGTCCGACATCGGCCTGGAGGCGGCCCGCCGCGCCCTGCGGATCACCCGCCGCGCCGAGTTCACCCCGCTCACCGAGGCGCCCTACGTCGCCGCCCTCACGCCGGTCGCCAACATCGCGGTCGGCGACGTGACCCCCTGGGGCATCGCCGCCGACCTCGCCAGGCTCCTGCCCGGCACGGTCACGGGCACCTACCCCGGCCGCGAGGTGGAGGAGCTGGGCGCCGAGGCGTTCGCCGCCGGACTCCTCGACGAGGCCGGCGACCGTACGATCGTCGTCGTCGTCCGCGACGCCCACCGGCACCGCTGGATGTCCGAGGCGCTCGCGGCGGTCGTCTCCCGCCGCCCCGGCACGGTCGTCGTGGAGATGGGCGTGCCCCAGGCGCCCGCCACCGGCGCCCTCCACATCGCCACCCACGGCGCGGCCCGCGTCTGCGGCACGGCCGCCGCCGAGGCCATCGTGGGCTCCGTCTGACACGACAGAGCGCCGGACGGACTGATCGCAGTCCGTCCGGCGCTCTGTCGCGTTCCTAGATGCCCTGCCAGGCGGGCTTGGCCGCGAAGGTGGCGCGGAAGTACGGGGCCAGCTTCAGCTTGGAGGCGGCGGCCTCGTCCACGACCACGGTGGCGTGCGGGTGGAGCTGGAGCGCCGAGGCGGGAACGACGGCGGCGACGGGCCCCTCGACGGTCTGCGCGACGGCCTCCGCCTTGCCCTCGCCGGTGGCGAGCAGCACCAGGTGCCGGGCCTCCAGGATGGTGCCGATGCCCTGCGTGATCACGTGGTGCGGCACCTGCTCGATGTCGCCGTCGAAGAAGCGGGCGTTGTCGACCCTGGTCTGCTCGGTGAGCGTCTTGATCCGCGTCCTGGAGGCGAGCGACGAGCAGGGCTCGTTGAAGCCGATGTGCCCGTCGGTGCCGATCCCCAGGAGCTGGAGGTCGACGCCGCCGGCCGCGGCCAGCGCCGCGTCGTACGCCTCGCAGGCGGCCTGCACGTCGTCGGCGGCCCCGTCGGGCCCCATGAAGGACTTCTCCGACAGCCCCAGCGGCTCCACGACCTCCCGCAGCACGACCGAGCGGTACGACTCCGGGTGGCCGGTGGGCAGGCCGACGTACTCGTCGAGCTGGCAGACGCGGGCACGGGCCGCGTCGACGGCGCCCGAGCGGACCTTCGCCGCCAGCGCCTCGTAGATGGGCAGCGGGGTGGATCCGGTGGCCACGCCGAGCAGAGCGTCCGGCTTGCGGCGCAGCAGCGCGGCCATGGCCTCCGCGATCAGCTCGCCGCCTGCCGCGGCGTCCGGGACGATGACAACTTCCACGCTGGGCCTGCCGTTCTGGAGGGGACTGTGTGGTATAGACCAATCTAGCAGAGCAGGGCCCCGCCGGCGGTGCGCCGGGGCACCTCATGTGGTCGACTGTGAGGGTTCTGTCGGACGACGGGAGGCCCTGGAGATGTCAGGTTTCACAACATCCCCGGACCAGCGGCGCGGCCGTCCCGGCTGGATCATGTCCGGCGAGATGGCCGAGCAGCCCGCGGTACTGCGCCGCATCCTGGCCGACGGCGCCCCCGCCGTCCGCGCCACCGCCGAGGCCATCGCCGCCCGCCGCCCCCGCTTCGTCCTGCTCAGCGCCCGCGGCACCTCCGACAACGCGGCGCTCTACGCCAAGTACCTCATCGAGATCCGCCTCGGCCTGCCCTGCGGCCTCACCTCGATGTCCACCACGACCGCCTACGGCGCGAAGCCGCACTTCGACGACGTCCTGCTGATCACCGTCAGCCAGTCCGGCGGCTCGCCCGACCTCACCGCCTCCACCGCGGCCGCCCGCGCGGCCGGGGCGATCACCCTCGCCGTCACCAACAACGCCGACTCGCCGCTCGCCGAGGTCTCCGAATTCCACCTGGACCTCCTGGCGGGCCCCGAGAAGGCGCTGCCCGCCACCAAGACCTACACCGCGGAGCTGCTGGTCCTCTACCTCCTCGTGGAGGGCCTGCGCGGCGGCGACGGCGCCCCCGCCGCCGCCCTGCCCGACCTGGCCGAGCAGGTCCTCGCCCGCGGCGACGAGGTCCGCGACCTCGCGCACCGCTACCGCTTCGCCCAGCGCATGGTCCTCACCTCACGCGGCTACGGCTACCCGACCGCCAAAGAGGCCGCCCTCAAGATGATGGAGACCAGCTACATCCCCGCGCTCGCCTACTCCGGCGCCGACCTGCTGCACGGGCCCCTCGCCATGGTCGACAACATCTCGCCCGTCATCGCCATCGTCACCGAGGGCCGCGGCGGCCAGGCCCTCCAGCCCGTCCTCGACCGCCTCCGCGGCCGCGGCGCCGACCTCGTCGTCATCGGCCCCCACCCCCACGTCACCGCCGCCTCCGGCGGCTTCGCCCTCCCCACCGCCGGCCTCCCCGAAGAGCTCCAGCCCCTTCTCGAGATCCTCCCCCTCCAAAAACTCGCCCACGAGGTCACCCTCGCCCGCGGCCAAGACCCCGACGCCCCCCGCGCGATGTCCAAAATCACCCAAACCCACTAGCGCCCCTCCGGGGCAGGGTTCGCCGTCGAGCCGCGCCCGCACGTGGGGGCTGCGCCCCTACGGCACCGCTGCGCGTGCGGCTGCGCCGCCAGTTCACGGCTGCGCGGTGGGATATGCCGCTGGGGTGCACCTGCGCGAGGGACTGCGCCCCTGGGCCACGGCTGCGCGAGGTGGGTTCGCGCCGGGGCACGGCTGCGCTGGGGGCTGAGCCGCCGGGGTGCGTTTGCGCGAGGGACTGAGCCCCTGGGTCACGGCTGCGTGAGGTGGGTTCGCGCCGGGGCACGGCTGCGCTGGGGGCTGAGCCGCCGGGGTGCGTTTGCGCGAGGGACTGAGCCCCTGGGCCACGGCTGCGCGAGGTGGGTTCGCGCCGGGGCACGGCTGCGCTGGGGGCTGCGCCCCTGGGTCACGGCTGCGCGAGGTGGGTTCGCGCCGCGGCACGGCTGCGCTGGGGGCTGCGCCCCTGGGGTGCGTTTGCGCGTGGGGCTGCGCCCCTGGGTCACGGCTGCGCGAGGGACTGAGCCCCTGGGTCACGGCTGTGCGAGGTGGGTTCGCCGGTAGCCGGCGAGCCAAAGGGCGCGCCGGTGTTGAAAGGGAGAACGCGCACAGAGAGCGAGGAACGAGCGAACGAGCACGATCGACTGTCGACACCGGATCTAAGCGCCCGGAGGCGAGAGGGCGGCAATAAAAAGGGAATGACGGCGCCCCCACAAAAGACGGCTCCCACCCACGCCCCACAAAAGAGCCCCCCGCCCACAAAAGAGCCCCCCAAAAAAACCCACGGGCCGCGGTGCGCAGCGGGGACCCTCAACCCCGCCGGCACCGCAGCCCGGAGCAGCCGTCGGCGCCTGGCCGGCGGGGTGTGCGGTTCCCCCCGGCGCGATGGGCCGACCTTGAGGTCAGGGCGTAGTCAGGGCAGAGAACGCCTTGCCTCGGTCCGTCCTCCTGTGCGGGGAGGACGGAGGTCTGATGCCACGCGCGTACGCGACACACGAGGTGTCACGTTCGACGCGCGGTACGCGCCACGCGTGGTGTCACGCTTCATTGTGGACTAGACCATTCGGCCTTGTCTACGGTTCCCGGCGAGGCTTCCTCGCCAGGCCCCCGGCGGGTCGATGCACCCTCCAGCGAAATCATCTCCGAAAACGGCTCGTCCCGCACCCCCCTCCCCGGCCGGTACGCTCACAGGCGTGCCCTCCATGAACGACCTCGTACGCGAGCACACGGCCCTCGACGACTCCGACCTCGAATGGCTGCATCTGCTCGTCTCGGAGTGGCAGCTGCTCTCCGACCTGTCCTTCGCCGACCTCGTGCTGTGGGTCCCCACCCGCGACGGCACCCGGTATGTGTCCGTCGCGCAGATGCGGCCGAACACCGGGCCGACCTCGTACCAGGACGACATGGTCGGCCACCTGGTGCCGCGCGGGCGGCGTCCGCTGCTGGACATGGCGCTCGACGAGGGCCGTATCGTCCGCGAGGGCGACCCGGAGTGGCGCGAGGAGGTGCCCGTACGGGTCGAGTCGATCCCGGTACGCCGTGACGGCCGGGTCCTCGGGGTGATCGCGCGCAACACCAACCTGCTGACCGTACGCACCCCCAGCCGCCTCGAACTCACCTACTTGCAGAGCGCCAGCGACCTGGCCCAGATGATCGCCCAGGGCGCTTTCCCGTTCCCGGCCGAACAGGTCGACATGGACGCCTCGCCGCGCGCCGGTGACGGGCTGATCAGGCTGGACGCGGACGGACTCGTGCAGTACGCCAGCCCCAACGCCCTGTCGGCGTACCACCGGCTGGGCCTGGCGGCCGACCTGGTCGGCCACCACCTGGGCAAGGCCACCGCGGAACTGGCCCCGGCCCGCGGCCCGGTGGACGAGGCGCTGGTGAAGCTGGCCAGCGGCTGGGCGCCGCGCGAATTCGAGGTCGAGGGCGGCGACGGCGTCATCCAGCTGCGCGCGATCCCGCTCAAGCCCAAGGGCGTCCACACCGGTTCGCTGGTGCTGCTGCGGGACGTGACGGAACTGCGCCGCCGCGAGCGCGAGTTGATGACCAAGGACGCCACCATCCGGGAGATCCACCACCGGGTGAAGAACAACCTCCAGACGGTCGCCGCGCTGCTGCGCCTCCAGGCCCGCCGGATGGACTCCGACAACGCCCGTGAGGCGCTGGAGGAGGCGGTCCGCCGGGTCGGGTCGATCGCCATCGTGCACGAGACGCTCTCCCAGACCCTGGACGAGCGGGTCGAGTTCGACGAGATCGCCGACCGCGTGCTGTCGATGGTCGCGGAGATCTCACCCGGCCGGGTCACCCCGCGCCGTACCGGCCGGTTCGGCATCCTGACCGCCGAGATCGCCACTCCGCTGTCGATGGTCCTGACCGAACTGCTCCAGAACGCGCTCGAACACGGCTTCGGACCGGGGGAGTCGGGCACGGTGGACGTCACCGCCACCCGCGGCCGGGAGCGGATCACCATCTCGGTGCAGGACGACGGCCGGGGCCTGCCCGACGGCTTCGACGCCCAGGAAGCGGGCAACCTCGGCCTCCAGATCGTCCGCACCCTCGTGGTCGGCGAACTGGGCGGCACCTTCGACATGGTCCCCGCCGAGCCGCGCGGCACCCGCGTCGTCCTCGAACTGCCCCTGGAGAGCTGAGAGTTCGCCCTTCCTTCCGTGAGGGCACAGCAAAGGACCCCGACCTGGAAGGTCGGGGTCCTTCATGATGCTGTGTGCTGCGCGTGTTGGTGGGTGCTGCGCGCTGCGGCTCGGGGGGAAGGGGTAAGTGCGCGTCAGGCGCTGGCGTTGCGGGCCCGGTTGCGAGCGGCGCGGCGCTTCATCGCGCGGCGCTCGTCCTCGCTGAGGCCACCCCAGACACCGGCGTCCTGGCCACTCTCCAGCGCCCACTGCAGGCACTGCTCCATGACGGGGCAGCGGCGGCAGACGGCCTTGGCTTCCTCGATCTGCAGCAGCGCAGGACCGGTGTTGCCGATAGGGAAGAAGAGCTCGGGGTCTTCCTCGCGGCAAACGGCGCGGTGACGCCAGTCCATGGCTGCTCCAACTCCTTGTGTGACAAGCACGTTGCTTGTGAATGTGAACGCTTTCACGAATCCCTACGCAGGCAACGGGACGCCGCCCAGTCTTCACTGGTGCTGGTCCCGCTGAGTGAGGTAGAAGATTCGGGCTCTCAAGGGGGTCGTTGTCAGACCGTCCCGAGCGCCACCTAGAGACTCGCAAACCTCGGCTGGAGATACAACCCCTTCAGAGAAGTTTTTTTGGATTCCTCGGTGTCGCCTCAGTCACAGCCGTACTTCCATGGGGTGCAGGGCAGTCTAAACGTTCGAGTAAAAGGACTTTAGGCTCTTCGACTTACACAATCACACGCAGTGCACGGCGTACGCCTGTGAAGGTCGCGCTCGTTCGCAGCCCCAGGTGGTCACCGTCCACCTGGAAGGGCAGTGCCGCCTGCGATTGCAAGGTGAAGTCGGTCAGGTCGTGGAGCGCCAGCGCGTTCTTCCCGTGCGGTCCCCGCTCCGGAGTGGAACGGAGCAATTGCGCCGAGTAACGCGTGGCAGAGGCCATGGACATCTTTGTCACGCCCAGCAGATCGAGGGCGGTGTCGAAGGACGCGCCGGGGGAGGCGTACACCGGCCTGTTCCCGAGATAGGTCCACGGCGAGGTGTTGCAGATTATCGCCATCGCGAGCCCCGACACCGGTTCGCCGTCCGGGCGTTGCAACGAGATCGTGCCGTGCCTGCGGTGCGGATCGGCCAGAAACTGACGTGCGACCTGGCGCAAATACAGCGCGTGAGTGGAGCGCTTGCCCAACTCCCGCTGCTGTTCGACCCGTCCGACCACCCCGGCGTCGAACCCCAGACCCGCGCAGAAGGTGAACCAGCGCGGCGGCACCCCTTCGTCCTCGGTGCCCGGCGTCCCGCTCACCAGACCGAGCCCCACCGTCCGCGAGGCCCCCTCGCGCATCGCGTCCAGCAGCGCGCCGGTCGCCTCCACCGCGTCGTTGGGCAGCCCGAGCGCCCGCGCGAAGACATTGGTGGACCCGCCGGGCACCACCGCGAGCTGCGGCAGCGCCTCCGGGTCGGGGCCGTGGTGCAGCAGTCCGTTCACCACCTCGTTGACCGTGCCGTCGCCGCCGAGGGCGACCACCAGGCCCACCTCGCCGCCTTCCGCGGCCCGCCGCGCGAGGTCCCGCGCGTGCCCGCGGTACTCGGTCGTCGCGACGTCCAGCTTGAGGTCGCTCGCCAGTGCGGTACTGATCACATCACGCACCCGCGCGCTGGTGGTGGTGGCGGCAGGGTTGACCACGAGGAGAGCGCGCATGGTCGACAGCGTACCTACCGTCTGGTACAGCGGGCTACGCTGGCCGGTGTGAGCCAGCCCTCGAAGAAGACGCGGAAGCCGCCTCAGCGGGTGGCGGAGAAGATGCAGAAGTTCGTGCCGCCGATGCGCGAACAGCCCACCGAGCGCGAGCGGGAGGCAGCCGCCGCCGCGAAGGCCGCCGCGGACGCGGACGCGGGACCGCCGCCGCTGCGGCTGACCGCCGCTGCCGGCGTCGCCGCCGTGGAGGGCCTGGCCGTGGTCGCGTGGGGCGTCACGATGTTCTTCGGCGGCTCGGGCAAGGCCGTGCTCGCCGGGCTGCTCGTCCTCGTCCTCGCGGGCTTCCCGCTCGGCGCCGCGTACGGGCTGCGCAAGGCCCGCCGGTGGAGCCGCGGACCCGCGCTGATCATCCAGCTCCTGTCGCTGCCGATCGCCTGGACGCTGCTGCACAGCGACGGCGGCGGCTTCGTCGCGGGCGGCGCGGTCCTGGGCGCCCTCGCTCTGACCTGCCTCGTCCTCCTGGCCCACCCGGCCACCACGGACGCCCTGGGAATGAGCCGCACGTCGTCCTGACGGTCCGCGCGTCCTGACGGTCTGCGGCCCCCCTCTCGCGGACGTGCGGGTCCCGGTCGCCCGGGCGGGCCTGGTCGTCGGCCGCCCGGCCGGCGAGCGTTACTCCTCGATCAGCAGCTTGTCCCGGAGCTGGGCCAGGGTGCGGGCCAGCAGACGCGAGACGTGCATCTGCGAGATGCCGACCTCCTGGGCGATCTGCGACTGGGTCATGTTGCCGAAGAAGCGCAGCAGCAGAATCGTCTTCTCGCGCGGCGGGAGCTGTTCCAGCAGCGGCTTGAGGGATTCGCGGTACTCCACGCCCTCCAGCGCCTCGTCCTCGGAGCCGAGGGTGTCGGCGACGGCCGGCGACTCGTCGTCGGTGTCCGGGACGTCCAGGGACAGCGTGCTGTAGGCGTTGGCGGACTCCAGGCCCTCCAGCACCTCCTCCTCGGAGATCTTCAGGTGCTCGGCCAGTTCATGCACCGTCGGCGCCCGCCCGTGCCGCTGGGACAGCTCACCGGTCGCGGTCGTCAGCGCCAGCCGCAGCTCCTGGAGGCGGCGCGGCACCCGTACCGCCCAGCCCTTGTCCCTGAAGTGACGTTTGATCTCGCCGACCACGGTGGGGGTCGCGTACGTGGAGAACTCCACGCCGCGGTCCACGTCGAACCGGTCGACGGACTTGATCAGCCCGATCGTGGCCACCTGCGTCAGGTCGTCCAGCGGCTCACCGCGGTTGCGGAACCGCCGGGCCAGGTGCTCGACCAGCGGCAGATGCATCCGTACGAGCTGATTGCGCAGCTCCGCGCGCTCGTTGGAGCCCTCGGGGAGCTTGCTCAGCTCGACGAAAAGGGCGCGGGCACCCGCCCGGTCGTGCGGGTCGTGCGCCTCCCGCTGCTCCTCGCGGTCGGATTCCCGGTCGGCTTCCGCGTCGGACCGGGGCTCCGCCTCCTGGCGCGCGGAGGGCCCGGCCGGCTCCGCCTGCTGCTCCGGCGGCGCGTCCCGTCGCTCGGGCGGCTCGGGCTGTCCGGGCCGCTCCGGCTGCTCGCGCTGGTCCTGCTGCTCCATGGGGTCCGCCTGCTCCGCCTGCTCCGCCTGCTGCGCCGCGTCCATTCCGTCCATACGGTCGTCCGTGCGGGTCTCCCCGCCGGGTTCGGGGTGCTGCCTGGCCGTGTGCCGCCGCCCGGCCGGCCCCGCGGGATCCGGTTGGGCCGGTACGGAGGCGCGGCCGTGCACCGCGGGCGACCGACGCGCGTCGTGCGCGTCGTCGTGGCCCGTGGGCGTGCCGGGGTCTTCACCCCGGGATAGCTCAGCACTCATGGCGATTCCCCGTCTTCCCGCACGCGAGAGTCACGACAGCCCTGGACCGGCGCCGCGCTTCTTGTGGAGGCTGATGCTGACGGTCTTGTCCTCGGCGACGGTGGAGTCCACCTCGCCGGCCAGTGCCGACAGCACCGTCCACGCGAAGGTGTCCCGCTCCGGCGCCCTGCCGTCGGTGGTGGGCGCGGAGACGGTCACCCACAACGAGTCCCCGACGAGCCGGAAGACACAGCTCAGCACGGACCCGGGGACGGCTTGCTGCAACAGGATCGCGCACGCCTCGTCCACGGCGATCCGCAGATCCTCGATCTCGTCGAGGGTGAAGTCCAGCCGTGCCGCGAGTCCGGCCGTGGCCGTGCGCAGCACTGACAGATAGGCTCCCGCCGCGGGCAGCCGGACCTCGACGAAGTCCTTCGACCCGGGCTCGCCTGCGATCTGGGACACCCTCACCTCCACGGTGGCACACAGTGATTGCTCTGGTTCGCAGCGACGCTATCGCGATCCGTACCCCGCTGTCGCCCGGACGGCGCACGGTAGGGGAACGGTACGGTATCCGTATCTCTGTCACCCATGGTAAGCGCACGAGCACGGACTGTGGGTAGTGGTCTGCCGACTCAATTCGCATGAGAATCCGCCCGGTTCACCGAGCGTGCGCCAGCGCGGCCAGTTCGGCCAGCGCCGGGCCGGAAAGCCGCTGTACGGTCCACTCGTCCTGCGGGCGGGCGCCGATGGAGCGGTAGACGCCCAGCGCCTTCTCGTTCCAGTCGAGGACCGCCCACTCGAAGCGCTCGTAGCCGCGCTCCACGCAGACCGCCGCGAGCGCGGCCAGCAGCGCCTTGCCGTGCCCGCCGCCGCGCGCCTGCGGGCGTACATACAGATCCTCCAGGTAGAGGCCGGGGGTGCCGGTCCAGGTGGAGAAGTTCCGGAACCACAGTGCGAAACCGACCACGGTGCCCGCGCCCGAGTCCGAGCCCGCGCCCTCGCTTGAGTCCTCGCCCGCACCGTCCGCCACGGGCTCCACGGGCTCCTCGGCGATCAGCGCGTGCGCCACCGCGTCGGGACCGAACAGGGCCGCGTGCAACTGCTCCTCCGTGGCCCGCGCCTCCTCCAGCGCCCGCTCGTACTCGGCGAGTTCGCGGATCAGCGCGTGGATCACGGGGACGTCGTCCGGGGTCGCGGTGCGGATCATGCCACCAGGTTACGGCTCGATGATGTGACGCAGGTAAGCGCGGGGGTCGGCCAGATAGCGACGCCAGTGGTCGACGATCGCCAGGTCCTCCCAGGCCGTCTCGCGCACACCGCGCTCGCCCACCTCCAGGATGGCCGCCTCGGGTGTCGCGGTGAGCAGCGGGGAGTGGGTGGCGCAGATGATCTGCGCGCCGGAGCGGCCCAACTCGTGCATGAGGCCCACCAGGTGCAGACAGGCCGTGAACGACAGCGCGGACTCCGGCTCGTCCAGCACGTACAGGCCCACCGGGTGGCTGAAGCGCTCCCGGAAGGCGAGCAGGAAGCCCTCGCCGTGGCTCATGGACTCCACCGGCAGGAATTCGCGGCCGAGCGCGTCCATCGCGGTCTCGGCGCGCAGGAAGAAGCCGCGGCGGCCGATACGCGGGCCGCCGAGCATCCGGCCGCCCGCCGCCGTGGTGTCGAAGCGGATGCGCTCGCCGAGCGGGGAGCGGGGGCGGTCCGAGACGTAGCGGTAGCCCGCCCGGCCGCCGTGCGGGTCGAGGCCGAAGCCCTCGGCGATGGCCTCGACCAGCGTGGACTTGCCCGAGCCGTTCTCACCGACCAGGAAGGTGACGGGCGCGGTGAAGCGCAGCCCGTCGCGCAGCAGCCCGGCGACGGCAGGGACCGACCACGGCCAGCGGTCCCTGCGGAACTCGTCGTCGCCCTCGGCGGCGGGGATGTGCGCGTACGCCCTCTCGATGATCATCCGGTCCCTCCGGGGCCGGTGCCCGTGATCACCGCGGCCACCCGGGTGCCCGGCGGGAAGACGCCCTCCTCGGCCAGGGTGTGGACGCCGTGCAGCATCTTCGCCACGTAGACCGGCTCGGGGCGCAGACGGTGCCGGACGGCGAAGTCGGCGGTGAAGGCGTCGAGTTCGGGGGTGGTACGGGCGTATCCGCCGTGGTGGAAGCGGTCGTCGAGGCGCCACCGGCCGCGTCGCCCGCCGAACGCCTCCTCCTGGAGCCGCAGCACCTCGGCGGCGAGGAAGCCGCCGCCGCGCAGGACGGGGAAGCCGATCGCCTCCGCCCGGCCGAGCCCGGCCGCGAGCCCGGCCAGGGTGCCGCCGGTGCCGACGGCGACCGCCACCACGTCGGCTTCGCCGTCCAGCTCGCGCCCCAGCTCGGCGGCGCCGACGGCCGCCAGCGCGTTGCTGCCGCCCTCGGGCAGCACATAGGCGGGCCCGAACCGGTCGGTGAGGGCGGCCAGCGTCTCGGGCTCGGCCTTGCGGCGGTACGTGGCCCGGTCGACGAATTCCAGCCGCATCCCGTCGGCCGCGGCACGTGCCAGGGAGGGGTTGAGCGGCCGGTCGGCCAGTTCGTCGCCGCGCACGACGCCGACGGTGCGGAAACCGAGCAGGCGACCGGCCGCCGCCGTCGCCCGCAGGTGGTTGGAGTAGGCGCCGCCGAAGGTGAGCAGCGTGGTGTGCCCGGCCTCGGCCGCCGCGGCCAGATTCAGCCGCAGCTTGCGGTATTTGTTGCCCGGCAGGTCGGGGTGGATCAGGTCGTCCCGCTTGAGCGCGAGCCGCACCCCGCGGGCGGCCAGGCGCTCGTCCGCCACCTCGACGAGCGGCGACGGCAGTCGGGCGTCCAGCGGGTCGGCGGCACCGGAGCCGGCGGATTCCGGGGCGGCGGGCGGCGGAAGGGTCACGTCGACATTGTCACCCGGACGTGTGACATTCGCCGGGGCGGCCGGGTGCCGCGACGATCCCCTGACGGCACAAGAGAATCCTCCCGGCAGGTCCCACGCGGAGGATTCACGGTGCATTCTTTCCCCGTGCACGAAAAAGTCCCGGGACGACCGGCCACCAGAGCAGCCAGCGTCACTGCGGCCAGTGACGCCGGTGACGCGCTCACCGCCACGGTGCGGGGGCTGCTGCCCTCGCTCACCCCGGCCGCCGCCAGGATCGCCTCGCTGATCGTGGAGGATCCGGCGCAGGTCGCGCGCAGCACGATCTCCGAGCTGAGCGCCCTGGCGGGCACCAGTGAGTCGTCGATCGTCCGCACCGCGCGGGCGCTGGGCTTCGCCGGATACCCCGAGCTGCGGCTGGCACTGGCCGCGTCCGCCGCCCGGCAGGCGCCGCGCTCCACGCTGACCTCCGGGATCACCGAGGACGACTCGCCCGCCGAGGTGATCGCCAAGCTCGTGCACACCGAGTCGCAGGCGGTGCTGGAGACCGCCACGCAGCTCGATCCCGAGCAACTCGCGGGCGCAGTCAAGGCCGTCTGCGGCGGAGGGCAACTGCACATAGCCGGGGTCGGGGCGTCCGGCCTCGTCGCCCAGGACCTCCAGCAGAAGCTCGCGCGTATCGGGCGGCCCTGTCACGCCCACGGCGACTCCCAGTCGGCGCTCACCAGCGCCGTGCTCCTGGGGGCGGGGGACGTCTTCCTCGCCGTCTCGCACTCCGGCGAGAGCCGTGACGTCCTCGCGCCGCTGCGGCGCGCCGCCGCTGAGGGCGCGACGACCGTGGTGATCACCAACCACCCGCTGTCCACCGCCGCCCGGCTCGCCGATTTCATTCTCGTCTCGGCGGGCCGGGAGACGACGTTCCGCCCCGGCGCCATGGCCAGCCGCATCAGCCAACTGGTCGTCGTCGACTGCTTCTTCGTCTGCGTCGCCCAGCGCACCTTCGACACATCCAGCCACGCCCTGCGCGTCACACACGCCGCCCTGGAGGGCGACCGCACCGGCTGACGCCGGGGGTGCCACCCGCCCCGCCGGGCCAGTCCGGCGGTGTCCGGACCACCCGCCGGTGGTGGGTTGTCCGCGCAGTTCCTCCCCCAGCCTTCGGCCGGGAGGGGAACTGCGCGCTCAGCCGCGGCGCTCCCGCAGGTCACCACCCGCCCCGGCGGGGCAGTTCGGTGGTCTCCGGACCACCGGCCGGTGGGGGCTGGTGGCGCAGTTCTCCGCGCCCCTGAAAAGCCCGGCTTGCCCGGACGGGGAACTGCGCGCTCAGACACGGCGGGCTGCAAGCCCTGTGGCACCGGGCCGGAGGCTAAGAGGCTGGGATGACGTCGACGTCGGCCGCGTTCACGAAGGCGACGCGGTGGTTGTAGACGATCTCGTACACCTTGGTCGTGCCGACGAAATCGTGCTGGTCGTACGGGGCGGAGCCGTCGTAGTAGATGGCGAAGTAGGAGTCGGTGTACTCGGCGGGGCCGGCGGAGACGTAGGACTGACCGGCCGGGATGGTGTATTTGGCGCGGGCGAGCTGGGCGCGGGGGGCGACGCCGCCCTCGAAGGCCACGAAGTCCGGCGGGTAGACGGAGGCTTCGGGGTAGGCCGTGGTGTAGACGGGGATGGAGGTCTTCCCGGCCTTGGGGACGATGCGGGACGCCTTCACCGGGACGGTGGCCGGGTGCTGCGCGGAGTCCTGGAGCCAGGCCTCGGTGCCGCCCCACCAGATCGCGGTCCAGCCGGGCCTGCGCTGGGCGACGACGTACTGCTCACCGGCCGGTGCCTTGTCGCCCCAGTCGTTCATCGCGGTGGTGCCCGCGCTGCCGTCCGGGTGCAGATACGGGTCGGCGACCAGCGGCGCGCTCGTGCTGGGCGCGGTGTGGAGCGGTACGAAGCTCGACGGGACGTCGGTGGACGTCACCGGGCAGTCGAAGGCGCGGTACGGGCCGGGGAACTGCTTGTAGCCCTGCACGTCGTCGCAGTACGTGGTGGTCTGCTTGTTGCGCGCGTAGCCCGGCTTGATGGCGACGACGGCGCTGCCCGGCTTGGCGGTCGCATGGATCGGCGCGCCGAGCAGGTCGAAGAAGTGCTCCCAGTCCCAGCCGGGTCCGGGGTCCCAGTGCTGGGTGGCGACGCCGCCCTCGGTGCCGCCGGGGATGTTGTCGTGGCCGAGGATGTGCGCGCGGTCCAGCGGGATGTCGTACTTCGCCGCGAGGTAGCGCACGAGCTGGGCGGTGGAGCGGTACAGGTTCTCGCTGTACCAGCTCGCGCCGTGCGTCGCCCAGCCCTCCTGCTCGATGCCGATCGAGTGCTGGTAGAAGGAGCGGTTCGCGCTGTCCCACGCGATGTCCTTGGTGGGGATCATCTGCGTGACGTGGCCGTCCTGCGAGCGGACGACGTAGTGCGCGCCCGCCGCGTAGGTCGGGTCGCGGAAGAGGTCGAGCGTGCCGTCGTACGTCTCGTCGGTGCTGTGCAGCGTGATGTAGCGGACGTCGAGGTTGCCGTTGGGGCGGTCGGCGAGGTCGTGGCTGCCGTAGTCCCCCAGGTCCGACGGGTCGAGCAGGGTGTACGCGCCGGGTATGAAGTCGCAGTTCAGCGACGTGGGGCACTCCGGCTTGCGGGAGCTCTTGGGCGGAGTGACCTCCTTCAGGCCCAGCTTGCGCACGTCGTCGCGGTTCGGGCGCAGGTGCCCGGTCGGCGCGAGGGTGATGTGCTGGCCGTCCTGCGTGGTGCGGGTCGCGCCGGCGCGCATGGTGTCCCACACGCCGTCGGCGAAGGTCTGCGCGACCTTGTTCTCGGTCGACTGGCTGTAGCGGGCGGCGGCGGCGTACCAGCCGTCGATGTCACGCGGCAGCCTGCCGTGGCCGTAGCCCTTGGCGTACGAGGCGAGCAGCGCGGCGCCGCCGCGGATGTTCAGCGCCTCGTCGCTCTGCACGGCGGCGGTGTCGGTGCCGAGGAGTCCGGCCGCGACGGCCGCGGTGTGCTCGGCCGGGGCCTTCAACAGGTCGGCGTAGCGCGGCGACTGGGTGGTCAGGCCGTCGGCGTCGAGTTCCTTGGTGGTGAGGTTCGTCAGGTTCATCGGGCCGTATCCGGCCTCGGCGTTGGACTGCCCTGCATGTGCCTCCCACCGGGTCTCGTAGAACGACACGGCTTCCAGTACGGGCAGCGGTACGCCGAACTCGTGGGCCGCCGCGGTGAATTCCGCCTGCCGGGCGGTCTGTGGGTCGTCCGCCGTGGCGGAGGTCGTGGTGACGGCGGTCACCGAGAGGCCGGCCAGCAGGGAGAGCGCGGCGGCCACGGTGAGGGTTCTGCGGCTGCGCGGTTGTCTGAGCGGGCGGTGCATCCGTGCTCCTCGCGTGTGCGTGGGTCTGCGTGGTGGGGCTGTCGTCCGGGGGCGTTCGGGGGTGCGGGCATGGCAAAACTGTCGTGGGTACGTCAAGAAACTGCTCCGCGCAGCCTGTCGAGCCCGACTGGCAGTAAGCAACCACCTGGACGTAAATCTTGGAACTTTTTGCCAGCGCGGCCGGAAATCGTCCTGGCCTTGACGCGTACGTCAAGGTCTAACGTCGTCCGTATGCGCATCGGCGAACTCGCGGAACGGGCCGGCACCACCACCCGGACCCTCCGCTACTACGAGTCCCTGGGCCTGCTGCCGCCGGCCGACCGGTCGGGCAACGGGTACCGGTCGTACGACGAGGAGCATCTGCGGCTGCTGGAGCAGATCCGGGTGCTCCAGGACTTCGGCTTCGGCCTGGAGGAGACCCGGCCGTTCGTGGACTGCCTGCGCGCCGGGCACCCGGCGGGGGACACCTGCGCCGCCTCGCTTGAGGTCTACCGGCGCAAGCTCGCCGAGCTGGACGCGGTCGTCGACCGGCTCCAGGAGGTACGGGCCCAGGTCGCCGCCCAGCTCGCCCGCGCGGAGCTGGCGGCCGGGCTGGGGAACGCCGCCGAGCCGATGTGCGAACTGTCCGTCAGTGAAAGGGATTCACCATGACCAGTACCGCCACATCCGTCCCTGCCGTCACCGACGCGACCTTCGCCGCCGAGGTGCTCGGCTCCGAGCTGCCCGTCCTGGTCGACTTCACCGCCGACTGGTGCCCGCCGTGCCGGATGATCGCCCCGGTGCTGGCCGAGATCGCCGCCGAGGAGTCGCACCGGCTGCGGATCGTCCAGCTCGACATCGACACCAACCCGGCGACCCAGGCCGCGTACGGCGTGATGTCGATGCCCACGCTGATGCTTTTCCGCGCGGGCGAGCCGGTCAAGGTGCTGGTCGGCGCGCGCCCCAAGCGGCGGCTGCTCCAGGAGTTGGCCGACGTCCTGTGAGCAGGCGCCCCGAGACAAAAAGCCCCCGTCCGCCGGTACGGGGGACCTGACGGACGGGGACGTTCTGTGATCGTGCCGGTTTCCTCCGGCGCTACATAAGAGTGCGCCCGACGGGGAGATGTGACAGCCCATCACTGTGGCGCACGCCACATTCTTTGGTGATGCCGGGGACTAGAAAAAACGCCCGCGCTCGGCCGTATGGGTGACGGCCGGGCGCGGGCGGTTGACGCTCCGGGGTGAACCGGGGGTCAGGCCTGCTTGGTCTCCCAGAAGATCTTGTCGATCTGGGCGATGTAGTCCAGGGCCTTCTGCCCGGTCGCCGGGTCGTTCGACGCCTTCGCCGCGCTGAGCGCCTTGAGGGTGTCGTTGACGAGCTGGTGCAGCTCCGGGTACTTCTCGAAGTGCGGGGGCTTGAAGTAGTCGCTCCAGAGCACCGAGACGTGGTGCTTGGCCAGCTCCGCGCGCTGCTCCTTGATCAGAACGGCACGGGTGCGGAAGTCCGCGTCCTCGTTGGCCTGGTACTTCTCCTGGACCGCCTTGACGGACTCGGCCTCGATGCGGGCCTGGGCAGGGTCGTATACGCCGCAGGGCAGGTCGCAGTGGGCGCTGACCTTGACCTTGGGCGCGAACAGGCGAGTGAACATGGCTGTCCTTCCTCGTGATCGTCTTTCCACGTGGGAGATTACTCCCTGGGAGAGTCGTTTTCTCGGGTGCCCCAGGTGGCTTAGGACAAAAGTCTGGTGCCACTCTGGAGTCGGTGGAGGAACGAACCAGGAGGCGCAGGATGCGGGAGCAGGGGGCCAGGCTGTCGTGGCAGTTGGTCGAGGTCACTGGTCCGTCGATGGCACCCACGCTGCTGCACGGGGACTGGCTGCTGATCCAGCGGATCGCCAGTGGCGCCGAGCAGGTGCGTGAGGGCGACGTGGTGGTGCTGCGGCACCCGTTGCAGCAGGACCTGCTGATCGTCAAGCGTGCCGTGGAGCGGCGCGGGGGCGGCTGGTGGGTGCTGGGCGACAACACGTTCGTCGAGAACGACAGCCGGGAGTTCGGCGCGGTGCCCGACGAGCTGGTCATGGCGCGTGCGCGGGGCCGGTTCCGGCCACCGGGCGAGGTTCAGCGGTCGGTGGCGGGGGCGGCCTCCTGGGCGGCGTCCTGCGTGCGGCTGCTGCGGCCCGACCGGTCGTTCTCCAGGCGCTTGCGGGCCCGGTAGGCCGCGACGTTGGCGCGGGTGGCGCACCGGTCGGAGCAGTAGCGCCGGGAGCGGTTGGTCGACGTGTCCACGTACGCGTTGCGGCACGGCGCGGCCTCGCAGATGCCGAGCCGGTCGACGCCGAGCGTGGTGAGCTGGACGGCCAGGCCCATGCAGGCGGTGGCCGAGTACGACGCGCCGGCGTTCGCCGCGTGGTCGGCGAGGTGCATGTGCCAGTCGGGGCGTCCCGTGGCGTCGTCCGGATAGTCGTGCCCGGAGATCTGCGGGCTGACCGGGAACTCCAGCATCAGCGCGTTGAGCAGGTCCACCGCCCGGACCTCGTCGCCCTCGTCGGCGGCCTCGAAGATTCCGCGCAGCCGGACGCGGACCGCCCGCAGCCGGGTCACATCGGCGTCGACCGCCCGCGCGGCGGCCTGCGAACCGGCGCCGATCAACTCCCGTACGGCCTCGACCGAGGTCAGCGCGTCCGTGCCGCGCTTGGGCTCCTCGGTGTTCACGAGGCGCACGGCGTATTCCGAGTAATAAGCCAGTTCCACTTGTGGTCCTTACTGGGGGCGGTCTAGGCTCGGTAATGGCTGAACGGGCTATCAGGGTATTACGAAACGGAGGCTGGTGTGGCTGTGGCGACGGAGAGTGTCTGGCAGGACTGGCAGCGGAGCTGGGACCGCCAGCAGGAGTGGTACATGCCCGACCGCGAGGAACGCTTTCGGGTGATGCTGGACATGGTCGAGGCACTGGTCGGCACCGCGCCCAGGGTGCTGGACCTCGCGTGCGGTACCGGAAGTATCACGGACCGGCTGCTCCGGAGGTTCCCGGCGGCCGGCAGCACCGGCGTCGACCTGGACCCCGCGCTGCTCGCCATCGCGGCCGGTTCCTTCGCCGGGGACGACAGGGTCACCCTCGTCACCGCCGACCTCAAGGACCCGCGCTGGACCGAGAAGCTGCCGCACGACTCGTACGACGCCGTGCTCACCGCGACCGCGCTGCACTGGCTGCACAGCGACGCGCTCCAGGCGCTGTACGGGCAGCTCGCCGGACTCGTGCGCGAGGGCGGGGTCTTCCTCAACGCCGACCACATGCCGGACCCGGCGACCCCCGCCATCAACGCGGCCGACCGCGCGCAGCGGCACGCCCGGATGGACCGGGCCAAGGCCGAGGGCGCCCTGGACTGGAGCCAGTGGTGGCAGCTCGCCGCCGCCGACCCGGTGCTCGCCGAGCCCACCGCCAGGCGGTTCGAGATCTACGGCGAGCACGCCGACGGCGACACCCCGCCGCTCGAATGGCACGCGCGCACACTGCGCGAGGCGGGCTTCTCCGAGGCCCGGGGCGTGTGGAGTTCGCCCAGCGACGCCCTCGTGCTCGGCCTCAAGTAGCCCGGCGCCGGGTGGCCGGGCGCCGGGTGGCCGGGCCGCACGGAGGTCGGCGCCAAGTCGCCCTGATCGCGCGGGAGTTGACGCCGGGCGTACGACGGAGGGGGTACGGGCCCGAGGCCCGTACCCCCTTGTGATCCCGCGTCGCGTCACAGTACCTTTGATAGAAAGGCCCTCGTGCGCTCGTGCTGCGGATTGCCCAGCACCTCCCGGGGATGACCCGACTCGACGACGACACCGTCGTCCATGAAGACCAGAGCGTCGCCCACCTCACGGGCGAACCCCATCTCGTGCGTGACCACGATCATCGTCATGCCGTCCTCGGCCAGCCCCCGCATCACGTCGAGGACGTCGCCGACCAGCTCCGGGTCGAGCGCCGACGTCGGCTCGTCGAACAGCATCAGCTTCGGCTCCATGGCCAGCGCCCGCGCGATGGCCACCCGCTGCTGCTGCCCGCCGGAGAGCTGCGACGGGTAGTTCGCCGCCTTGTCGGCGAGGCCGACCCGGTCGAGCAGCCGTACGGCGCGCTCCCGCGCCACCGCCTTGGGCTCGCGCTTGACCTGGACCGGACCCTCCATGACGTTCTCGATCGCCGTCATGTGCGGGAAGAGATTGAACCGCTGGAAGACCATCCCGATGTCCCGGCGCTTGGCCGCGACCTCGCGGTCCCGCAACTCGTGCAGCCGGTCGCCCTGCTGCCGGTAGCCGACCAGCTCGCCGTCGACCCACAGCCGCCCGGCGTTGATCTGCTCCAGGTGGTTGATGCACCGCAGGAAGGTGGACTTGCCGGAACCGGAGGGACCGATCAGACAGAACACCTCGCGGGGCGCGACCTCCAGGTCGATGCCCTTGAGAATGTGCGCGGCGCCGAACGACTTGTGGACGGCCTCCGACTTCACCATCGGCTGGACGCTCATCAGGCCACCTTCGGTCGGCGCAGGGTGGACAGGTTGGACATGACCTTCTGCCACGGCGTGAGCGGCAGACTCCGCAGCGAGCCACGCGCGTAACGCCGTTCCAGATAGAACTGGCCGACGCTGAACACGCTGGTCAGCACCAGGTACCAGACGGAGGCCACGAACAGCATCTCCATCACGGCGCCGGAGTCGGACCCGATGTCGGAAGTGGCGCGCAGCACTTCGGTGTACTGCACCACCGACACCAGCGAGGAGGTCTTCAGCATGTTGATGAACTCGTTGCCGGTCGGCGGGATGATCACGCGCATCGCCTGCGGCAGCACGATCCGCCGCATGGTCCTGCCGCCGGTCATGCCGAGCGCGTGCGCCGCCTCGGTCTGGCCCTCGTCCACCGACTGGATGCCGGCCCGCACGATCTCCGCCATGTACGCGCCCTCGTTGAGGCCGAGTCCCAGCAGGGCTGCCACGAAGGGGGTCATGACGGCGACGGTGTCGTTCTTGTAGATCGGCCCGAGGTTGATCACCGGGAAGATCAGCGACAGGTTGAACCACATCAGGAGCTGCACGTACACCGGGGTGCCCCGGAAGAACCAGATGTACAGCCAGGACACCGCCCCCGTCACCGGGTTCTTCGACAGCCGCATGACCGCGAAGAGCACGCCCAGCACCAGGCCGAGCGCCATCGAGCACACACTGATCAGGACGGTGTGCCACAGACCCTTGAGCACCTGCTGGTCGAAGACCTTGTCCCCGACCGTGCCCCAGATGACATCACCCTGCGAGAACGCGTAGACCAGCCACCCCAGCAGCACGACCACCACGACGGCGCTGACCCAGCGCCCGTAGTGCCGTACCGGGACCGCGCGGATGGCCTCGTACGGCGTGGCCGGCCGTGTGTCCTTCCGCAGCGGGTCCCGCGGCGCCCCGTCCTGCGGCGGGGCGTCCTGCGGCGGGGTGTCGCCCGATGGCTTCTCGAAGGGGGCCGGTGTGCCCGATGCCACGTCAGGAACCGCCGTTGATCGCGGCCGACGCGATGGCGCCGCTGCTCGCGTTCCACTTCTGCAGCACCTGCGCGTAGGTGCCGTCCGCGATGATCGCGTCCATGGCCGCCTTCAGCGCGTCCCTGAGCTGCGTGTTGTCCTTGCTGACCGCGATGCCGAACGGACCGGCGTCCGCGGGGGAGCCCGCGACCTCGAAGTCGTTGCCGTTGCCGGACTTCTGCGCGATGTACGCGGCCACCGGCGTGTCATTGAGGTCGGCGACCGCGCCGCCCGCCTTCACCCGGGTCTGCGCCTCGGAGTCGGTGTCGAACTTCTGGATCTTCAGGCCCTTGGAGCCGCACTCCTTCTTCTGGGCCTCGAACGCGTCGTCGTAGATCGTGCCGCGCTGGACGGCCACGGTCTGCCCGCACACGTCGGCCAGGGACTTGACGCCCTTCGGGTTGCCCTTCTTCACCAGCAGGGAGGAACCGGAGGTGTAGTAGTCGACGAAGTCGACGCCCTTGCCGATCTTCTTGCCCTTGTCGTCCAGACCGCCCTGGCGGGCCTTCGTGTCGCTCATAGCGGACATCACGATGTCCGAGCGGCCGGTGTAGATGGAGGTGATCAGGCCGTCGAACTTGCCGTTGGTGAACTTGAAGGTGACGCCGAGCTGCTTGGCCAGCGCGTCCGCGATGTCCGGGTCGATGCCGACGATCTTGCCGTTCTCGGTCTGCTCCATCGGCGCGTACGAGGCGTCCGTGCCGACCTGGATCGTCTTGGAGTCCTGGTACTTCTGGGGCAGCTTCGAGAAGAGCGGGGCGACCGCCGAGGTCGCCGAGGACCCCGTCCCACTAGGGGCGACGGTGTTCGCGGGCTTGTCCTTCTTGGTCTGGTCGCCGCATCCGGTCAGTACCAGAGTGCCGGCGACCGCTATGGCGGCGACCGCGGTGAGACGAGTGAGAGCGGCCGAACGCCGGGTCGTACATGCGGTCATCGCTGTGTCCTCCTGCGGAAGTGAGGGGGTCGTGCAGTGGACATGGCACACGCCATCGAGTACCGCCACCGTGTGTGATCTGTGCATCTTGCCATCCGGACACCCCCGGGCAGGGTTCTCGTTGTGTCAAAATCGGATAACGGGCGATCCCCGGGCCTCCACCAGGCCGGCACACCAAGGCCGGACCACGCGGAGGCCGTGCCGATCAATTCCCACTCGTCCCCGGAACCGACTTCCGGTAGAACGGGTCCTCACCCCTCATCCGGGGCCCATGGCGTGCGTGCGGCGCGCCTGGCGTCGGCCGTCACCTTGCTCACTCGTACCTGGTGACGCGGACGCCGAGCCCACCTCCACCCCCTTCGGGCGGAGTACCCTCATTCATCATTCAGACAAAGGGGTCAAAAAGTGGCAGCGGAGATCGTCAATCCCCGGACCGATGCGGACAGTACGGACAGTGCGGACGGCGCCGACCGTGCGGACGGCATGAGCGGTACGGACGACGCGTTCCCCATCGATCCGGTCTTCGCCCTGCACCGCGGCGGCAAGATGGAGGTCACCTCGACCGTGCCGATCCGTGACGCCGACGACTTGTCGCTCGCGTACACACCCGGTGTCGCCGAGGTCTGCACCGCCATCGCGAACAAGCCGGAGCTGGTGCACGACTACACCTGGAAGTCCCAGGTCGTCGCGGTCGTCACCGACGGCACCGCGGTGCTGGGTCTGGGCGACATCGGCCCCGAGGCGTCCCTGCCGGTCATGGAGGGCAAGGCCATCCTCTTCAAGCAGTTCGGCGGCGTCGACGCCGTGCCGATCGCGCTGGCCTGCACCGACGTGGACGAGATCGTGGAGACCGTGGTCCGGCTCGCCCCGTCCTTCGGCGGCGTCAACCTGGAGGACATCTCCGCCCCCCGCTGCTTCGAGATCGAGCGCAAGCTCCAGGAGCGGCTGGACATCCCCGTCTTCCACGACGACCAGCACGGCACCGCCGTCGTCACCCTCGCCGCGCTGCGCAACTCCTGCACGCTCACCGGCCGTACCCTCGGCGACCTGCGCGCCGTCATCTCCGGCGCGGGCGCGGCCGGGGTCGCCATCGCCAAGATCCTCGTCGAGGCGGGCATCGGCGACGTCGCCGTCACCGACCGCAAGGGCATCGTGCACGCCGGACGCGACGACCTGAACCCGGTCAAGCGCGAGCTGGCCTCGTATACGAACAAGGCGGGTCTCACCGGGCCGTTGGAGGCCGCGCTGGACGGCGCCGACGTCTTCATCGGGGTCTCCGGCGGTACGGTCCCGGAGTCCGCGGTCGCCACGATGGCCCGTGGCGCGTTCGTCTTCGCGATGGCCAACCCCACGCCGGAGATCCACCCGGACGTCGCGCGCAAGTACGCGGCCGTCGTGGCGACCGGGCGCAGCGACTTCCCGAACCAGATCAACAATGTGCTCGCCTTCCCCGGGATCTTCGCGGGCGCCCTCCAGGTGCGGGCCTCGGCCATCACCGAGGGGATGAAGATCGCCGCCGCCGAGGCGCTGGCCGCCGTCGTCGCCGACGAGCTCTCGCCGCAGTGCGTCATCCCGTCGCCCTTCGACCCGCGGGTCGCCCCCGCCGTGACCGCGGCCGTCGCCGCCGCCGCGCGGGCGGAAGGGGTGGCGCGCCGCTGACCGCGGCCCCGGGGTGCGCGGAGGGTCACATGCCGTGGCGGTTCCTCGGGCGCCGGGACCGACCGTAGGGTCGACGGCATGTATGCCGCATACGCCGCACGTATTGACGCCGACAAGCCGTTGAGCGGGTTGGAGTTGGGGGAGCGGCCGGAGCCGTCGGAGCGCCCCGGCTGGACCACCGTCACGGTCAAGGCCGCCTCGCTCAACCACCACGACCTGTGGTCGCTGCGCGGGGTGGGCCTCGGCCGGGAGAGCCTGCCGATGATCCTCGGCTGCGACGCCGCCGGGATCGACGAGGACGGCAACGAGGTGGTGCTGCACTCCGTGATCGGCCAGACCGGTCACGGGGTCGGTCCCACCGAGCGCCGCTCCATCCTCACCGAGCACTACCAGGGCACCTTCGCCGAACGGGTCTCCGTACCGGCCTGGAATGTGCTGCCCAAGCCGAAGGAACTCTCCTTCGAGGAGGCGGCCTGCCTGCCGACCGCATGGCTGACCGCGTACCGCATGCTCTTCACCAACGCCGGGGTACGGCCGGGCGACGCGGTCCTCGTGCAGGGCGCGGGCGGGGGTGTCGCCACCGCCGCGATCGTGCTGGCCCGCGCCGCCGGGCTGCGGGTGCACGCCACCAGCCGGGACGCGGCCAAGCGGGAGCGCGCGCTCGAACTGGGCGCGCACGCGGTGTACGAATCGGGCGCGCGGCTGCCGGAGCGGGTGGACGCCGTCATCGAGACGGTCGGGGCGGCGACCTGGTCGCACTCGGTCAAGTCGCTGCGGCCCGGCGGCACGCTCGTCATCTCCGGCGCCACCAGCGGGCAGAATCCGCCCGCCGCCGAGCTGAACCGGATCTTCTTCCTGGAGCTGAAGGTGGTCGGTTCGACCATGGGCTCCAAGGAGGAGCTGCGGGATCTGCTGGCCTTCTGCGCGGCCAGCGGCGTACGGCCGGTGATCGACTCCGTACTGCCGCTGGACCGCGCCCGCGAGGGCTTCGAACGGCTCGCCGCCGGGGAGCTGTTCGGGAAGGTCGTGCTGACCGTGTAAGCGGCCCGCGCTACGTGGGCGGGAGGTGCAGGGCCGCCACGATGTGCGCCGCCGCGGCGGACAAGTGGCGCCTCACCTCGCGCAGTTGGGTGTCGTTGACGCCCAGGTCGCGGGCGGCGTCGCGGATGTCGTCGCGGAAGCGGTCCAGCAGGCGTTCGAGGTCGCGGAAGGGGTCGGCGGACGGCGGGGTGTCGTCGTCCGCGGGCTCGGGCGCTTCCGTGTCCGCGTCCGACTTCGCCGACGTGTCCCCTTCCCTCTCCGTCTCCTCCTCCGTCTCCTTCTCCGTCTCCTGGGCGGGCTCGGCCGTGGCGTCGGCCCAGACCGGGGGCGTACCGGCGGGCGCGCCCCAGGGCGTGGTCGGTACGTCCATGCCCTTGCCGAACCGGCTCAGCTCCTTGGTGAGTTCGGCGAGACCGTCGCGCAGCCCGGCCTGCCAGTCGCCGGAGCGTACGTGCGACTGCACCTGCTCCTGGACCTGGCGGGCGATCCGCTCGACCTCCTCGCGCGCGGCCTTGGCCTGGCGGCGGGCGTCGCGCGCCTCCTCCTTGGCCCGGCGGCTCTCCTCCTTGGCGCGCGCGGCCTGCTCGCGCCACTCGTGCTTGGGCGACGGGGGTGTACGCGCCTCCTGCGCGGCGGCGCGCACCTCGCGGCGCAGGTCACCGGCGGCGCCCCGGACGTCCTCGCGGATCTCCGCGGCCAGCGTGGAGACGGACTCGCGGATCTCCGCCTCCAGGCCCGCGATCTCGTCGGCGCGGTCGGCCAGCTCGCCGCGGCCCGCGTCGGTGAGGGCGTAGACCTTGCGGCCGCCCTCGGTGGAGTGCGTGACCAGGCCCTCCTTCTCCAGTTTCGCCAGCCGCGGGTAGACGGTGCCCGCGGAGGGCGCGTACAGCCCCTGGAAACGCTCTTCCAGCAGCCGGATCACCTCGTAGCCGTGCCGGGGCGACTCGTCCAGCAGCTTGAGCAGGTAGAGCCGGAGTCGGCCGTGGGCGAAGACGGGCGCCATGTCAGATGTCCTTCCGGAACGAGGGCGCGTCCTCCAGCGGCGGCCTGCGCAGCAGGGCGATGGCGCCGGAGACGGTGGTGGCTCTCAGGCGCGCCCCGCCGGAGCCGATCCGGCCGGTGATGCGCTTGGCCCCCCACTGCCCGGTGACGCGCAATTCGTCGAAGGCGCAGGAGACATGGCCGCTGGTGGTGTTGGCGTCGACCTCCGCGTCGCCCGGTTCCGGGATACGGATGGCGATCTCGCCCGAGACGCTGGTGAGCCGGACGTCCGCCCCCGCGGACGGATCGAGGTCGAGCACCATGTTGCCGCTCACGGAGTCCGCTTTGACCTCGGCGCCGCTGCCCTCGACCACGGTGAGGTCACCGGAGACGGTGTTGATCCGCAGGCTGCCGGAGACGGACTGGGCCTCGACGCTGCCCGCGACGGTGTTGGCCCGCACCGGGCCGCTGAGGCCGACGAGTGTGGTGTCCCCGTTGACCCCCTGCACGCTGGTCTCCCCGGCGATCCCGGAGATCACGGCGCCGGCGCCGACGACTCCCACTTCGACCTTGGTGCGCTGCGGGACGGCGAGCGTCACGACCGCGTGACGCTGCCAGCCCTTGGGGTCGAGCCACTTCAGGAAGCCCTTCCACGGCAGGTCGTCGTAGGTCACGGTGAGGGTGCCGCCGCGGTGGTACACCTTCAGCGGTGGGCCGTCGATCTCGGTGACCTCGACCCGTGCGGGGCCGTCCTCGGTGCCGACGACGTTCACGGCGCCGTTGACGATGCGCACGCAGAGGGTGTCGACGGGCTCCTCGAACACGAACTTTTCCGGCTCCGCCACGGTCCGGTCCGACGACATGCCGCTCATCGTGCCCCTCCTCGGGTGCGCCTTGGGACGCAACATATCGCGTCTCGTGCATTCACGATATATCGCGTGGCTCACAAGTCAAGTGGTGTCTTGTCTTTCCCGCCCGCCCACCCGTGCGGGTGTTTTTTCGTCTGCGGGTGCCGCTTGTGCCTGGGTCGGTGCCGGTCCGGGGCACCTCCTCGAAATGCGGCTACCTGGTCCCGTGCATCCGGCACCCTTCTTGTCACCGCATTTCTGCGGGGGCACCCCGGCCCGTCCCCTTCCGGTACGTCGGCGTCCGCCCGCCGGTGGGGGTGGCCGGGAGGGGGGTGGGTGGACTCGGGTACGTCGGCGTCCGACGGTCTGGTGGGGGTGGCCGGGAGGGGGGTGGGTGGACTCGGGTACGTCGGCGTCCGACGGTCTGGTGGGGTGGCGGAGGGGGGTGGGTGGGCTCGGGTACGTCGGCGTCCGACGGTCTGGTGGGGTGGCGGAGGGGGGTGGGTGGGCTCGGGTACGTCGGCGTCCGACGGTCCGGTGGGGTGGCGGAGGGGGGTGGGTGGGAGCCCGGGCCCTGCGTCACCCGACCTTCCGGCGGGGCGGGCGAAAGGGAGTGGGTGGCGGACGGAAGGCGGTGGGTGGGGGCCGGGCCCTGCGCCAACCGACGTCCAGCCGGGTGGACGAAAGGGGTGGGTGGGTGAGGTGCGGGATCTGGCCGCCTGGCCGTCCGGCGGGGTGGGTGAAGGGGGGCCGGGGTCTGGGCGAGGCGACGGTCTGGAGGGGGGTGGGTGGGAGTGCGGGTGCTGGGGGTGGCAGGGGGGGTGTTGGGCGCTTGGGGGAGGGCCCGAGGTCTGCGGGCCGCCGGGAGGGGCACCGGCGCAGGGCGGTTCGCCGGAAGGACCCCTCTCCCCCTCAGCTATCCACGGACAGGCGGACGCCGACGTACCGGGAGGGGACGGGCCGGGGTGCCCCCGCAGAAATGCGGTGACAGGAACGGCACCGGATGCACGGGACCAGGCAGCCGCATTTCGAGGAGGTGCCCCGGACCGGCACCGACCAGGCACAAGCGGCACCCGCAGACGACAAAGCACCCGCACGGGTGGGCGGGCGGGCGGGAAAGACGAAAGACCAAAGACCCAAGGACCGAGCCGGAGGCTAGTCCTCGTCGTCGAGCCGCGCCAGCCACGTCGCCAACCGCTCGATCGGAATCTCGAATTCGGGGTTGAGGTCCACGAATTCGCGCAAGCGCTCGGCCAGCCAGTCGAAAGAGACTTCCTCCTCGCCGCGCCGGGTGGCGAGCTCCTCGATGCCGCGGTCGGTGAAGTACAAGATCTGCTCCGGAACGGGGTGGGACGGTGGTGGACGGGGAAGAACGGGAGGGACGAGACGGGACGTACACCGCAAGGATAGGGAGTATGTCCGAAGGTCCTCGCGCCGGTCCTGGCCGCGGGCTAGCCTTCGGAGACGATCAGTCACTGGGGGTGGGATGGGGGCGCAGACGGCTGCCGCCGCGGCACCGCGATTAGGGCGGGGCGCGCGATGACGGCGTTCGGCGGTCCCGGAGGGCTCGACGAGCCCGCCGACCCCGCCGAGATCCTGACCCCGCTGGTCAGCGAGGCGACCGTACGCGTTCACGGCCGGGAACCCGGCTACCCGCTGCGGGGCAGCGGCTTCTTCGTGGCGCCGAACTGGGTGCTCACCTGCGCGCACGTCGCGCTCGCCCAGAGCGGCGGCGGCGGCGGTGACGGCGGCCCGGCCGGCCGCAAGGTCTCCGTGGGATACGGCGACCGCATGCTCAGCGGCGTCGTGGAGTGGGCGGAACCGGCGGGCCACACCGGCACCGGCCGCTGGCCGTCCCCCGACCTGGCGCTGATCCGGCTGCTGGACAGCGTCGACCACCCCTGCGTCTGGCTCACCGAGCGCACCGCGAAGGGCTATACCACCAACCAGGTCGCGTACTTCGGCCACATCCCGATGGACGGCGAGGTCGTCGCGTACAACGGCCGCTGTTCCATCAGCGGCCAGCTCGGCAGCGGCGGACTGCTCAAGCTCGGCAACGAGGACGAGATGCCCAACGGCGTCTCGGGCGGCCCGGTCGTGGACCTCGTGCGCGGCGAGGTGATCGGGGTGCTGAAGGCGCGCCGTACCGGCCAGGACGGCGGACTCGCCATCGGCGTCCAGGAGTTGCGCAGGCTGCCCGCCACCGGCACCGCCGCCGACCTGTACCACCGCGTGATGACGGCGCACGACCTCTACCACGCCGACCGTTACGCCTTCGTCGGCGGCCAGGAGGTCACCTGGACCGACGCGCACGGCGAGATCGGCGCCGCCGCGGGCCGCGCCCTGACCCCGGGCCAGCGCACCGCACTGCTCGGGATGCTCGCCCAACTACCGCCGCCCGCCAGCGCGAAGAGCCTCCAGGACATCGTCGGAGCGGTCCGCGGCAGCCCCGCGCAGGGCCTGCCGACCGCGCCGCGCGCCTGGCGGGACGGCCTGGGCCTGCTGTACGACCTGCGGCGCGGCACCAGCGAGTTGGAGGCGGTGCTGCGGTTCGCGGTGCAGGCCGCGACCGCCGACAGGACCCGCGCGGCGGACGAGGCGGCGGAACGCGTTCTGTGGCACTGGGCGCAGGACACCGCCGCCGACGCGATCGGTCTGACCCGGCTGTTCCGCAACACCCTGGTCACCGAGCGCAAGGCCCGGCTGCGCGCCCGCGGCACGCTGGTCACCGGCCTGACCGGCGATCTCGGCGCGGACCCGGACGTCGGCCTCGGCGCCGACTTCGGCACCGGCTTCGGTGACCCGGGCACGGACCTCGACGATCAGGGATCGGACAGCGGTACGACCGCGGACGCGGCCACCGCGACCGCCGCCGACGCGGGCCCCGGCGGCCGGCCGGACCGCCGGATCCGCCCCGAGGCCCTGCTGGAGATCATCCCGCGCGGCTGGGAGCCGGGCCGCCTCGACTGGCGGGTCTGCGTCGTCCCGGAGAACGGCGAAGTGGAGTGCGTCGAGGAGGACTTCCGCGGCACCGCGCTCGACGACCTGCCGGGCCGGCTGCGCGAGCCGCTGGACGAGGTGTTCCGCCGCTGCGACCAGCCCGGCTACCCGGCGCCGCTGCAACTGGCCGTCCCCGGCGCCCTGGTGGGCTTCCCCGTCGAGACCTGGCCGCTCGGTCCCGGCGGGCGCGCGCTCGGCGCCGTACGCCCGGTCGTGGTGCGCCGCACCGACGCGCCGCCCGACGACGACCCGGCGGTGACCGAGGCCAGGCACGGCCGCTGGCACACCCTGCACCAACAGCGGCCGCGCGCCGACCTGTTCGACTGCGACGACGGCACGCCGGGCCCGCTCCCGGCCGACGACGAACTGCGCGACCGCTCGCGCGACACGCTGCCGGTGCTCTGCCGCAGCGCCGCGACCGCCCCCGAGGAGCTGCACCACCTGGTGACCTCCGGCTACCCGGTCGCGATGTGGCGCAGGGAACCGGTCGCCCCCGAGACGGCCTGCGGCGACTTCCACCGCGGCGTGAACCGTACGGTGCGCGCCGCGCGCACGGCCGCACGGCTGCCCCGCGCCCTCGCCGTCCTGCGCGCGGCGGTGGACGCGGGAGTGCCCGAGGCGTTCTGGTCGGTGGGAATCACCCTGCTCTACGACGATCCGACTCGCCCCCTACCGGGGACCGACGAGCTGTTGGAGACTCCATGAGGACGAGGTATCGAGGTGAGTGAGATGACCGACGCCAGCCCCGCCGGCGAGTGGCTCATCTACCGGGGCACGGGAGAACCGCACACCGGCATCGACGGACTGCCAGAACCCCCGCCCTGGCGGGACTTCGACGGCGGCCCACTGGTCCAGCAGGGCCCTGGACCCGACAGTTCCTCCGCCCGCAGGCTCGGCGCGTACCGGCACATGGCCGAGATGCACCGGCCCAGCCCGGAGGAGTTGGAGATGGTCAACGCGGCGCTGTACCTGCGCCGTCCGCTGCTGGTCACCGGGAGCCCCGGCACCGGCAAGAGCACCCTCGCGCACGCGGTGGCGTACGAACTGGGCCTCGGCCGCGTGCTGCACTGGCCGATCGTCAGCCGCAGCGCGCTCCAGGACGGGCTCTACCGCTACGACGCGATCGCCCGCCTCCAGGACACCCAGATCGCGGCGAATTCCGGCACCGCCCCGCCCGGCGGCATCGGCAGCTACATCAGGCTCGGCCCGCTGGGCACCGCCCTGCTGCCGACCGCCAAGCCCCGGGTGCTGCTCATCGACGAGCTGGACAAGAGCGACATCGACCTGCCCAACGACCTGCTGAACGTGATGGAGGAGGGCGAGTTCGGCATCCCCGAGCTGGAGCGGCTGGCCGAACGCGAGCCGCAGGTCGAGGTGTTGACGGACGACGGTGCCAAGGTCTCGCTCCGCGAGGGCCGCATCCGCTGCCGGGCCTTCCCGTTCGTGATCCTCACCAGCAACGGCGAGCGCGACTTCCCGCCGCCGCTGCTGCGCCGCTGCATCCACCTGGAGCTGGGCCGCCCGGACCACAAGCGGCTGTCCACCGTGGTCCGCGCCCACCTCGGCGACGAGGCGGCGACCGTCGGCGACGACCTGGTGACCCGCTTCCTGGAACGGTCGCGCAGCGAACTCCTCGCCACCGACCAGCTGTTGAACGCGATCTTCCTCACCCATCACGCCGCGCCCCCCACCCGCAGCCGGTTGGCGGACATGCTCATCCAACGGCTCGACCGGCCCAGGTGAACCGGCCATGGCCACCCGGAGACCCGACCCGCAGGCCCCCGACCCGAGGACACCACCCTCCGCCGACACCGGCACCGACACCGAGCGGCCCGACCCGCTCGCGTCCGTCGTCGGCGCCCTGACCGAGGCCGGACTCGACCCGGGACCCACCGAGTTGGCCGACGCGCTGTGGCTGGCCCGCTGGTCCCGCCCGACCTCCCCCGCGAGCACCGCGGGGGAGGCCCGCGACCCCGGCGGCGCCGGTACCGGCAGCGGCGCGCACCGCCCGGGACTGTCCGGCGTCACCGACCCCACCCCGCCCGGCGGCACCGTACTGCCGCGCAGCCTCACCGACCCGGACGACGACCGCCTCGTCCAGCTCTATCCAGGCGTCAGCGCCCCCGGCCGGGCGCGTACCGGACCGGCCGCCGCCGCGCTGTCGGTCGCCGTGCCCGAAGCGGCCACGCTGCCCCGGCTGCTCGAACTCCAGTCGGCGCTGCGGCCGTTGCAGCGCTACCGCAGCCCCGCGCGGCCGTTGCGCGAAGTGCTCGACGAGTCCGCCACCGCGGAGAACAGCGCGCGCGCCGCCGGACTTCTGCTGCCGGTCTTCCGGCCGGTGCTGCGCGGCGACGCCTCGATGCAGCTGCTCATGGACGCCTCGTCCTCGATGTACGTGTGGGAGAGGATGCTCCGCGAGCTGAGCCAGGTCTTCGAACGGCTCGGCGCCTTCCACGAGGTGCAGGTCCGCTATCTGCACGCCACTCCGGACGGCGACCCCGCGGTCAGCGGGCGCTTCGACCCCGAGGCGGTCGGGATGCGCTCCGCCGAGCAGTTGAGCGACCCCACGGGCCGCCGGGTGACCCTGCTGGTCAGCGACTGCGCGGGGCCGCTGTGGCGGTCGGGGCAGGCGCACCGGCTGCTGCACCGGCTGGCCAGACACGGCCCGGTCGCCGTACTCCAGCCGCTCCCGGCCCGGTTGTGGGCCCGGACCCGGCTGCCCGTCTCGTACGGCGTGCTGCACCGCGGCGAAGGGCTGCTGCCCGCCTCGCCGCTGCGCTTCTCCTCGGGCACCGGCGGCTCCTCCCACTACGTGCCGGCCACACCCGTGGGCGACGCGCTGCCGGTGCCCGTACTGCCGCCCACCGCCGAGGCGTTGGGCGCGTGGGCGCGGCTGCTGGCGGGCACGGGCGCGGCCCGCGTGCCCGCCGCCGTCGGCTGGGTGCGCTCCGACCAGCCCGCGACCCCGGCGCCCGCGCGGCAGTCCCCGGTGCCGCCGGTGGCCCTGGTCGGCCGATTCCGCTCGGCCGCCTCGCCCGCCGCCGCCCAGCTCGCCGTCTACCTCGCCGCCGCCCCGCTCTTCCTGCCCGTCATGCAGCTCGTCCAGCGCACGATGCTGCCCGACTCGGGGCCCGCCGAATTGTCGGAGGTGCTGCTCAGCGGCCTGCTCAAGCGGATATCGGGCGACGACGCGCGCGACCACCGCTGGTACGAATTCGCCGACGGTGTACGGGACGTGCTGCTCGGCCCGCTCGGCAGGGACGAGGCGCTGCTGGTGCTCAAGCACTGCTCGGAGTACGTCGAGCAGCGTTTCGGCAAGAGCGGCCCCAACTTCCCCGCGCTGGCCATCACGCAGCTCACCGAGGGGCCGGGGGACCGGCTCGCGGACGCCGCCGTCGCCACCGCGGCCCGCGCCACCGCGCTCGCCGAGCAGGCGTCGACCGTCGTCGCCGAGTCCCCGCAGCCCTTCGCGGAGGTCGCCGCCCGGGTGCTGGAGCGCTTCATGCCGCTGCCGGGGAACACCGGCCACGACCGGCTGGCCGTCGGGGCCGGTACGGGACAGCCGTCGTCCGCGGTGCAGCGGGCCCGGCAGTTGGTGGCGCGCTTCACCGAGGAGGGCATGGTCCAGAATCTGCTGGACGCGGTGCAGTTGCTGCGCCGCGCGGCGGACGAGGAGCGGGTGCGCGGCTCCGACCCCGACCTGTGGAGCGAGCTGGCGCAGAATCTGATCACGCTGTGGCGGCTGCGCGGCGGGGCCGCGCTGCTGCGCGAGGCCCAGGACGCGGCGGCGACGGCCGCGGCGCACCCGGGCTCGGTACCGGCCCGCGCGGTGCGCGCCCGCGTGTTCCAGGCCGCCGCGGACGAGCGGGCGGCGAACGGGGACACGCGGGGCGCGTTGGAGCTTCTGCGGCGCGCGGACCGGGAGTTCAGCGCGGTCTGCGCCGCCCCGGGACTCGACCCGCAGGACGTGCTCGGCGCCACCCTGGAGCGGGTCAGGGTGCTGGAGGACCAGTGGCAGCTCAGCGGCGACGCCGGGCTGCTCCAGGAGACCGTGGGGATGCTGGAGGCGTTCGCGGACTCCTGGCCGCTGTCCGACGCCCGCCCCAGCGCGCTGTCGCTCGCCCACGGCCGCGCCCTGCTGCGGCTGGCGGGCACGGCGGGGGAGCGGGAGCGCGAGCAGGTCTACGCGCTCCAGGCCGCCGAGTACTTCGCCGCGGGACTGGACGCGCTGGAACGCGAGGAGGCGGCCCTCGAAGCGCGGACCGCCGCGCTGCTGTCGCTGGTCGACGCCCATCTGCTGGTCGGCGGACGGCTGCCGGAGGCACAGCGGCTGGTCGACCGGGCGCTGGGTGAGACCCGCGACCGGCTGGCGCGGGCCTCGATCCTGCTGCGTGCGGGCCGGATCAGGGCCGCCCGGCACACCGAGGGCGGCCCGGCCGGTGAACTGGAGGCGGCGGCGGGGCGGTTCGCCGAGGCGTGCCGTCTGACCCCGCGCGACCGCCCCGAGTACAGCGAGATCGTCGCCGAATGGGGCAACGCGCTGCTCGGCCGCTCCGCGCTCCCCGGTGGTGAACTCTTCGTCAACCGGGCCGTGCAGGTGCTGCGGGACTGCCGGATGGAGACCCCGGAGAGCGACCCGCGGCTGTCCGGCAGGCTGCTGATGCTCGGCCGGGCCCTGGTGCTGCGCTACCGGGCGGAACAGGACCTGGTGGACCTGCGCGAGGCCGAGCACGTCCTGGGCCTGGCCGTGCAGCCCGCCGTGGATCCGGCGCAAGTGGCGCGGATCTGGTACGAGTTGGGCGAGTCGCACCGGCTGGGCTACGCGCACACCCAGCGCGGTGAGCGCCTCGACCAGGCGGCCGACGCCTACCGCCGCGCCGCGGAGGCCGCGGGCACGGCGGCCGACCGGTCGGCGGAACCCGGCCCCATGGTGCGGCTGTCGGCGCTGGCGCATCATTGGCGTGGCGTGGTCTACGAATTCGCCCGGCGCCCGCGGGCCGCCGCCGACGCCTACCGGGCCGCGCAGGCCGAATGGCGGCGGCTGCCGGACGACGGAGGGGACGGCGCCGCGGACGAGGAGGCACGGCAGCGGACCGCCGAACGGCTGGCGGCGCTGACACGGACGAACTGAGCCCGGGGCGAGCGGCCCCGGTCCGGCCGCCTCGGACCGACCGGCCCGGACCCCGCGCGAATCCGGGCCGCGACAACTGCATCCCCCCACGAGCCACCACGGGACGAGAGCTGAGGCCGACGATGGACGACCGAGCGTACGGCGGGGCCGAGCGGCCCCCGGACGAACCCGCTCACCACGACGAGGCGTTACCCGAACGCGCCGTTCACGAAAGGGCTGTTGACGAAAGAGCGGTCGCCGAGCGGGCGGTCCCCGAGCGGGCACCTTCCGAACGGGACCTTCCCGAGGCGGTGTCGCCCGAGCACGCCCCCGCCCACCGGATTCCGGCGGACGCCGACATCGACCTGCTCGGCCTCGACCTGGAATCGCTGCGCACCGTCGAACACCCGGTGCTGTCCGCCCTGGTGAGCGATCTGCGGGCCCGCGCGGCCGGTCCCGGCGGCGAGGCGCTGTGGGGCTTCGAGAGCGACCCCAGCGCGCCGGAGGCCACCGGCTGACGCCGCCCGGCGCACCGGGCACCGGCGCGCGCGACCACCGCCCACGTACCCCCGTATCGCGTGATCTCCTGACGGAACGCCGCTTTTGGCCGTGCTCCAGGGCGAATACGGCCAATTCCTTGCCCAGGTGTTTACTTCCGGCCGCCCAGCGGGAACAACCGCTGGGGCCGACGGGGCGGCCTGAGGTACACGGGGGAGGTGATGTGGTGCGTCATCCGGCCGACAACAGGCCGCGGACCGGCAGTAAGGCGACCGAAGGGGCCTTCCCCCTGCGGCAGTTCATCCTCAAGACGCACAGCCGCTGCAATCTGGCCTGCACCTACTGCTACCTCTACGCGGGCCCCGACCACGGCTGGCGGGACCGCCCCCGCGCCGCCCCCGACGCGGTGACCCGGCGCACCGCCGAACGCATCGCGGAACACGCCGCGACCCACCGCCTGCGCGATGTCGCCGTGGTGCTGCACGGCGGCGAACCGTTGCTCAACGGCGCCGACGCGCTCGCCGCCGACGTCGACCTGATCCGCCGCACCGTCCCCGCCGACTGCGCCGTGCACGCCAGCGTGCAGACCAACGGCACCCTGCTCACCGCCGACCGGCTGCGCGTCCTGCGTGACGCGCGTATACGCGTCGGCGTCAGCCTCGACGGCGGCCTGCCCGCCCACAACGCCGCGCGCGTCGACCACGCGGGCCGCCCGTCCTGGGCCGCCGCCTCCGCCGGGGTACGGCTGCTCGCCGAGACCGCGCCCGAGGCGTACGGCGGACTGCTGTGCGTCGTCGACCTCGCCCACGACCCGGTCGAGGTGTACGAGTCGCTGCTGGCCTTCCGGCCGCCGCGGATGGACCTGCTGCTGCCGCACGGCAACTGGACCGCGCCGCCGCCGGGACTGCCCGCATCCGCCGACGACCCCGCGCCGTACGGGAGTTGGCTCTCCGCCGTCTTCGACCGCTGGTGGGGCGCGGAGCGGCGGGAGACCAGGATTCGGCTGTTCGAGGAGTGCGTGGCCCTGCTGCTCGGCCTGCGGTCGCCCGTCGAACGGCTCGGGCTCCAGCCCTTCACCGCCGTCGTGATCGAGACCGACGGCGGCATCGAGCAGGTCGACTCGCTCAAGTCCGCGTACGAGGGCGCCGCCGCCACCGGGCTCGACGTCTTCCGCAACAGCTTCGACGACGCGCTCGCCCACCCCGGCGTCGCCGCCCGCCAGGCCGGGCTCGCCGCCCTCGCCGCCACCTGCCGCGCCTGCCCGCTGGTCACCGTCTGCGGCGGCGGCCACTACGTCCACCGCTACCGGGAGGGCTCCGGCTTCCGCAACCCGTCGGTCTACTGCGCCGACATGGCGCTGCTCATCCGGCACATCGCGCGCCGCCTCGCCGAGGCGGCGGCCCCGGCTCCCGCCGCGTCCCGCGTACGGCGGGAGGCGCCGTGACCACCGCCGCGGCGCCCGTGCTCGACGCGGTGCTGCCGGTGCTCGGCAGCACCGGCAGCGGGCCGGACTCGCTGGAGCTGCTGGTCAGCCACCAGCGCGGGCGGCGGCTGCTGGTGCTGCGCGCGCTGCTCGACGCCGTGCGGACCGCGCCCGCCGGATCGCTGCCCGAGGGGACCGCCGAGCGCGTGCTGGGCGACTGGCGGCTGCTGGAGCGGGCCGAGCGCGCGGACCCGGCAGCCGCCCGCCGCGTCGTGCACTACCCGCTGACCGGCGCGTGGGCCGAGCGCAGCCTACGGGCGCTCACCGTGGCGGGCCAGGCGCCGCGGGCCGCGGAGGCGCTGCCGCACCTGGGCGCGCTCGCCGCGTCCGCCGCCGCCCGCGCGGGCCTGCGCTTCAGCGCCGACGTACCGGTACGCGACGGCCTGTTGACGCTGCCGACGCTCGGCGGCTACCGGCTGCCGGCCGCGGGCCCCCCGCGCAAGCCCGGCGCCGCCGCGCCCCGGATGCGGGTGGACGGCGACGGCAACCGGCTCTGGCTGCGCCCCGAGGAGCGCACCCGCCACGCGGTCGAGGTGCGCAGGGGAACCGACGGCGTGTGGCGCTCGGCCGCCCCCGGCTGGCGCCCGATCCAGGCGCTGTGGCCGCAGGAGGACCGCCCAGACGGTCACCCGGTGCTGATCGACGACGCCGACCCGTACCGCGCGGAGGGCCGCCGCGCCAATCCGTACGGGCTGTCCGCCGCCGACCGGCTCGCCGACGAGGACCGGGCCAGATGGCGTACCGCCTGGCGCGAGGCCCAGCCCTGGCTGCGGCTCGGCGACGGCACCCGGGCCCGCGAAGTGGCCGCGCTGCTCGACTGCTTCGTGCCGCTGGACGGCGCCGCGTCCGCGCAGTACAGCGCCACCTTGGGCGACGCCTTCGGCGCGCTGCTCAGCAGTACGCCGATGGGCGGCCTGAAGATGGCCGCCGCGCTCGTCCACGAGTTGCAGCACACCAAGCTGCTCGCCCTGGCCAGCGTCACCGCGCTGCACACCGCGGACGACACCGCCCGCTACTGGGCCCCCTGGCGGCAGGACCCGCGCCCCTTCGACGGCGTCTTCCAGGGCGCGTACGCCCACCTCGCGCTCGCCGACTTCCACCTCGGCGTCGCGCTGGCCGCCGCGGACCCCGCACAGCGCGACGCCGCGTGGGCCGCGCACTGCCGCTGCCGCCTCCAGGTCGAGGCCGTCCTGCCGCAGCTGCTCGGCTCCAACCGGCTGACCCCGCAGGGCCGCACCCTGGTCAACTCCATGGCGGCGTACCACACTCGGCTGGGACGGCACACGCCGCCGGAAGGCCATCTCGCGCGCGCCACGGCGTACGTCGAGACGGCTCGGGTGATCTGGCGGCGAAAGCGGGTCTGAACGGGCGTCTTTGGGCGCGCGAAACGGCATGACCGTACGTCAACGGGGGAGTAAAGCAGTGTAGTTTCTGGCGAAAGTCACCTGTGCCCTCGGGCGCACCTGGCTCACTGTCGATCCACTGACCCGCCAGAGCACTACGCGCGTATCACGAGGGAGTCGCACGCATGGCCGGAGGGCGTAACGCCGCCTCAGCAGCACGGGGGCCGGGAATCGTCACGATCAGTTACGCGGGCTACAACAGGGCCTGGGCGGCGTGGATCGCGAGCAGACTCGAACGGCACGGCCAGCAGGTGGCGCTGCAGCGCTGGGACGCCGACCCCACGGACTCCATCGAGCGGATGTTACGTGACCTGCTGCTGTCCGAGGGCCGCGTGCTGATCGTGCTCAGCGAGTGGTACTTCCGGCTCGGCCCGCGCACCCACGAGGAGTGGAACGTCGCGCTGCGCGCGGTCGTCCCCGCCCACAGTGAACGCTTCGCCGCGGTCTCCGTCACCCCGGCCGCGCTGCCCAGCGCCGTCGCCTCGCTCGGCGCCGCCGACCTGTGGGGCCTGGGCGCGGCCGAGGCCGAGCGGCGACTGCTCGGCAGGCTCGGCATCGCCCCCTCCCGTGCCTCCTCCAGCGACACCCTCAGCGGCTCCGGCGGCCCGCGCTTCCCGCTGGAACAGCCCGACGTGTGGGGCGGTGTCCCGCGCCGCAACACCCGCTTCACCGGCCGCGAGGAGCTCCTCGGCGACCTGCACAATCACTTCACCCAGGCCGAGCCCGGCGCGGGGGTCGCCACCCTGCACGGCCTGTCCGGGGTCGGCAAGACCCATATCGCGACCGAGTACGTCTACCGCTTCGGCCCGGAGTACGACGTCGTGTGGTGGGTGCGCGCCAGCGAGCGCGGCACCCTGCGCGAGAAGCTGGCGGGCCTGGCGCCCGCGCTCGGCCTGGTCACCGGCCGCGAGTACGGCGAACGGCTGCGCGCGGTACGCGACGCGCTGCGCCGCGGCGAGCCCTACTTCCGCTGGCTGGTGGTCCTCGACGGCGCCGACCAGCCCGAGGACATCCACGACCTGGTGCCCACCGGGCCCGGCCACGTACTGATCACCTCGCAGAACCGCGAGTGGGCCGAGCACAACAGCGCCCTGATCGAAGTGCCCGTCTACAGCAGGGCGGAGAGCGTCGCCTTCGTACGGCGGCGCGCGCCGCGGCTGGACGACGCCGACGCCGACAAGCTGGCCGACGCCCTCGGCGACCTCGCGCTGGCCCTGGACCAGAACGCGGGCGCGCTCAACGACTCGGCCATGCCGGTGGACGACTACATCGAGCTGCTGCGGCACGGCGCGGACGTCGAACCCGGCCTCAAGGTCGCCGCCGACTTCCAGATGACGTACTACACCGCCTTCTCGATACTGCTCAACCGGCTCCGCGAGGACAAGCCGGAGGCCGTCGACCTGCTGCGGCTGTGCGTCTTCTTCGCGCCGGGGCCGATCCCGGTCCGGCTGCTGCGCGACCTGCCCGTGCGCGACCTGCCGGAACAGCTCACCGGGCTGATGGAAGACCCGCTGCTGTGGAACTCGGCGATCAGCAAGCTCGCCCAGTGGGCCGTCGTGCAGTCCGACCCCCCGGAGGCCGAGGACGACGAGGCCGCCGGCACCGCCGAGGTCGTCCAGATGCACCGGCTGGTCTACCAGGCGGTGCGGGCCGACATGCCCGCCGCCGAGCAGAACCTGTACTCCCAGGTGGTCCGCAAGATCCTGGCCGCCGCCGACCCCGGCCGCCCCACCGACACCCGGCTGTGGCCGCGCTACGCCGAGATCGTCCCGCACCTGGAGGCGTCCGGCGCGCTGCGCAGCACCAACCCCGACATCCAGCTCATGATCGTCAACTGCCTGCGCTACCTGCACCTGTCGGGCGAGTACCGGGCCGGACTGCGGCTCGCCGAGGCCACGGCCAAGCACTGGCCCGACCTGCTGGAGCCCGGTCACCCGCGGCTGTGGGACCTGGTGAACAACCGGGCCAACATGATGCGCGCCATGGGCGACTACGTCGCCACCGAGGCCCTGGACCGCGACGCCTTCGAGACCCTGCGCGCCGACCGCGGCGAACAGGACCTGCTGACGCTGCGCGCCGCCAACGGTCTCGCCGCGGACCTGCGCAACCTCGGCCGCTACGACGAGGGCCTGGAAACGGCCCGGTTCGTCGAGCGCGGCTACGCCCGACTCGTCGGCGAGCAGGACTCCCGCACCCTGCTCGCCAAGAACAACCTGGCCGTCACCTACCGGCTGCTCGGCCGCTACCAGGAAGCCCTCGACCTCGACGGCGAGATCCTGGAGGCGCGCCGCGAACTGCTGCGCGCCCGTAACATCGTCACGCTCTCCTCGGAGAACTCCTACGCGTACGACCTGCGGCTGCTCGGCCGCTACGACCAGGCCACGTCGGTGCAGGAGCGCAACGCCGAGACCCACCGCACCGTGCTGGGCGCCGACAACCCCCAGACGCTGCGCGCCGAGCACAATCTGGCGCAGTGCTACTACCGGGCGGGCGACCGGCCGCGTGCCGCCCATCTGATGGGCCGGCTGCTGGAGCGCTGCGAGCGGGTGCTGGGCAGCACCGACCCGCTGTCGCTGCGGGTCGCGGTCACGTACTCCAGTTTCGAGCGGGAGCACGGCGACCTCGACCGGGCCAGGGAGCTGTCGGAGTTCGTACTGCGGCACTACCGCTGGCAGTTCAACGCCCGGCACGCGTTCGTCTCCGGCGCGCTCGCCAACCACGGCCTGCTGCTGCGGGCGGCCGGCGAGCGGCAGCAGTCGCAGATCGAGATCGAGGACGCGCTGATCGGCATGACCCGCGCGGTCGGCGACGACCACCCGTGGACGCTGGGCTGCGCGCTCAACGCCAGCGGCGCCCGCAACTTCGCGGGCGACCCGGAGAGCGCGGCCGAACTCAGCCGCGCCACCGCGGAGCGGGCCACCGCCCGGCTCGGCAAGGACCACCCGCTGACGCTGTCCTGCCGGATCGCGCTCGCCACCGACCTGCGCAACATGCGCAAGCGGCAGGAGGCCGACAAGATCGAGGAGGAGGCGCTGGCCGCGCTCTCGGCCACCCTCGGCCCGCAGCACCCGCACACGGTGACGGCCCGCTCCCGCACCCGCCCCTACTGGGACTTCGAGCCCATCAGCTCGTAGCACGCGCCCCGCCGCGGGGACGGGCCGGGGGGCCCCCCCCCGGGGGGGGGGGGGGGGCCCCCCCCGGTGGGCCCGGGGC
>NZ_JBIBHM010000007.1:84032-294472 GCF_042957025.1 Streptomyces sp. NPDC008139
CCCGCCCCCACCCGGGCCAGCCCCCCCACCCCGCGGGCCCCCCCCCCCCCCCCCCCCCCGGGGGGGGGCCCCCCCCCCCGGGGGGGGGGGGGGGGCCCCCCGGCCGTTCGCGACGAGCGGGAGGTCAGATCGAGAAGACCTCTTCGATCAACTGCTGCTGCTGCTCCTGGTGCCGCTTGGCGGAGCCCACCGCGGGCGAGGACGACGCCGGGCGGGACACCCGGCGGAGCCGGTCCGCGTTGTCGGGGGCCGCGCCGAGCAGCAGGTCCAGGTGGTCGATCAGGTTGAGCGCGATGAACGGCCACGCGCCCTGGTTCGCGGGCTCGTCCTGCGCCCACACGAACTTCTGCGCCTTGGTGTACGGCGCGATGGCCGCCTGGATCTCCACACCCGGCAGCGGGTACAGCCGCTCGATGCGGATGAAGGCCACGTCGGTCGCCCCGCGCCGCTCCCGCTCGGCGATCAGGTCGTAGTAGACCTTGCCGGAGCAGAAGACGACCTTGCGGACCGCCTCGGGCTGCACCGAGGTGTCGCCCATCACCGGCTGGAACTGCCCGGTGGTGAAGTCCTCGGCCTTCGACGCCGCCGCCTTCAGCCGGAGCATCGACTTCGGGGTGAAGACGATCAGCGGCTTGTGGTGCGGGTTGTGCACCTGCCAGCGCAGCAGGTGGAAGTAGTTGGCCGGGGTGGTCGGGGTGGCGACCGTCATGTTGTTCTGCGCGCAGAGCTGGAGGAAGCGCTCGATCCGGGCCGAGGAGTGGTCCGGGCCCTGGCCCTCGTAGCCGTGCGGCAGCAGCAGGGTGACGCCGGACGTCTGGCCCCACTTCTGCTCGGCCGCGGTGATGTACTCGTCCACCACGGTCTGGGCGCCGTTGACGAAGTCGCCGAACTGCGCCTCCCACAGCACCAGCGCCTCGGGCCTGGCCAGCGAGTAGCCGTACTCGAAGCCCATCGCCGCGTACTCGCTGAGCAGCGAGTCGTAGACGTTGTAACGGGCCTGGTCCTCGGACAGGTACAGCAGCGGGGTGAAGTCCTCGCCGGTCTCCCGGTCGATCAGCACCGCGTGCCGCTGGCCGAAGGTGCCGCGCCGCGAGTCCTGGCCCGCGAGCCGGACCGGCGTGCCCTCCAGGAGCAGCGAACCGATCGCCAGCGTCTCGCCCATGCCCCAGTCGATCGTGCCGTCCTCGACCATCGCCGCGCGGCGCTGGAGCTGCGGCAGGAGCCGCGGGTGGACGGTGACGTGCTCGGGGATGTTGACCTGCGACTCGGCGATCCGCTTGACGACCTCGGCGGAGACCGCCGTGGGCATCGCGACCGGGAACTCCGGCTGCACGGGCGTCTCGTGGCTCGCGGGCGGCGCGGACGCCGCCTCGCGGACCTCGGTGAAGACCTTCTCCAACTGCCCCTGGTAGTCCTGGAGCGCCTGCTCCGCCTCTTCCAGGGTGATGTCGCCGCGGCCGATCAGCGACTCGGTGTAGAGCTTGCGCACCGAGCGCTTCTTGTCGATCAGGTCGTACATCAGCGGCTGGGTGAACGCCGGGTTGTCCGACTCGTTGTGCCCGCGGCGGCGGTAGCAGATCAGGTCGATCACGACGTCCTTGTTGAACGCCTGCCGGAACTCGAAGGCCAGCCGCGCCACGCGGACCACGGCCTCCGGGTCGTCGCCGTTGACGTGGAAGATCGGCGCCTCGATCATCCGGGCCACGTCGGTGCAGTACATCGACGAGCGCGCGGACTCCGGGGCGGCGGTGAAGCCGACCTGGTTGTTGATCACCACGTGCACGGTGCCGCCGGTGCGGTAGCCGCGCAGTTGCGACATGTTGAGCGTCTCCGCGACGACACCCTGGCCCGCGAAGGCCGCGTCGCCGTGCAGCGCGATCGGCAGCACCGTGAAGTCGGTGCCCGCCTTGTTGATGATGTCCTGCTTGGCGCGGGCGATGCCCTCGATGACCGGGTCGACCGTCTCCAGGTGCGAGGGGTTCGCGGCCAGCGAGACGGTGATCTGCTCGCCGTCGAGACCGGTGAAGGTGCCCTCGGCGCCCAGGTGGTACTTCACGTCGCCGGAGCCGTGCATCGACTTCGGGTCGAGGTTGCCCTCGAACTCGCGGAAGATCTGCGCGTACGACTTGCCGACGATGTTCGCCAGCACATTGAGCCGCCCGCGGTGGGCCATACCGATCACGGCCTCGTCCAGCCGCGACTCGGCCGCCGCGTCGATGACCGCGTCGAGCAGCGGGATGACGGACTCGCCGCCCTCCAGCGAGAAGCGCTTCTGGCCGACGTACTTCGTCTGGAGGAAGGTCTCGAACGCCTCGGCCGCGTTGAGCCTGCGCAGGATGCGGAGCTGCTCCTCGCGCTCGGGCTTGGCGTGCGGGCGCTCGATCCGGTCCTGGATCCACTTGCGCTGCTTGGGGTCCTGGATGTGCATGAACTCGACGCCGACGGTGCGGCAGTACGAGTCGCGCAGCACCCCGAGGATGTCGCGCAGCTTCATCAGTGACTTCCCCGCGAAGCCACCGACCGCGAACTCGCGCTCCAGGTCCCACAGGGTCAGTCCGTGCTCCAGCACGTCCAGGTCGGGGTGCTTGCGCTGGCGGTACTCCAGCGGGTCGGTGTCGGCCATGACGTGGCCGCGGACCCGGTAGGAGTGGATCAGCTCGAAGACCCGCGCGGCCTTGGTGACGTCGTCGTCGTGCGCGGTGTCGATGTCGGTGCGCCAGCGGACCGGCTCGTACGGGATGCGCAGCGCGGCGAAGATGTCGTCGAAGAAGTCGTTCTCGCCGAGCAGGAGCTGGTTCATGATCCGCAGGAACTCGCCGGAGGCGGCGCCCTGGATCACCCGGTGGTCGTACGTGCTGGTCAGCGTCATGACCTTGGAGATGCCCAGCTTGTTCAGGGTGTCCTGCGAGGTGCCCTGGAACTCGGCCGGGTAGTCCATCGAGCCGACGCCGAGGATCATGCTCTGGCCGGGCATCAGCCGCGGCACGGAGTGCACGGTGCCCAGGCCGCCGGGGTTGGTCAGCGAGGCGGTGACGCCGGTGAAGTCGTCCATCGTCAGCTTGCCGTTGCGGGCGCGGCGGACGATGTCCTCGTAGGCCTGCCAGAACTCGAAGAAGTTCAGCGTCTCGGCCTTCTTGATGGCCGCGACGACGAGCTGGCGGTCGCCGTTGGGCTTCACCAGGTCGATGGCCAGACCCAGGTTGACGTGGTCGGGCTTGACCAGCGTCGGCTTGCCGTCCTTCTCCGCGAAGGAGTGGTTCATCGCCGGCATCGCCTTGAGCGCCTGCACCATCGCGTACCCGATCAGGTGCGTGAAGGAGACCTTGCCGCCGCGGGCGCGCTTGAGGTGGTTGTTGATGACGATGCGGTTGTCGAACAGCAGCTTCACCGGGATGGCGCGGACCGAGGTGGCGGTCGGCAGCTCCAGCGAGGCGTTCATGTTCTTGGCGACCGCGGCGGCTGGGCCGCGCAGCGTCACGTACTCGGTGCCCTGGGGCTCCGGCGTGGGGGCGGCCTGCCGGGGCGCCGCCTGCTTCGGGGCGGGCGCGGGCGCGGGAGCGGCCGGAGCCGCCGGAGCCTGGGCCGCGGGCGCCGGGACGGGCGCGGGGGCCGCCGCGGGCGCCACGGGGGCGGCAGGCGCGGCGGGGGAGGCCACGGGGGTGCCGTTGGCGACCGGCTGCGCGGGAGCGGGAGGGGCGGCGGACGCCGGGGCGTCCGTCGCCGCGGGGACCGGCTGCGCGGCGCCTACGGCGCTGCCCTCGTCGGGGGACGTCGCGCGAGCGGCGGCGCCGGAGGCGCCGCCCTGGCCGGGGGCGGCCGCCGAATCGGCGGAGCCGTCCGGCTTGTAGTCGGCGAAGAAGTCCCACCAGGCTCGGTCTACCGAGTCCCGATCCTGGAGGTACTGCTGGTAGATCTCATCGACCAGCCACTCATTGGGGCCGAAGCCCACTGCGGGGCCTTCGCCCTGCGCTTCGTGGTCGGTCGAGACACTAGAGCTATTGGGGGACTGTGACGACACGGCGGCAACCGCCCTCTTCCGCTTCACAAGATGGTGGACAGCGGAAATAAAGGCTACGCCTACTGGAGGGGTCGATGCAGGCCCGGGGCCCTTACGTCGCGCATGTCACACCCGAAGACTGGTTTCAGTGCTGTTCCTGGCGGGAAATTGATCCCTCTTGGGGGTCGTTCGATCGGCCGCGCTCGCACGGCGTCGGTGCGGCGGAGGGCGGCTGGGGGCAGCCGCGAGCGGCTTGCCCCAACTTTAGGTCAAGGTTGCGCCGTGGAGACACCCGGAAGGGTGACGTGGATCCGGCAGCCACGAGGGGATTCGGCCACTTCTATCCGCCCGCCGTGCAGGTCCACCGCCCAGCGCGCGATGGCCAGACCGAGCCCCGTACCGCCGTCGCCGCCCGGATGCGCGCCGCGGTGGAAGCGGTCGAAGACGCGGGTGCGGTCGGCCTCGGGGATGCCGGGCCCCTCGTCGCGCACGTCCAGGTCGAGGCTGCCGGGCGCGCTGCCGCGCCTGGCCCGTACCGTCACCCGGCCGCCCGGCGGGCTGTGCTTGACCGCGTTGTCGACCAGGTTGGCCACCACCTGGTGCAGCCGCTCGCCGTCGGCGTAGGCCGTCAGTTCCGGGGGTGACACGTCCAGGTGCAGGTGGACGTCGGCGCGCGGCCGGGAGCGGGAGCCGGTCGCGGAGGAGCCCTCCATGCCCAGGCTCGCGGTGCGCAGCACCGCCGACAGGTACGGCCACACCTCGAAGCGCTTGGCCTCCAGCCGGACCGCGCCGCTGTCCAGCCGCGAGAGGTCCAGCAACTGGGTGACCAGCTTGCCGAGCCGTTCGGTCTGCTGGAGCGCCAGCCGCATGGTCTCGGGGTCGGCGGCCGACACCCCGTCCACCACGTTCTCCAGCACGGCCCGCAGCGCGGCGATGGGGGTGCGCAGCTCGTGCGAGACATTCGCCACGAGTTCCTTGCGGTGCCGGTCGACGGCGGCCAGATCGGCCGCCATCTGGTTGAAGGTCTCGGCCAGCTCGCCGACCTCGTCCCTGCGCACCCGCGCCACCCGGCGGCTGTAGTCGCCGCCCGCCATCGCCTTCGCGACGGCCGTCATCTCGCGCAGCGGCGCGGTCAGGCCGTTGGCGACGATCTGGGTCAGCAGCAGCGAGGCGATGATCGAGAAGATCGTGATGACCCGCAGCTCGGTCGCCGAGTGGATGGCGACGATCACCAGCAGGGTGGTGATCAGCACCGAGATGATCACCAGGAGCTGGAGCGCGGCCTTGATGGAGCGGTACGGGTCCCAGGGCCGCAACGCGTCCCACACGCGCCGCCACAGCCGGCGCCACCACCGGGTCATGGCGCCGGGGTCTCCAGCGCGTACCCGACGCCGTGCACGGTACGGATGCGCTCGGCGCCGATCTTGCGGCGCAGCGCCTTGACGTGGCTGTCGACGGTCCTGGTGCCCGACGCGTCCGCCCAGTCCCACACCTCGGCGAGCAACTGCTCGCGGGAGAGCACCGCGCGCGGCTGCTGCGCCAGGCAGACCAGCAGCTCGAACTCGGTCGGGGTCAGGTGCACGTCGGCGCCCCTGACCCGGACCCGGCGCTGCGCGTGGTCGATCTCCAGGTCGCCGAGCTGCATGCTGGCGCCGCGCGGGTCGTGCGCGGCGATCGAGGCCCGCTCGACCCGGCGCAGCAGGACGTGCACGCGTGCGGCCAGCTCGCGCATCGAGAACGGCTTGGTCATGTAGTCGTCGGCGCCGACGCCGAGCCCGACCAGCATGTCCGTCTCGTCGTCGCGCGCGGTGAGCATCAGCACCGGCACCGGCCGGTCGGCCTGCACCCGGCGGCAGACCTCCAGGCCGTCGTAGCCGGGCAGCATGACATCGAGAACCAGCAGGTCGGGCTGCCAGGTGTGCGCGGACTCCACCGCGGAGGGGCCGTCCCCCGCCGTCCGTACCTGGAATCCCTCGGCCTGCAGCCTGGCCGCGATGGCCTCCGTGATGGTCCGGTCGTCCTCGACCACCAGCACCCGGCGCTGCGTGCCCGTCGTCTGCGCGCTGTCCAATTCCGCCCCACAAGGTCGTCCTGGTTACGGGGGAGCCTACGGGGCAGGTGGGCGCCGTGACTACGCGGCGTTGATCGCCAGGTGCACGACATCCGGAACCCCACGCGTCACTTCCACCTCCAGAGTGCGTACTCCGGAGAAGCCCGCGGCCCGCAGCGCGTCCTCGAAACCGGCCGACGGGCTCGCCGACCACACGGCAAGGACGCCGCCGGCCGTCAGCCGGTTCCGGCAGGCCGCGAGGCCCGCGGGGCCGTACAGACCGCCGTTGTCGTCGGTGACCGTCCAGTCCGGGCCGTTGTCGATGTCCAGGCAGAGCGCGTCGTACCGCTCGCCGGGCTCCGCCACGTACGCCACCAGGTCCCGCTCGACCACGGTCACCCGCGGGTCGTCCAGCGCGCCCGCGGAGAACGGCGCGAGCCGCCCGTCGCGGTGCCAGCCGACGACTGCGGACTCGCGTTCGACGACGGTGATCCGGGACCAGCGCGCCTGCGCGGCGGCGCGCGCGAGGGAGAAGCCGACGCCGAGGCCGCCGATGAGCACCGAGCGGCCGGGCCGGTCCGCGCTATTCGCCGGTTCTCCGTCCAGGTATTCCAGTGCCGCGTCGATAAGAAGGCGCTCGGACCGCCCGTCGGAGGTGTCCATGAGGAAACACCCGTTCGCGATGATCTGGAGCAGGTCGCCGTGCCGTCGCAGCACCACCTCCCCGTACGGGCCTTCCTGCCGGTCGAGCACCACGGGAGCGGTGTGGTCGAGGGCGCGGGTTCCGCTGTAGGAGGATGGGTGTTGGAGGGTCATACGGCCAGTTTGGCGTATGCCGCACGAGGTCATGACCTTATGTCGGCCACCTTTCCATCGGGCGTTAACTTCTCGGTCGTGAGAACTTCATTTCCTCTGCATCGGGGCATGACCTGGGCGGCGAACCGGCGGCGTAAATTCCGCGCATGTCCTCCCTTCTGAAGAATCGACTGACCAGGCGGGTGCTCGCCCCCGCTGCCGCACTGGTCGACCGTCGCGTGCAGAGCTCCGCCTCCAAGCTCCGCAAGGAGATCGAGAGCGACCGCAGGTCCCAGGTCGCCGATCTCGACTCGATGCGCAAGAAGGTCGCGGAACTGGGCGACCAGCAGTTCGCGATCGGTCTGCTCTTCGACAAGACCGGGCGCAGCGGTCCCCGGCTGCCCACCCCGGCCCGGATCGACACCCTGGTGCGGGAGATGGTCGCCGTCTCCGGCCGCGACGAGGCCGACGCGCGGCGCAATGTGACCATCGCCTTCCGCAACGTGATCGCGCTCGAAGCCCTGGCCGTCGGCCGCCTGGCCGGTTCCACCTACAACATCTGCGGGAAGCTCGCCACGGTCCCGCTGCTCGACCCGCCCAACGAGGACGTGCTGGAGATCGGCACGTTGCACGGCCTGTTCTCCGCCGCGCTGATGCGGATGCTGCATCGGGCCGGTGTCGAGGCGCGGCTGACCATCGTCGACCCGCTGGCCGGGACGCAGCTCCAGCCCGGCGCCCGGCCGGTCGGCGAGCCCACCGGCACGCCGGTGCGGATGGACGTGGTGCGGGCGAATCTGGCGCTCGGCGGCAAGGCCGGGGAGCGGGCCAGGATCGAGCAGGGCTTCTCCGGCGACCCGGACACCCAGGCCGCGGTCTCCGACCGGAAGTACGGCGTGATCATCGTCGACGGCGACCACTCGGCCGAGGGCGTCATGGCCGACCTGGAGTGGGCCGAGAAGATCGCGGCGCCCGGCGGCATCGTGGTGCTCGACGACTACGGGGACGCCGCCTGGACCGGTGTCCAGGAGGCGGCGGACAAGTACCTGGAGACCGGGGAGTCCCGGTTCGAGATGCTGGGCCGGGTCTCCACCTCGGCCTTCCTGCGCGCCAGGAGCTGACCGGGGGAGCTGCCGGGATCGCCGGGAGCGGGTTCGTGGGGGTCGGGATCGGCCAGGTCGGGGATCGGCGGGAGCGGGATCGCCCAGGTCAGGATCGCCGAGGTCGGGGATCGCTGAGAGCGAACGCGCTCCGGGGAACATTCGAAGTGCCCCAGGCATTGAGTCGACATAGCTCAACTTGATTGCCGAAGGGGAGATCATGGCTTCGACGCCCACAACGCTCACTCTGCCCGTGCTGCCCCTGTCCGACGAGGTCGTCCTGCCCGGCATGGTCGTGCCGGTCGACCTGTCGGACACGGAGGCGCGGGCCGCGGTGGAAGCCGCGCACGCCGCCGCCGGATCCGGCGGCCTCGCCGGTGACAGCGGCGACAACAAGCCGAAGGTGCTGCTCGTTCCCCGCGTGGACGGGACCTACGCGGGGATCGGGGTGCTCGGCACCGTCGAGCAGGTCGGCCGGCTGTCCGACGGCGACCCCGGCGCCGTGATCCGGGGCCGCTCACGCGTGCGGATCGGGGCCGGTACGACCGGGCCCGGCGCCGCTTTGTGGGTGGAGGGCACGCCGGTGGAGGAACCGGCGCCCGCGGAGTCGCCCGGCACGGTCGCCGAGCTGATGAAGGAGTACAAGGCGCTGGCCACGAGCTGGCTGCGCAAGCGCGGCGCCTGGCAGGTGGTGGACCGGGTCCAGCAGATCGACGACCTGTCCCAGCTCGCCGACAATTCCGGCTACTCCCCTTACCTCACCACCGAGCAGCGCGTGGAGCTGCTGGAGACCCTCGACCCGATGGCCCGGCTCAAGCTCGCCGTCCAGTGGCTGCGCGACCACCTCGCCGAGCAGGACGTGGCCGAGAGCCTGCGCAAGGACGTGCAGGAGGGCATGGAGAAGCAGCAGCGCGAGTTCCTGCTGCGCCAGCAGCTCGAAGCGGTCCGCAAGGAACTGGCGGAGCTCAACGGCGACCCGGAGAACGAGAGCGAGGACTACCGCGCCCGCGTCGAGGCCGCAGAGCTGCCGGAGAAGGTCCGCGAGGCCGCCCTGAAGGAGGTCGAGAAGCTGGAGCGCTCCTCGGACGCCTCCCCCGAGGGTTCCTGGATCCGTACCTGGCTGGACACCGTCCTGGAACTGCCGTGGAGCACCACCACCGAGGACACCTACGACGTCCCGGGCGCCCGCGCGGTGCTGGACGCCGACCACTCGGGCCTGGACGACGTCAAGGAACGCATCACCGAGTACCTGGCCGTGCGCAAGCGGCGCGCGGACCGCGGCCTCGGTGTCGTCGGCGGGCAGGCGGACGGCGCTTCCGGCAAGAGCGGCGGCGGGCGACGGGCGGGCGGCGCGGTGCTGGCCCTGGTCGGGCCGCCCGGAGTCGGCAAGACCTCGCTCGGCGAATCCGTCGCGCGCGCCATGGGCCGCACCTTCGTCCGGGTGTCGCTGGGCGGCGTCCGCGACGAGGCGGAGATCCGCGGCCACCGGCGTACGTACGTCGGCGCGCTGCCCGGCCGGATCGTGCGGGCCATCAAGGAGGCCGGGTCGATGAACCCGGTGGTGCTGCTCGACGAGATCGACAAGGTCGGCTCCGACTACCGGGGCGACCCGGCGGCGGCGCTGCTCGAAGTCCTCGACCCGGCGCAGAACCACACGTTCAGGGACCACTACCTGGAGGTCGAACTCGACCTGTCCGACGTGGTGTTCCTGGCCACCGCCAACGTCCTGGAGACCATCCCCGAGCCGCTGCTCGACCGGATGGAGCTGGTCAGGCTCGACGGCTACACCGAGGACGAGAAGGTCGTCATCGCCCGCGACCACCTGCTCCCACGCCAGTTGGAGCGGGCGGGCCTGGCCGAGGACGAGGTGGCGCTGGAGGAGGAGACGCTGCGCAGGCTGGCGGGCGAGTACACCCGCGAGGCGGGCGTCCGCAATCTGGAGCGCACCGTCGCCCGGATCCTGCGCAAGATCGCGGCGCGGCACGAACTGGGCGACCAGGAACTGCCGTTCACCGTCGGCCCCGACGACCTGCGGGCGCTGATCGGACGGCCGCACCACGTACCGGAGTCCGCGCAGGACCCGGAGGAGCGGCGCACGGCGGTGCCGGGCGTGGCCACCGGGCTCGCGGTGACCGGCGCGGGCGGTGACGTCCTCTACATCGAGGCGTCGCTGGCCGACCCGGAGACCGGCGGATCGGGACTCCAGCTCACCGGCCAACTGGGCGACGTCATGAAGGAGTCGGCGCAGATCGCGCTGTCCTTCCTGCGGTCGCACGGCGCGGAGCTGGAACTGCCGGTCGGTGACCTCAAGGAGCGCGGAGTCCACCTGCACGTGCCCGCGGGCGCGGTGCCGAAGGACGGGCCGAGCGCCGGTGTCACCATGACCACCGCGCTGGCGTCGCTGCTCAGCGGGCGCCGGGTCCGTACCGACGTCGCCATGACCGGCGAAGTGTCCCTGACCGGACGGGTGCTGCCGATCGGCGGCGTCAAGCAGAAGCTGCTGGCCGCGCACCGCGCCGGGATCACGACCATCGTCATCCCGAAGCGGAACGAGGCGGACCTGGACGACGTCCCGGCCGAGATCCTGTCGGCCCTCGACGTCCACCCGGTCAGTGACGTCCGCCAAGTCCTGGCGCTGGCGCTGGAGTCGGCCTCCGCCGAGGCCGCCGAGGCGGAGGTGCCGCTGGCCGCCTGACGGCCTCCGGCCGTGGTCCGGTTGAAGGCCGTGGTCCGGCCCTGAAGACGCGAGTTCCCCGCACCCCTTTGGACGAGGGCGCGGGGAACTCGCGCGTGCGGGAGCCGCTGCGAGGTGATCAGCCCAGGGCGAGGGCCTGGAGACGGGACAGGTCTCCGTTGAAGCGGTCCTGGTCACCGGGGAAGGTGCCGGAGTCGCCGTACTGCCAGAAGGTGTAGAAGCCGTAGCCCGCGGGCAGGGTGCCGACCGTGCTGGTGTACTTCGCGATCCAGATCGGGCTGGTGGTGGCGAAGCCGCTGTTGTTCCCGGTGCAGGTGTTCCACCAGTCGAAGGTGGTGTAGATGACCGGGTAGACACCCTCACGCGCGTAGTACTGGTTGGCGAAGGCGTGGATCCAGCTCACCATGCTGGCCTGGCTCAGGCCGTAGCAGGTCGCGCCGTAGGGGTTGTACTCGATGTCCAGCGCGCCCGGCAGCGTCTTGCCGTCGCCGGACCAGCCGCCGCCGTGGGCGATGAAGTAGTCGGCCTGCGCGGCGCCGCCGGAGGTGTCGGGGGTGGCGAAGTGGTACGAGCCGCGGATCATGCCCACGTTGTACGACCCGTTGTACTGCTGCGCGAAGTACGGGTTGGTGTACGACGTGCTCTCCGTCGCCTTGACGTAGGCGAACTTGCCGCCGTTCGCCCACGCGGTGGCCCAGTTGACGTTCCCCTGGTAGCCGGAGACGTCCATGCCGAGCGTCTGCGTCGCCATCGGGGTGACGGTCCCGGCGGACGACGACGAGGAGGCGCTGGAGCCCTCGTGCGCCTTGATGGTGGAGCCCATCCAGTCGAGTTCGGGGTGCGTGATGTGCCCCGTGCTGCTCGCCGCGCTGGCGGAGCCGGGCATGACGAACACCATCGCGAGCATGGTGACGAACAGACCGGCCAGCAGGCCGAGCCTCTTCCGGACCGAGCCGGGGCCGTGCACGACGGAGAGATCTCCGTGGGACATTCGTGCCTCCATGGTGGGGACTCGGCATGGCCTTGCAGTGGCCATGACAGGTTTGAAGGTAGAGGCGCGACTCCGGGCGTGAAAGGGGGTCAGGAAACCGCCGATGGTCTACTCCTGCGAAATACTTGACGTGCTGCGGAAACAACCGTGAGTGAAGGAAACTTTCAGGCGTTGAAAGTGGGAACGGTGTGAACGAGGCGAGACAAGCGGCGGAAGTGGCCGGATCCGACGACAGCGACATGGACGCGCTGGAGCGCGAACTGACCGTGCTGTTCCGGCGCGCCCGCGCCACCTCGGGCGACCTCGCCCGGGCCGTCCACCCGGAGCTGGAACCCGCCGCGTACGGCCTGCTGGTCCGGCTGGAGGAGACGGAACCCGAGCGCGCCACCGAACTCGCGGCGTACTTCGGGGTCGGAAAGGCCACCATGAGCCGCCAGTTGCGGGCCATGGAGGAACTGGGCCTGGTCACCCGCGAGCCCGACCCCGCCGACGGCCGCGCCTTCCTGATGCGCCTGACCGCCGAGGGCCGCGAGCGCTTCTCGCGCGTCCGCACCGCCCGCCGCGAGCGCTACCTGCGCCAGCTCATGGCCTGGGACCGCACGGACGTCGCGGAGCTGGCCCGCCTGCTCCAGCGCCTGAACAACGAGGAGTAGCGCGCCCGGCGGGGCTACAGCTCCACCAGGACCGCTGTCGCGTCGTCGTGGCGCTTTCCGTCGGGGGACTCCTCGGCGGCCTCGCGGGCGCGCACGCGAGCGATCAGGGCCTCGGGGCCCGCCTTGCGGAGCAGGGTGAGGACATCGGGCCAGGCGTCGTCGCCGAAGACCTCGACGGTACGGGCGGCGCCGTCGGTGAGCGCGGCCAGCGCGCGGACCCGTGAGCGCGGGGTGCGGCCGGTGACGGCCCGCGAGACGACCGCGGGATCGGCGGCGGCGGTGAAGAAACCGCCCTCCAGATTGCGCAGCGGCCCGACCCGTACGCCCGCGGCGCGCAGCCGGTCGATCCGGTCGTCCAGCACCGCGGTCACCTCGCCGTCCGGCGACTCCAGCAGCAGCGCCGAGTCCGACAGCACCAGGTGCTCGACGTACTCCTCGTCCCAGCGGACGGCGACCACCGTGGCCTGCGGGGTGAGCGGGTGAGAAAGATCACAGGTGTCACGGTGTGCTGCGGCCGTTCTGCCGATCGCGGCGGACAGAGCGTCGGGAAGCGTCATCTCCGGCCGGGAAACGGACAGTTCGAGCAGCGCGCCGCCGAGCCGGGCGGTGAACCACGGCACCGAGTGCGCACAGTCTCCGTTGTCCGGCGGCGGCGTCACCCCGTCCAGCAGGACCACGGTGCCGCCCTGCCCGGAAGCGGGCAGGGCCACGGAGATGAAGTCCTCGTTCGGACGGTCGGGGGTGCCGGGCGCGGTGGCCGTCTCGATGCGCATGGGGCCAGTGTGCGGGACCCGCGGGTACGGACGGCGGCCCGCGGGTGTCCCGGCGGCGGCCGGACGGCGGCTTCCCGGCACCCAGCGCGGCGGCCCGGCGTTCGAAACCGCGCCCCCGCGGACGGCCCCATTGGTACGGACCGGGGCGCGCGGGCATATGCGCGCGGGCATCCTGCCAAAGGTCGCAGCACGGCGCCAGTGCCGTCCACGCCGGGCGAAGTGTCCCCGCGCGCGCCGGACTTGTCGGTCAACTCCTCGTTGCGATTCACTCGTTCGAGTGTCCGGGGGAGCGACGCGTGGCACCTGTCCGGGCGGGGCTGCAAGGGTCGGAGGGACTTCTGCATATTCCCCGGGGACACTCCCGGGCCCGCCGGCGATACGTGATTGCGAGCACCGAAGTTGCGTGAACGACGTCAACCGCGAGAGCGGAGGGTCCGGCAGCGTCTGCTCGCCGCCCTGCTCGTCTGCGCCGTGACCGTCCTGGCCGCCGCCGCTCCAGGCGTCGCCCTCGCGGTCCGCGACCTGTCGCGGGCCCAGGACCGGGCCGACGCGGCCCAGCTCACCACCCGCGCCACCGTGCTCGCCCACTCCCTCGCCGACGAGCGCGACGACCTCGCCGCCTTCGCCGCCGACGGCCGTGACGCGGCCAGGGGCGACGGCCTGCCGGAGGACAGCCGCTCCCGCGTCGACCGCCAGGTCCAGGACGTCTCCGCCGACGCCCCCGCCGGCCTGCGGACCGCGCTCGCCGCGCTGCCCCGCATCCGGCAGGGCGCCCTCGGCGGCGACGGCGGCCCGCAGAGCGTCATCAGCGCCTACCAGCCGCTGCTCGACGCCCTCGGCAGGACCGCGGGCCCGGTCACCGCGCCGCTGACCCGCGCCGTCACCGCCGCCGCCGTCCAGCGCGGCCTGCTGGTCGCCGCGCTCACTGCGGGCGGCACCCAGCCGGAGCTGACCGCCGCGGCCCAGGTCGCCCACGTCCAGGAACAGGCCGCGCTCGCCGAATTCCGCGCCACCGCCCCCGCCGACCTGCGCGGCCAGTACGACCAGACCGTCACCGGCGCCGACACCGCGCAGGCCGACCGCGACCTCGCCCAGCTCCTCGACGGCGGGCAACTCACCCGCTCCGACCGGGCGCTGGGCGCCACGCCGGTCAACGCGGCGCTGACCGCCAGGATCGGCCTGATGCGTACGGTCGAGGCGTCCGCCGCCACCGACGAGGCCCGCGCCGCCGCCCACGACCGCGACGACGACGTCACCGCGCTGGAGCTGAGGGCCGCGCTCGCCGCGCTCTGCCTGCTGCTCGTGGTGGGCGTCCTCGTCACCGTCTTCCGCAGCCTCACCCGCCCGCTGGCCGCGCTGCACCGCTGGTCCCGCGCCGACGCCGAGAGCGGCCAGGGCGCCGAGGTGACCGGCACCGACGAATTCGCCGCCGTCGCCCGCCGGGCCAACGCGCTGACGCAGGAGGCCCAGGCGCTGCGCTCGCGCTCCGCCGACCTGGCCGCCGACCGCATCCGCGCGCTCGGCGTGCACGGTGCGCTCTCCGCCGAGCGGGACACGCTGCTGCGCCGCCAGGACGAACTGACCCGGCAGCTCGCCGCCGCCACCACGCAGGGCGCCGCGCAGCTCACCTACGTCAACCTCAGCCTGCGCACCCTCGGCCTGGTGGAGCGTCAACTCACCCTGATCGAGGGCCTGGAGGACCAGGAGCAGGAGCCGGACCGGCTGGAGACCCTGTTCAAGCTGGACCACCTCGCCACCCGCATGCGGCGCAACAGCGAGAATCTGCTGGTCCTCACCGGCACCGAGCACAGCCACGGCGCCGCCGCCCGCCCGGTCCCGCTGGTCGACGTGGCACGCGCCGCGATCTCCGAGATCGAGCGGTACGAGCGGGTACGCATCCAGGTGCTCGCCGTCGCCCGGATCGCGGGCCGCGCCGCCGACGACATCAGCCACCTGCTGGCCGAACTCCTCGACAACGCCACCTCCTTCTCCGCCCCGCACGCCGAAGTGCACCTGTCCGGCTGGCTGCTGGAGAGCGGCGAAGTCATGCTGTCGGTCGAGGACGCGGGCATCGGCGTACCGCCGGAACGCCTCGGCGAGCTCAACGCGGTACTCGCCGACCCCGACCCGGCCCCGCCCGGCACGGTCTCCGGCATGGGCCTGTACGTGGTCTCCCGGCTCGCCCACCGGCACGGCGTGCGGGTGCAGTTGCGTCCGCAGAAGCTCGGCGGCACCGCCGCCGTCGTCGTGCTGCCGCGGGTTCTGCTCCCGGCCGCGCAGCCGGACGAGCAGCCCACCACGCCGGTGGAGGCCGCGCTGGCGGGCGAGCCGATGCCCGCGGCCACGACGCCGACCGGCACCGGGGCCGACGCCCCGTCAGCCCCGGAACCGGCCGCCGAAGCCGCCTCCGCCGCACCGGAGTTCGGCCGGGCGTCCGCGCCCGCCGCCGACCCGGTCGTACCGCGGCAGACCGAGCACGCACGCCCGGCTCCCGACGGCGGGACCGCGCCAGGACAGGGCGCCTCCCGGCCCAGGCACCGTAGGGTGTCCGCAGCCGACACGCCTGCCGCGCCCGTCGGCGGCGGCCTCACCGGCAAGGGGCTGCCGCAGCGGACCCCGCGCAGCACCGGTCTGACCGGAGAGCCCGCGACGCGCGAGCCGCAGCGCGGGGGACCGGTCGACGCCGAGGCGCTGCGGCGCAAACTGGGCGGTCTGCAAAGGGGATTGCAGGCCGGACGGCGGGACGTCGAGGAGGAGATCACCAGCGGATCAGGACCGGTTGCCGGGGCAGGAGTGGTGATACCGGAGCAGGGAGCCGGAGCGGGACCGGGAGCGGTGGAGGGCACCGCGGTCACGACCACGGACGTGCGAGGGGACGACCAGGGGGACGCAGGCCCAGCCGAAACCGTTGAGGAGGCGACCCGTTGAACGCGGTCGGCACGCAAACGAAGGACTTGAGTCATGAGGCGCGCAATCTCCAGTGGCTGTTGCAGAGCTTCGTCGAGGAGGTGCACGGCGTCCGCTCGGTCGCCGTGGTCTCCTCCGACGGCCTGCTGCTGATCACCTCGCACGCCGAGGCCGACGCGTCGCCGCCCCCCGCGCCGCCGGCCGACGAGGACCCGGCGGTCCCCGCGCCGCGGAAGAACCCCGCGGGGGACCGCGGCGACCTCGCCGCCGTCGTGTCGGGCCTGGCCTCCCTCACCGTCGGCGCGGCGAAGCTGATGGACGGCGGCAAGGTCCGGCAGACCACCGTCGCGATGAGCGACGGCGCGGTGTTCGTGATGTCGATCAGCGACGGCTCGCTGCTGGGCGTGCACGCGGGCGCCGACTGCGACATGAGCGTCATCGCTTACCACATGGCCCTGTTCGTCGGACGGGCCGGACACGTCCTGACCCCCGCACTGCGCAGTGAGCTGCGCCACGCCCTGGAGAGTGCCCGCTGATGCCGTCGCTGCCCCAACGCGGAGCCGACCGGCGCACCGCGCGCGTACGCCCGTACGCTTTGACCGGCGGTCGCACGCGGTTCGGCCATGTGCTCATGGTCGAGACGTTCGTGGCCACCGTTGACGGTCCGGGCGAACAACTCGCCCTCACCAGGGGCGACTGGGCCGAGCGCGTGATGCCCGAACTGCGGGCGATCGTCGAACTGTGCCGCAGAATGCGGTCGGTGGCCGAGATCTCCGCACTCCTGCGGATGCCGCTCGGCGTCGTCCGTGTCCTGATCAGTGACCTGGCGGACCAGGGAAGGATCCGCGTGTACGGGACCGGGCACGGGCCCGGCAGCCCCGACCGCGCGCTGCTCGAAAGGGTGCTCAGTGGACTTCGCAGGCTCTGACCAGCAGGACGGCCTGCAAGAGTGGCAGAAGGAACGCGGCAGGGCGCCGGTCTCCACGAAGATCGTGGTGGCGGGCGGCTTCGGCGTGGGCAAGACCACCTTCGTCGGCGCCGTCTCCGAGATCGCACCGCTCACCACCGAGGCGGTGATGACCCAGGCCAGCGAGGCCGTCGACGACCTCGCCGCCACTCCCGACAAGACCACCACCACGGTGGCCATGGACTTCGGCCGGATCACCCTGGACCAGGACCTGGTGCTGTACGTCTTCGGCACGCCGGGACAGCAGCGCTTCTGGTTCATGTGGGACGACCTCGTGCGCGGCGCGATAGGCGCGGTCGTGCTCGCCGACACCCGCCGACTGGCCGACTGCTTCCCGGCGTTGGACTACTTCGAGGGCACCGGTCTGCCCTACACGGTCGCCGTCAACCAGTTCGAGGGCACGGCGCAGTACACCCCGGACGACGTCCGTGAGGCACTGGCCGTACCCACCCACATCCCCGTATTGATGATCGACGCTCGCAAGCGGTATTCAGTGGTGGAGGCGCTGCTGGCGCTGGTCGGGCACGCGCTGTCCGAACAGCCCATGTAGTGGCCGCAGTTGCCGCCGTCCTACGAAGACCATCGACCTGAAGCGAGCCGTTGTGCGCAAGATACTCATCGTCGGAGCCGGGCAGGCCGGGCTCCAACTCGCCCTGGGCCTCCAGTCCCAGGGCTATGACGTCACCGTGATGTCCAACCGGACCGCCGACGAGATACGCGGCGGCCGGGTGATGTCCACCCAGTGCATGTTCGCCACCGCGCTCCAGCACGAACGCGACCTCGGGCTGAACTTCTGGGAGGACCAGGCGCCGCGCATCGAGGGACTGGGTGTCTCCGTCTCCGCGCCCGACGCCTCACGGCCGATCGACTGGGTGGGCAGGCTGCGCGGTCACGCGCAGTCCGTCGACCAGCGGGTGAAGATGGCCGGCTGGATGGAGACCTTCGCCGAGCGCGGCGGCAAGCTCGTCATCCACGGTGTGGCCGTATCGGATCTGGACTACTTCTCCCGCGCCTACGACCTGGTGCTGGTGGCCGCGGGCAAGGGCGAGATCGTCTCCATGTTCCGCCGGGACGCCGCCCGTTCGCCCTACGACGCCCCGCAGCGGGCGCTCGCGGTGTCGTATGTGCACGGCCTCGGGCCGCGCCCCGAGCACCCCGACTTCCTCGCGGTGCGCTGCAATCTGGTGCCGGGCGTCGGCGAGTTGTTCGTGATGCCGACGCTGACCACCTCGGGCCCGGCCGACATACTCTTCTGGGAGGGCGTGCCCGGCGGCCCGGTCGACGTCTTCCAGGGCGTCAAGGACCCCGCGGAGCAACTCCGCCTCACACTCGACCTGATGCGCCGCTTCACGCCGTGGGAGTACGACCGGGCGGGCTCGGTCGAGCTGACCGACGCGGGCGGCACGCTCGCCGGGCGGTACGCGCCGACCGTGCGCGAGCCGGTCGGTGAACTGCCTTCGGGCGGGCTGGTTTTGGGCGTCGCGGACGTCGTGGTGGCCAACGACCCGATCACCGGCCAGGGTTCCAACAACGCCGCCAAATGCGCGGCCTCGTATCTGGCGAGCATCGTCGAGCGCGGCGAGCTGCCCTTCGACCGCGCGTGGATGCAGAGCGCCTTCGACCGCTACTGGAACCACGCGGCGCCGGTCACCAAGTGGACCAACGCGATGCTCGCGCCGCCGCCGGAGCACGTCCTCGGCCTGATCGGCGCGGCGGGCGGGCTCCAGCCGGTCGCCGACCGCTTCGCCAACGGCTTCGACGACCCGGCCGACTACGAGGAGTGGTTCTTCGACCCGGAGCGGGCCGGGGCGTATCTCGCCGAGGCGCAGGCCGCGGCGGGCGCCGGGACCTCCGCGTAGGCGTCGGACCCGGCTCCCGCGGGCGGCTAGCTCGCGCCCCCGCTCTCGGTGGCGGAGGGCGTGGGCGTCGGGCCGCCGGACGGGGTGTCCGAGGGCGTCGGCGTCGGGGTGGTCTTCGGCGGCGGCGTGCTCTCGCCCGGGGTCGGCCGGGTGACGGGACCCGAGGAGTGCGGCGGCGGCGTGGCCGGCGCGGTGCCGGTCGACCCGCCGGAGGTCCTGGGCTTGGGCGCCGGGGGCGTCACCTGCGGGCTGAACGGCGTCGGCTGCTCGGCCTGCTTGGGGATCTTCGGCAGGGTGTAGTCCCCGGCCGGGGCGCTGCCGAGGTCCGGGCGGACGGCGCCCAGTATCGGGTTGGCGGCGATCGGCGAGACCTTCACCACCGAGCCGGGGCGCGGCGCCTGGACCACCAGGCCGTTGCCGATGTAGATCGCCACATGGGTGGCGCCGGAGAAGTAGATCACCAGATCGCCGGGGCGCAGCAGTTCGAGCGGCACGTGCGGGAGCCGCGCCCACTGCTCCTGGCTGGTGCGCGGGATGGTCACCCCGGCGTGCGACCACGCCTGCGAGGTCAGCCCCGAGCAGTCGAAGGAGTCCGGCCCCTGCGCGCCCCACACATACGGCTTGCCGAGCTGCATGAAGGCGTAGCTGATGGCCCGCTTTCCCGCGTCGGACGGCAGGCGCTTGTCGGCGTCGGAACCCAGCGCCTTGGAGTCGAGGAAGTCCTGCTGCGCCTTGTTGACGCCCTTTTCCTCCAGCGACTGCAATTCGCTGATCTGCACGCCGGTGAGCCCGGCCAGTATCGACTCGACCTCCTGGAGGCGCTTTTCCACCGTGTTCTTCTGCGCCTGCTGGACGGCCAGCGCGGACTGCGCCTTGTCCAGCGCCTGCTGCGCCTGGGTGTTCAGCTCGTTCAGCCGCTGCTCACCGCTGGTCAGCTCGGCCAGTACGTCCTGCTGGTGGTCGGCGGCCCGGTCCAGGACGTGCCGCTGCCCGAAGAAATCCTGCGGGGTCTGACCGGTCAGCATCGACAGGTACGGCGACACGCTGCCGTCCTTGTACATCTGGCGGGCGATCAGACCCACCTCGTCGCGCTTGTCCGCGACCGAGACCCGCTGGTCGGCGAGTTGTGAGTCGACCTGGTCGGCCTGGGCGCGCTGCCGGTCGGCGGTCTCCTTGGCCTTGTTGAACGACTCGGTCGCCGTCTCCGTCTGCGCGTAGAGGGTCTGGAGCCTGGTCAGCAGATCGGGCAGTGAGACCTCCGCCGCGGGCGGTGGGTCGTAGGGTCGCGCCGCCGCCTGCTGGGCCGGCAGAGCGAGTGCCGCGGCGGCGAGCAGAGTGCCGCAGACCGCGGCCGAACGCAGCCACCTCCTGGTACCTCGGGCCACTGACTACCCCTCATCTCCCGTAACCGGTCAGTAACACGCTACGCGATCCGCATCCTGCCACGAATTGTCATATGTTCGACAGAGGGAATAGGCGATTCCGCGCAACCCGGTCACTCTCACAGGTGATCTTCGCCGTGCGATCACCTTCCGGACATAAAAAGCGTACGGCCCGGTCACCGCCCTCGGCGGCCGGGCCGTACGCGTTTCAGGAGCCGTCACCGGCTCGGTCGAAGGCCGGCCGACGGATCGGCCGAGGGGTCAGCCGAGGGGTCAGCCGACGGATCGGCGGGCGGATCTGCCGACGGATCGGCGGAGGGGGGATCTGCGGGCGGTTCAGCCGAAGTAGCTGGTGAAGTTCTTCTGGAACTCCCAGTTGCTGAACTTGTCCCAGTTCACCGACCACGTCATCAGGCCGCGCAGCGCGGGCCAGGTGCCGTGGGTGGTGTAGCCGCCGCAGTTGGTCTTCTTGGTCAGGCAGTCGAGCGCCTGGTCGACGGCGGCCGGGGCGGTGTAGCCGTTGCCCGCGTTGACCGAGGCGGGCAGGCCGATCGCGACCTGCGAGGGGGCAAGCGCCGGGAACATGTTGGCGGTGTTGCCCGCCACCGGGAAGCCGGTGAGGAGCATGTCGGTCATCGCGATGTGGAAGTCCGCGCCGCCCATGGAGTGGTACTGGTTGTCCAGGCCCATGATCGAGCCGGAGTTGTAGTCCTGGACGTGCAGCAGCGTCAGGTCGTTGCGCATCGCGTAGATCACCGGCAGGTACGCGCCGCAGCGCGGGTCCTGGCCGCCCCACGGGCCCGAGCCGTAGTACTGGTAGCCCATCTGGACGAAGAACGTCTCGGGCGCCATCGTCAGCACGAAGCCGCTGCCGTACTTGGCCTTGAGCGTCTTCAGCGCCGAGATCAGGTTGACGATCACCGGGGTGGTCGGGTTCTTGAAGTCGGTGTCACCGGTGTTCAGGGACAGCGAGTGGCCCTCGAAGTCGATGTCGATGCCGTTCAGGCCCCAGGTGTCGATGATGCCGCTCACCGAGGAGACGAAGGCGTCGCGGGCGGCCGTCGTGGTGAGCTGCACCTCGCCGTTCGCGCCGCCGATGGACAGCAGCACCTTCTTGCCCTTGGCCTGCTTGGCCTTGATCGCGGCCTTGAAGTCCGCGTCGGACTCCACTCCCGGGCACTCGCTCGCCGAGCAGCGGGTGAAGTGGATGCTGCCCGAGGTCGGCGAGCTGGTCTCGCCGAACGCCAGGTCGATGATGTTCCAACTGTCCGGCACGTCCGCCAGCTTGGTGTAGCCGGAGCCGTTGGCGAACGTCTCGTGCAGATAGCCGACCAGCGCGTGGGTGGGCAGTCCGCCGGAGGGCGGGGGCGAGGTCGGGGGAGTGGTCGGCGGCGTCGTGGGAGGCGTCGTCGGCGGGGTGGTGGGGGGAGTGGTCGGGGGCGTCGTGGGCGGGGTGGTCGGCGGCGTGGTCGTGCCGCTGCCGGGGCCCTGGAGCGAGACGTCGTCGGCGAGGTACGCGGGCTGGCCGTACCAGCCGTGCACGTAGACCGCCGCGCTGGTCTGGCTCGCGCCGGTGGTGAAGGACACGCTCAGCGCCGCGTAGCCGCTGCCCGTGCCCGGCGTCCACGTACTGGTGCCGCCGTCCACGCCGAGGTAGACGTACGAGCCCTTGACCTGGGCGGTCAGGGTGTATGTGGTGTTCGGTGCGACGGACACGTTCTGCTTGCACTGCGCGGTGCCGCTCGCGCTCGGAGTGCCCTGGAGGGCGTAAGTGCCGCTGTGCGCCTGGCCGCTGACGACGGCGGCGGTGCCCGCGTCGCAGGTCCAGCCGGACAGGCCGCCGGTCTCGAAGCCGCCGTTGGTCAGGAACTCGCCCGCGCTGGCGGACGGGGCGAGCGCCACGAGCCCGCCGAGCGCGACGGCGCCCGCGAGGGTGGCGGAGGCGGCGATGAAGGTTCTGCGTCTGTTGCGCGGTGCGGTGGAGAGCATGGGGGGATGCTCCTTCGGTGAGGACGGCGCATGTCACCGCGCAGCAAACAGGTCCAGACCAATGCGTGTCAATGGTCCGGACCAGTACCCGGCCCTTTGACCTGTGGATCCGTCCGGTTCGGCCGCCTTTGCGCCGCGCGCCGCGTGGCGCGGTCCTGCGCGATGTCCCGCGTGGCCGCGCGGGGCCGTCCGGCGGGGCGTCAGGCGCCTTTGCGCCAGGGCCACTTGGGGCCGTCCGGCCGGTTGCCCTCCGGGTCGTACACGAAGACCCAGCGGGTACGGCGGGAGCCGCGCGGGCCGGGGCTGGGCTCGCGGTGGTAGACGTGCACCACCGGCGGACCGCCCTCGGGCGTGGGTACGGGCACGGTGTAGACGCGCGGCGGCTGCCCGGTCATCCCGGCGAGCACGCCGAGCACCCGCCCGTCCAGCGGGCCCCCGACGAATTCCGTGTCCTCGTGTCTCACCCGCTCAGGATCGCACGGCGGGCGGCGCGGGGTTCCCCGGTCGGGGTCAGGAGGGGTCGGGGAGCAGATGTGCGACCGCGTCCGCGATCGGCGCGAGCCGCCGCGCCAGCCCGCCGGCCGGGCTGCTCGGGGTCTCCAGCGCCAGCGCGCGGGCGGCGGCCTCCGCGGCCTCCGGGTCGGTCGTCGCGGTCACCAGCAGCAGCCCGATGAAGTGGTCCACCAGCCACGCCCGCAGCTCCGCGACCGGCGGCTGCTTGCCCTCGTCCAGCCAGATCAGCGATATCGCCTCCACGCAGGCGATCCACGACCTGACCATCATCGCCAGCCGCGGCCCCGGCGCCGTCACCCCGAGGTGGTGCAGCACCTGCTCCGCGGCCCGGCGCCGTACGTCGTCCACGATCGCGTCCGTACGGCTGGTCTCGGCGACGCTGCCGCCGCGCAGCAGCGCCCCGTACGCCGCGTCGTGCTCGTCCACATACGCCAGGTAGCGGTCCAGCGCGTCCGCGAGCCGTTCGGTCGGCGGCCCCTGCGAGGGGACGCCGAAGCGGCCGATCAGCTCCTGCGCCGCGTCGTGCACCGCGGCCTCGTACAACTGCTGCTTGCCGCCGGGGAAGTAGCGGTAGACCAGCGGCCGGGAGACCCCGGCCGCCGCCGCGACGTCGTCGACCGACACGTCCTCCGGCCGCCGGTGGCCGAACAGGTCGACGGCGGCGGCCAGCAACTGCGTACGGCGCTGCTCGACGCTCATCCGGCGGTATGCGGGCGCCGCGCTGCTGGTCATGTCCAGCAGACTATCCGCCCGCACACGTGAACGGGTCGGCCCGGGCGCGGGGCTTCGCACGGGTGTCCGGGTCCGCGGGCGCGGCCGGGTCAGCCGAGCAGTCCGGACGAGCGCCACAGCTTGCGGCTCGGGCCCTTGATCAGCCCGATCTCGTCCAGGAAGTCCATCAGCCGCTTCGCCGACTGCCGCATCACCTCGCGGCGGTGCGGGCTGGTGCGGGCCGCCTCGGCCGCCTGGACGGGGTCGAGGCCGACCGACGCGTAGACCTGCGGGCTGATCAGCGAACGGGCGATGGTCCTGGCGGCCTGCGCGGAGGTCAGCCGGGTGAATTCCACCTCCCAGCGCGGCGCCGTCACCATCTGGCGGCGCAGCTCCTCGCGGGCGTAGCGGATGTGCCGGGCCTCCTCGACCACGTGAATCCGGGTCACGCCCTGGACGAAGGGCTGCACGCGGTCGTCGGGGAAGGTCAGCCGCTGCATCCAGTCCAGTATCTCCTCGGCCAGCAGCGTGCCGGTGAAGGCGCCGGGCGTGGTGGACACCGTCTTGATCAGCCGGCCGAGGTTGTGGTCGAGCCTGCTGGGCCGATAGGTGGGCGTGCCCATCTTCGTCACGGCCTGCGCGAACATCTTCGAGTGCCGGCACTCGTCGGCGATCTCCGTCAGCGCGTACCGCACATGGTTGCTGGTCGGGTCCAGGTCGTAGGTGTGCCGCAGCAGGAGCTGCATCAGGATCGTCTCGAACCAGACGCCGATCGAGCACAGCGACGCCGCCTCGTGGCGGCTCAGCTCGACGCGCTGCTCCTGCGACATCCGCTTCCACAGCGGGGTGTCGTACAGCGACACCAGCTCCGGCGGCCAGAACCACTTGCCTTCCTCGAAGGGCGCGTCCCAGTCCAGCTCGGTGTCCGGGTCGAACGAGTGCTTGGCGGACGCGGCCAGCAGCCGCTCCGCGGTCTTCTCGCGGTCGATCAAGCTGGTGTCCATCGTGAAGTGGCCTCCGGCGCATGAGGGTTACCTGCGGTACGCCTCTTATGAGACTCTGTGTCAACAAGCCCGTCAAGACCCCGCGCACGTGGAATGGAGCCGCCGATGTCGACGGAAGCCCTGTACACGCAACCGCCCACCGAGTGGATCTGGCAGGTCCCGGCCCAGGGCGCCGCCCGCTTCTCCTGGGAGTACGGCGACGGACGCGAACGCCTGCTCGCCCTCTACCAGAAGGGCAAGGACAAGCAGTGGGACGCGGCCAAGCGCATCGCCTGGGACCTGGAGGTCGACCCGTACGACCCGCTCGGCACCCCTGACGAGGCCATGTCCATCTACGGCAGCCGCTACTGGGACGCGATGAACGCCCGCGACCGCGGGCTGCTGCGGCAGCACTACACCTCCTGGCAGTTCAGCCAGTTCCTCCACGGCGAGCAGGGCGCGATGATCTGCGCCGCCCGGATCGTGGAGTCCGTCCCCGACCTCGACGCGAAGTTCTACTCCGCCACCCAGACCATGGACGAGGCCCGGCACGCCGAGATCTACGGCCGCTTCCTCCAGGACAAGGTCGGGATGGTCTACCCGATCAACGACAACCTCCAGGCGCTGCTCGGCGACACCCTGCGCGACGCGCGCTGGGACATGCCCTACCTCGGCATGCAGGTGCTCATCGAGGGCCTGGCGCTCGCCGCCTTCGGCATGATCCGCGACACCACCACCAAACCGCTGCCCAAGCAGATCCTGGCCTACGTCATGCAGGACGAGGCCCGGCACGTCGCCTTCGGACGGATGGCGCTGCGCGACTACTACAAGCAGCTCACCGACGCCGAACTGCGCGAGCGCGAGGACTTCGTCATCGAGGGCTGCTACCTGATGCGCGACCGGCTGCGCGGCCTCGAAGTCCTGGAGAACTTCGGCATCCCCACCGCCGAGGCCGCCGAGATGACCGAACGCTCCGAATTCCTGCACCTGTTCCGCAAGCTGCTCTTCAGCCGCATCGTGCCGTGCGTGAAGGACATCGGCCTGTGGGGACCCCGGCTCCAGAAGGCGTACCTCGACATGGGCGTCTTCGACCTCGGTGACTCCAACCTCGACCAACTCATGGACGAGGACGAGGAGATCGCGGAGAAACTCGACGCGGAACGCTTCGCCGCCGAGGAGCAGGCCCGCGTGGCCGAGGTCACCGACGCCATCGCACAGGGGGCGGCCCCGCACTGACCCACGGCGAGCGGATCGTACGCTTGTCCGATGAGCGAGGGAGCCGGACCGGAATCGCGGCGCGAGACACGCCGGGCCAGAGCACGCCGCCGACGCAGAAACACCGTCGTCGGCGGTACGGCGCTGCTGCTCGTCGCCGCCGGTTCCCTGTACGTGGCCTACGGCCGCGGCGGCTCCACCGAGGCCGGACCCGCACCGGACTCGCGCACCGCCACGACCGGCGGCGCCGCGCCCTCCTCGACGCCGACCGTGGACGCCGCCGCGCGCCCGGCCGAGCCCGCCGGCACGGTGACCCTCGCCTTCGCCGGGGACGTGCACTTCACCGAGCGGACGGCGAACCGGCTCGGCATCGACCCGGCGCTCGGGCCGATGTCGACGGCGCTGGCCGCCGCCGACTTCTCGATGGTCAACCTGGAGTCCGCGATCACCACGCGCGGCACCCCGCAGCCGAAGAAGTACCACTTCAGGACCGGCCCCGACGCGCTCGCCGCGCTCCAGCGGTCCGGTGTCGACGCCGTCACCATGGCCAACAACCACGCCGTGGACTACGGCGCCCAGGGCCTGGCAGACAGCCTCGCGGCCAAGCGCGCGGCGCCGGTCCCCGTGGTCGGCATCGGCGCCGACGCGGCGGAGGCGTACCGCCCGTACACCGAGACCGTCAACGGCGTACGCCTCGCGGTCGTCGCCGCCAGCCAGGTCTACGACATCACCAACGAGAACTTCCGGGCCACCGCCACCGCCCCCGGCATCGCCTCCGCGCTCGACCGCCCCCGGCTGCTGAAGGCGGTCAGGGACGCCAAGGCGCACGCCGACGTCGTGGTGGTCTATCTGCACTGGGGCACCGAGGGCCAGAGCTGCCCGGGGCCCGAGCAGAAGTCGATCGCGGCCGACCTGTCGGCGGCCGGGGCCACCGCGGTCGTCGGCACCCACGCCCATGTGATGCTCGGCGCCGGCATGCTCGGCCCCACCTATGTGGCCTACGGGTTCGGCAACTTCCTCTGGTACGGCTCCTCGCCGTACCCGCACTCCGACGAGACCGGCGTCACCACACTGACCGTCCGCCACGGCGAGGTCACCCGCGCCGTCTTCGCGCCCGCCCTCGTCGACGGCGCGGGCGTACCGCAGCCGCGGACCGGCGCGGCGGGGCAGCGGATCACCGACCGGTACGAGCAGTTGCGCCGGTGCACCGGGCTGACGTCGCCACCAGGGAGTTAGCCGGAAGTCCGGGTTCTGTAACGGCAGTGTCGCCGACCTGCCCATGGCGGAACCGACGCGGAGGCACCAGCATCTATTCGGTCGCGGAGCCGGGGGGACGGCCGGCCGTGCGGACACCGCGTGGAGCACGGCGCGGACCGGGTCGATGGAATCAACGAGGCGGGCGGGTACAGACGATGACCGAAGGGCGATTCTCGGTGGGGCGACTGAGGACGATGCCGCAGGCGGCGGCCATCACGATGGCGGTCCTGGTGGTGGTGATCGCGTCGGTGGCCACCGCGGTCCTGGCGCACGGCCACGGCAAGGCGTCGGCGAACAACGGCTCCGGTGTCATCGGCGGGGTGAACGGCGGTGGCAAGGGGAGCGACGGCGGCGGTACGGGCGCGGGTTCGACCGGCCCGTCCGGCACGCCCACCAGCCACATACCCACCGTGGCCGCGGTGCCCGACACGATCGTGCACGCGCCGGAAGCCGCGGGCAAGGCCGTCAACATCACCATCGACGACGGGCCCGACCCGGTCTGGACGCCGAAGGTGCTCGACGTCCTCAAGCGGCACGGCGTCCACGCCACCTTCTGCATGATCGGCCCGCAGGCCAAGGCCCACCCCGACCTCGTACGCGCCGTCGTCGCCGCGGGACACCGGCTGTGCGACCACACCGTGACCCACGACGAGTCGATGGACCACAAGCCCTTCGCGTACCAGCAGAAGGAGATCATGGACGCCTACGCCATGATCGAGGAAGCCTCGGGCGGCGCGCCCGTGCAGTACTACCGCGCCCCCGGCGGCGCGTTCACCCCGGCCAGCCGCGCGCTCGCCGCCCAGCACGGCATGCGCCCGCTCGGCTGGAACGTCGACACCAAGGACTACACCAAGCCCGGCGCCGGCACGATCGTGCAGACCATCAAGTACGAGCTGAGCAACGGCCCGACGATCCTCTTCCACGACGGCGGCGGCGACCGCGAGCAGACCGTGGACGCGCTGGAGCAGATCCTGCCGTGGCTCAAGGAGCAGGGCTACGCCTTCAGCTTCCCCAAAGTGAACTGACCGCCGGCGCAGGACACTTGTATCCGACGGCACGTCAGCGCGCGCTCAGCACCGCCTGCATGACCGCCCGCGCGACGGGCGCCGCGTTCCCGCCGCCGGAGATGTCCGCCCGCACCGCCTCCGCGTCCTCGACGACCACCGCCACCGCCACCGACGCCTGCGTACCGCCCGGCGGCTTCGCGTAGGAGATGAACCAGGCGTACGGCGTCCCGGTGTTGTCCACACCGTGCTGCGCGGTGCCGGTCTTGCCGCCGACGACGACACCGGGGATCGCCGCGTTGGTGCCGGTGCCGTCGGTGACCACCGCCTCCATCAGCTGCTGGAGCTGCTGCGCGGTGCCCTCGCTCATCGCCCGGTGCAGCGTCCGCGGCCCGTCGGCGGAGACCGTCGCCCCGCTGTGGTTGGTCACCGAGTCCACCAGGTACGGCGCCATCAGCACCCCGCCGTTGCCGACCGCCGCCGCGACCATCGCCATCTGCAACGGCGTCGCGGTCGTGTCGAACTGCCCGATCGAGGAGAGCGCCACCTGGTCGGGGCTCATCCGCGTGTCGAAGTTGCTCTTCGCGACGGACGGCGGAATCCGCAGCCGCGTGTCGTTGAAGCCGAACGCCTGCGCCTGCGCCCGCATCCCGGCCAGCCCCACGTCGGCGCCCAGCTTGGCGAAGACGGTGTTGCACGAGACCCGGAAGGCGTCGTACATGCTGGCGTTGGCGCAGCCGCCGCCCTCGTTGGTGAGCGTGGCCGTCGAACCCGGCAGCCGGTACGGATCGGGCGAGCGCGTCGGCGCCAGCAGATCGGTGACCTTGCCGCTCTGGAGCGCGGCGGCGGCCGTGACGACCTTGAACGTCGAACCCGGCGGATACGTCTGCCGGATCGCCCGGTCCAGCATCGGCTGACTGGTGTCCGTGTTCATCCGCGTCCACGCGTCGTTCACCGCCGCGCCGGTGCCCGACAGCGCCGCCGGGTCGTACGACGGCGACGACACCAGCGCCAGAATCCGCCCGGTCGCCGGGTCCACCGCGGCCACCGCGCCCCTGCGGCCCGCGAGGCCGGTGTACGCCGCCCGCTGCGCCGCCGCGTCGATCGTGGTGTGCACATCGCCGCCGCGCTGCCGCGCCCGGGTGATCTCGTTCCACAGCGGCACCGACGCCAACTGCGAGGCCGTGCCCGACAGCACGCCGTCCTCGGTGCCCTCCAGCAGCGTCGTGCCGTACGTCTGCGAGGCGAAGCCGGTCACCGGCGCGTACAGCGGCCCGTCGGCGTACGTCCGCCGGTACCTCAACTGGCCGCCCGCGTCGCGTGATCCGGTCACCGGGGAGCCGCCGACGAGGATGTCGCCGCGCGGCTGGTGGTAACGGGTGATCGCGATCCGCCGGTTGGCCGGGTTGTCGTCGTACGCGGACGCCTTGACGACCTGCACCCGCGCCGCGTTGAGCAGCAGCGCGACCAGCAGCAGGAAGCAGAAGGCGGCGGCGTGCCGCACACAGCGGATCACCGGGCCCGCTCCAGCGGCGCGAGCTGGTCCGGCGGCCCCTCGGGCAGGTCCGGCGCCGGGCGGCGGGCGCTGTCGCTGAGCCGGATCAGCAGCGCCACGATGATCCAGTTGGTCACGACGGACGAGCCGCCCTGCGCGAGGAACGGCATCGCCATGCCCGTCATCGGGATCAGGTCCATCACCCCGCCGGTGATCACGAAGACCTGGAGCGCCAGGATCGAGGCCAGGCCGACCGCGAGCAGCCGCCCGAAGGGGTCGCGCAGCGCGAGCCCGGCCCGGAAGCCGCGCGCCACCAGCAGCGCGTACAGCAGGAGCAGCGCGGTCAGTCCGAACAGGCCCAGCTCCTCGCCCGCGGTGGCCAGGATGAAGTCCGACTTCGCGGCGAAGCCGATCAGCGCGGAGTGGCCCTGGCCGAGCCCGGTGCCGAGCACCCCGCCGTTGGCGAAGGCGAACAGCGACTGCGAGATCTGGTTGGGGCCGATGCCCGCGTCGATGGTCGCGAAGGGGTGCAGCCAGTCCTGCACCCTGCTGTGCACATGCGGCTCCAGCGCGCCGACCGCGCACGCGCCCACCCCGGCGAGCAGCAGCCCCACGGCGATCCAGCCGGTCCGCCCGGTCGCCACGTACAGCATGATCACGAACAGGCCGAAGAAGAGCAGCGAGGTGCCCAGGTCGCGCTCGACCACCAGGACGCCGACGCTGAGCAGCCAGATCGCCACCACCGGGCCCAGCACGCGGCCGGTGGGCAGTTGCAGCCGCCACACCCGGCGGCCCGCGTACGCCAGCGCCGCGCGGTTCGCCGACAGGTAGGCGGCGAAGAAGACCGCGAGCAGCACCTTGGCGAACTCGCCCGGCTGGAAGGAGAATCCGGCCACCCTGATCCAGATCTTCGCGCCGTTGATCGCGGGGAAGAAGATCGGCAGCACCATGAGCAGCAGCGCGGCGGTCACGCTGATGTACGCGTAGCGGGCCGGTGTCCTGTGGTCGCGCAGCGCCAGCACCACCGCGATGAACAGCGCCACCCCGAGCGTGGACCAGATCAGCTGGGTGGGCGCCGCCCGGCCGCCGAGCACCGGCTCCAGGTCGAGGCGGTAGATCAGCACCAGGCCGAAGCCGTTGAGCAGTACGGCGATCGGCAGCAGCAGCGGATCGGCGTAGGGGGCGCGGGCCCGGACCGCGAGGTGGGCCAGGAGCGCGAGCACGCCCAGGCCCGCCCCGTAGGCCGCGGCGTCGGGCGGCACCGCGCCGTTCCTGGCCAGGCCGACCTCCGCGTAGCCGTACACCGAGATCAGTACCGCGGCGACGATCAGCGACAGCTCCACACCGCGGCGGCGGGGCATCCGCAGGGCGGCCGGGGGAGCGTCCGCCGCCGCGGCGCTGGTTGCGCTCATGGGCTGCAACCTAGCAAGGGGTGGGGTGTATGTCGCTTAAGTCGGCTTCCCGGTGGGCCGCCGATGCCTCACAGGGCGCTGTCTGAGGTGCCGCGTACGCTGGCCGAGTGACACCCCCGGACGAACTCGCCGACCTTCCGTACGCCGATCTGCTGCGTCGCCACACGGGCCCGCTGGCCGTCGAAGGGGACTACGACACCGTCCACTTCGACCGCCTCGCCTTCGAGGACGAGGCGGCGAACGGCTCCCGCTTCCTGGAGTGCGCGGTCACCGACTGCACCTTCACGGACACCACCCTGCGCCGGTCCCGGTTCAACGACCTGTGGGCCACCGGCAGCCGCTTCACGGGCGTCTCGCTCGCCGAGAGCGACTGGCTGGACTCCTCCCTCACCGCCTGCTCGCTGGCCGGCGTGGAGGCGTTCGGAGCCGTGCTGCGCCGGGTCACCTTCCGGCGCTGCAAACTGGACTCCGTGAATCTGCGCGCCACCGCCCTGCACGACGTGGCCTTCGAGGACTGCGTCCTGCGCGACGTCGACTTCGGCGAGGCCAAGCTGAACGGGGTGACCTTCCCCGGCAGCAGCATCGAGCGCGCCCGGCTCGGCCGCGCGACGCTGAAGAAGGCCGACCTGCGCGGCGCGGTCACCATCGACCTCGCCGACGGATACGAGTCGCTGCGCGGCGCCGTCATCAGCTCCTCGCAGCTTCTCGACCTCGCCCCCGCGCTCGCCCAGACCCTGGGCATCACGGTCACGGACCGATAGGAGAATTGACTCATGAGTGACCCCGTAAGCCTCTACGACATCCCCCTGAACACCATCGACGGCGACCCCACCACCCTCGGCGCCCACGCGGGCAAGGCCGTCCTGGTGGTCAACGTCGCCTCCAAATGCGGCCTGACCCCGCAGTACGAGGGCCTGGAGAGGTTGCAGAAGCGCTACGCCGACCGCGGCTTCACCGTCCTCGGCGTACCGTGCAACCAGTTCGGCGGCCAGGAGCCCGGCACCGCCGAGGAGATCCAGACCTTCTGCTCCACGACCTACGGCGTCAGCTTCCCGCTGCTGGAGAAGGCGGATGTCAATGGCGCGAACCGGCATCCGCTCTACGCCAGGCTGACCGATGTGCCCGACGCGGCCGGAGAAGCCGGTGACATCACCTGGAACTTCGAGAAGTTCCTGGTCAGCGCCTCGGGGGAAATCGTCGGGCGTTTTCGGCCGCGGACCGAGCCCGAGGCTGCGGAGGTCGTTGGGGCGATTGAGGCACAGCTTCCGTCGTGACCTTGCCACGTGCTTAGATGCGCGATCGCGCCATGGCAGAATCCGGCCGGTCCGTGGACATTGTCCGGATCACCCTGTTCCTGGTTCGCTCTTCTTACCGCCCCAAGCGAGGAAGGGACAGCGGCAGTGCAGGAGATTGATTTCCGTAGCGGACACCTTTGTGTCGAGACGGACCCTGCCCTGTGCGTTCCTTGCCAGGAGCGGTTGGATCGGCAACTCGCCTTGCTTCCCCGGGTATACGGCGAGTTGGAGGTGGCACTCGTACCGGCGCCGAACTCCGGCGACCGACTGACCGGCACTGCCCGGCCCGGCATCCCCCTGAACGGGCCGGCTGTCGAGGCGCGCGCCGCCATACGAGGCACACTCGCCTCCTGGGCCGATCTGATTGTCGAGGGCCGCACCGTCCGTCTCCCCCTACGGACGGTGCCGGCCCTCGCGGCCTTCCTGCGCCGCCACCTCGGCTGGCTCGCCGTACATCCGGCAGCCGAGGACGCGGCCACGGACATCGATGAACTGGTGCGGCGGTCCCTGCGGATCGCCCGCCCCTGTCAGGAAGTGACATCGGCTCCCTGAGCCCCCAGGATTCCCCCCACAATGCAGGAAACGCTGTACGGCCCGTGAATATCGCTCACGGGCCGTACAGCGCTGTGCGGGTCTTGGCGGGTCTTGCGGCGCCGGGGTCCGGCGGGGAAACGAGGGCTTGGTGGCGCGGGGAGCTCGGGAAATTAAACCGACAGTGATGACACGGTCACATCGGTCGGGGCGATATTCGGGAACCAGTTCCCGGCGGGGACGGCGTTCGGGAACCAGTTGTCGGGGGAGACGGCCACGGCGCTGGGGAACCAGTTCACGGGTATGGCACCCGGGAACCAGTTGTCGGGGGATACGGCGCTCGTGGTGGGGAACCAGTTCCCGGCGGGTACGGCGTTCGGGAACCAGTTGTCCGGGCCGGTGTCCGCACTGGGACCGGGGAACCAGTTCGCGGCCTGAGCACCGGGGAACCAGTTGTCCGGGGCCACCGACGTGTCCGCGGGTGCGCTGGGCGCCGGAGTGGAATCCGAACCGGCGTCGGCGAAGGCGACGGTTGTTCCGATAGCCGACGACAGAGCGAGCACCAGGGCGGCGACGGCGGAAATCTTGGTCGTGTGCCGGATGCGCGACATCGTGATCCTTCGTTGGGAGGGCAGGCGCTCAAGGGGGTGATAGGTACGCGTAGCCCTGCCGATGATGTCAAAATCGGACAGGGCCAGGCCAGATTCCGGTTGTGCGTAAGTGCGCAATGGCGCGAATGCGCAGGTCAAATTAGCCCATGGGCCGCAGCGAGGACTCCCGCCTGGAACCGGCTGTCCGCCTGGAGATATCGCATGATCTCTGATACCAGGCGACTCACAGTGCGCAGGGACACCCCTAGTTTGCGCGCGATCCGCTCGTCTGTCAGCCCGTTGGCCAGAAGTCGCATCGTCGTGCGGTGCTGTTCGGTCAGTTCGCCGCCCGAGTCGAAGCTCCCCGCCGACTTCGCCGAGTACGGCACCGCCCGCAGCCAGCAGTCCTCGTAGAGCGCCACGTACGACCGGACCAGGGCCGCGCCGCGGACGATGACCGCGGGGCCGGAAGGGTTGTCGGGATTGGCCGAGACAAGCGCGCTGTGCGAATCCGCTATCAGGAGGTCGAAGGGGACCTGGGTCGCCAGCCTGACCTCGACTCCGACCGCCGAGAGTTCCGTCAAGTATTTACGTTGACGTGGCGCGGAATTAATGCTCTGCCCGTATACGGCGCGCACTTTCACGCCCCGCTCGATAAGCGCGCTGTCCGCGGCGAGAGAATGCACGAGAACTTCGGCGGGCGGCAGCGGTCCCGGATGCATCGAACCGGTTGATTCCGTGATGCGCGCATTGAAATCGCCGATGGACTGCCGTTTACGGTTTTCCCCGATGAGGAGTTCCACCTCGATCTCCGCCGCGTCGCGCAACACCGCGGGGCGGTAGCGCTCCATCAGCGACTCGGCCGCCCGCACGATCGAGGACAACTCGTCGCGCTGGGCCTGGAGCGCCTCGCGCTGCCGGGCCAGCAGGCCGATCAGGGCGGTGTCGGGCTCCACCGAATCGACCTCCTCCGGCACCCGACCGGCGCGTATGAGCCCCAGCTCCCGCAGCTCCGACCAACCGGCCCTGGCCTCGGCGTCGGTCAGCCCGATGCCCGCGGCCGCCTTCTCCGGGGCTATGGATCCGTTGGTGCGCAGCGTCTGGTACAGGGCGAGACCGATGTCCTCGGCATCCGCCCCGCCACTGCGAACAACTCCCGCCACGGCTAGCCCCCTCTCGTCACCGCGGACCGGTCCCGTGGGTCGGCCCGCGGCGTGCCGACAGCACCCGAAGCGACTCTAGCAACGGTTCTGTCCTAAGCCGACGGACGAGTGTTCGCCGCCGGTTCCATGAGTGCTTCCAGGAGTGAGGGGTATTACCGGCGCGGCCCGGCGACCGGAAGCCCGCAAGTGCGACTTTTCCGGTTGCACATCGCCTATTTGTCGCCCGCGTCGAATGGGTGCGGAGGCGCAGGGCGCCAACGTGGGAAACATCCTCTTGGGCACACGTCGGCATGTCAATACCTGTTTTTGACACTGGCCACCGCATCGTCGCACCTCCACGCTTACATGGTCGGGCACCATCGGTCGCCACGCCAGTGACCCTCACCCCGGCGGGCGCGCGCCGCCCGCCGTGTGATGCGCTGGGAGAGAGGCGAAAAGGGGTGCGGACCGATGGGACAACCGGTTCCCGTGGCGTTGATCGGCGCGGGCAAGGTGGCGCACACGGCGCATCTGCGCGAGATGCGGGACCTCCCGGAGCTGCTGCGGCGGGGGTGTCGAGGGCGGCGTCGAGGGGGGGTGCCGCGCTGCCCGGTCCGCGCGAGGTCAGGCAGGACACGCCGGCCGTCCGCGAGGCGGCGCTGCGCCTCACCTGACCCAGGAGGGCCATCCGTCGGCTGCTGTCACACATTGGCCTAGACCTATTGCTGCGGCCTGTAGTCAACGGCTAACGTTCGATCACGGCGCGCGGCCCGAACAGCTCTGATCTGGACGTCTGATCCGCACACGCAAGCCCCCTTCCCTCCCCCCGCAGGCGCTTCCGCCTGCCCGGAAAGGAGTTCTGCACATGACCAAGCGACTGATGGCCCGCACCGGAACGCTGGTGGCCACCGCCCTGCTCGGCCTCGGCGTCTTCGCCGGCGCGGCCCAGGCTTCCCCGCCGCCCGGCAGCGGCTTCATGTTCATGGGCTACTTCCCGACCTACGCGTCGTGTGTCGCCCAGGCACAGGCCAACGCGCCCATCCACGGCCCGGTCTACATCTGTGAGTTGGGCACCAACAACCTCTACCTGCTCTGGATGCACTGACCCCGCGTCAGGCAACGGGCGAGGCGGGCCGGTCGTTCACGGGGGCGGCCGGCCGACTCGGCTCGTACGAAGGGGTGTTCCGCCGACCGGGCGGGGCGCCCCTTGGCGTTCTTCCCCAAGTCCGCAGGTCCGTACGTCCGTACGTTCCGTATGTCCGTACGTCCGCGGTCCGCAGGTCCGTACGTCCGGACGTGCCGCGAGGCCGTGCCCGCGTCCCGCGTGCCGCTCGCCGTCAGACCTCGTGGCGGTCGGCGGCCGGGTGGTCGAGGGCGACCCTGGCCAGGTCGACGCGGGAGCGGACGCTGAGCTTGCGGTAGGCGCGGGTGAGGGCGGCCTCGACGGTCTTGACGCTGATCACCAGGGTCGCGGCGATCTCCCGGTTGCTCGCGCCGCGCGCCGCCAGCGCGGCGACCCGGCGCTCGGCGTCGCTGAGCGCGGTGAGCGGCGCGGCCCGGTCGTGCGCACGGCCCGGCGGGTCGAGGCGGTCGTACCCGCCGAACCGGTCGAATCTGTCGAGCCGGTCATCGCGGTCGACGCGGTCGGCCTCGGCGTCGGTCAGCGCCAGCCACGGGTGCGCGCGGGCCGCGCGGAAGACCCGCGCCGCCGCGTCGAGCGCGGCCCTCGCCGCCCGCGGATCGCCGCGCCTGGCGTGCAACCGCCCCAGCGCCAGCCGCGCCCTGCCCTCCTCCAGCGGATACGGCAGCGCGGTCAACCTGGCGACGGCCGCACCGAGTTGGGCCACCGCCGCGTCCGAGTCGCCGCGCGCCTCGGTGACCAGCGCGGCGGCCCTGTCGAGCACGGCGAGCAGCCCGCGGCGGCCGAGCCGGGCAGCCTGCGCGCGGGTCGCGGCGACCAGGTCGGCGGCCTCGTCGGTGGCGCCCGACCTGACCAGTGCTTCGGCGAGATCCGCCTGCCAGCGGCGCATCGCCGGATCGCCCTGCCCCTGTCCCGTCTCCAGCAGCCTGGCCCGCTGGAGCGCGTGCACGGCCGCGGCCGTCTCGCCGCGCAGCAGCCGCACATGGCCCTCCGCGTGCAGCGCCCTGGGCAGGAAGAGCTGGTCGTCGTCGTCCTCGCTGTGCCGTCTGGCCCGGTCGGCGGCGGCCAGCGCCCGTTCCGTACCGCCGCCCGCCGCCTCCGCGAGCGCGACCGCGTACCAGGCGGGGCCCTGGCTCAGCCCGCCCTGCTCCGCGACCCGCAGGCTCTGGTGGGCCAGGTCGAGGGCGCGTTCGCAGCGGCCCCGCAGGATCTCCACCTGGGCGAGGCCGGACAGGCACTGGCACAGGCTCTCGGCCGAGCCGCGCCGCCGTACCGTGTAGACCAGCGCCCGCAGTTCGGTCCGCGCGTCGTCCAGCCGGTCGTGCAGCAGATGGCGGCGGTGCTTGAGGAAGACCGGGCCGTTGTGGTCGAAGAGCACGCGCGGGTCCTGCGGCCCCGCCAGCGCGGCGGCCAGGGTGTCCTCGGCCTCCGGGCGGCCGAGGTAGAACTCGATGGCCGCCTGCTGGCTGAGCGCCGACAGTTCGGTGCGGCGGTCGCCCGCGCTCCTGGCCAGTACGGCCGAACGCGCCGCGTGCGTATGGGCCTTGACCGCCGTGCCCTCCACCATCCAGGCCCGCCAGCTCATCCGGTGGTGCAACTGGGCCAGCAGCCGCGGGTCGTCCCGCGCGTCCTCGAGCGCCTGCGGGAAGACGTCCGCCACTTCGGCCATCGCCTGGCCGCACGAGTCCACGATGACCATCCACGCCCTGACCCGGTCCGCGGGCCTGCCCGGTTCGGCCGGCGGTTCGTGCAGCACCTCGTGCGCGATACGGCGGGCCAGCGGGTAGTCGCCCGCCGCGACCGCGTCCTCCGCCGCCGTCAGCAGCCGGTCGGTCTCGGCCGCCGCGTCCCCCGGCGGAGTACGGTCGGCCGCGAGCCGTCCGAGCCGCGCGGCGGTCGCGGGGGAGCCCCGGCGGCGCGCCGCGGTCGCCGCCGCCGACAGCGCGGCGGCCACCTCCGCGTCCCAGCCGGGCGTCAACGAGGCCAGGTGGTGGGCCCGTTCGACCGGATCACCGGCCGCCGCCGCGAGCGCCGTGTGCACCCGCCGCCGCTCGTCGGGCTCCGCGTCCTCGTACACCACCCGCGCCAGCAGCGGCGGTACGAAGCGCACCGCCCCGCCGTCCGGCACCGGCTCCACGACCCCCTGCCGTACCGCCTCGGCCAGTTCGGCCACCGCGTTCTCCCGCCCCGCCCGGCGCAACAGCCGTACGGTCGGCCGCTCGGCGGCGCTCGCGGCGAGCACCGTGGTCCGCGCTCCGGCCGTGAGACCTGACACGCGGCCGAGCAGCGACTCGCGCAGCGAACGGGGTACGGGGAGCGGTCCCGCCGTCTCGGCCTCGCCGAGCGCGCGGGTCAACTCCAGTGCCACGTGAGGGTTTCCGCCGCTCTCGGCGTGCACGCGGGCCGCCACCGGGCGCCCGCCCAGCAGTTCGGCCACCTCCCGCTCGGTCATCGGCGGCACGTCCAGCACCGCGGCCCCTTCGGCTCCCGTCCACGCGGCGCCGTCCGCGCGGAGGGCGACGGCGGTGGTCAGCGGCAGGCGGGCGGCGCGGCGGGTGGCGAAGCTGAGGAGGGCGGCGGTCGGTGCGTCGAGCCACTGGACGTCGTCCACGGCCAGCAGGACGGGGGAGCGGGCGCAGAGCGCGGTGAGCAGGCGGAGCAGGGCAAGGCGCAGGGTGAGCGGGTCGGGGGGAGCGGCCCCGGCCGCTGCGGGCGGGCGGCGCAGGGCGGCGCGCAGCGCGTCGCGTTCCGGCGGCGGGAGGTCGGCGAAGGCGGTGTCCCCGACGTCGGACAGCAGGTCGATGAGGCCGACGTACGGCAGGTGCCGCTCGGCGGGGGAGGGCGCGCAGCGCAGGACGCGGTGGCCGGCCGCGGCGTGTTCGTCGGCCAGCGCCGTCAGCAGGGTGCTGCGGCCGATTCCGGCAGGGCCGGTGAGCAGGACACCGGCGCCGCCGCCGAGTGCGGCCCGCGCGGCGGTCATCAGCGCGGCGCGGCTGCGGACCGCAGCCCGCCTCGTGGGGGTGGGGCGGGCGGCGGTCCTGCCTGCGGAACGCGTCGCTTCTGTCATGCCCGGGGCCCTCCCGACACGGCGTGGGCCCCGATCATCAGCTTCGATCGTGCACCTGTCAAGAAGGCGTGACGGTCGTCGAAGGCGTCGCGTGTGGGGCACCCCGTCCGGGAACCGCCGCGGCTCCCGGACGGGGGCGAGATGTGAGGGGCCGGGTCCCGGCCGGGCCTGGACCCGGACCCGGCCCCTCGGCCTTGAGGGCCGGTGCCCCGGGGCCCGTGGCGCGGCCCCGGGCGTTGATCCGGTGGCTAGCCGTCGATCCGGTGCTGCGTCCAGAAGGACGTCAGGTCGACCGTGGTCGCCGCCTGGGCCGCGGCCTTGAACTCCGCGGTGGTGGAGACGCCGTACCAGTGCGACTGCGCGTAACCGCGCAGGAGTTGGGTCATCGCGGTGTCACCGATGAGGCGCCGCAGGTCGTGCAGGGCGCACTTGCCGTAGTTGTAGACGACCGTGCCGTAGCGCGAGGAGTGCGCGTCCCAGTACGCCATCGAGTTGGTGATCTTCTCGGCGGAGGACGCCCAGGAGACGCTGTTCCAGCAGCTCGCGCCGGTCTTGCCGAGCGCCAGGTCGGTGGAGTAGTCCGCGAACGACTCGTCCAGCCAGGGGCTGTTGTACTCGTCGTCGCCGACGATGCCGTACCACCACTGGTGCCCGATCTCGTGGGTCAGCGCGGTGGTGTCGACCAGGTCGAGCACGAAGCCCGGGTACTCCATCCCGCCGAACCAGAAGTTGTTGTCCAGCACCGCGTCGATCTCGCTGTACGGGTAGGCGCCGAAGCGGCCCGCGTGCGCGTCCACCGCGTTCTCCGAAACGGTCAGCATGGAGTTGGAGTTGGCGGTGCTGATGCCGCTCACCGCGTACACGTTCACCTTCACGCCGCCCGGCGACGTACCGGAGACCTTGCTGAACGGGCCCGCGGCCCAGGCGAAGTCGCGGACCTTGCTCGCCGTCGCCTTGGTGACGGTGCGGCCGGAGGCGCCGGGGGTGTCCACCGAGGTGCCGGTCGCCGGGACGGAGATGCCCGTCGGATGGTCGAGCGTCACCGAGAAGTCGGCGGCCAGCGAGTAGAACGCCTCGCCGTTGTTGGTGTACGGGTCGAGGTGCCAGCCCGCCGCGTCCCGGATCGCCAGCACCGGCAGCGCGTTGCCGATGAAGCTGAAGGAGCCGTCCTTGCCGAACCGGTCGGCCCCGCTGGGCACCACGATCTTCAGGTCGAACCCGACCGTGCCGCTCTGCCCCTGGGCCAGCGCCGCGGGCAACGTCACTTTCAGCGCGGTGCAGTTGACCGTCAGGGCGGACGCGGTGCCGCCGGTCACGTTGGTGACGGTGATCGGCGTCGTCGGGCAACTGCCGTGGTAGTTGTCCCACAGCCGCAGGTACACCTCGGTGAGCGGCGTGGCCGAGGCGTTGGTGAAGTTCACGCTCTCGTGGCCGTTCCAGGTGCCGCCGGTCGTGTCGCTGGTCAGGCTGACGGTGTACGCGGGCGCCGCGGGCGTACGGGTCGCGTCGGCCGCCGGGGGCGGCGTGGTGTCGCCCGAGGTGCTCAGCGCGATGTCGTCCAGGACGAAGCTGGTCTGGAGGCCGGAGTCCTCGGTGCCGGTGAAGGCGAGGGTGACGCTCTGCCCGATGAACGCGGACACGTCGACGGTCCGCTGCACATAGCCGGTGGCCGCGTCGAGGTTGGAGTACGTCGCCAGCGTGGTGCTGCCGATCTTCGCGGTCAGCTTGTCGTAGGCGGTGGTGGTCGTGGTCTCCGCGGTGTCGATGTGCAGCCAGAAGGTCAGGCTGGCGGCCGAGCACCCGGCGGGGATCGTGACGGCCTGCGACAGGCTCTCGGTGTGCGTGGAGCCGTACCCGTTGAGCCAGGCGAACTGGGTGCCCGCGTGCGCGCTCTGCCCGCCGCCGGTGGTGATCACTCCGGTGGAGCTCGTCCAGGGTGAACTGCCGGACTCGAAGCCGCCGTTGGCGATCACCTGGGTGGGGGTGCAGGCGGCCGGGGCGGCGTGGGGGGCGGTCCGTTGGGGTGGTGCGGCCTGCGCGGGCGCTGCGGCGACCGCGCCGCCCGCGACGAGGACGCCCGCGGCGGCGACCAGGGACAGAAGTCTGTTTCTCATCGGATCCTCTTGTGGGGTAGGCGGATGAGCCGACGGCGGAGGGTCGGAAGGCGGGTGGCGTGGGTGGCACCCCGGTGGGAGTCTGCACAGTGCGCTCACAGGAAGTAAGGCCCGCCGGAAATCCGTAGGGATATCCCTATGCGCGCGGCTTCGAAGCGACCTCGAAGCCGCTTCGGCGCCTCGCGCAATCGTATGAGCGCGCACGACGCCGATTCGCGGGTGCCGAATGCCCGCGTGTCGAATGACCGGACAGATGCCGCGAGCACGCGCATCCACCGGGCTGACGGAGCGTCAACGAGAAGCGGGAGCGCTCCCGCGCGAATTGCGTTCGGCTTTCAACCATGTCACACAACTGCCCCTCTGGCCTGGGGAGTTGACGTGTCGCCGCTGCTAAACCTGGATCGGGGTGTCACGTATGTGGCGTAGGTCACCTGATTGCCTCGCCTGAACCGGGCGGCGGACAGCCCCCGTTGTTTACTGTCGGGGAGTGGGCGGAGCGTCAATATCCGGCCGATCACCGCGAGCTCATGAAGCCCGGCGAAGGGAGTGACGATATGAACGGTCAAATTCGGTCGGGCGATTGGCGTGTTCAGCCCATTCGGCACCTTCTGCGTTGAAGGTCTTCATTGGGAGTTGGGGAGTAGCGTGTACGGGGACAAGCTTCTTACTGACCGTCAAGGATTGAGTCGGTTCGACAGGGGACGGGGTGGCGGCGCGGGTCTCGCGCCACTGGAGCGCTCGGCGCTCAGCACCCTCACCCCCCGCGAGCGCGAGGTACTGAGCGTCATGGGCTTCGGCGAGGGCAACAGGGCACTCGCCTCCCGGCTCGGTATCGCCGAGCGCACAGTGAAGGCGCATCTGACGAGCATCACCCGGAAGCTGGGGCTGCGCTCCCGGGTCGAGACGGTGCTCGTGTCACTGGAGTGGGCCGAGGATCTACGCCGCGTGGAGTGACATCCGCACGGACCCTGTGAAGCGCCCCGCGGCAAGGCCCGCCGCCCGGCACGGCACAGGGGCCGTCGTGCGGTACGCGGCGTGACCGCGTTCCCCCGCGCTCACCCGCGCGAGGTGATCACGCCGCCGACGCGACGGCGGCGAAGCGCAACGCCACCTGACGCCATACGTCGGCCGCGGCCGCGTCGTCCCGCACGGCGGCGCGGTGCAGCTCGTCGCGGTCCACGCCGTGGCGCCGCAGGCGTTCGACGTTCCACCCGCGGATGCGGTCCGCCGTGGTCTCCGGGTGGAACTGGACGCCCCAGGCGTTCTCGCCGACCCGGAACGCCTGGTACGGGCAGCGCTCGCTCTCGGCCAGCCACCGCGCGCCGTCCGGCAGTTCGACGATGGCGTCCACGTGGTTCTCGATCGCGGTGGGGTGCTCGGGCAGCCCGGTGAACAGCGGGTCGTCCGCCGCCTCCTGACGCAGCGTCAATGTCGTGCTGCCGAATTCGGGCCGCCCGTGCTCGCCGCGCACCGCGCCGCCCGCGACCTGCGCCAGCATCTGGCCGCCGAGGCAGATCCCGAACACCGGTGTGCCGGCCTCCAGTGCCTGCCGCACCAGCTCACGCGTCGCCGCCAGCCACGGGGCCCGCTCGTCGTCGTCGGGCAGATAGCCGCCGCCGAGCACGATCAGCGGGCGCCGCTCCAGCCGCTCGGGCACCTTCTCGCCGTCGTACGCGGCGACCACGTCCACGCCGACGCCGCCCTCGCCGAGCCAGCCCTCCCATCGGCCGGGCCCTCCGGATGCCCCGTGCTGCACCACCAACGCCGCCGTCACGCCCGTACCTCCGCTCGCCCGCCCGTTGTCCGCACCCATGATCCCCCGCACCCCGCTCCGGAGCCACCCTGCCCCCTGTGACCCCCGCCACCGCGGGAGACCGCGTCACCGCGGAAGGCCCCACGTCAGCGGGCCCCGCCCCCGTCCCGGCCGCCGGAACCGGGGCGGATGCCGAGACCCGAAGGGTCGACGCGTTCAGAACAGCGTGTCGTGTTCATGTTCTTGACGCTCTTCCTGGGTGGGCGCAGACTTCGAGGCGTTTGCGTTCACCTCCTGAATTCGCCGGCAATGACGCCCCTTTGGAGAACGTATGCGCATGGCTCGTCTCGCGGTCGCAGCAGCCGCTGTCACCGCCCTCGCCGTACCGCTGGCGCTGGCAGGACCCGCGTCCGGCAGCACCGGGCCCGCCGGAGCCGGGCAGCAACCCTGGCTCAACTCCCGGCTCCCGCTGGAGAAACGGATCGACCTGCTGCTCGGGCAGATGACCAACACCGAGAAGGCCACGCTCATGACGGCGGTGGGCGTGCCGAGCGGGTCGCACGCCACCGGCTACATACCGGGCATCGATCGCCTCGGCATCCCCGGCACGCAGTTCACCGACGGCCCCGGCGGCGTACGCGACGGGCAGCCCGCCACCGCGCTGCCGTCCCCGGTCTCGCTGGCCGCCTCCTTCGACACCGAACTCGCCAGGCGGTACGGCACGGTGATGGGCTCGGAGGCCAAGTCCCGCGGCTATCAGGTCATCTACGGCCCCATGGTGAACATCGTGCGCACCCCGCTCGGCGGGCGCGACTTCGAGACCTTCGGCGAGGACCCGGCGCTCGCCGGTGACATCGGCGCGTCCGAGATCGACGGCATCCAGAAGCAGGGCGTCGCCGCGCAGGTCAAGCACTACGCGGGCAACAACCAGGAGAACGGCCGCACGACGACCAGCTCGAACATCGACGAGCGCACGCTGCACGAGATCTACCTGCCCGCCTTCGAGAAGGCCGTCAAGGACGCCCACGTCTGGTCCCTGATGTGCGCCTACAACAAGGTCAACGGCACCTACGCCTGCGAGAACGCGCAGATCCTGCGCGACATCCTGATCGACACCTGGAAGTACGACGGCGTCGTCGACACCGACTACCCGGCCAACCACAGCACCGTGGCCTCCGCGCTGGCCGGTCTCGACCAGGAGTTCAGCGGCACCACCTACTTCCAGCAGCTCCCGGCGGCCGTCGCGGCCGGCCAGGTGCCGCAGTCCGTCCTGGACGACGCGGCCCGCCGCATCCTGCGACTGGAGTTCCGCACCGGGCAGTTCGAGGGCAAGACCCCCACCACCGTCGACTACGAGGCCGACAGCGCCTTCGCGCGCAAGGCGGCCGAGGACGGCAGCGTCCTGCTGAAGAACAGCGGCAGCACCCTGCCGCTGGACACCGAGAAGCTGAAGTCCCTGGCCGTCATCGGCCCGAACGCCGAGACCGCCGTCACCGGCGGCGGAGGCAGCTCCGCGGTCACCCCGTACAAGAAGGTCGACCCGGTCTCGGGGCTGAAGGCCAGGCTGGGCAGCGGAGTCGACGTCACCTCGGTGAAGGCGGGCGGCGCCGGCGGCTTCCCGGCGATCCCGGCCTCCGCGCTCACCGGCCTCAAGGGCGAGTACTTCGCGAACAAGACGCTCTCCGGGACGCCCGCGGTCACCCGCGACGACCCGAACATCGACTTCGACTGGGTCCTCGGCTCCCCGGCCGACGGCATCCCCGTCGACAACTTCTCCGCCCGCTGGACCGGCACGGTCACCGCGCCCGCCACCGCCGCTTACACCTTCTCCGCGACCAGCGACGACGGCAGCCGGATCTACCTCGACGGACAGCTCATCGTCGACAACTGGTCGGACCACGCGGCCAGTACGGTCAAGAGCGCGCCCGTCCAGCTCACCGCGGGCGAGGCGCACAGCCTGCGCGTGGAGTACTACGACAGCGCCCAGAACGCCTCGGTGACCATCGGCTGGTCCGGGGCAGGACTGCCCGACCCGACCATCCAGGCCGCGGCCGACGCCGCCGCCAAGGCCGACGCGGCCGTCGTCGTGGTCGGCGACTCCTCCAGCGAGGGCTCCGACCGTACGACGCTGGCGCTCCCCGGCAACGAGGACGACCTGATCCGTGCGGTCGCCGCCGCCAACCCCCGTACCGTCGTGGTCGTCAGGGCCGGGGCGCCGGTGCTCATGCCGTGGCTCTCCGACGTCCCCGCCGTGCTCGACATGTGGTACCCGGGCCAGGAGGACGGCAACGCGCTGGCCGCGCTGCTCACCGGCGACGCCGAGCCCGGCGGCCGGCTGCCCGTCAGCTTCCCGAAGTCCGACACGCAGACCGCCGTCGCCGCCGCGCCCGGGCGCTACCCCGCGGTCAACGGCGTGTACGACTACAGCGAACGCCTGGACGTCGGCTACCGCTGGTACGACCAGCAGGGCCAGACCCCGCTCTTCCCGTTCGGATACGGCCTGTCGTACACCACCTTCAAGCAGTCCCGCCTCACGGTCGACCACGACCGGGTCGAGGCCACCGCCCGCGGCACCCAGCCGGTCCGGGTCTCGGTGGACGTCACCAACACCGGCCGCCGCACCGGCACCGACGTGGTGCAGCTCTACATCGGCTACCCGGCCGGGTCCGGCGAGCCGCCGAAAGCCCTGAAGGCCTTCGCCAAGGTCCAGCTCAAGCCGGGCCAGACGAAGACCGTACGGCTGACCCTGTCCGCCGACGCGTTCCGGACGTGGGACGGCGACGCGCACGACTGGACGGTCCTCAAGGGCCGTTACCCGCTGTACGTCGGCCAGTCGTCCGCCGACACCCCGCTGAAGTCCGCGGTGACGGTGAGCAGGACGGTCGGCGCGCAGTACACCGCGCTCTCCGTGCCCGCCACCACCGACGCCGGTGCCTCGTACCCGGTGAAGCAGACCTTCACCAACACCGGCGACTCGACCGTGCGCGACCTCGCGCTGAGCCTGAAGGTCCCGGCCGGCTGGACGGCGACGCCCGCACCCGGCAACGCCGTCGGCCGTACGGTCGCGCCGCACTCCTCGGTGAGCGCCACCTGGGTCGTCAAGGCGCCCGCGAACGCGGTGCCGGGCGCGGCCACGCTGACGGGGAAGGCGACGTACGACCTCAGCGGCAGGCAGAGCAGGACCGCCGACGCCGCGACCACCGTCCCGTACGCGACGACGGCCGCCGCGTACAACAACAAGGGGATCAGCGCCGACAGCGATCCGAGTACCGGCACCCTCGACCCCGCGGGTTACAGCTTCTCCGCCACCCAACTGGCGGCGGTCGGCTACACGCCGGGCGCCACGGTGACCGCGGGCGGACTGCCGTACACCTGGCCGGACACGCAGCCGGGCCGGCCCGACAACGTGGCGGCGGCCGGACAGGTGATCCGGTTGCGGGGCCAGGGCACCCGCCTCGGCCTGCTCGGCACGGGCATCAGCTCCACGCACGCCGGGACGGTCAAGGTGACCTACACCGACGGCACGAGCGCGGACCTCGCGGTCGTCCTGCCGGACTGGTACAGCAACGCGGCCAGCGGCAACAGCCAGTTGGCGGTCACCACGGCCAACTGGAACCGCCCGCCCGGTGACACGCTCGGCGACCACGCCGTCAGCCTGTACACCACGGGCGGCGCGCTCGACCCGGCCAAGACGGTCGCCACGGTGACGCTGCCGAACGACAGCGGCTTCCACGTGTTCGCCCTGTCGGTCGGCTGAGGCCGATACCGAGGCCGGATCCGAGGCTGAGGCCGAATCCGAGGCCGAAGCTGAGGCCGAGCCCCGCGCACAGAGAGCCGCCGCCCGTCCCGGACACCGGGGCGGGCGGCGGCACGTGACGCTCACGGCGCAGGCGTCAGCTCGCCTCGGACGCGTTCAGCGCGTCCAGCGCGCTCTGCTGGCAGCCGTAACCGGTCCCGGCCAGCGGCCCGTTCCAGTGCGGCCCGTACACGTCCAGCGCGTTGCGGTCGTTGGTGTGCGCCGCGTTCGCCTGCGTGTGCAGATAGCCGCTGTACGGGCGGTCGGAGAGCTGCTTGTTGAGGTCGCGCAGCCCCCGGACGTACGCGCCCTTGAACGACGCGCCGTCGTTGTCGCACGAGTCGCCCTCGCCCGGCTCGCGCAGCACACCGCCGGAGTTGACCGCGGTGGACGTGGTCGAGGCGTTGCCGAGAGTGCGCGCGGTGGTCAGCAGCCCGCTGTCGCCGGTCGCCTTGTACAGCTCGCTCAGACCGCCGAGGATCACGCCCTGGTTGTACGTCCACGTCGGCTGGCCGTTGTTGACGCAGGAGTCGTTGAGCCCGTCGTTGACCATGTGCGAGGAGTTGATCATCCCGCTGCTCTGGAACCAGCTCCACTCGCTCCGCGCGCGCCCGAGATAGACGCTGTCACCTGAGATCCGGTTGTGGAGCGCGGCGTTGAGCTGGAGGTACAGCTCGTTGGTGATGGCGTTCTTGTACGCGTTCGTCTCGTTCCACTGCACTCCGCCGCCGCACTTGCTCGTCCAGTAGCCGAACATGTGGTCGGCGTCGGCGCGGGCGGTGTTGAGGTAGCGGCTGTCGCCGGTCAGGTCGTACGCGTCGACCCAGGCCAGGCCCCACCAGCCGGTGTCGTCCAGGTAGTCGTTCCTGAACTGGCCCTCGCGCGCGTTGACGTTGAGGTCGTAGGTGCGCGAGACCGCGTAGCCGTAGCTGGGCATGCCGCTGGTGCGAATGTTGTCGATCACGGAGGTGAGCGCGTTGGCCGCGGTCCACCAGCCGTTGCCGCCGAACAGCCCGGTGCCGCGGTCCCACTTCATCATCAGCGCGGTGGCGGCGGCCGTGCTCTGGCTCCAGGCGTTCCAGTTGGACCTGGCCCACTGGGTGCAGGCGATCTCGGGCCGGTCGCCCGCCTTGCCGCAGGCGCGCAGCGCGCCCACCCCGTTGGTGTTCCAGTCGTCGACGTTGTACATCAGCGTGCGCCAGCCGCTGTTGGCCGCGGGCGTGACGGTGTCGCCGAGCTTGCTGCCGTTTGTCCAGGTGGCGCCGCCGTCGAAGGACCGGTCGAGCCAGACCTCGTCGCCCGGATTGCCGTTGCCGATGGACGCCCAGCCCATGGCATCGTTGTCATCCAGATGAAGTTGAATGCTGCGGGAGTAGATCGAGGCGCTGACGGGCACGCGCTCCGAGGGTGCGGCGGCCGGATCACGCGCGTCGCAGTACGTGTTGCAGATCGCTGTCGCGGCCTGCGCCCTGAAGGTCGTGGGGACCAGACTCAGCAGCAGGCAGGACAGCACGAGGACGAGGACGCGCGAGGAACGCACGCGCGACGGACGGTGGGGGACCGCGTGATGAGCGGACAGGTGCGCGGGCATGTGTGCGGGCATGGCTCCGCTTCCCGGCGGCTCGGACGCCGCCTGTGCGACGGATGGTGGGGGGTGACCGGGACCGGGGACCGGCCGGGCCGCGGGGTCCGGCCAAGTGCCGTCCTTCGGGCCTTGGTCGAGACCAGAACACCCCTATGGCCTGCCCATGTCAAGATGGCCGCCCTGCGTCCCATGGGACGGATGTTCCCCGGAACGGACACGTGTGCGGGATAGGCTTTCCGCGCGACGGCCGGAAACAGTCCCCCCAAGCCCAGCCCCGAAGGGGATCAGGAACTTGATACAGATAGATTCGGTGACCAAGCGATACCCCGACGGCACTGTGGCGGTCGACGAACTCTCCCTTGACATACCCGACGGCTCGATCACCGTACTGGTCGGACCCTCCGGCTGCGGGAAGACCACCACCTTGCGGATGATCAACCGGATGGTCGAGCCCAGTGGTGGCCGGATCCTGCTGGACGGCACCGACATCCACGCGCAGCCGGTCAACGCGCTGCGCCGGTCGATGGGTTACGTGATCCAGAACGCCGGGCTCTTCCAGCACCGCACCATCGTGGACAACATCGCGACCGTGCCGCGCATGCTGGGATGGGACCGCAACCGGGCCAGGAAGCGCGCCAGGGACCTGATGGAACGCGTCGGCCTGGACGCCTCGATGGCCAAGCGCTACCCCTACCAGCTCTCCGGCGGCCAGCAGCAGCGCGTCGGCGTGGCCAGGGCGCTCGCCGCCGACCCGCCCGTCCTGCTGATGGACGAGCCCTTCTCCGCGGTCGACCCGATCGTCCGGAAGGGACTCCAGGCCGAACTGCTGCGTATCCAGGCCGAGTTGGGCAAGACCATCGTCTTCGTCACGCACGACATCGACGAGGCCATCAAGCTCGGCGACATGGTCGCGGTGCTGCGGACCGGCGGGAAACTCGCCCAGTACGCGCCGCCGGACGAGCTGCTGACCGCCCCCGCCGACGCGTTCGTCGAGGACTTCCTCGGCACCGACCGCGGCATCCGCCGGCTGTCCTTCTTCACCTCGGCGGGACTCGAACTCACCACCGCGCCGATCATCGCCGTCGACTCGAGCTCCGCCCAGGTCGCCGAGCGCACCGCGGCGTCCGACGCCCCGTACCTCCTGGTCACCGACACCGACGGCAGGCCGATCGGCTGGACCGAGCCCGCCGCCGCGGCCAAGGGCGCCGACCGGCTGGACCGCGCCGATCTGCTGCCGCACGGGCGTCCGTTCGTCTTCGGCGAGGAGTCGCTGCGCGACGCGCTGGACTGCGCGGTGCTCTCGCCCACCGGCTGGGCGGTCGCCGTGGACGACACCGGGCGGGTGGTCGGTGTCACCTCGCAGACGACGATCGCCGAGGCCATCCGCGGCGCCCACGCGGAACGCGGCGCGGGCAGGGGCACCGCGAAGACCGGCGCGTCCGGCGCGTCCGGCGGGTCCGGCGCGAAGGCCGCGAAGGCCGCGGACCCGGCCGACGCCGACCCGGAGACCGCTGCCAAGGCCGCCCGATGAGCGAGTACTTCACCATCCCCAGCGACCTCCAGCACTCCTATCTCGGCCTGATCGGCCTGCACTTGCGCGAGGCGCTGCTCCCGGTGCTCTTCGGCATGCTCATCGCGCTGCCGGTCGCCCAGCTCTGCGTCCGCTTCAAGTGGATCTACTCGCCCGTGCTGTGGGTCACGACCGTCCTGTACGCGATCCCGTCGCTCGCCTTCTTCGTCGTCCTCATCGACTACACCGGCGCGACCGAGACCACCGTGATGATCCCGCTGACCGTCTACAGCCTCGTGCTGCTGGTCCCGGCGATCGTGGACGGCGTCCGGTCGGTGCCCGAGGAGACGATGGCCGCCGCGACCGCCATGGGCCTCGGCCCCGGACGCCGCTACCTCCAGGTGCAGTTGCCCATCGCGGTGCCCGCGATCTTCGCCGGGCTGCGGGTCGCGGCGGTGTCCAGCATCAGCCTGGTCAGCGTCGGCGCCCTGATCGGCAACCAGGGAGCGCTCGGCAATCTGCTCACCGACGGCATGTTCTACCACCGCACACCGCTGGTGGTGACCTCCGTGGTCTCCATCGCCGTACTGGGCATGGCGGTCGACGGCGTACTCGTCCTGATCCGCATGCTGCTCACGCCGTGGATGCCGCGCGGCGGACAGGCCAGGCGCAAGGGCGTACCGCTGTCGGAACCGGCGGAGCCCACCCCACGCCCCGCGCCCACCGCGCCCACCCTGAAGGACGCCGCCCGATGAACGTCCTGCACTTCGTCAACGCCTTCTTCAGCGACGGCTCGCACTGGCACGGCGCCGACGGCATCCCGCACCGGCTGTTCGAGCACGTCCAGTACAGCCTCATGGCCCTCGCCATCGCCGCCGCCATCGGACTGCCGATCGGCATGTTCACCGGCCACACCGGACGCGGCGGGAACGCGCTGGCGGCCATCGCGACCGCCGCGCGGGCGCTGCCCAGCTTCGGCCTGCTGGTGCTGATCACCGTCTGGGTCGGCATCGGCCTGACCCCGGTGATGATCCCACTGGTCGCGCTCGCGGTGCCGCCGATCCTGGTCACCACCTACGAGGCCGTGCGCACCGTCGACCCCTCGCCGGTCGACGCGGCCCGCGGCATGGGCATGAGCACCACGAGCGTGCTCTTCCAGGTCGAACTGCCGGTCGCGCTCCCGCTGATCCTCAGCGGCCTGCGCTCCGCGGCGATCCAGGTGGTCTCCACCGCGTCGATCGCCGCGTACGTCAGCTTCGGCGGTGTCGGCCGCTACATCATCGACGGCCTCTACCAGCGCAACTACGAGAAGGTCGTCGGCGGGGCGACCTTGGTGGCGGGCCTCGCCCTCGCCACGATCGGCCTGTTCTGGCTGGTCAACCGGCTCGTGGTGTCCCCGGGAGTGCGCCGCGGCGGCTGACCGCCGGGCAGCACGGGGCGAGTGGTCGAGGGAGCGGTGAGGGAACGGTCGGGGGCCGTACGACAACGGCCCCCGCTCAGCCCTCCGCGCGCGCCAGCGCCAGCTCCAGGACGACCAGCAGTGCGTCCCGTACCGAACCGCGCTCGCGCGCGTCGAAGGTGAACACCGGCACCTGCTCGGCGATGTCCAGCGCCCAGCGCACCTCGTCCATGGCGTGCTCGACGTGCCCGTCGAAAGCGTTGACGGCGACGGCGAACGGGATCGCCTTGTGCTCGAAGTAGTCGACGGCGGCGTAGCAGTCGTCGAGCCGCCGGGTGTCGACGATGACGAGCCCGCCGAGCGCGCCCTCCACCAGGTCGTCCCACATGAAGCCGAAACGGTCCTGCCCCGGCGTGCCGAACAGGTACAGCTTCAGCGACGCGTCGATCGTGATGCAGCCGAAGTCCATGGCGACCGTGGTGGTCGTCTTGTGCGGTGTGTGGCTGAGGTCGTCCACGCCCGCGGCGACCTCGGTGATGGCCGCCTCCGTGGTCAGCGGCCTGATCTCGGAGATCGACCCGACGGTGGTGGTCTTGCCGACACCGAAGCCGCCCGCGATCACCATCTTCACCGGCAGCGGCGGCCGGACGGCCGTCGGCAGCCGTGAGTCGGTCATCCGGGCGCCCCGGCCCGCCGGTTCACTCGGTGTCACGTAATGCCCCCCTGGAGTCGGGGATGGTGCGGAGCCCATCGATAACCCTTCGCAGTACGGAGATGTCCTGGGCGATGTCGGAGCTGGGAACGTAGACCGACAGATGGCCGCCGGACTGGAGGTCCTCGGCCAGCACGCGGACCACGTTCAGATGCAGGCGGAGCTTGGCCGCGATCTCCGCCAGCGACTGCGGCACGCGGCAGAGCGCGACGATGTCGTGCTCCTCGAAGGAGAGCCCGTCGAGCGCCCCGACACCGGCCGCGGTCGTCACCACCTGGGTCTCGACCGGGATCGGCGGTCCCGACCTGGTGCCGGCCACCCGGCCCGCGGTGACCAGGAACGGCCGTACCGCGGGTGCCCGGCCGACCGGGTCGTCGGCGGAGCCCGTACGGGACCCCTCGCCGACTGGCGTGTCACCGGCCGCCATGTGCCTGCCTCCTCCTTCTGCTCTCCTCGCTCCTGGCTAGGGCCTGTCCGGCGGATCACGAACGGCCCCTTCGACCCCTGGCACGCCGTCCGGGGGTGCCCCCACCGCCGCGTTGCCGAAATACCCGAATAGCTCCACTATGAGGCCATCCCGGCGCCTTGCGCTCGCACGTACCAGGCACCGCCTGGACCGCCCATGATCCGCCGGACAGGCCCTAGTCCCAGGACCGGCCGCGCGGGGACGGAACGGCGACGCTGTTCTTGAGTTCGAGGACGAGCTGCGGGCTGAGGGCGGCGCCCGCGCGGTTGGCGAAGACCGTCATCTCGTAGGCGATGTTCCCGAGTTTGGCTTCCTTGGAGGTGACGACGCCGAGCACCGCGCCGCTGCCGATCGCGGAGACCAGCACATGGCCGTCCTCCAGATCGATGATCACCTTGTTGAGGCCGCCGAGACCGTAGTTGCCCGCTGCGCCCGCCGCCAGGCTCGTGATGCCGGAGACGATGGCCGCCAGCCGCTCGGAGTCGGCCGCGTCGCGCAGTTGCGAGACGGCGATGAGCAGGCCGTCGGAGGATACGGCGATGGCGTCGACCACGCCCGCGGTCTCGGTGGCGAAACGGTTCAGCAGCCAGGTGAAGTCGGCTGCGGCGGCGCGCAGATCGGCGGGCGGGTCCTGTCCGGCCGGGGTCCCACCTGTCGGCGATGTCACTGGTCCGCTCCTTCCGGAAGCCCTGCTTGGCTGTTCGTCGTACCGGGTGCCGTGCCGCTCGCGACGTCACGGTTGGCCCGCTCCACTGCGGCCTCGAACTCGTCGAGTTCCGAGCGGACTTCTTCTGCGTCTGTCTGACGGGGGGCCCGGCGTGCGGCCGAGCGTCCCGCGTCGGTCAGTGTGGTGGCGAGCGTGGCACCGCGCACCCGGCGGCGCAGCGGACGGGCGCCGCCGTCCTCGCCGTCGCTCGGGGGCCGGCCCTGCTCGGAGTGGGGGGCGGTGGGTCCGCCCGCCGCGGGCGCCGGGGCGGCCGGGGTCTCGTCGGCCGCCTGGCGCTGCGGGACGCGGCGGGGGAGCGGGGTCAGGCCGTCGCGGCCGTCGCCCGGTCCGCCGCCGGGTTCGCCCGGTCCGGCTGATCCTGATCCGTCGCGTCCGTCGCGTCCGTCGCGTCCGTCGCGTCCTGCCGCCGGTTCCGGCGCGCGCGGCGCGGGCACCGGGGCGGGGCCCGCGGACGTCGTGGGGGAGCCTGCCGCGGGCGTACCGGCCCACGACGGCGCGGTACGGCGTTCGGGCAGCGCGACCGCCTCCTCGGCCTCGACGTGGCGGGGAGCCGCGGCGGCCTCCCGCGCGGCGCCGACGGCCTTGGCGGCCGGAGCCGCCCCCTCGGCGGCGGGCTCCGCGAACGGGCTCATGAGCAGCAGCAGCGTCGCCGGGATCGTCACCCGGCTGGTGACACCGCCGCCGGGCGTCCGCGTCAGCGTGACCCGTACGCCCCAGCGCCGCGCCAGGCTGCCGACCACGAACAGGCCGAGCACCTTCGTCGGCACCAGGTCGAGGCGCTCGCGGCGGATCAGCCGGGCGTTCTCCTCCGCCAGCCGCTCCGCGCTCATGCCCAGGCCGTGGTCGGTGATCTCGATCAGCGCGCCCTCGGCGCCGTCGCGCACCGCCACCTCGACGGGGCTGCGGGCCGGGGAGAACGCCACGGCGTTCTCCAGGAGTTCGGCCAGCATCAGCGTCAGATCGGCGATGATGTCCGGCGCGACCGTGACGTCGGTGTCCGCGAGCAGCGAGACCCGCTGGTAGCCCTCGATCTGGCCGAGCGCGGCGCGTACGACGTTGGTCAGCGCGGTGGGGCTGGCGTCCAGGCCCGCCTCGCGGATACCGGCGAGCAGCATCAGGCTGTCGGCGTTGCGCTGGAGGCGTACGGCCAGGTGGTCGATCCGGTACAGCCGGTCGAGCAGCGCGGGGTCGGTCTCGCCGCGCTCCAGGGCGTCGATCAGGGTGAGTTGACGAGCCGTCAGGTTGCTGACGCGGCGGCCGACGTTGCCGAACATCTCGGCCACGTTGCGGCGGCTGAGCACCTGGCGTTCCAGCAGTGCCGCCGCGGTGGACTGCACGCGGTTGAACGCCTCGGCCAGGTCGCCGATCTCGTCGTGCGCGGTGACCGGCACCTCCTGGAGGCGCGGCGCACCCGCGAAGTCCGCGTCGTCGTCGGCGACCCGGGCCAGTTCCTGCCCGGCCACCTCGGCGACCTCCGCCGCGGCCCCGGTCAGCACCTGCACCGGCCGGATCACCGAGCGGCGTACGGCCACGGAGAAGCCCAGCCACAGCACGAACGCCAGCAGCGCGCCGCCGAGCAGCCACGCGGCCCGCCACCAGGCGTCGTCGGACGCCCGGTCGGCGCGGTGCGCGATCTGGTCGATCAGCGAGCCGGTGATCTTCAGCCGGGTCTGCGCCTGCTTCTGGTAGTCCGGGTAGGACTTGAGGGCCTTGGTGAAGGCCGCCCGCACCTGCGCGGGGCCGGTGGCCTCCAGCGCGCTCGGGTCGATCTGGAGGCCCGCGTACTGGAGCGCGATGCCGTTCCAGACCGGGTTCATCTCGATCCCGGCCAGCTCCGTGCGCTGCGCGTCGCTGGCGAACCGCCCGAAGCGGCTGGCCTGGGAGACGTAGAGCTGCTGGTAGCCGACCGCGTTGTTGAACTCGATCAGCGCGTTGGTGTCACCGGTCTGCGCGGAGAAGACGCTGGTCTCGAAGGAGGCGTGCGCGGCCTCCGCGCGCAGCAGCGAGTCCAGCATGCTGCCGGTGCGGGTCGAGCTGAGGTTCTTGTTCAGATCGAGGCCGAGGCCGTCGATCAGGCCGTCCACGGTCGCGGTGTACGCCGGGTCGATGTTGTCCGCGGGCAGATAGCTCTGCTCGATGGTGCTCCGCAGGCTGCCGAGGCCGTTGATCTCCTTGAGGACCTGGGCCTCCGCGGCGGGCAGCCGCGATCCGAAGGTGGCGCGTACGTTCTCCACCTGCGCGTCCACGGCGGTGCGCGCCTGCCGGTAGGCGACCAGCGACGGGCGCTTGCCCGAGGTGGCCGATTCGTAGCGCACGGACAGCAGCAGAGCCTGCTGGTGCTCGGTCTCGACCAGGTCGACGAGTTCGGCGACCTGGCGGCTGTCGCGGACGAGCTGCGCGGCCGAGGCCGCGTCCTGGGCCTGGCCGACGAGGCCGGTGATCACGTAGGCGAGCAGCATCGCGACCACGACAAGCGGAACGCCGACGAGGACGTTGAGCTTGCGCCGGAACGGCCAGCGGTCGGCGAAGTTCCGTACCCCGCCCCTGACGTGTGGCTCCGGGTCAGGACGTGCCGACCCGTCCACCTCGTGCACGGACACCAAGCCTCCTCCGGAACCGCCTACCGGCTCGCCGACAACCGGACACGACGACAGTGGCGCAAAATGAACGCTTCTGTGCGTAACCGGAATGAAGTGACCGGATACTCCCCGCGGTTGTCCGAGCACCGTGACCAACGTCGGGGAGACTACCTCGTCTTGACCACGACTAGCTGACCACACCATCAATAATTTGTTACGGACACGACCGTACGGAACGGGAATCCCCGACCAATCCACCGGTGTTCAGACATCGATGCCGATCGGTGATCAGGCTGCTCTTGACTGACCCAGAAGCGGCTGGATTGGATCGCTGGGTAGCACTCGCAACCGCACGTGTGTACGTACTCGACGTACGTCCGCGTGTGTGGGTGCGCCTACGCCACGAGTACGCCCGATCAGAGACCGAAACTCCCCGAGCCCGGAAGCGGAAATCGTGACCTCTCACGTGAAGAGCACCTGGTCCAGCCCGAGCCACATACGCCGCCTCGCGGCGGTCGCCGTCGTCGCCGCCGTCGCGGCGCCCCTGCTCGCGGGTTGTGGTGACTCCGGCTCCGACAAGGCCAAGGACCCGCTGGCCGGGTCGAAGGCGAGCGGCGACACCGTGGTCGTCGGCTCCAACAACTTCCCCGAGAGCATCCTCATCGCCGACATCTACGGCGAGGCCCTGAAGGCCAAGGGGATCAAGGTCAGCTACAAGCCGAACATCGGCAGCCGGGAGACCACCTACGGCCTGCTGAAGAACGGTTCGCTGACCGTACTGCCGGAGTTCAACGGCGCACTTCTGGCATACCTGGACGCCAAGGCCACGCCCAAGACGGCCCAGGCCACCAACGAGGCGGCACTCGCCAAGCTCGACCCGAAGCTGACGCTGCTCGACATGGCACCGGCCGAGGACAAGGACTCCCTGACGGTCAACGCGGCCACCGCGGCGAAGTACAAGCTGACCGAGAAGTCCACCATCGCGGACCTGGCGAAGTACGGCTCCGAGATCACCATCGGCGCCTCGCCCGAGTTCCAGACCCGGCAGCAGGGCCTGGTCGGCCTGAAGTCGGTCTACAACCTCACGCCGAAGTCGTTCAAGGCGCTCGACGCGGGCGGTCCGCTGACCGCGGCGGCGCTCAAGAACAACAACGTGCAGGCCGCCGACATCTTCACCACGGACCCGACCATCGAGAAGGAGAAGTTCGTCGTCCTCCAGGACCCCGAGAACCTCTTCGGCTTCGAGAACGTGATCCCGCTGGTCTACAAGAGCGGTCTGTCCAAGGAAGGCGTCGCCGCGCTCAACGCGGTGTCGGCGAAGCTCGACACGGCGGCCCTGCTCAGCCTGGACACCCAGGTGCAGAGCGACAACAAGGACCCGCTGGAGGTCGCCAAGACCTGGCTGACCTCAGTCGGCCTCGGCTGACCGCGGCAGCGGGACCGATACAGCGCAGTGGGTACAGCCTCTGATTCCGAGACGCCGACGGACCGCACGACGGCACCCTCCGCCGAGGAGGGGGCCTTCGTGGTGCTCGACGGCGCCGGCCTGGACGCGGACGCCGTGACGCGGATCGCGGACCGGACGGCCGTACCCACCGTGCCGCCCGACGCGCTGGCCCGCGCGGACCGCTCCTGGCGGGCCGCGCGGCAGGCCGCCGCCGCGGGCCGGATGTACGGGCGGCACACCGGCGTCGGCGCGAACCGGCTCGTGCCGGTCAGCGACGAGGACCAGGCGGGACAGGACCTGCGGCTGCTGCGCAGCCACGCGGGCGGGGTCGGGGCGCTGCTCCCGGCCCGCCAGGTGCGTGCCGCGCTCGCCGTCCGCGCCAACCAGGCGCTGGCGGGCGGCTCCGCGCTCCAACCGGCCGTCGTGCAGGCCCTGGTGGAGGCGCTGCGGCTCGGTGTGCACCCGGCGGTCAGCGAGTACGGGGCCGTCGGCACCGGGGATCTGACGGCGCTCGCCGAGACCGGTCTCGCGCTGATCGGCGAACGGCCGTGGCTGCACGAGGACTTGGGGCGGCAGCCGGATCCCGCGGACGCCTTCCGCGAGGGGCCGTGGCCGTCCCCGTCGCCGCAGTCCTCGTCGTCACCTTCGCCGCAGTCCTCACCGTCGTCCTCACCGTCGTCCTCGTCGTCACCTTCGCCGTCGTCCGGTCCGTCGCCCGAAGGTGAAGTGCCGCCGTCCGCCGGTGGGTTGGACCCGGCCGCCGCGCTCGACCCGGCCGCGGTGCCCGCGCCCTTCCCCGGCCGCGTCACCCTCCAGCAGGGCGACGCGCTCGCGCTGATGAGCAGCAGCGCCTTCACCCTCGGGCAGGCCGCGCTGGTCTGCCACGACCTGGACATCCTGCTGCGCGCCTCGCACGCCGTGACGGCCCTCTCGCTGGCCGCCGTCTCCGGCTCGCTCGAGGCGTACGCGGCGCCCGCCCTCGCCATCCGCCCCTATCCGGGCGCGCTGCACGCCGGGGCCGAGGTCCGCAGGCTGCTCGGCGTCCCCGACCGGCCGCGCGCCACCGGCCGCCGCATCCAGGACCCGTACGGCTTCCGGGCCTTTCCGCAGGTGCACGGCCCCGCGCTGGAGGCGGCCTGGTCACTGCGCCGGATTCTGGACGTCGAGGTCAACTGCCCCTCGGAGAACCCGCTGATCGGCGAGGAGGGACCGGACGGCGGCCCGGTCGCGTACCACCACGGCGGTTTCATGGCCACCCCCGTCGGGCTCGCGCTCGACCACCTCTGCCTCGCCGTACTCCAGACCGCGCAGCTGTCCGCCGCGCGGCTGACCGCCTTCGGCGACCCCGAGATCACCGGCCTGCGCTCCTACCTCGCCGGGGGCTCGGCGGCCAGCTCGGGCATGATGATCCTGGAGTACAGCGCCAATTCCGCCCTCGCGGAGATACGCGCCAGCGCCGTACCGGCCTCGGCCGGGCACGCGGTGCTCTCGCGCGGGGTCGAGGAGGCCGCGAGCTTCGCCTCCCAGGCCACCCGCCAGGCGCTGCGCGCCGTGGACGCCTACCGGCTCGTGCTCGCCTGCGAACTCGTCGCCGCCGTACGGGCGTTGCGCCTGCACCCGGCGCTTCCCGCGCTGTCGGCGGGCGCCGGTACGCACGCGCCGGTCTTCGCCGTCCTGGACTCCGCGCTGCCGACGGCCACCGAGGACCGGGCGCTGACCCCCGACGTGTCGCTCGCGGTGGACCTGCTGCCGGAGCTGGCGGCGCTGTGACATCCGCCGCCGGGACCGCGCGGAAGGCGACTGACCTGCGGCAGGGCGCCGCGCGGACGGACGGGCGGCACCTGTAGAGTCCGGGTGCATGGCTCAGATCATCGAAGGGGTCTCGCGCACCTTCAACGAGTTCCTGCTGCTGCCCAACCGGACGCGGACGGACTGTTCGCCGGAGGCGGTGGACCTGCGGACGCCCCTGGTCCGGCACGCACGGGACGAGCCGTCGCCGATCGAGCTGCGGACCCCGTTCACGTCCGCGATCATGCAGTCGGTGAGCTCCCCCGAACTGGCCATCGCGCTCGCGCGCGACGGCGGGCTGAGCTTCCTGCACCACAACCGGCCGGTGGCCGACCAGGTCGCGGACGTCCGCGCGGTGAAGAACTTCAAGGCCGGATTCGTGGTCAGCGACACCAACGTACGGCCGCAGGACCCGCTGGGCCGGCTGCGGGAGCTGATGCGGACCACCGGTCACAGCACGGCCGCCGTCACCCACGACGGCACCGGCACCGGGCGGCTGCTGGGCCTGGTGACCTCCCGCGACTTCCACCCGCAGCGCCACCGGTCCGACGAGCCGGTCTCCAGCCGGATGGTCCCGGTCGACGTCCTCGCCTGCGCGACCGACGACATCACCTTGTCGCAGGCCAACTCCCGGCTGTGGGACGAGCGTCTGGACTGCCTGCCGGTGGTCGACGCCGAGGGCCTCCTGCGCTATCTGGTCTTCCGCTCCGACTACTCGGACAACAAGCGCTTCCCCCACCAACTGGTCGACCAGGACAAGAGGTTGCGGGTCGGCGCGGGCGTCAACACGCACGACTACCGCGAGCGCGTCCCACGACTGGCCGAGGCCGGGGCCGACGTGCTCTGCTTCGACTCCTCCGACGGCTTCAGCGACTGGCAGGCCCAGGCCATCGCGTGGTCCAAGGAGCACTTCCCGCAGATCCCGGTCGGCGGCGGCAACGTCGTGGACGGCGAGGGCTTCCGCTTCCTCGCCGAGGCGGGCGCCGACTTCGTCAAGGTCGGCGTCGGCGGCGGTTCCATCTGCATCACCCGCGATCAGAAGGGCATCGGCCGCGGCCAGGCCAGCGCCGTCCTCGACGTCGCAGCGGCCCGCGACGCCTTCGCCGAGCGGACCGGCCAGTACGTGCCGATCTGCTCCGACGGCGGCCTGGTGCACGACTACCACATGTCCCTGGCCCTCGCGATGGGCGCCGACTTCGTCATGATGGGCCGCTACTTCGCCCGCTTCGACCAGGCGCCCGGCGCCAAGCTCCCCACCCGCGACGGCTTCGTCAAGGAGTACTGGGGCGAGGGCTCCAGCCGCGCCCGCAACTGGCAGCGCTACGAACAGGGCGGCCAGGGCCTGGTCTTCGAAGAGGGGGTGGACGGTTACGTCCCCTACGCGGGCGACCTCAGCGAAGGTCTCGCCGTCACCGTCGCCAAAATGAAGGCGACCATGGTCTCCTGCGGCGCCCTGACCGTCCGCGACTTCCAGGCCACCGCCCGCCTCACCGTCGTCTCCGAACAGAGCTTCCAGGAAAGCCACGCCACGGTCGCCCTCCGCGACGCCACCGACTCCTTCGACCGCGCCTGACGGTCCGCCACCGACTCCTTCGACCGCGCCTGACGGTCAGTCGCCCGCTGCGGGCGACATGGTCTCCGCCGGTTCCACGGCTTCCGCCGCCTCGACGGGCGCCAGGACCGCCGCCGGGTCGGGGAGGTGGGGGAGGACTTCGGTGGTGTAGCTCTCGACCGTGGCGTCGAGGCCCACGTCGTGCTGGGCGCGTTCGGAGAGGTACCAGCGGTGTTCGAGGAGTTCGTGGTAGATCTGCGCCGGGTCGATGCGGGCGCGCAGGTCCTGGGGGACGGAGCGGACGGCGGGGCGGAAGACGTCGCGCAGCCAGCGGTGGGCGAGGACTTCGGGGCGGGCGGCGGGCAGGCCGTCGGCGGGGGCGTGGTCGTCCTGGGTGGCCATCCAGGACTCCAGGTCGTTGAGGAGGCTGCGGGCCTGGTTCTCCTCGGTGTCGAGGCCGGTCAGGCGCAGGAGTTGGCGCTGGTGGTGGCCCGCGTCGACGACCTTGGGCAGGAAGGTCACGGTGTCGCCCGCGGGTGAGCGCTCGATCTGCATCTCGGCGACGTCGAAGCCGAGGTCGTTCAGGCGGCGGATTCTGCGGTCGATGTAGTGCCGCTTGCTGGCCGGGTAGACGGACTCGCGGGTCAGCTCGTGCCACAGGTCGGCGTAGCGGCGGACGATCGCCTCGCCGAACGGGACCGGGTCGACCGAGGGGTGCAGGGAGCCGCCCGCTTCGAGGTCCATCAGCTCGCCCGCGATGTTCACCCGGGCCAGCTCGATGTCGTACTCCCGCTGTCCGCGCGTGAGTTCGGGCTGGATCTGCCCCGTCTCGGCGTCCACCAGGTAGGCGGCGTACGCGCCCGCGTCCCGGCGGAAGAGCGTGTTGGACAGCGAGCAGTCGCCCCAGGCGAAACCGACCAGGTGGAGCCGTACGAGGAGGACGGCGAGCGCGTCCAGCAGGCGGTTGACGGTGTCGGGGCGCATCGTCGTCTCGAACATCGAGCGGTACGGCAGCGAGCCGTTCAGGTGCCGGGTGATGAGCGCGGGCTCCAGCGGGGTGCCGTCGGCGGCGGCCCGGCCGGTCACCACCGCGATCGGGTCCACGGCCGGTATCGCGAGCCGGTCGAGGTCGCGCAGCAGCCCGTACTCGCGTACCGCCGCCCACTCGCTGACCTCCTTGATCGCCACGACCTCGTCCCCGGCCCGCGCGAAGCGCACGACGTGCCGGGAGATGCCGCGCGGCAGCGCGACCAGTGAGGTGTCCGGCCACTCCTCCAGCGGCAGGTTCCACTCCAGGTCGAGCAGCGCCGACGGGTGCTCCGCGTCGGTGGCGGTGATCTGCAACGGCATGGTGTGCGCCTCTCGCTTCCTTGTCCGGTCCGGCCGTCCCCGATGCTGCCATGCCCCGCCGGGGAAGCGGTGGCGCCCACCCGGCCATACTCGGTATACATACTCGGTATGCATACCGAGTATGGTCTTTCCCGGTCGACCCGCTGTACCCGCCGCTTCCGGGGAAGGCGTCCGCTATGAGTGACGTGTCGGTCGTTCAGCCCGCGGTGCTGCCGCGGCCCACGCAGCGGACAGGTCAGGTACAGCCGGTCCCACGACGCAGGCGCTGGCCCGTCCCCGCGGTGGCGGTCGCCTGCGCGGCGCCGCTGTACGCGCTCTGGGCGTGGCTGCTGGCCACGGGCGGCGGCGACCTCGCGGCCCAGGTCGCGTGGGCCGGTTTCGCGGGGCGGCATCCGGGTGCGCCGTACAACCTCGCCTGGTACGGCGGCATGCACGCGATGGACTACAGCGTGCTCACCCCGCCGCTGATGGCGTACGCCGGGGTCCGGGCCGTCTCGGTCGCGGCCGGTCTGGTGGCGACCTGGGCGATGGCCGTCCTCTTCGTCCGGTCCGGCGTGCGGCGGCCGATGGTCCCGGCGCTGCTGGGCGCCGTGTGCCAGTGGTGCGACGTGGCCTCGGGGCGTACGACCTTCGCGGTCGGCGCGGCCTTCGGGCTGCTGGCGCTGTGCCGGGTGCGACGGGCGCCGGACCGCTGGGCGGGCGCCGCGGTCCTCGCGGCGGTGACGGCGATGTCCAGCCCGGTCGCCGCCCTCTTCTTGTGGGTCGCGGGCGCGGGCCTGTCGGCGGCGGGCCGCCGCACCGCCGCGCTCGCCCTGGCGGTGCCGCCGGTGCTGGTGCTGGGCGCGGTGTACGTGCTCTTCCCCTTCCAGGGCGAGCAGTTGATGAGCGCCGACGCGGCGGTCTGCCCGCTGGTGACCTCCCTGGCGCTGGCCCTGGCCGCGCCGCGGTCCTGGCGCACGGTCCGCGCGGGCGCGGTCGCGTACGCGCTCGGCACGGCGCTCACCGCGTGCGTGGCCTCGCCCGTCGGCACCAACGTCGAGCGGCTGGCCGGGATCGCCGGACTGCCGCTGCTGGCCGCCGCGCTGATGGAACGCGTGGCCCGACGCCCGCGCCGTAGCCCTTACGTGCGCCTGGACCGGGGCCCGACCCGTACGGCCGCCCGCGCCCCCGTGCTCGGCGCGGTCCTCGTCGTCGTGCTGACCGGCGCGCTCGGCCACAACGGCTACGCGCTGGCCGCCAAGACCGGCAGGGAACTGCGCATGTCCACCGCCGTCCCCGACTGGGCCTCGCACACCGAGGGGGTGACCCGCGCGCTGCGCGGACTGCGCGCCGAGCGGCACCGTATCGAGGTGGTTCCGGCCCGCGATCACCGCGAGTCGACGCTCTTCGCCGACGTCGCCCAGATCGCCCGCGGCTGGAACCGCCAACTCGACGTGAAGAGAGACCGGTTGTTCTACGGCGGGACGCTGCCGGACGGGACGCTTCCGGCCGCCGCCTACCGCCGCTGGCTCGACGACTGGGCGGTGGCGTATGTCGTGCTGCCCCACGGCGACGTGGGCGGCCCCGGCGAGGCGGAGGCCGCGCTGCTCGCGCCCGCCGCCCGCCCCGACTGGCTGCGGCCGATCTGGCGGGACCGGTACTGGACGGTCTTCGCGGTGGAGCGCCCGGTGCCGCTGGCCTCGGAGCCCGCGCGCGTGCTGCGGGCGGGTGAGGCCGACGTGACGGTCCGGCTGCCGAAGGCCGGGAGCACCGTCGTCCGCGTCGCCTGGTCGCCGTGGTTCCGGGTGACCGGCGGATGCGTGAGCCGCGCGGGCCGCTGGACGCGGATCACCGTGCCGTCCGCCGGCGACTACCGCCTATACAGCATATACAGTCGCGCTAAAAGGAGTTGCGGATAAAAAAGACGCTGTCTTTGCGAATCCGCGCGCATATGCCGACACCCGACGTACATCTTCGTGCGGGTGCGCGCGAGCATGTGTAGGGTATACGTTGTACACATGCTCAACCATGCCCCATGGGGCAATTGACGGCACCGGCGCCGACCGCGATCATCGGCCAGCACCCTGGATCGGCCTGTCCGCCGACGCGGGGCGCCTCGGCAGCGGTGCTTCCACCACGGCATGGTCACCATCCATAGTCAGCAGCCAGATTCGCCGGATACGGCGACTTTCCACACTCTGGAGTCGGCATGACCGAAACGCCCCACCCCCCCGCTGCTTTAAGGTGGTGGACCCTGGCAGTGGTATCCGTCGGCACATTCATGCTGATGCTGGACCTGAGTGTGGTCTCGGTCGCCCTGCCCGGCATTCATGATTCACTGCACGCCAGCTTCAGCGGTATGCAGTGGGTGTTCGACGCGTATGCGCTGACGCTCGCGGCTTTCCTCGTGACCGCCGGATCGGTGGCGGACAGGACCGGCCGCAAGCGGCTCTTCCTGATCGGCCTGGTCATCTTCACCGCGGCTTCCCTCGCCTGCGGACTGGCCGGGAATATCGGGGTATTGAATGTCAGCCGCGGAGTCCAGGGTGTCGGCGCGGCCATCATGTTCGCCGTGGGCCCCGCTCTGCTCGGTCACGAGTTCCGCGGCAAGGAACGCGCCACCGCGTTCAGCGCGTTCGGCGCCGCGGTGGGTCTCGCCGTCGCCACGGGACCGCTGATCGGCGGCGCGCTGACCAATGGCCCCGGCTGGCGCTGGATCTTCTATCTGAATGTGCCGGTCGGCCTGATCACCGTCCTGATCGCGATGCGCCAGGTCCGTGAATCGCGGCTGCCCAGCGCCGCCGCCCCCGACTTCGTCGGAATGGTCTCCTTCACGCTCTCGCTGGCCGCCCTGGTGCTGGCCATCATCCGCGGCAACACCGACGGCTGGTTCTCCGGCAGCAACATCGCGCTGTACGCGGTGGCCGCGGTGTGCCTGGCGGTCTTCCTCGCGGTCGCGCGCTCCCGCGGCGAGCAGGCGATGTTCGACACCCAGCTCTTCCGCAACCGCACCTTCCTGGGCCTGTCCGCGACGACCTTCCTGGCCAACGCCGCGGGTCTGCCGCCGATCTTCCTGGTCACGACGTATCTGCAGAGCGTCGAGGGCGCCTCCGCCTGGTCCGCCGGCCTGCGCTTCCTGCCGCTGACGCTGGCGATGTTCTTCTTCGGCGCGCTGGCCGGCGGGCTCACCGGCAAGGTGCCCTTCCGGGTCATCATGGCCACCTCCCAATTCGCCCTGGGCATCGGCCTGTTGCTCATCCACCTCAGCGGCGCGGGCGACAGTTGGACCTCGCTCATCCCCGCCCTGGTGGTCATCGGCCTGGCCTTCGGCCTGTTCAACCCGACCCGCGCCGCGCTCGCCATCGGTGTCGCGGAACCGGCCAAGGCCGGTGTCGCCTCCGGTATCAGCGAGACGTTCCAGCAGGTGGGAACGGCTCTGGGCATCGCGGTCGCGGGCGCGTTCTTCGAGAACCACGTCACCAGCGCCTTCAAGGCGTCCGACGCCGCGGCCACGCTCACCAGCGCCCAGAGCGACAAGATCGCCAACGGGATCAGCGCGGGCAGCATCGACGAGGCCGCGCACTCGGCGGGCCCCGGCCTGGCCGACAAGGTGCTGGCCGCCGGGCGCGACGCGTTCACCACCGGCTTCCACGACGCCATGACCCTGTGCGCCGTGTTCGCCTTCGTCGCCGCGGTGATCGCCGCGCTGACGCTGCGCCACAAGGACCTGCACGAGAGCGCGTTGACCGGCATCCTGCCCGAGCTGCCGGAAGAGGGCGAGGAGTCCGTTCGCGAGACGGCGCCGGCCGGACAGCGCTGACGGCACCCGCCGGACAGCGCTGACGGCACCGCCGGGCAGTGCTGACGGCACCCGCCGGGCGGCAGTGACCCGGCTCAGGAGGACCGCCCGCGGCGCCGTACGACAGGCGTCCGCACGGCGAGCGTGACAGTGGCGGCGGGCCCGCGGAAGCGGCCCGCCGCCACTGTCGTTGTCGCCGGGCTTCACAGGAATTCACTTTGACCGATCTGGTCAGTAATGCGACGGCGTCCCGGTGACCAGCCCATTTTGACTCCCGTAGGGAAAATGCGCTGGTCACCGGGATGAGTTCCGGTCATCGGGACGCGTTCCAGTATGGTATTGCCATCGGAACTGCCGGACGCTAGGCTGTCAAACAATTCCAGTACTGATACGGGGGTATGCGAGTGCTGGCACGAGAATATTCGAGGTCCGACACCTGGTCGGCCTCTCACGCACGGCTGATCGACCCCGCACCACCAGGCCGTACGGCCGGTGACGCCCGGACATCCCGTCCCTCCGTGCCTTCGGGCACGAATCCACGGGAACAGCAATCCGTGATCTCGCACAACTCGTGACTTCGGCTGGAGCCTGACGCGCCGCCGAGGCACTGAGTAACCGTTGTGCCGAGGCACGACTCCACCGCGCTTCACCGTTCCTCTCGCCGAGATTTTTCGCACCCAAAAGCCCAATGCCTGACTTTGTCATGCCGGAAATCAATTCCCCACGAGGGTGCCGGCCCGGTCAAGCATGCGCAGGTCCGTACGAGTGTCACTGCATTTCGTCAGCAACCACGCTCTTAAGGGGACGCAAGGTATGAAGCCGCTCGGCTTAATCGACCGTGTCGATCTTCCGGTCGATAAGATTCCCACCCGTTGGTACAACGTCATCCCGGATCTGCCCCGCTTGCCCGAGGAGTACATCGACAACTCCACCGGCAAGAAGGTCACGCGGGAGTGGCTGGAGCGGCTGTTCGTCAAGTCGATGGCCGCGCAGGAGACCTCGCTGGAGCGCTGGATCACGATCCCCGAGCCGGTACGCGAGGCGTACAAGCTCTGGCGGCCGACCCCGCTGATCCGCGCCATCGCGCTGGAGCGGGAGTTGGGCACTCCGGCCCAGATCTGGTTCAAGTACGAGGCCACCTCGCCCAGCGGCAGCCACAAGCTCAACTCCGCCCTGGCGCAGGCGTACTACGCCAAGCGCGACGGCCACACCCGGCTGGTCACCGACACCGGCGCCGGCCAGTGGGGCAGCGCCCTGGCCATCGCCTGCCAGATCTTCGGCCTCGACCTCACGGTCTTCATGGTGCGGGCGAGCTACCACACCAAGCCGTACCGCCGGAATCTGATGGAGACCTACGGCGCCGAGGTGCGGCCCAGCCCGGGCGACACCACGGACTACGGCCGCAAGCTCCTCGCGGAGTACCCCGACCACCCCGGCAGCGAGGCCACCGCGGTCAGCGAGGCGCTGGAGTGCGTCGACGCCGACGAGGGCACCCGCTTCGCGGTCGGCGCCTTCTCCAACCACTGCCTGCTGCACCACTCGGTGATCGGCCTGGAGCTGAAGGAACAGCTCAGGATGATCGGCCGGACCCCCGACTACCTGATCGCCTCGGTCGGTTGCGGGTCCAACCTCAGCGGCTTCGCCTCGCCCTTCGTCGAGGACAAGCTCAACGGCGCCGACATCACCATCCTGGCCGCCGAGCCGGAGGCGTGCGCGCCGCTGACCTACGGCGAGTACCGGCTGGACTTCGCCGACTCCAACGGCCGCGGCCCCGGTGTGCACACCTACACCCTCGGCCACGAGTTCGTGCCGCCGCCCATCCACGCGGGCGGCCTGCGCTACCACGGTTGCGCCCCGATCGTGGGTCTCATGCGGCACGAGGGGCTGCTCGACGCCGAGGCGTACGGGCAGGTGTCCGTCTTCGACGCGGGCACCACGTTCGCGAAGCTCCAGGGCTACCTCCCGGCCCCCGAGACCTCGCACGCCATCCGGGCCGTCATCGACAAGGCCCTGGAGTGCAAGCGGACCGGGCGCGAGGCCACCATCGTGTTCAACTACAGCGGCCACGGCCTGCTGGACCTGGGCGCGTACGGCCGGTACAACGAGGGCCTGCTGCGCGACGTCGAGAAGGAAGACTTCGTCGCCCCCAGCATGGAGGGCCTCCAGGCATGAGGTCCTACCCTCAGTACATCGACGGCAAGGACGTCGAGGGTGCTCGATGGACGTACGTCCTGCGCGCCTCGGCGTACCTGAAGGAGAACCGCCCGACGTTCAACCTCAAGCGGGCGCTGGAACTCGGGCGGCCCGTGGAGTCGACCGAGGCCGTGGTGGCCCGGTGCGCGGTGGGCGCCCCCGAGGACAACGACCGGGCGCTGGAAGCGGCCCGCAGGGCGAGCCGGACCTTCCGGCTCCTCCCGCAGGAGACCCGCAGTCAGATCGTCCTGGAGTTCAACGAGACGCTGGCCGAACGGTCAGAGGAACTCATCGACATCCTGATCGCCGAGGGGCACCCGCGCCGGCTCGCCCAGTGGGAAGTCAGCGGCATGCTGCGCTGCTGCGACGAGCCGACGGTCCGCTGGTACGAGAGCCAGCTCCACCAGGAGTTCGCGCCGCAGGGCCGCACGCTGGAACTGGTGCGCAAGCCCGACGGCGTGGTGTGCGTCAACCCCCCGCAGAACGCGGCGGGTTCGAACTCCACGCTGGGCGTGCTCGCCCTCCTGGCGGGCAACACGCTGGTGGTGAAGGCGCCGCGCACCACGCCGCTGAGCGTGATGTTCGTCTACCGCGACATCCTCGCGCCGATCCTGGAGAAGCACGGCGCCCCTCCTGGGACGCTCAACGTGATCTGCGGTCACACCGAGGCCGTGCTGCGGACCTGGCTCGCCAGTCCGCTGGTGGACGACATCCTGTTCTTCGGCGACAGCGCCGCGGGCCTCAAGCTCGGCGAGGACTGTCTGCGCAACGGCAAGAAGGCGATCCTCGAACTCGCGGGCAACGACGGCTTCGTGGTCTGGAAGGACGCGGATCTCGAAGCCGCCGCGCGGGCCCTGGAGGAGTCGTTCTACGGCTCCAGCCAGATCTGCATGGTGCCGAAGTACGCGATCGTGCACCCCGAGGTCGCCGACCGCTTCCTCGAGGTGTTCGTGGAGCGCGCCAAGGCCATCGTGCCCGGCTACCCGGAGAACCCGGAGATCCTGCTCAGCCCGGTACTGAAGGTCGACGGCTTCTTCGACTTCCTGTCCGAGGCCGAGACCAAGGGTGCGTCCGTGCTCTGCGGCGGCACGCGCGTGGACGTCGACGGCGAGACATCGAGCACCGGGATGTTCTGCCTGCCGACGGTGGTCAGGGTCGACGGACTCACCGAGTCGCGGGACCTGTCCTGCGTACGCGAGGAGACCTTCTTCCCGCTGCTGCCGGTCGTGGTGCCCGAGGCGACCACGGACGACGACGCGCTGCTGGAAGACATCATCGACTTCCTCAACGCCAACAAGTACGGGCTGCGCAACTCGGTGTGGACCGGCGACGAGCAGACCGCTCACCGGTTCGCCGACGGCGTGACCAACGGCGGCCTGCTGAAGGTCAACGACTCGCACATCGGGTTCAACTCCATCCTCTCCACCCACGGTGGCAACGGCCTCACCGGCGGACCGTACGGAGAGCTGAACTACGCGGGACTGCGCACCACGCACCTCCAGGGCATTTCGTGGGGTGACGGTGATCCGCGTCCGCTGGACTCGCAGATCGTCCCGGCCGGCGAAAGGGCGCGGAGCTAAGACCATGACGACCAAGGGCCTGGCCGGGAGCGAAATCCGGCGAAACCGTACGGACGCCGAGCACTTCGACGTCATCATCGTGGGCGCCCGCTGTGCCGGGTCGCCGCTCGCCACGCTGCTCTCGCGCGCGGGCCTGAAGGTCGTCGTGGTCGAGCAGGCGACGTTCCCCCGTGAGGTGCTCTCCTCGCACCTCATGGAGGCCGACGGACTCCTGTTCCTCAAACGCCTCGGTGTGCTCGACTCCGTCGAGAAGACCGGTGTGCGTTTCATGCGCCGCGCCGACACCAAGCTCAACGACTTCCACGTCGTCTCGCAGTTCCCGCTGCGCTTCGACGACGTGGGCGGCGCGACCTTCCTGCGTCGGCACCTGCTCGACTCGATCCTCCACGAGGCCGCGGTCGAGGCCGGCGCCGACGTCAGGATGGGCACCAAGGTCGTCGAAATGATCTGGGAGCGCGGCCGGGTGGCCGGTGTGCGCGCCCAGCACGACGGCAAGGAGACGGTGCTGCGCGCGCCGCTCGTCGTGGGCGCGGACGGCCGCAACTCGACGGTCGCGTACATGGTCGGCTCGCGCAAATACAACGTTGTACCCAACGAACGCTCCTACTACTTCACCTTCTTCGAGGGCGCCCACCCGTCCTCCGACGACACCTTCGTCTTCCACCGCTGGGGCGACCGGATGGTGTGGGCGGGCCCCGCGGACAACGGCCTGTACCTGGTCGGCGTCTCACCCGAGGGACACGAACGCGAGTACTTCCGGCGCAACACCGAAGCGGGTCTGCTGGCCCACATGCGGTCCTGCGAACCGACCGCGGAGGCGCTGGCCGACGCGAAGATCGCCACCAAGATCTCCGGGATCGTCAAATTCGAGGGCTACTTCCGGCAGTCCTCGGGACCCGGCTGGGTGCTGGTCGGCGACGCGGGCCACTTCAAGGACCCCTCCGCCGGCCGCGGCATCGGCGACGCCTTCCGCCAGGTGGAGCGCCTCGCGCCCGCCATCGTCGCCGCCCTCGGCCGCTCGGGCCCCGGTGTGTCGGCGCTCGGCCAGGACGAGACGCTGCGGCAGTGGACGCAGTGGCGCGACCGCCGCTTCGAGGGCCACTACTGGCTCGCGAACATCCTCGGCGAGGCGGGCGCGCTGCCCGCCGCCGTCCCCGAGGCGCTCAAGGGCATGGCCGAGCGCGGCGAGATCGGCCGCTTCCTCGACCTCTACCACCACCGCTCGAAGTACTACGAGGTCTTCCCGCTGACCGACATGGCCGTGATCACCGGACGGATGATGCTGTCCGGCAAGCACAAGCGGCTGCCGTTGGTGCGGGAGACCGTCAAGCTGCTGGCCCGCGAGCCGCGCCGCCGGTGGATCAACCGCCACCCGCAGTTGGTGTCCTCCGACGTCACCGCGGCCCCGCCGGTACGCGTACGGCCCGTCCCGGCCGCCGCCGCCGACCCGCTCCCGGCCCCGGCCCCGCAGAACGGCTCCAACGGCTCCACCGGCGCGAACGGGACCAACGGCTCCTCCGGCGACAACGGCTCCAACGGCTCCGTAGTGAAAGACGCCGATCAGAAGAACGCGGAGGTCTGAACGTGCTGCATGTGACAGACGAGCCCAGCGCGGAAGCCGATGTCATCGTCGTCGGCGCGGGCCTGGCGGGACTGACGGCGACCCGCGAGCTGAAAGAGGCCGGGTGGACCGTCAAGACGCTCGAAGCGCGCGAGCGCGTCGGCGGACGGCTCAAGGGCCTCGACGTGGGCGGCGGCAAGGCGGTCGACCTGGGCGGCGAGTACTTCGGCGACAAGAGCACGATGATCGCCGAGACCGCCAAGTCCGTCGGCGTGACCGGCTTTCGCAGCTACGACGAGGGCGAACGCCTCACCTTCGTCAACGGCCGCCGCCACGCGTACTCCGGCCTCTTCCCCTGGCGGATGGGCCCGGCCGCCATCGCCGATCTCGGCCAGGCGATCCTGAAGATCGAGCGCATGGCGCGCACGGTCCCGCCCGACGGCCCGTGGAACGCGCCGAACGCCGAGAAGCTGGACAGCCAGACCCTCTGGTCGTGGATGCAGCGCAACGTCACCACCTCCACCGCGCGGGCCTTCATCACCATGATGATCGAGGCCGCCTTCTGCGCCCGCCCGGCCGACCTGTCGCTGATGCACGTGCTCTACTACGCCAACGCCTCGGGCGGCTTCCGCTACCTGCTGGAGGTCAGCGGCGGCATCCAGCGCTACCGCTTCGACGGCGGCGCGCACAGCATCCCGAAGAAGATGGCCGCGCGGATGCCCGACGAGGTACGCGTCGGCGCCGCCGTCCGCACCATCGAGCAGCGCTCCGACTCCGTCGTGGTCTCGGGCCCCGGCTTCGAGTACCGCGGCCGGTGGGTCGTCGTCGCCATCCCGGTCACGCTCGCCGGACGCATCACGTACGCTCCCTCGCTGCCCGGCTACCGCGACCAGTTCGCGCAGCGGATGCCCGCGGGCGCCGCCATGAAGTGCCTGGCGGTCTACGACGAGCCGTTCTGGCGCGCCGCCGGGCTCAGCGGCCAGATCACCAGCAGCGACGGCCCGTTCCGGGTCGCCTTCGACACCTCGCCCGCCGACGGCAGCCCCGGCGTGATGTCGGCCTTCGTCACCGGCTCCGCCGCCCGCGCGCTGACCCGCCTGTCGCCGTCCGAGCGGCGTACCGCCGTACTCGACGGACTGGTCGCAGGGCTCGGCGCGAAGGCGGGCAAGCCCCGTGAATTCGTCGAACAGAACTGGCTGGACGAGGAGTTCACCCGCGGCTGCTACCACGGCTTCGGTCCGCCCGGACTGTACACGGCGTACGGCAAGGCGCTGCGCGAGCCGATCGGCCGGATCCACTGGGCGGGCACCGAGAGCGGTGTCCACCAGATGGGTTCGATGGGCGGCGCCGTCGACTCCGGCCGCCGGGTGGCCCGCGAGCTGTTCGCGCGGGCGGCCGAGGAACGCGGCGAGGAGCGCAAGCCGGACACCACGATCAGCGGCGCGGTGAGCCATGGCCAGTAGACCCAGACGCGCCGCCGCCCGGCCGCCGCTGCTCATCGTGGGCGGTTACGGAGTGGTGGGCGAGCACGCGGCGCGGCTGATCCGGCAGCGCCACCCCGACCTGCCGATCGTGCTGGCGGGCCGCAACCCCGAACGGGCGACGGCGCTGGCCGCGCGGATCGGCGCGAGCACCGCCGTCATCGACGTACGCGCCGAACGCCCGCTGGGGGCGCTGCCCGAGCGGCCCGCGGCCGTCCTCGCCGTCGTCAGCGATCCCGGCGACCACCTCATCGTGGACGCCATGCGCCGGGACATCCCGATCGCGGACATCAACCGCGCGGGCCACGCCGGGATTCTCGACGTCACCGTCGCGGTCTCGCGTGAACGGCCCACGTCCCCGGTGCTGTTGTCGGGCGCCTGGTACGCCGGGCTCAACGCGCTGATGGCCGCCGCGGCCGTCCGCGAACTCGGCCAGGCCGAGCGGGTGGAGATCGCGGTGCTGTCCTCGTCCGACGACAAGGTCGGTCCCGACTCCTGGGGCTTCGCCGAACGGCTGGCCTGGCCGTACTACGCGATGCGCGACGGCAGGCGGCAGCCCACGCACCCGCTGACCGGCCGCCGCCTGGTGCGCTGCGCCGACGGCAACGAGCGGCCCGCCGCGTATGTGAGCACCCTGGAGCAGACCACCGTGCCGCTCACCCTCGGCGTGCCGACGGTCGAGACCCGGATCGCGCTCCAGAGCGTGCCGTCGCTGTACGCGATGATCGGGCTGAAGCGGTCGGGCGCGCTGCGGGCGCTGACCAAGCCGCCGCTGCACGGGGTGCGGGCGGCGCTCTTCCAGAGCGCGGGCACCGGCGACTTCTGCGGGCTCACCGTCACCGCGCACAGCGCGAACCGCTCGGTCTCCATCGACCTGCTCGACACCCGCGGCCAGGGCCACCTCAGCGCGATGGGCGCCGTCCGCGCGGCCGAACGCGTGCTGAGCCGGGACCTGCCGGCCGGGATCTCGTTCCCCGAGCAGTCCGCGGAACCCGAGACGGACATCGAGATGTTGCGGCAGGCCGGAGTCGTCGTCCGGCTCACCGGCTTCGCCAAGGAATTCCCACCGACACCGGCTCCCAGTGCCACGACGTGATGTCGATGGCCGAGGCGCGAGAGGAACTCGCATCACTATGAACAAGAGCGATACGCCGGCTGTTCTGCTCAGCACCCTGCGTACGGTCGGCGCGGCGGCGTTCCTGGCGCCCGCCATCGGGGCGAAGAAGCTGCACATCAACGAGGACGCCGACGGCGAGTACCTGGTCCGGCTGTTCGCCGCCCGCAACATCGCCCTGATCGTGGGCGTCCTGGCCAGCAGGGGCGAGACCCGCAGGCTGCTGCTCAAGGCCGGCATCCTCTGCGACGGCCTCGACGTCGCGGCCGGCATCCTCGGCCACCGCAAGGGCCGGCTGAAGAAGTCCACCGTGGTCGACACCAGCGCCGCGGCCACCGCGACCCTGCTCGGCCTGCTGGCCCTGGCGAGCACCGAGCGCGCGGGGGAGTCCTGATGACCACCACGCACGAGTCGGCGGCCGATGCCGCGTCCGCGCCCGAGGACCGCAGGGACAAGGTCTGCGTCATCGGCGCGGGCTCCGCGGGCATCGCGATGTGCCGCTCGCTGAAGATCCGCGACATCGCCTTCGACGCCTACGAGCGGCGCTCGGAACTCGGCGGCCTGTGGCGGTATCCCGCGCAGGGCGGCAAGAGCTGCGCGTACCCGGCGCTGTTCGCCAACACCTCCAAGACCGTCATGCAGTTCCCGAGCTTCCCGATGCCGGACGACTACCCGGACTACCCCCACCACACCCAGGTGGCGCGGTACTTCGACTCCTACGTCGACCACTACGGGCTGCGCGAGCACATCCAACTGGACACCGAGGTCAGCCGGGTCGAGCAGGCGGCGGGCGGCGGCTGGGCGGTGACCTTCGGCGACGGCACGACGCATCTGTACCGCGCGGTGATGGTCGCCTCCGGCGGGCGGCACGGGCTGCCGCTCTTCGGCTCGTACGAGGGCAAGTTCACCGGCACCGAGATGCACTCCTACGACTACGAGGGTCCGGCGGACCTCGCGGGCAAGAAGGTCGTGATCATCGGCCTGGGCGCCACCTCCGCCGACATCGCCACCGAGGTGTCCCGGGTCGCGGAGGCCACGTACCTGTCGGTGCGCACCGGCCACTACGTCGTCCCGAAGATCCTCGAAGGCGGCCCGATCGACAAGCTGTCGCCGATGATGAAGAAGCTCTCGGTCGAACAGCGGCGTCCGCTGGTGACGTTGATGATCAAGCTGGTGCACGGCCACATGTCGGCGTACGGGCTGCCCGACCCGCCGTACAAGGTCGGGCAGGGGCCGCTGGTCGCCAGCAGCGAGCTGCTGCCCGCCATCGCGCACGGCAGGATCACCGCCAAGCCGGTGATCGACACGGTCGACGGCCGTACCGTCCGCTTCTCGGACGGCACCGAGACCGAGGCCGACGTGATCATCCACTGCACCGGTTACAAGATCGACTACCCCTTCCTCGACGACACGCTCGTCGGCGACGGCGACGACGCGCCCGCGCTCTACCACCAGGTGGTGCCGCCGGAGACCGAGGGCCTGTACTTCATCGGCCTGCTGCACTCGATGATGTCGCTGATGCCGCTGGCCGAGTTCCAGTCGGAGTGGGTCGGCGACCTGCTGACCGAGACCGTCAGCCTCCCCTCGCGCGCGCAGATGTGGTCGGAGCTGAGGAACGCCCGCCGCCGCCAGGACAAGAGGTTCCACGACTCGTCCGGCCATCTGCTGGTCGACCCCAACGAATACGAACGGCTCATGGCGGACGAGCGCCGCAAGTACGCAACCACCGATCGCACGGGTGTCGGCACGGCAACCCGCAGGAAGGGATGAGTCGTATGGGTTCGATCGCTGGCGACCGGACACGGTCCAAGATCCCGCTCTCCGCCCGGCGTCTGGACGCGGCCAAGATACTCAAGGCCCAGTTCAAGCCCGACCGGGTCGCCCTGGTCAAGCCGCTCAACGTCGGCCTGGTCGCCGAGCGCGCGGCCGAGAAGCACGGCCGGGTGCCGATCTACCTCGACCAGCCGTTCACCTGGGACCCCGAGCAGCGCGTCGAACTCGACTTCGTCGAATTCGCCACCCTGGTCGACCAGATGGCCGCCGTCCTGAAGTCCGCGGGCGTCAAGCGCTGGGACCGGGTCGCGATCGTCAAGTCGCCCAACTACGACATCCAGGCGTTGGCTTGGGCGGCCGCCAGGATCGGCGCGATCCCCGCGCTGCTGTCGGCCCGCCTGGACCCGGACATCATCAACATCCTGCTGGAGCGCCTCCAGGCGAAATTCCTGGTCACCGACCCCGAGGTCGCCAAGTACGCCCGGCTGGACGGCGAGCGGCTGCGGCACCTGGGCATGACCGCCATCGCCGACATCGAGGGCGGCATACCGGTGGCGGACCTGTGGGGCGGCCGGATTCCGGCGCCGAGTCCGCTCAAGGACGACGAGCCGATGCTGATCACCCACACGTCGAGCACCACCGGGGTGTCCAAGCTCGCCGAGGCGTCCGCCAAGGGCGTGTCCTACAACGCCCTGATGGAGTCGATCTTCCCCGGCTTCCACACCCCCGACGAGCTGTTCGCCAGCGCCATCTCGCACGTCCATGTGCGGGCCGCCATCACGCAGATGGCGTCCTTCTCGCGCGGCACCCCGCTGCTGGGCATCGCCAGGCCCGACGAGGAGACGATGCTGCGGCTGCTGCCCCAGTACCGGCCCACGATCCTGGAGTCGCACCCCAACAACTTCATGGGCTGGGAGCGGATCATCGACGATCCGTCGGAGCCGTTCTCCAGCATCCGGCTGTACTTCAACTCCTTCGACGCGATGCACCCGCGCACCATCCAGGCGCTGCTGGACGCGTCCAAGCGCAAGTACCCGGTCTGGCTCCAGTGCTACGGCATGACCGAGACGCAGGTGGTGTCGGTCCGCCCGTACACCCGTGGCTCGTTCGGCCGGCTCAAGGGCCGCGACACCCGCAGCGTCGGCTGGGAGGTGCCCGGCATCCGGGCCAGGATCGCCGACCCGGAGACCGGCAAGCGCCGCTCCGACCAGTCGGATCCGGGCATGATCCAGGTCAAGACCCCGGCCCGCGCACTGTCGTTCGTGGGTACGCCGGAGAAGTTCGCCGAGCGGCGGCACGGCAAGTGGTTCGACACCGGCGACTGGGGGCGGCGCGGCCGGCTCGGGCAGATCGAGATCCTGGACCGCATCGCGGACCGGATCGAGGGCGTCGAGAGCTGCCTGTGGATCGAGGACGTGCTGCTGGAGCGGATTCCCAACGCCGAGGAGATCGTGGTCGTCCCCGACGAGCAGGGCAAGCCGGTCCCGGTGGTCTGCATGCGCGACGGGAAGTCCCTCGACCCCGAGGTCTGGAAGTCCGCCTCCGCCGGGATCACCGGCCTGGGCGTCCCGTTGGAGGTCACGCCCGACGACCTCCAGCGCACCGCGACCGTCAAGGCCCGGCGCTACCTCCTCACCGAGATGATCAAGAACCGCGACAACGGCGGTCTGGAGTCGGTCAGCCAGGACGTGGTGCTGCGCGACGGCGCGTAACCACGGTTCACGTCACGGCCGGTGTACGGCGGAACCCAGCGCGGATCGACCCCCGAACTGTAGGAGAGGGCATTGCACGACATCAGCGAGTACCCATCGATAGAAGCCGATGTGATCGTCGTCGGTGCGGGTTTTGCCGGGATCACGGCCGCGCGCGAACTGAAGATGGCCGGGAAGAGCGTGGCGCTGCTCGAAGCCCGTTCCCGCCTCGGCGGCCGGTCGCTGAGCAAGCCCCTCGGGGACGGCAAGGTCGCCGAACTGGGCTGTGAGTTCTACGGCCAGGCCGGGACGATCAGCCACCGGGCCGCCCAGTCCGTCGGCATCAAGACCGCGAAGGTCTACGACACCGGCTACCGGCTGATCGACGACGGCGGCAAGATGCAGCCCTGGAAGGGCATGGCGCCCAAGGTCAGCGCGGCCACGCTGCTGGACTTCGGGCAGGCGGCGCTGCGCATCGAGCGGATGCGCCGCGAAGTACCGCAGGACGCCCCCTGGGAGGCCCCGCACGCCACCCAGTGGGACAGCGAGACCATGTGGTCCTGGACGCAGCGCAATGTCCGCACCAAGGGCGGCCGCGCCCTGATGCGGCTGATGATCGAGGCGGGCATGGCCGCCGCACCGGCCGACGTCTCCCTGCTGCACGTCCTCAACTACTCCAACGGCACCGGCGGGTTCAGGGCCATGACCCAGATCACCGGCGGCACCCTGGAGAACCGCTTCGTCGGCGGCTCGCACAACCTCGCGACGACCCTGGCGAAGACCGTCGACGACGAGACGTACCTCAACGCCGAGGTCCGCAGCATCCAGCACTCCGGTGAGCACGTCCGGGTGCGCGGCGCCGGATTCGAGGCGGTCGGCCGCTGGGTCGTGATGGCCGTGCCCGTGCCGCTGGCCGGGCGGATCGAGTACGACCCGCCGCTGCCCGAGCACCGCGACCACGTCAGCCAGCGCATGACGATGGGCGCCGCCATCAAGTACCTGGCCCTGTACGACGAGCCTTTCTGGCGCGCCGAGGGCTTCACCGGGCATGTGATCAGCCACTCCAGCCCGGTACGCGCCACGGTCGACAGTTGCCCGCCCGACGGCACGCCCGGCGTCCTCACCGGCTTCGTCACCGGGCCGCCCGCCCGGCAGGTCGCCAAGCTGCCCGCGGGGGAGCGACGCGCCCTGGTCCTGCGGGAGTTGGAGCGCTTCTTCGGGCCGCGCGCGGGCAAGCCGTACGACCTGCTGGAGCAGAACTGGATGGCGGAGCCGTACACCCGCGGCTGCTACCACGCCTACGCCCCGCCCGGTCTGTACACCGAGTACGGTCCCGCGCTCAAGCAGCCGGTCGGCCGGATCCACTGGGCCGGAGCGGAGTCCGTGCCCCACGAGTTCGGGTCGATGTCCGGGGCGATCTACTCCGGCCGCCGCGTCGCCACCGAGATCATCGGGCGCGAGACCGGCGAGGACCCCGGGCGGCTGCTGGTGACCCAGAAGACCGCCGTGCCCGTCGAAGAGCCCACGCGATGAGATCCGGAAGCGACCACGCCACGAAAGGCGACTGCCAGCGTGCCTGAGAACCTGGAAACACCCCGCATCGGCTCGGGCATGATCATGTCCCTGCACCTTGCCGAGGTCGGCCCCGCCAAGGCCATGAGCGCCCTGCGCAACGGGCCCAAGCCCGAGGCGCACGAGGGTCTGCACTGGGCGAGCCCCTTCCTGATGAGCCCGCTGCGCTCGCAGAGCGCGATGTTCGACGTCAAGCCCACCGGCGCCGCGATGATCGCCGCGTGGGACAACGACGAGGCGCTCGACCGCTTCCTGTCGCACCGGGTCGCCAAGCCGTACGAGAACGGCTGGCGGGCCCGGTTCGAGCCGGTCCGCACCCTCGGCGCCTGGCCCGGCCTGCTGGAGCTGCCGCGCCGCGAGATACCCGTGGACGATCACCCCATCGGGGTGCTCACCCTGGCCCGCGTACGCCTCAACCGGGTGGTGCCGTTCGTCGCCGCCGCCTCGCACGCCGAGCGCGACGCCGCCCAGCACCCCGCCTTCCTCGAAGGCACCTCGCTGATCAGGCCGCCCAATCAGGTGGCGACCTTCTCGCTCTGGCGCAGCGTCAAGGAAATGCGCCAGTACACCGTCGGTTCCTACCCCGGCGGCCACGTCAGGGCGATGAAGAAGCACGAGGAACGCGATTTCCACCACGAAACGCTCTTCGTGCGGCTCAGGCCGTACGCGGTCGACGGACATTGGAGCGGGCGCAATCCGCTCGATATGCTCAAGCCGCTGACCACCAACTGAGACCAATGCGGGGAGTGCTGACGGAGCATCCGTCGAATAGACCCCGCCACGGCGAGCCGACAGACGGGTTTGACGTATGACCATGGAACAGATCGAACTCTCGGCCGGGACGATCGACTACCAGGACACCGGCGGGGACGGGCCGGTGCTCGTCCTGCTGCACGGCCTCCTGATGGACGAGACCCTCTGGGCGGACGTGGTCGCCGATCTGCGCGCCGACCACCGGTGCGTGGTGCCGGTGCTGCCGCTGGGCGCCCACACCAAGCCGGTCAAGGAGGACGCCGACCTTTCGCCGCGCGGACTCGCCCGGCTGGTCGGGGAATTCCTCGAACGGCTGGATCTGGACAATGTCACCCTGGTCGGCAATGACACCGGCGGCGCCGTCGTGCAATTGCTCGTGGACGAAGGCGCGCCGCGCGTCGGCTCAATTGTGCTGGCGTCCTGCGACGCATTCGACAACTTTCCGCCGGGGCTGACCGGCAAGACCGTCGTGATGACCGGCAAGTTGTCGCCCACCTTCTTCGGCCTTTTCATGCAGCAGATGCGGCTGAAGCTGGTACGGCGCCAGCCGATCGCCTTCGGCTGGCTCACCAAGCGGGGCGACGCCGTCAGCAAGAACTGGATCAAGCCGATCCTCGCCCAGGCCGACGTGCGGCGCGACACGGTGCGGGTGCTCCGCGGTATCGCCGCCGACAAGAAGCTGCTGGTCGGCGTGAGCGAGGGGCTCTCCTCCTTCGACCGGCCCGCGCTGGTGGTGTGGGCCGAGAAGGACCGCGTCATGCCGCCCGCGCACGGCCGCCGGCTCGCCGAGATCCTGCCGCAGGGAAGCCTCGTCGAGATCGCCGACAGCTACTCGCTCCTCCCGCTCGACCAGCCCACCCAATTCGCCACCGCGGTACGGGAGTTCACCCGCAAGAGCTGATCCTCCCCATGCCGTGACGCCCCGACGACGGCGGTTCGGGGCACGTCCCCGAGCCGCCCGTACGCCTTGTCCTGCCCGAAAACACCCGCCCACAAGGTTCCCTCTAGCCTCCGCCTCCCCTCATGGCAACCGCCCGCGCCGGTCACCACCGGCGTGTCGCGCCCGCACCCGTGCCCGGTCGGGGGACCAGGCCACCGGATGGAGAAGACCCATGAGCATTGCGGCGGACCTCGCCGTCTGCCTCGTCGGCGCCGGCCCGCGTGGCCTGTCCGTACTGGAGCGGCTCTGCGCCCACGAGCGCAAGTCGCCCTCCTGCTCCTCGCTGACGGTCCACGTGGTGGACCCCGCCGAGCCGGGGGCAGGAAGCGTCTGGCGCACCGACCAGTCGCGGCATCTGCTGATGAACACCGTCGCCTCCCAGATCACCGTCTTCACCGACGACCGGGTGACTATCGACGGCCCCATCGAGCCTGGCCCGAGCCTGTACGAGTGGGCGAAGGGCCTGCTGGGGCCGGGGGACGGCGCCCCGGGGGCCGGGGCGCCGGACGGTGCCGTACCGGGGAGCCGCGTGCCCGACGCGCACGACCCGGAGGACCTGGCCGAGGCCCGGCGACTCGACCCCGACTCGTACCCCACCCGCGCCTTCTACGGCCGCTACCTGCGCTCCTGCTTCCTGCGGATCACCGGCAACGCGCCCGCGCACGTCACCGTCGAGGAACACCGCTCGCGCGCGGTGGCCGTCGCCGACGCCATGGGCGACCCGGACGGGCCGCAGAGCATCCGGCTGGACAACGGCGCGTGGCTGCACGGCCTGGACGCGGTGGTCCTCGCCCAGGGCCATGTCGCCGCGCGCCCGACCCCGCGCGAGGAGCGGACCGCGACGCTGGCCGGGATCCACCGGCTGACGTACATCACCCCCGCCAACCCGGCGGACGTCGACCTGTCCCGGATCGCTCCCGGCGAGACGGTGCTGCTCAGGGGCCTCGGCCTGAACTTCTTCGACCACATGACGCTGCTCACCGCGGGCCGCGGCGGCACCTTCCGCAGGGAGGGCGACCGGCTGGTCTATCTGCCCTCCGGGCGCGAGCCGTCGCTGTACGCGACCTCCCGGCGCGGGGTCCCGTACCACGCGCGCGGCGAGAACCAGAAGGGCGCCTACGGCCGTTACCACCCGCGGCTGCTCACCCCCGCCTACATCGCGGCCTCCCGCGACCGGGCGACCGGCGGCCCTGGCCTCCACTTTCGGACCCATCTGTGGCCGCTGATCTCCAAGGAGGTCCAGAGCGTCTACTACCAGGCGCTGCTGCACGCCCAGGACCGCGCGGCGGAGGGCGCGGAGCTGGGCGTGCGCTTCCTGGAGACGGCCGGTGCGCGCGAGGAGACCGAACTCCTCGACAAGTACGGCGTCGAGCCGGAGGAGCGCTGGAGCTGGGAGCGGCTGCTGACGCCCTACCTGGGACGGCGGTTCGCCGACCGGGAGGAGTTCAGGGTCTGGCTGCTCGGGTACTTGGCGCGCGACGTGCGCGAGGCCAGGGCGGGCAATGTCAGCGGCCCGCTGAAGGCCGCGCTCGACGTGCTGCGCGATCTGCGCAACGAGGTGCGGCTGGCCGTGGACCACGGCGGACTCGACGGCACGTCACACCGGGACGAGCTGGAGGGGTGGTACACCCCGATGAACGCCTTCCTGTCCATCGGGCCGCCCGCCTCCCGCATCGAGGAGATGATCGCGCTGATCGAGGCGCGGGTGCTGGTGGTCACGGGGCCCGGCACCGAAGTGCGCCTCGACCCGGCCAGGCCCGCCTTCGTCGCCTCGTCGCATGTCGTGCCGGGGCCGCCGGTCGTGGCCTCCGCGCTGATCGAGGCGCGGCTGCCGGAGCCGGACCTGCGCCGGACCGCGGAGCCGCTGCTGAACTATCTGATGGCGACCGAGCAGTGCGCGCCGTACCGCATCCCGACCGGCTCGGGCGGCGGATACGAGTCCGGCGGCCTCGCCGTCACCGAGCGCCCCTACCGGCTGCTCGACCCGCGCGGGCAGGCGCATCCGCGCCGCTTCGCCTACGGTGTGCCGACCGAGTCCGTGCACTGGGTCACGGCGGCGGGCATCAGGCCCGGCGTCGACTCGGTGACGCTCGGCGACTCGGAGTCCATCGCGTGCGCGCTGCTCGCGCTGGCGGCGGGCGGCCGGGGCGCCGGTGACCAGGAGCCGCGGGGCGCGGTCCCCGCGGCCAGGCGGGCCGGGTCCGGGTCCGGGGCTTCGGGCAGCGGGATTTCCGGGAGCGGGGTCTCGGGCAACGGGGCCGCAGGCAACGGGACTTCCGACGAGGGGGCCACGGGTGCCGGTTCCGGCGTCGGCGCTTCCGCCGCTGTCGCCGAGGCTTCGGGCGCGGACCCCGCCGTACTGGCCGAGACCCACACCTTCGGAGTGATCGTATGAGCAGCCGGCCCAGTGAGCAGGACACCCTCATCGACGCCGGGCTGCTCTCGCCGGTCCGGGCGGGCACCCCGGTCGAGGCGGCGGTGTCCGACATCGCCTGGCTCCAGGCGATGCTGGACGCCGAATCCGCGCTGGCCCGCGCGCAGGCCAGGCTCGGCACGCTGCCGAAGTCGGCGGCCACGGCCATCGCGGCGGCGGCGTACACCGACCTGATGGACCTGCGCGCGCTGGCGCTCGCCTCCCGCGAGACCGCCAACCCGGTGGTCGGCCTGGTCCAGGCGCTGACCCGGGTGGTCGCCGAACACGACCCGGCGGCGGCCGAGTACGTCCACCGCGGCTCGACCAGCCAGGACGTCCTCGACACCGGGATGATGCTGGTCGCCGCGCGGGCGCTGCGGCTGATCCGCGGCGACCTCGCGCGGGTCGAGCGCGCGCTGGCCGCGCTCGCCGCCGAGCACCGCGACACCCCGATGGCGGGCCGCACCCTCGCGCTGCACGCCGTGCCGACCACCTTCGGCCTCAAGGCGGCGGGCTGGCGGCAGGGCGTACTCGACGCGGACGCCCGGCTGGCCGCGCTGCTCGACCACGGGCTGCCGGTCTCGCTCGGCGGCGCCGCGGGCACGCTGGCCGGATACCTCGCGTACGCGCGGGTCGACGGGTACGGCGCCGGGGCCGTGGAGACCGCCGCCGGTACGGGAGTTGACGACGGCGGGCAGACCGGTGACCCGGGGGAGTACCTGGACGAGCTGGTCGCGGCCTTCGCCGACGAGACCGGCCTCGCCAGGCCCGTACTGCCCTGGCACGCGCTGCGTACGCCCGTCGCGGACCTGGCGGCGGCGCTCGCGCTCACCGCGGGCGTCCTCGGCAAGATCGCGGTCGACGTGCAGTCGCTGGCCAGGACCGAGGTCGCGGAGGTGGCGGAGCCGGGCGTCGCGGGGCGCGGCGCCTCGTCGGCGATGCCGCACAAGCGCAATCCGGTGCTGTCCACGCTGATCCGCAGCGCGGCGCTCCAAGTCCCGGTGCTGGCAGCTGGTCTGACGCAGTGTCTGGTGGCGGAGGACGAGCGCTCGGCCGGGGCCTGGCACGCCGAGTGGCAGTTCCTGCGCGAGTGCCTGCGGCTGGTCGGCGGGGCCTCGCACACCGCGGCGGAACTGGCCGAGGGGCTCGCCGTCCACCCGGTCCGTATGCGCGCCAACCTGGACATGACGGGCAGTCAGGTCGTCTCCGAGCGGATCGTGGCCGTCCTCACCCCGCACCTCGGCAAGGCCGCCGCCCGCGCGTTGCTCACCGCGGCCTCCACGGAAGCCGCCGACTCCGGCCGCCCGCTCGCCGACGTCCTCGCCCAATCCCCTGACCTGGCGGGCCACTTCGGCCCGGACGAGCTGGCCGCCCTGTGCGACCCGACCGCGTACTCGGGCGCGGCGGGCGCCCTGGTCGACCGCGCGCTGCGCGAGGACGGGGCGAGGCCGTAGCGGGGACCGCGCCGGTCGCGGGCGTGGCGGGGCGTCCGGTGCCCGTCTTCGCGGGGGAGTGCGCCCCGCCGTGGCCCGGCATGACGGGCCGTCCGGCGCCCGTCGTCGCGGGGGAGTGCGCCCCGCCGTGCCCTGGCGTGACGGGCCGTCAGGCAACCGTTCCCGCAGCCGAACGCCCCCGCCGGTCGCCGTGGTGACGTGGCGTCAGGCATCCGCCCTCGTGGCGCCCCCACAACTCGCCGCCGCGCGGGGCGCGCCCGCTACTCCCCGGTGAGGCCGTCCACCGACTCGCGGATCAGGTCCGCGTGGCCGACGTGCCGCGCGTACTCCTCGACCATGTGGAAGAGGATCCAGCGAAGGCTGGGCGCCCGGCCCGCGGCGTCCGCGCGCCGCGAGAGCGTGTCGAGCCCGCCCTCGGCCAGCGCCGCGGCGGTCAGTTCACGCGAGCGCGCGACGCAGTCCTCCCAGAGCGTACGGATCTGCTCGGGGGTGTCGTCCGCGGCCGAGTGCCAGTCCCAGTCGGCGTCCGCCGACCAGTCGACCGTGTCCCACGGCGCCTCCGGCGACCGCCCGGCCAGCCACTGCGAGAACCACCACTGCTCCACGTACGCCAGGTGCTTGAGCATGCCGCCGAGCGTCATGGTGGAGGTGGGAAGGGCCGCCGCGAGCCCGGCCGCGTCGAGTCCCGCGCACTTCCACGCCAGCGTCGCCCGCTGGAAGTCGAGGAAGCCCAGCAGTGTCTCGGTCTCCCCGCCCGTCTCGGGGGGAAGCGGCCGGCCCTGCTCGTCGATGTCGGTCATGAGCAGGGAGTATAGGAGCCGCCCGCGGTTCCGGGCGGTCGCCGCGGCTGCGCCTACACCTTGTCGAGCCAGATCACGATCCCGGTCAGGTCGCTGAGCACGGCCGCGACCCCCGCCCTGATCGAGGCCGCGCAGCGCGCGGCGGTGAACGAACCGGCGTCGTACGTCGAGGACATGCCGAGCCCTTCGCCGCGGAAGGACGCGCCGGACCAGTCGACGGCGGTGACATTGTGCGTCGGCTCGGCCAACTCCGCGCCCACGACGAGGAATTGCTGCGACAGGTGGTTCGCGGTGACCGGCACGAGCGGGTCGATCAGGTCGTTCCCCGCGCTGACGATGAGGTCCGCGTGCATGTCGAGCGCCCTGGTGACGCTCGGCAGCAGGTCGGCCGCACTGTCCGCGACGACGGTCCTGAGCTTGACGTGCTCCTCGTCGGCCCACTTCTTGACCGCGTCGACCAGCGACCGCGTCGGCCGGTCGGTGCCCGCGCTGAGCAGCACCACGCGGTAGCCCTTCGGCGGGTGGACGCCCTCCCACGAGCCGGGCGCCGGGGTGACGGTCGACTCGGGCGCGGGCGGCGACACGCTGTCCACGAAGCGCGGGCCGAGCGTGCCGACGGGCGAGGGTTTGGCGCGCGGCCGCGACCAGTCGTCATCTGAGCCGCAGCCGGCGGTTCCGAGGGCCAGCGCGGTGACCGCCGCCAGCATGGCAACGGCCCGAAGCGGGGGGCGCACGTCGATCGTCCTCCGAGATGAGTGGTGAGCGGTGAGCGCTGAGCGATAGGTGCTGAGCGCTGAGCGATAAGGGGTGAGCGAGGTGCCGAGGGCTTGCTGTGAACGGTGTGACGAGAGAACGCCCTGGTGAGAGCCGTGGGCGGGTGCCGCGGGTCCATCCTGCGACGCCGATCGCCTCCGTGGGGAACCCCGAACGCCTTTGCGGACCTTGTTGGCCCAGGGTTCGCCGACCCGCCGGTTTCAGTTCACCCGTGACGTGCAGCGTGCTCCTCCTACCCAAGGAGTCCCATGTCAGAGCGGGTCCGTCGCGCCGTCATCTGCATCGCCGCGGCGCTGATCGGTTTCCTCGGCGCCGTCCAACCGGCGTTCGCCCACGGCTTCTCGTCCACCGCGTACGTCCATGTGACGGCGGCGGACGAAGGCCATGTCCGTACTTCTCTCAAGCTTGAATACGACCTTTTTGTCATATCCGCTGCCGATGCCGAACATGACGACGACCTCTTCCGTACCGGCAACGGCGCCTTCGACGCCGGTGACACCACAGCGCAGGGCGCGGCCCTCAACGCCCACAAGAAGTCGGCCGTCGCCTATGTCACCCAGCGCTTCTCGGTCACCGCCGCGGGCAGGGCGTGTACGCCGGAGCAGATCGGCGACTTCACGATGGACCGGCAGGAGGGCGTGCCGTACACCGTCCTGCTGCTGGACTGGGACTGCCAGGAGCTGGCCGGTGACCACCGGGTCCGCAGCGGTCTGTTCCCCGACAGCGAGACGTACGTCCGCGGTACGAAGACGATCGTCACGTACGACCTGGACGGCCGCTCCGGCAGTGCGGCGCTCGACGCGGCGCACCCGTCCTTCTCGATCGACCAGCCCTGGTACGCCTGGTTCTGGGAGTTCTTCCGGCTGGGCGCCGAGCACCTGCTGACCGGCACCGACCACATCCTGTTCCTGCTGGCGCTGATCGCCGGGTCGCGGCGGCTGCGCGAGATCGTGCTCGCCGCCACCAGCTTCACGCTCGCGCACTCGGTGACCTTCATGCTCGCCGCGCTGGGGGCGGTCGACGTGCCGTCGCGGCTGGTCGAGCCGGTCATCGCGCTGTCGATCGCGGTGGTCGCGGGCTGGCACCTGTGGCGGATACGGCAGCGCGGCAGCCACGCCTCCGACCTGGATCTGGGCGCTTCGGACGTGGGCGCCTCCGGCTCAGGACCCGGCTCCGGCGGGCGCGGCTTCCTGCGCGACCACCTCGCCCTCGACCGGGCGGGCTGGCTGCGGCTCGCGGTGGTCTTCTGCTTCGGTCTCGTCCACGGCCTCGGCTTCGCGGGCGCTCTCGGCATCGACCAGGCGTGGTCCTGGACGCTGCTCGGCTCCCTCCTGGTCTTCAACGTCGGCATCGAGGTCGTGCAGTTGTCGATCATCGCCGTCGTCTTCCCGCTGCTGGCCCTGCTGCGCCGCCGTTCGCCGACCGCCGGGCTCTGGGTGACCGGCACCGTTTCCGCAGGTGTAGCGCTTATGGGACTCGTGTGGTTCCTGCAACGGGTGGGCGGTGGCTGAGCCTTCAACTGAGGTGAAGTTCAGGTCAGGCGAAGATCGCATTTGCCGCCTGTTTACCAACCGATGGGAGCTTGATGACCTCAGCTCCATGCAGTTCCGTCCAAAAAGGAACAAACACAGATGAGATCGATCAGATCGGTACGGACCCACGGGTCCGTACGACGCCGCGTGGTCACCGGTGCCACCGCGGTCACCATGGGTCTGGCGCTCGCCGTCGGCGCGGGACTCACCTCCCCCGCCGTGGCCGCCGACCCCGCCGCCCTCACCAGCATCATCCTCGGTGTCGGCGCGAACGAGACGCAGCGCACGGTGACCTGGTACTCCTCGGCCGACACGGCCCAGGTCATCCAGGCCGCCCCGACCGCGACCCTGGTCAACGGTGAATTCCCGGCGGACGCCGCCACGTTCGACGCCATCGGCGGGGCGAACATCGCCACCAGCGGCGGCTTCAACCGGCACGCCACCATCACCGGCCTGAAGGAGAACACGGCGTACTCCTACCGTGTCGGCTCCGTGGGCAACTGGTCGCAGACCTACGCCTTCAAGACGCAGGACTTCGAGGGCGACTACGACTTCCTGTTCTACGGCGACCCGCAGATCGGCTCCTCCGGCAACCTCGCCAAGGACCAGGCGGGCTGGAAGGACACGCTCGACGTCTCGCTGGCCGCCAACCCGAACGCCGAACTGCTGGTGTCCGGCGGCGACCAGGTCGAGACCGCGAACACCGAGTCGCAGTGGGACTCCTTCCTGGCCCCCGACAAGCTCCGTCAGTACCCGTGGGCCGCGACCATCGGCAACCACGACGTCGGCGGCAAGGCGTACGAGCAGCACCTGTACACCCCGAACACCGACCGCTCGGCGCCGTACTACGCCAACGGCAACCCGGGCTCGAACACCTCGGGCGGTGACTACTGGTACATCTACAAGGACGTGCTGTTCATCGACCTGAACAGCAACAGCTACGCCGCCTCCTCGGGCGGCGGCGGTGACGAGGCGCACGTCAAGTACGTCACCGACATCATCAACAAGCACGGCTCCGAGGCCAAGTGGAAGGTGCTCACGTACCACCACGCGATCTACTCCCCGGCCAGCCACGCCAAGGACTCGGACAACAAGCAGCGCCGTACCGACTTCACCACCGCCTTCTCGCAGCTCGGCGTGGACGTCGTCCTCCAGGGCCACGACCACAGCTACTCCCGCAGCTACCTGATCAAGAACGGTCAGAAGGCGGACGCGGCCGAGCAGCCCGGCCAGGCGGACGTGTACCCCGGTCCCGGCGGTGTGCTCTACGTGACGGCCAACTCGGCGTCCGGCTCGAAGTACTACGACATCACCAAGCCGGACAGCAGCGGCACCGGTGTCACGGGCCAGGGTCCCGACCCGCTGAACCCGGACAGCTACTGGTACAACTCGGTGCAGAACCAGGAGCACGTGCGCTCCTACGTCAAGGTCCAGGTGCGCAACGACAAGCTCGTCGTCGAGAACCTGCGCAGCGGCACCTGCACCGCGCCCAACGCGGCGGTCGAGCTGGGCCAGGTCTCCTGCGTCAACACCCCCGAGGGCCAGCCGATCGGCTCGGTCGTCGACAAGGTGACGGTGCACCCGTACCACGGCGCCGGCCAGGACCTGGCGGTCAAGGTGCCCACCGCGCCCCCCGGCGAGTTCGGCTGGACCATCGACGGCTACAACGGCCTGGTGGACCTCGGTACCGCCAAGGACCACGACGGTGACTACTTCGACGCGGCGGGCACGATCAACCCGATCGTCGTGACGGACAGCCGCCGCTCGCTCGCTCCCTGGTCGATCTCGGCCAGCGTGGGCGACTTCACGGACGGCGCCAAGAAGTTCTCCGGCGCGTACCTCGGCTGGACGCCGAAGATCCTCGCCCCCGGCGCGGGTGCCAAGGCCGGCGGCACGGTCAACTCCGGTTACGACGGCGGCTCCGGCCTGTCCGTCTCGCGCGGCCTCGGCTGGGCGGACCAGGGTCACACCAAGGGCACGGCCAAGCTCGGCGCCGACCTGGATCTGAAGATCCCGGGCAGCGTCGCCAAGGGCGACTACCGCGCGACTCTCACGATCACCGCGCTCAGTAGCTGATCCCGCCCGCTTGACCGCTCCACCTGAGTGACCCCGCACCACCCGGTGGGGCAGGCGCCCGCGGGCGTCCGCCCCACCGGTTCCTCAGCTCCGACAGCTCCGACCAGAACGCCCGAGGACCCCGACATGCATGTGCCCGTGACCCGCCGGACGACCGTCGTCGCCACCTTCGTCCGTACCGCCGTCCTGGCGCTGCTCCTCGCCCTCGCGGTCACCGGTCTGTCCGCGCGACCGGCCGCCGCCGCCGAGGGCGACGTCGCCTGGACCGTACGCACCGCGTCGAACAGCTTCGGCGCCGACCGGTCCAGCTACAGCTACGCCGTCAACCCCGGCGGCAAGGTCGAGGACGCGATGGTCGTCGCCAACCGGGGCAAGGCGCCGGTCGACCTCGGCGTGTACGCCGCCGACGGCTTCACCACCGACAAGGGCCAACTCGACCTGCTGCCCGCCGACAAGAAGTCCCGCGCGATCGGCGTGTGGGCGCGCGCGGCGCACGAGCGCGTCGTGGTCCAGCCGGGCAAGACCGTCGAGGTGCCCTTCACCCTCGCCATCCCGGCCAACGCGACGCCCGGCGACTACGTGGGCGGCATCCTCACCTCGCTGACCCAGCCCGACGACGCGCAGGGCATCAACGTCGACCGGCGGCTCGGCATCAAGATCAAGCTGCGGGTCAGCGGCGCGATCAAGCCCACGCTCGCCGTCGAGGACCTGCGTGTCTCCTACGGCGGTACGGCCGCCCCCTTCTCCCAGGGCGACGCCACCGTCACCTACCGCATCCGCAACACCGGCAACGCGATCGTGTCGACCCGTCAGTCGGTCAAGCTGAAGGGCCTGTTCGGCTGGTTCGCGGTCACCGGCGGCAAGACGGCCACGCCGCCCGAGCTGCTCCCCGGCGAGAGCTGGAAGGTGAGCGTGCCCGTCCACGACGTGGCCCCCGCCGTCCGCCTCACCGCGACCGTGACCCTCACCCCGCTGTTCACCGACGCCTCCGGCTCCACCACCCAGCTCAAAACCGTCCAGTCCACGGCCCACACCTGGGCCTTCCCCTGGACCCTCACCGCCCTCGTCCTCGTCCTCCTCGCCCTGGCCGTCGCCGCCTTCCTCCTCACCCGCCGCACCCGCACCAAGCGCAAAGCCGCCGAGGACGCCCGCGTCCGCACCGCCGTAGAACAGGCCCTCCGCGAGGCGTGAGCCCTCTAGGGCAGGCGCGAGGGGCACGTTTGTCAAAATTCTTTGACAGCCGAGCGCGTTGTCAGGGAACCTTGAGGAACGTTTTTCCCGGTGCGGAGAGGGCTGAGCCATGGAGTGGGTGGACGAGACCCGGCGCCACACCGGTTATGTGACAGCGGTGTTGGCCGACGGCGCGGAACCGGCGGCGCCGCCCGAGGGCCGTAAGCCCTGGTGGTCGTACAACGGAGCGGACGGCCCCCGCGCGATCGGCGTCAAGGGCGCCTGCGAGTGCGGCTGGCGCGGCGCCGAGACCCACCCCATCATCCGGGGCGACGACGACGCCACCGAGGGCAACGACTCCCGCACCGGCCCGATGGCCGACTGGGAGTACCACGTCACCGCGACCGAAGGCGCCGTCCCCCACGACGTCGAGCAGATGCTCGCCGCCCTGCGGCGGCGCGTCGAGGAACTCTCCCGCGACCAGCCCCTCACCGCGCTGCGCGTCGTCGCCCGCCTCGAAGAGACCGCCCCCGCGCTCAGCCGCGAAGCCGTCCGCGCCGCCCGCCGCTCCCTCGTCTCCTGGGAGGCCATCGGCCGCGCCTTCGGCACCAGCCGACAGACCACCCACGCCCGCTTCGCCCGCCACCTCCCCGACTGACCGGCTCGGCCCCCCGCTCCCGACGCGTTCAGAACCTGCTCAGACTCTGCTCACTGCGGCTCGTGCGGCCCGGACCGGGCCCAAACGGTGTTTGACTGCCGGGGTATCGGGCGAGGAAGGGCGGATTCCATGGCTGACCAGCCTTCTGTGAGCGTCGGTGGTGTCACGTACCGGGTCACACCCGAGTACCTGGCCACCGCCTCCAGCAACACGATGTCCACGGCGAGCGAGATCGCCGGGCAGTTGGCGGAGCTGAAGACGTATGTGAGCAGTCTGGAAGCGAGTTGGCAGGGCATCGCCCACAACCAGTTCCAGACGCTGATGGCGGAGTACGACGTCTACGCGCGGATGCTGCACGACGCCCTGGAGGGAATCTCCAAGGGCCTCCAGGGCAACTACGTGAACTACAAGGACTCCGAGCAGCAGAACCTCAACAACCTCGCCGCGCTCGGCGAGGACCTGCCGAAGGCACCGTCCGGCACCAACTTCAACTGATCCGGGCCGCACAACGAGGAGCGATTCATGGCCGATATCGACGGCACGCCGATCTACGTCGGTGAAGGACTGGCGGCGGCGGGCGGCGTGATCAACGCCAGGGCCGGGGAGATCTCCGGCGAACTCCAGTCGCTGAAGTCGCAGTTGGCTCCGATGGTGGAGGCGTGGCGGGAGAGCCAGGCCGCCACCTACTACCAGGACATGCAGAACGAGTGGGACCTGGCGGCCGACGGCCTGTTCGGGCCCGACGGTGTGCTCGGCCGCATCGCCCAGGCGATGCATGTGAACTGGAGCAATTACAGTGACGCCGAGTGGTCCAACATCTCCACCTGGCGCCACTGAGGCCGGAACCACCGAAACCACGCGTCACAAAAACCACACGCCACCGAAACCAGGCGCCGCCGAACGCCGTCTTTGACGTCGGCGTCTCCGACCCCGGCGGCACCGACCCACCGCGGCCCGCGGACGCGCGGCCGTGAGGTCCGACACCGAAGGAAACATCCGTGCCCGATGAACGCTGCCGGGTTACCGTGGTCGGCGAACGCAGGCGGATCGACCTCGCGCTTCCGGCGCAGGCCCCGATCGCCGAGTACGTTCCCCGACTCGCCTCCCTGTGCGGGCAGTCCGAGTCCGAGGCGCTGCCGCCGGTCTGGTCGCTCGCCGAGTCGGGCGGCGCTCCGATGGCCCCCGGCGACTCGCTGTCGGCGGCGGGCATCGTGGACGGCGCCACCTTGTACCTGCGCGACCAGCGGGCGGCGGAACTGGGCGAGTTGACCGTCACCGACCTGGACGAGCAGGTCGCCAGCGCCCAGGACGACGGCGGCCTGTGGAGCTCCCGCCGCCGCGCCCAGTGCGTCGTGGGCGCGGGCCTGGTCTTCATGGTGGCCGCGGCGGCCTGGCTCGGCGCGCTGCGGCCGGCCGGCCCGTGGGCGGCGCTGTTCGCGCTCGCCGCGCTCTGCTCGGCGCTGCTCGCCTGGTACGCGGAGCGCAAGAACTGGCCACTGCCGCGCGCCGTACGGCAGTTCTTCGCGCTCGCCACCGTTCCGCTGCTGGCCTGCGTCGGCCTGGACGGACCGGTGCACGGCCCGGTCGCCACCCCCGTACTCGTCTCCGTCTTCGCCGTGCTCGGCGCGGTGATCGGGCTGGTCGCGCTGCCGTCGCCCGCCACCGTGGTGCTCAACCTGCTCACGCTGGTGGCCGCGCTGCTCACCGTGGCGCTGACCGCCTCGCACGCCGGTCTGACCGGCTCCGCCGCCGTCGTGTCCGTGGCGCTCTTCCTGACCGCGGGGCTGCTGCCCAGGGCCGCGGGTCAGATCGCGGTGCTCGTGCCCTCGGGACCCGACGTCAGCGCGCCCGCGCTGGACGACGGGACCGTGGCCGCCGTCGTCCACCGCAGCAACGCGCTGCTCACCCTGCTCAGCGTGGTGAGCGGAGTGTTCCTCGCGGCGAGCCTGCTCACCCTCAGCGCCTCCCACGACGTCTACGCCCTCGTGCTGGCGGGCTGCGTCAGCGTCGGACTGCTGCTCCAGGCCGCCACCGTACGCGTACTGAGCGCGGTGGTACCGCAGTTGGCCGCCGGGGTGCTGGGGCTCGTGGCGCTGACCGTACGGGTGCCGCTGTACGCGTTCGACTCGCGACTCGCGGGCCCGCTGGCCGCCTTCGGCGTGGGCGCCGTCCTGGTCGCCTGCGGACTGTTCCTCGCCTTCGGCGCGGCCCTGCGGCCCGTCGAGCCGGACCGCCCGACCTGGCCCGCGGCCGTCACCAGCGTGCTGTTCGTGGCCGCCGTACCGCTGGCCGCCGGGGTGTTCGGCCTCTTCGGCTGGCTGGTCGACCTGGGGAGCGGCCTGTGACCGAGCGACTCGCGGCCGAGCGGCCGGTGAGGGAACGGCCTCTGGCAGAACGGCCGTTGGCCGGGCGGCCGGTGACGGAACGGCCGGTTACCGGGCGACCGGTGAGGGAACGGTCTCTGGCAGAACGGCCGTTGACCGACCGGCCGGTGGTCGAGCGGGCGCCGTATGAGCGGCCCGCGTCCGGTCGGCCCGGGACCCGGCACGTCCGGCCCGTGACCCGCTCCTCGACCCGCCGCGTGACCCGGCGGGCGACTCCCGGGAGCGCCCGGTGAAGGCCGCCGCCCAGCGCGTGGCGCCGGGCAGTTGGGGCGGCCACCGCACCATCGCGGCGGCCGTGCGGAGCGCGGACACCGGCGCCGTCATCACCGTGCAGGCGGGCACGTACAGCGAGAGCCTGCTGCTTGACAAGGATGTCACCCTGGTCGCGAAGGGCGCCGTACGGCTGGTCGCCGTCCGCGGCCCGGCCGTCACCGTGCACGCGGGCCGCGCCGAGATCCGCGGCTTCACCCTCGTGTCCGCCGTGCCCCGCGAGGCCGCGCTGCTGGTGCGCGCGGGCGAACCGGTGCTGCGGGACTGCGAGATCACCGGCGGCCGGATCGAGGTCGCGGGCACCGCCGCCCCGCTGCTGAGCGGCTGTTCGGTACGGAATGCCGAGGGCGCGGCCGTCCGGCTGACCGGCACCAGCCGCACCACGCTGGAGAATCTGACCATCGGCGGCTGCGTCGGCGACGGCCTTGTGGTCGAGGACGAGGCGCGCGCCGAGCTGACCGACGCCCTGGTGGACGGCGCCAGCGGGCGCGGCGTCCTGCTCACGGGCGGCGCGCACGCGACGCTGACCCGCTGCGACGTACGCGGCAGCGGCGGCACCGCCGTCGTGGTCGAGGGACACGCCACCGCGGCGCTGCGCGACTGCCGCCTGCACGAGACGGGCGCCGCGGGAGTGTGGGTCCGCGAGACGGCGGGCCGCCTGACCCGCGCGGCCTCCGGCGCGGGTCACCGGCCCCTCGCCCACTCCGAGGACGCCGAACCGGCCGCGCCCGCCACCGGATCCGCCGCCCGCCCGGGCCACGACACCCCGGGCGTACGGCTGCGCGACTGCGAGATCTTCCGCACCGAGGGGGCCGGCGTACTGGCCGACGGCAGCAGCTCCGTCCTGCTCGACGGCTGCCATGTGCACCACACCACCGGCGCCGCGATCCTGGTCACGGCCGAGGCCACCGCCGAGTTGACCGGCGTGCGGGCCGTCGACTGCCAGGACACCGCGCTGGCCGTCAGCGGGGCGGGCCGGGCCACCGCGCACGACTCCACCTTCGCCCGCAGCGGCGCCAACGGCCTGTACGCGGTGGCCGAAGCGGAGGTGACACTGACCGGCTGCACCGTACGGGACACCGCGTACACCGGCGTGCACCTCGGCGGCGGGGCCCGCCTGCACGCCAGGGGCTGCACCGTCAGCGGTTCGCCCGAGTACGGCGTGCGGGTCACCGAGCGGTCCGAACTCCTCGCGGACGACTGCGAGATGACGGACGCGGGCCTGGCCGGGGTGTACGTGCAGGACGGCGACGCGGCCGTCCGCGGCTGCCGGGTGTCCGGCGGCCGGGAGGGCGTACACCTGCACACCACGCACCGCCCGCTGCTCGCGGAGTGCGAGATCACCGCCTCCGGCGAGACCGGCGTCCGGGTCGGCCGGGACACCGGCGCCCGGCTGGAGAACGTCACCGTCACCGGCAGCGGCACCGCGGGCCTGCTGCTGGAGGAGGGCAGCACGGCCGTCGTGGAGGGCGGCGCGGTCCGCGAGCCGCGCGGCAGCGGCGTCGTCGTACGCGCCGGGGCCCGGCCCCGCGTACGCGGCCTCACCGTCGAGGGCGCGGCGAAGAACGCGCTGTTCGTCGAGGAGGGCGGCGAGGGCCTGTACGAGGACTGCCACCTCACCAAGAGCCGCTTTCCCGCCGTCTACGCCGGTGCCCGCTCGCGTTTCCTGCTGCGCCGCTGCACCGTGGACGGCACCGACACCGACCTGCTGCGGGACGACGAGGCCGACGTGCGGGCCGAGGACTGCCTGGTCCAGGACGCGACCGATCCGCTGCTGCCGACCCTCGCGCCCCCGGCGGCGGGGGAGGAGGGCCGTGTCGCGGTGCCCGCCGTCGCCGGAGCGCCCCGCTCGGCCGCGGAGAAGGCCGAACAGGCCGCAGAGGAGACCGAGTCGACCGCGGAGGCGGCCCGCGCGAAGCTCGCGGAACTCCATGTGGAGCTGGACCGCCTGGTCGGCCTGGACAGCGTCAAACGCGACGTGGTCACGCTGACCAAGCTCATGCAGATGGTCAAGGTCCGCCAGGAGGCCGGGCTCGCGGCGCCGCCGCTGAGCAGGCACCTGGTCTTCGCGGGCAATCCCGGCACCGGCAAGACCACGGTGGCCCGCCTGTACGGCGGCTTCCTCGCCGCCCTCGGCCTGCTCGAACGCGGACACCTGGTCGAGGCCGACCGGGGCGACCTGGTCGGCGAGTACGTCGGCCACACCGCGCCCAAGACGACGGCGGTCTTCCGGCGCGCGCTGGGCGGGGTGCTCTTCATCGACGAGGCGTACTCCCTGGTGCCGCAGGGGCAGTTCACCGACTTCGGCTCCGAGGCCATCTCGACGCTGGTGAAGCTGATGGAGGACCACCGCGACGAGGTGGTGGTCATCGTCGCCGGATACCCGAGCGAGATGAACCGGCTGCTGGAGTCCAACGCGGGCCTGGCCTCGCGCTTCACCCGCACCCTGCTCTTCGACGACTACACCTCGGAGGAGCTGGTGCGGATCGTGGAGCACCAGGCCGTCGACCACGAGTACACCTTCGCGCCGCAGACGACGGCCGCGCTGCACGACTACTTCGCGGCCGTCCCGCGCGGCGAGCAGTTCGGCAACGGGCGCAGCGCGCGGCAGGTGTTCCAGCGGATGACCGAGCGGCACGCGTACCGCGTGGCCGAACTCGACCTGAGCGCCGTCGATCTCGCGGCGGCCGACGTGGAGTTGCTCACCACGCTGCTGCCCGCCGACCTCCCCCCGGGAGGCGCCGCTTGACCGCGCGGGCGGACGTACGCCCCGCTGCCCGGCGGGCGGACCGTACGGCGGCGGACCCGGCGCAGGACTTCGGCACAGGACCGGCACAGGACCCCGGCACAGGACTTCGGCACAGGACCGGCACAGGACCCCGGCGCAGGACTTCGGAGCGGCTGAAAGGAAGGTGACCCGCGGATGTCGGACCAACCGACCCCGGAAGAGTGGCGCGCGGACCTCGCGGCGCTGAACGACGCGATCGGCGTGGTGAAACGCGAGTCCGGCACGATCACCACCACCATGAACTCGATCGACGCCAAGGTGAAGCAGATCGGCGCCGACTGGTCCAGCCCGTCGCACGAGTCGTTCGCGGCGATGATGACGTGGTTCCACAAGGTCCAGCACGAACTGGACGAGTTGCTCAAGGACATCGCCTCGCGGATGACGACGTCGTACAACAACTACCACGACTCCGAGCACGTCAATCTGAACAACCTCAGCGACGGCGGGACCCATGGCTGAGTGCCGCCGCCGCGCACCGCGTGGGCGGTACGCGGCGGCGCGTTCAGCCCGCGGGCGGCGGCGGGAAGCGCGACTCCCGGTCGGTGTGCGCGTACACCTGCCCCGAGTGGTTGAGCAGCGCGATGTACTCGCCGAGCTTCTCCAGCGTGGAGCCGATCTGGAGCAGGGCGCGGTCCTGGGCCGGGTTCATGTCCGAGCCGAATTTCACGCCGGTCTCGGCGAACGGGTTGTCGTGCGTCTTGCCGACCGACGGGTCGTACCCGGACGAGAGCGAGGTGTGGCCCTCGCCCTCCGCGTTCTTGTCCTGGGCGCCCTGCCCGAAGACATGGCCCTTGACGGCCATGACCCGCTTGCGCAGCTCCTCGTACCGGTCGACCGCGCCGCGGGCCTCGGTGAGCATCGACTTCTCCGCGACACGCACCGCGCTCAGGTCGATCTTCAGGTCCGCCGCGGCCTCGTACGAGTTCGGGTCGGGGCCGGAACCCGAGTCGGAACCGCTGTCCGTCGGGTCGGTGTTGAAGGACGGAGGGGCGGACCAGATGACCTTGTCGGTCGGCACGAGACCGTCGAGGTTCTTGTCGTGGTCGGGGTTGGGCGTCTCCGACCCGTCCGCGGGCGGATCGGGCAGCGGAGTGGTGTCGTATTTCGAGGTGATCGGATCGGTCACGTCGTCTGCCTCGTCTCTCTCGCGCCGACCGCACGGCCGGTTCGCCAAGCATGGGGCCGGCAGGACACCGCCAGGTTTACCACTTATATGAGGAATTGTCAGCATGCTGGTGCCGCACCGGTATCCGCTTCCCGAGAAAGGCGCGTCATGGCCGATTCCGGCACCGCCGACTACGACACCTCCGTCCTCAACATCTCCCCGACGGGCCTGAAGTCCGACGCCACCGACCTGGTCACCCTCAGCAAGACCGTCCTGTCGAGCCTCACCACCATCCGGGGCCAGTTGGAGGGACTGCACGTCGCCTGGCAGGGCCAGGCCGCCTCGGACGCCGACGAGGTCAACAAGAAGTGGGTGTCGGTCATGACCGAGCTGTTCGGCACGGAGGACGACCCGCACAAGGGAGTTCTGTCCGCGCTGGCCGACGGGGTCGGCATGGCCGCGTACAACTACACCACCGCCGAGGACGGCATCGCCGACGCCTTCAAGTCGTTCCGCACGGCCTTGACCAGTGACGACGGGAAGTCCAGCGACAAGCCGCCCGCCGCGGTCACCGACCCCAACAAGACGGCGGTCACCATGGAGTTCTAGGACCGGCGCACCGCCCCCCGCCCCCTCGCCCCCACCGCCCCGACAGCCCGCTAGGCAGCCATCGTGAGTCGAATCGCCTTCCACCGCCCCGTCCGCATCACGCCCCCGCCGATGCCGGAGGGCCGGACGAAACTGGCCGGCCTGCCCCAGCGGCCACAGCCGCAGGGCGCCGCGGGCTGGCTGATGCTCCTGCTGCCCCTGCTGTCCAGCATGAGCATGGCCGCGTACATGATCGCCTACGGCAAGGCGTGGATGATCCTGCTGGGCATCGCCTTCGTCGTGGTCTCCGTGGGCATCACCATCGGCGTCCGGATGCAACTGCGCAGCCACCGCCGCCGCAACCAGTACCGGCAGCGGGAGCGGTACCTCGAGTACCTGGCCGGGGTGCGCAAGCAGGTCATGCGCTCCCAGCTCGGCCAGCGCGCCGCCGACGCCTGGCGGCACCCGCACCCGGACCGGCTCTGGGCGATTGCCACCCGCCGCCGCCGGGTGTGGGAACGCCGCCCGGGCGACGACGACTTCCTGCGCCTGCGGCTCGGCACCGGCACGGTGGCGGCGGCCGACGCGCTCCAGATGCCGGGGCAGAACGACCCGACCATCGACGTCGACACGCCCTGCCGGCACGCCGCGGCCGAACTGGTCCGCGCGCACGGCACCGTCGCCGGCCAGGCCGCCTGGCTCGACCTGCGCGCCGCGGGCGTGGTGAGCCTGCTGGGCCCGCGCGACCGCACCCGCAAGCTCGCCCAGACCCTGCTCCTCCAGCTCTCCGTACTGCACGCCCCCGACGACGTGCGGATCGCCGTCGTCACCGGCGGCAACTCCGACTGGGACTGGGCCAAGTGGCTGCCGCACGCCCAGCAGCCCGACCAGGCCCAGCGCCGCGAACAGGAAGTCGTGCCGCTGCTCGCCGACGACCTCGCCGGCCTCCAGGACCACCTTCAGGCCACCCTCGACCGGGCGGTCGCCGCCCGCGCCGAGCGCAACGCCCGCCTGATCTCCCAGCGCGACACCAGGCCCCGCAGCCATGTGGTGGTCTTCCTCGACGGATACGAGCCAGACGCGCCGTGGGCCCGCTCGGTGCTGCTGTCCGACCTGCTCACCGAAGCGGGCCCCGACCTCGGCGTGCACGTGGTGTGCCTGGTGGAGGAAGAGGGCTCCGAGCCGGGCCGGGTGGACGTACGCGCCCGCACGGACGCGCGCGGCGGCCTCGCGCTGGAAGGCCGTACGGCCGCGCTGCACGCCACGGTCGAGCAGGCCGTCGTGGACGAGGTCGCGCCCGGCGTCCTGGAGGCCACCGCCCGTTCGCTGGCCCCGCTGCGGTTGACCGGCGAACGCGAACAGGTCCTGTCGGAACACGTCTCCCTCTCCGACATGCTCGGCGTCCCCGACATCGCCCACTTCGACCCCGCCGCGCTGCGCCGCGCACCCGACGACAGGGAACTGCTCTCCGTCCCCATCGGCGTCACCGGCACCGGCGAACCGCTGACCCTGGACCTCAAGGAGTCCGCGCAGGGCGGCATCGGCCCGCACGGACTGATCGTCGGCGCCACCGGCTCCGGCAAGAGCGAACTGCTGCGCACCCTGGTCACCGGACTCGCCATGGCCCACGCGCCGGAGCACCTGGCCCTGGTCCTGGTCGACTTCAAGGGCGGCGCCACCTTCGCGGGCGTCACCGAACTGCCGCACGTCTCCGGCCTGATCACCAACCTCGCCGACGACCTCGCGCTCGTCGACCGGATGCGCGACGCGCTGCGCGGCGAACAGCAGCGCAGGCAGCGGATGCTGCGCGAGGCGGGGAACGTCGACTCCGTCCGCGAATACCAGTTGCGGCAGGCGGCGGGCGCCACCGACATCGACGGCAAGCCGCTGGAGCCGCTGCCCTATCTGCTCATCATCGTCGACGAGTTCGGCGAACTCCTCTCCCAACGCCCCGATTTCATCGACCTGTTCGTGCAGATCGGCCGGGTCGGCCGCTCACTCGGCATGCATCTGCTGCTGGCCACCCAGCGGTTGGAGGAAGGCAGGCTGCGCGGCCTGGAGTCCCACCTGTCGTACCGGATCTGCCTGCGCACCTTCAGCGCCGCCGAGTCCCGCGCCGTCATCGGCACCTCCGACGCGTACACGCTGCCCGCCATCCCCGGCTCCGCCTACCTCAAGGTGGACGAGTCGGTCTACGAACGCTTCCGCGTCGCGTACGTCTCCGCGCCCTACCAGGACCACGACGCCGACAGCGCGGGACCGGCCCTGGAACCCGTGCCCTTCGCCGTGCACGGCGACCTCGCGCCGCTCGCCGCGGAGGAGACCGAGACGCCCGGCTGGGACTGGGACCCGGAGGGCGGCTCGACCGAACTCCAGCTCGCCGTCGAGCGGTTGGCAGACAAGGACACCGCAGGCCACCAGGTGTGGCTGCCGCCGCTGCCCCCGCGCTTCACCCTCGACCCGCTGCTCGGCGAACCGGAGGCCGACCCGGAACTGGGCCTGCGCTGCGCCCTGTGGCCGTACTCCGGCGAGCTGAAGTTCCCGGTCGGCGTGCTGGACGTGCCCTCCCGGCAGGAACAGCAGCCCCTCGTACTGGACCTGGCGGGCCGTCAGGGCCACATCGCGCTGGTCGGCGCCCCGCAGAGCGGCAAGTCCACCTTCCTGCGCACCGCGATGCTCAGCGCCATGCTCACCCACACCCCCGACGAGCTCCAGTTCTACGGGATCGACATGGGCGGCGGCTCGCTGCACGGCCTCGGCGACGCACCGCACGTGGCGGGCATCGCGGGCCGCCGCGACGACGAGCGGGTCCGCAGGGTGCTGGCCGAGATCACCGGCCTGGTCACCGCGCGCGAGCAGATGTTCCGCGACCTGGGCATCCAGTCCGCCGCCGAACTGCGCGCCCGCCGCGCCTCGGGCGAAGTCCCCGACGGCGTACGGTCGGCCGACGTCGTGCTGGTGGTCGACAACCTCGCCGCCCTGCACACCACGGACGAGAACGCCGTCGTCACCCTCACCGAGATCGCCACCCGCGGCCTCGGCGTCGGCGTCCACCTCTGGCTGACCGCCAACCGCTGGGCCGAGGTACGGATCGGCCTGCGCGACAGCATCCCCGGCCGCCTCGAACTGCGGCTCAACGACCCCACCGAGTCCGAGATCAGCCGCCCCGCCGCCCGCGCGCTCGGCCAGAGCATCCCCGGCCGGGGCCTGGCCGCCGCGGGCCTGACCCACCACATCGCGCTGCCCCGGCTCGACGCCGTCGACAGCGTCGAAGGGCTCGCCGAGGCCGGGCAGGCGCTGGTGGCCCGGCTCGCCGAGAGCTGGCGGCGGCCCGCCGCCCCGGCGCTGCGCGTGCTGCCCGCGCGGATCACCGTCCGCGAGCTGACGGCCGCCGCCGCGCTGCCGCCCGCCGAACGCTGGGAGGGCCACGGCCCCGCCCTCGGCGCCCGCGAAGTGCCCATCGCCCTGCGCGAGTCCGACCAGCGCCCGGTCGGCCTCGACCTGACCGCCGACGCCCCGCACTTCGTCGTCTTCGGCGACTCCGGCTCCGGCAAGACCGCCTTCCTGCGCGCCTGGATGCGCGGCCTGGCCGCCCGGCACAGCGCGCGCGACCTGCGCTTCATGGTCGTCGACTACCGGCACAGCCTGCTGGGCACCGTGCCCGACGAGTACATCGGCGCCCGCGGTGGCAACGCCGACCTGGTCGCGGCCCAGGCACAGGCCCTCGCCGAGACGCTGCGGACCCGGATGCCCCCCGCCGACGTCACCGCCACCCAACTCGCCGCGCGCGACTGGTGGCACGGCCCCGAGCTGTACGTCGTCGCCGACGACTACGACCTGGCCGCAGGCACCATGGGCCACGGTCCGCTCGCCGCGCTCGCCGAATTCATTCCCCAGGCCGCCGAGTTGGGCTTCCACCTCGTGCTCGCCCGCCGCGTCGGCGGTGCCAGCCGCGCCCTGCTGTCCGACCCCCTGCTGAGCAAGCTCAAGGAGATCGGCACCGACGGGCTGCTGCTGTCCGGCGACCACCGCGAGGGCGTCCTGATCGGCGACCAGCGCGCCTACCGGCGTCAGCCGGGCCGCGGCACGCTGATCCGCCGCAGCTCCGCCGTCCCCGCCGTCGTCCAGGTCGCCATCGACGAGCTGAGCGAAGAGGCCCCGGAGGGAAGGGTCCCTGGCGGAAGGGTCCCTGGCGGAACGGGCCTTGGCGGAACGGCCCCTGGCGAAACGGCCCTTCGCGAAGGCGGCGAGCCGGTGCGCGTACCGGGTCCCGCCGTCGAGCCGGTGCCCGCCGGTGTCGTGGCGGGGCACGGCGACGACCCGGGTTCCCCCGAACCCGCCGCCGGGCAGCCCGACGTGGCCCGGTACGTCACGGGACCGGTGACCCGCCTGGGCGGCGGCCCCGAGAACAGCACCCGTCCGAGTAGCAGCGGTACGCCCGAGGAAAGCGGCCCCGACCATGGCTGACGCGGATTCCGTACTCAACACCATCAAGCTCGACGACATCTACGAACTGGGCAACGCCTGGATCCGGATGGGCGACGACCTCCACGAGCGCAAGGTCGCCGTCAACGGCTACGTCGCCGAGCTCGGCATGACCGGCAAAGCCGGCGACGAAGCGCGCCTGGCCTGGCAGGAGGGCGTCGCCCCGACCATCGACAGCGCCGCCGAGACCGCCTGGACCATCGGCCAGACGATCAACCGCTACGCCGACGAACTGCACAAGGCCGCGGCGGAGTACGCGAAGAAGCTCAACGCCGCGATGTGGGCCGACATCCTCGGCGCCCTGCTCGGCGCCGTGTTCTTCGCCCTCGGCCCGCTGCTCAGCGGACTGCTCGCCATGATCGGCCAGTTGCTGGCCCGGCTGATCCCGATCATGGCCCAGATGGCCGCCCGGATCGGCACGGTGGCCACCGCGGTCATCGAGATCACCGGCAGCGCCGTCATCGGCGCCGCGTCCAACCTCGCCTTCGACATCGCCGTCGGCAAGATCGGCGCGGACATCGCCGGTACCGACTACGAGGTCGACTGGAGCATGGAGGCGTGGAGCCTGGGCATCGGCGGTGCCTTCGGCGGCATCAGCGGCGGGCTCGGGGCCTTCCACTACACCCCGCGTCCGGGAAAGCCGGGCTCCGGCCCCAAGACCGGCGCCCCGCCGCCCGTCTCACCTCCGCCTCCCACGCCGATCGGCGGCAAACCGCTGGGCGGCGGCGGTGGCGGCGGCGGGAAGTCCCCGATCGGTCCGCCCCCGTCGCGGATCGGCGGCGGCGGCCACTCGACGCCGATCACCGACGGATCGGGCAAGGGCGGCCCCGCCCCCGGCTCGGGACCGATCGTCACCAAGAACTCCTCCGGCGGCGAGTTCAGCGGCACCAACAGCGGACCCGGCGGCGGCCACCACAGCAGCGACGTCGGCGCGCCCGCCCCCAAGGGCGGCGACTCTTCCGGGGGTTCGAAGGACCCCGGCAGGACGCTGGGCGGTCCGCCGGCCAATCCGTACGGGGTGAAGACGCGTCCGGTCGGCGACGGGGGTTCGAACGGCTCGTCGGGCTCGTCTGGTTCATCGGGTTCGTCGGGCAAGGGCGAGTCCGATCACGGCAGGACGCTGGGCGCGCCGCCCGCCAATCCGCACGGGGTGAAGTCCCGCCCGTACGGTGACGGCGGTTCGAACGGGTCGTCGGGCTCTTCGGGCAAGGGCGACGGCTCACCGGGGGGTGCGAAGGACCCGGGCAGGACGCTGGGCGCTCCGCCCGGCAACCCGCACGGCGTGAAGGATCGCCCGTACGGCGAGAGTTCCGGCGATTCGAGCGGGTCCAACGGGTCCAAGGGGCCCGGCGGGTCGTCCAAGCCGCTGAGCCCCAACCCGATGGACAATCCGGGCAGGCGGCTGGGCGGTCCCGGCGAGAATCCGTTCCCCGGCCCCGGCACGAAGGCCGAGGGCGGCGGCCCGGTCAGGGCGCAGCCGACCGGGCCCGGTTACGACTACCCGGCGACCAGTTCCCACGGCCGTCCCGACGGGTCGGGCTCCGGCAACCCGATGGACGGGCCGGGGCACCGCCTCGGCGGTGGCAAGCCGGACCCCAACAGCGTCTGGAAGGAGCCGAATCCGGACGCGCCGGGCAACAACGGTCCGTCGAAGGCCCAGCCGACCGGGCCTGGTTACGACTATCCGGCGACCAGTTCCCACGGCCGCTCCGACGGATCGTCCGGATCGGGCACCGAAGGGAAGCCCGGCGGGCCGGGCGGGTCGAATCCGATGGACGGGCCGGGGCACCGCCTCGGCGGCGACAAGCCGGACCCCAACAGCCCCTGGAAGGAGCCGGGTTCGGGCAACCGCGGCGGTGGTCCGCGCGACAACGGATCGACGGCGCCGCCCGCGCCGAAGGCCCCGGCGCCTACGGGTCCCGGCCATGACCAGCCCGCGACGCTCGGCGACAAGCCGGGCGGGCGGCAGAACGGCGGCGACGCGGCGGGCTCGGGCGGTGGCGGCAATCTGCGGTCCAACCAGGGCAACAGCAGCCACACGCAGATCGAGACCGCGCCGACACCGCACGAGCCCGGTTCCGGCACGAACTCCGGCTCCGGCAGGGGCAGTCACTCCGAGGGCGGCCAGAGCGCGCCGCCGCCCCGGAAGGAGACGGCGGAGACCGCACGGCCTCCGGGCGAGGCTCCGCCGACCCCGGTGGCCCCCGCGCCCAAACCGCCGGTGCCCTCCGGCAAGGAGGGCGGGAACCCGCAGGGAGGGAATTCCCAGGGCGGGAACCCGCAGGGAGGCAACCACCAGAGCGGAAATCCGCAGGGAGGGAATTCCCAGGGCGGGAATTCCCAGGGCGGGACCTCCGAGGGCGGGACATCGAAGCCCCCGGCTTCGAGCGGCACCGGCCCCGACCCGATGGCGAATCCCGGCCGGACGCTGGGCGACGGGAAGCCGGTGCCGGCCAGGGAGCCGCGTTCGGGTGGTTCTTCCGAGTCGTCGCCGGTGCCGTTGAGTCCGAATCCGATGGACAATCCGGGGCGTCGGTTGGGTGGTCCGGGTGAGAATCCCTTCCCCGCGCCGGAGACGAAGCCGCAGGGTTCCGGCGGCCCGGAGTTGCACTCCGACCCGATGGCGAATCCCGGCCGGACGCTGGGCGATGGGAAGCCGGTGCCGGGCACGGAGCCGCGTTCGGGTGGTTCTTCTGAGTCGTCGCCGGTGCCGTTGAGTCCGAATCCGATGGACAATCCGGGGCGTCGGTTGGGTGGTCCGGGTGAGAATCCGTTCCCCGCGCCGGAGACGAAGCCGCAGGGTTCCGGCGGGTCGCAGTTGCACTCCGACCCGATGGCGAACCCCGGCCGGACGCTGGGCGGCGCAAAGCCCGCGCCGGATTCGGGCTGGAAGGAGCCGGGTCGGGGCGGATCGTCCGGGACGTCATCCGGGACGTCATCCGGGACGTCGTCCAAGCCTGTCAGCTCCGATCCGATGGAGAATCCGGGACACCGCCTGGGCGGCGGCATCCCGGACCCGAACGGCCTGTGGAAGCCGCCCGGTTCAGGCAACCGGGGCGACGGCTCGCACGGGGGCGGACCGAAGCTGCCGCCCGCGCCGAAGCAGCCGACGCGTAAGGGTCCCGGTTACGACGGTCCGGCGACGCTCGACGACGTACCGGGCGGCCGGTCGAACTCCGGCAGCGGGAGTTCGGGCGACGGCCCCGGCAATCTGCGGTCCAACCAGGGCAGCAGCAGCCACACGCAGATCGAGACGGCGCCGCCGCCGCACGGGCCCGGTTCCGGTAAGGACTCCGGTTCCGGAAAGGGCAGTCGGCCCGACGGCGGCCAGACCGTACCGCCGGTCGGCAAGGAACCCCCGGCCGCCGCACCGCACACGAAGGAGGCCCCGCCGACCACGGTGGCCCCCGAGCCCAAGTCGCCCGCGCCCTCCGGCAAGGAGGGCAAGCAGCCCCAGAGCGGCAAGTCGACGTCGGAGACCACCACCGAGCCGGCCCCCGCCTCGTCGGACAAGGGCAAGGGCAAGGAGCCCGCGACGGACGGGGGCAAGGGCAAAGGCAAAGAGCCCGCCACGGACGGGGGCAAGGGCAAGGAGCCCGCGACCGACGAGGGCAAGGGCAAAGGCAAGGAGCCCGCGTCGGAAGAGGCTCCGCCCTCGGAGCACGTGCCGCCGGGCGAACAGCCGCATGAGCAGGACGGATCGGGCCACGGTCCCGGCCTGAGCGAATTCGACAAGGTGATCCTGGCGCACGAGATCAACCGCGAATTGCACCGGCTCGATCCACGCCGCCCTCCGGTCCGCCCCGGGGACGTGGACGAGCTGCACGCCCAACTGCCCGACTGGCGGCGGCGCATGCCGTTGCGGCCACGCGGTGAGGCGATCGCGCAGACGATGGTGACGGGCAAGCCGCTGTCGCTCCCCGGCGGGTCCTCGCATTCGGGTTCGGGAGGATATTCCAGGACGTCCGTCTTCACCGACCCGAGGGAGCAGAGCAGGCTGCCGGTCTCGTCCTCCGGGCGCCGGTCGAGCCGGCGGTCCTATCCTTCCCCCGGGTCGGTCCAGCGGCCTGGCCTGCTGTCCTACCCCTCCTCCGGGCTCGGCCGCCGACCGGTCGGGCCGCCCGCCCCCGCGCCGAGGAGGCAGCCCAGCAGCTCTGGGTCGCGCGGGCAGTCGTACGCCCCGCCGCCGTCGGGATCGAGCCGACAGCCGTACCCGCCGCCGAGTTCGAGCCGACCGCGCACCCCCGCCTCTGACATCAGGGATGTGGAGATGACGGACGCGCCGCCCCCCATCCTTACGCCGCGCCCGCCCCACGCGCCGCCCCGGCAGTACGCCCCCTTCTACGCGCCGACCGCGACGGTCCGGCCCCACGGCATCTCCGACGGCCATTGGCACGACATCCTGGAGGCCCAGCGGATCTCCGAGCGTTGGCACACCGATTACTACCGGCGGATGGGCCTTCAAGAGGAGGCGATCCGCCAGAACCTGCGGAATCAGGGAATTCCGGTCTCTCCGCACGACACATTGCCGTTCGAGCCGCTGCCGCGTGAGATCGAGTTGCTGAACTTCGGTCATGAGGTCTTCGCCGACGTACGCCGCATTCTCCACGGGGGTCAGTCGAATCAGGCGTCCTCGGTCGCGGCGACGGGCGGGGCGCTCCAGATTCGCCTTTCCCTGGCCCGGCAGGTCGCTCCCCGGGAGCAACCCAGAAATACCATGGAACAACTGGGGCAGAGCGCGGCCACGGCATCCATCACCGGCACGGGCAACTGCGGTGAGCACGCGGCCTTGACCTACACGCTCGTGAACCGGCACAGGCTGCCCGACGGCATGCGTATCTGGCACGTGCCTCTGAATCTGCACTGGGGTGAACGCGGCGACAACCCCGTCGCCCCGTACACCGACCATGTGTTCATCGCGGTCGGCTATCCCGAGCGGCCTCGTAACATCGTCATGCTCGACCCGTGGGAGGTGAACGCGACTCCGATTTTCGCCGGGGACCCCGCTTTCCGCTTCCCGTTCCTGGTCGGTCCGCGCAATGCGCCGTCGATCAACCCGCGGGCCATTCTTCTGCCGAATGACGGAATCGACTACCTGGCCATCGGCCATCGTCAGATCGGGCACGAAGTCCACGACATCATGGATTTCACCGGTACGCCTCTCCCCGCCAGCCAGTACCGGGGGGTGTACAACATGTATCAGGACTTCGCCATGCCGGCGCCCGTCCGGAACATGTATCCGGCCGGGCCCGCGTGGGACGCCTATTTCGCGCACCGGCACCCCCAGCAGCCCGGCTTGATCCGGCCGGGTGGTTCGTCGGGGCAGCCGTCGGGCTTGATCCGGCCGGGTGGTCCGTCGGGGCAGCCGTCGGGCCTGATCCGGCCGAGCGGTTCGTCGAGTCGGCCGAGCAGCTCTTCGGGTCGACCGGCCGGGCCGTCGCGTCAGCCGAGCGGCATGTCGCGTCAGCCGAGCGGTTCTTCGCGTCAGTCCAGCGGCTCACCACGTCAGCCGAGCGGCATGTCGCGTCAGCCCAGCGGTTCTTCACGGCGGCCGAGCGGCTCGTCGCGTCGGCCGAGCATGCCGTGGGATCAGCCGGGTGGGCCGGCCCGTACGTTGGGCGGTTCGCCGGACACGGGGATCGATCCGATCCGGGAGCAGTGGGGCATCGGGCGGGTCGTCACGCTGGCGGAGCCGCGCTCCGACACGGGTCTGGTGCGCGGTCCTGCCCCGGAGACCGGTCCGCGTACGACCGGTCGACCTGGTGAGTTCGTGGTGTTCGACCTGCCGCTTCCTCCGGCCGACACGCCTTCGTCGTCACGGCCGTTGGGGTACGAGGTCGATCCGGGCGGCTGGATCAGGCTGCCGGACGGCACCGTGCTGTCACCTCATGGCTGGGTCAGCTTCGGGGACGACTTCATCCACACCCCGACCGGCGTGATCATGCACGGCGACAGCGGCTGGATCGGCGAGGTCGGCAACATCGAGCAGATCGCCGAGACGTGGCACCACTTCGACCCGTCCGCGGCCCCTCACCTGCCGGTGCCCTCCGGCGACGGCCTGCACATGGTGCCGGTACACCCCGGCGACCAGGCGGTGCACATCCCGCTGCGGCCCCGTACCGACTCGGAGACGCACGCGGCGGCCCCGATCGCGCCCCCCGGCTCCGAGACGCCGCGGCCCCGTGGCCCCGTGCCGACCGGCGCATCGGGCACGGCGGGCACATCCGGTTCACCGGGTCCGTCCGCCAAGGGCAAGGAGCGCGCGACGGAGGGGACTTCCGGCTGGGACGAGACGCCCGCGGCGGCCTGGGCGCCCGTCGCCCGGCCGATGGTGGCGACGCCGTCCGCCGCGCCGTCGCCTCCGGCGCAGGGGACGTCCGGCCACGGTTCCGACCTGAGTGAATTCGACCAGGTGGTCCTGGCCCAGGACATCAACACGGAGCTGCACCGGCTGGACGCGACGCATCCGCCGGTGACGGTGGCCGATGTGCCGGAGCTGCACGCGCAGTTGCCCGACTGGCGGCAGCGTATGCCGCTGCGGCCGCGTGGCCAGGCCATCGCGCAGATGATCGTGACCGGTCGTCCGATGTCGCTCCCGGGCGGGTCATCGTCGTATTCGGGTTCGGGAGGGTATTCCAGGACCTCCGTCTACTCCGATCCGAGGGAGGAGAGCAGGCCGCCGGTGTCGTCATCCGGTCGCCGGTCGAGCCGCCGGTCCTATCCCTCTTCCGGGTCGATCGCCCGGACGGGCGTGTTGTCCTACCCCTCCTCCGGGTTCACCCGCCGACCGAGCAGGGAGTCCTCCTTCGCCGAGCCGAGCAGGCAGCAGTACCCCTCGTCGGGATCGAGCAGGCAGCAGTATCCGCCGTCCGCCGGATCGAGCCGACAGCCGTATCCGCCCTCCGCGGGGTCCAGTCGGCCGCCGTACCCGCCCTCCGCGGGGTCGAGTCGGCCGCCGTACCCGCCGACCGCGGGGTCGAGCAGGCAGCCGTATCCGCCGTCGGCGGGGCCCAGTCGGCCGCCTTCGCGCTCCTTCGAGCCGGAGGACGTGGTGATGGCGGACGCGCCGCCCTCGCCCCGTCTGCCGAGCTGGCAGCCCGCCCCCTTCTACGTACCGACCGCGACGGCTCCGCCGCCCGGCATGGCGCCCGAGCAGTGGTTCGCCATCGAGCAGCTCAACCGTCAGTCCGTGCAGTGGCACACCAACTACTACGCGCAGCGGGACGCGGCCGAGGCGGCGAGTCGCGGCGGACGGCGGGTGGGGATGGGTGACCCCCTTCCGCCCGACATGCTCCCGTCGGAGCCTTTGCAGAACGAGCTGTGGCTGATGGACCTCGGCCATGAGATCTTCGCCGGCGTACGCGAGATCCTGCACGGGGGCCAGTCGAATCAGGCGTCCTCGGTCGCGGCGACGGGCGGGGCGCTCCTGGTGCGCAACCACCTGGCCCGTCAGGTTCCTCGCGTTCAACCCCGCAATATCCAGGAGTCGTTGGGGCAGAGCGCGGCCCAGGCGTCTCTCGTCAACACCGGCAACTGCGGTGAGCACGCGGCCCTGACCTACGTCCTCCTGAACCGGAGGCAGCTGCCCCCGGGGATGCGGATCTGGCACGTGCCGCTCAACCTCCACCCGGGCGAACACCCGTTGCACGCCATCGCGCCGTACACCGACCACGTGTTCATCGCGGTCGGCTATCCCGAGCGGCCTCGTAACATCGTCCTGCTCGACCCGTGGGAGGTGAACGCGACTCCGATCTTCGCCGGAGACCCCGCATTCCCCTTCCCGTTCCTGGTCGGTCCGCGCAACGCGCCGTCGATCACCCCGAGGGCCGTTCCGCTCCCGCACGACGGGGTGGACTACCTGAACGTCGGTCTCAGCCAGATCGACACGGGCGCGATCCTCAACATCATGGACTTCACCGGCACGCCTGTCGCGGCCAGTCAGTACGAGGGCTTGTACAACATGTACCAGGACCTCGCGATGCCGTCGCCCGTCCGGAACATGTATCCGCCCGGGCACGCTTGGGACGTCTACTTCGCGCACAGGCACCCTCGAATGCCGGGCTCGAACCGGCCGATTGGCGGTTCGTCAGGTCGGCCGGGAGGGCCTTCGAGCCGGCCGGGAGGTTCGTCGCGGCGGCCGAGCGTGTCCTTGAGCCAGCCGGGCGGTCTGTCGCGCCGGTCCAGCGTGTCCTCGGGGCGGCCGAGCGGGCTGTCGCGGCAGCCGAGCGGTATGTCGGGACAGCCCAGCGGGTCTTCGAGCCGGCCCAGCGGGTCTTGGGACCGTCCGAGCGGGTCTTGGGACCGTCCGAGCGGGACTTCGGGTCGACCGAGCGGGTCGTCGAGCCGACCGAGCGGGTCGTCGGGTCGGCCGGGAAGTGCGGCGGGGCGGCCGAGTGGCTCCTGGGATCTGCCGGGCAACCGGTGGGGAGCGCGGGGCGGTTCGCCGGACACGGGGATCGATCCGATCCGGGAGCAGTGGGGCATCGGGCGTGTGGTCACGCTGATGGAGCCGCGCTCCGATACGGGTCTGGCGCGGGTTCCTGCTCCTGCGGCGGGTCCGCGTACGGCCGACGGGCCCGGCGAGTTCGCGGTGTTCGACCTGCCGCTGCCTCCGGCCGACACGCCTTCGTCGTCACGGCCGTTGGGGTACGAGGTCGATCCGGGCGGCTGGATCAGGCTGCCGGACGGCACTGTCCTGTCTCCGGGTGGCTGGGTCAGCTTCGGGGACGACTTCATCCACACCCCGACCGGCGTGATCATGTACGGGGACAGCGGCTGGATCGGCGAGGTCGGGAACATCGAGCAGGTCGCCGAGGTATGGGACGAGCTCGATCCGTCCGCGGCCGCGTACGTGCCGGTGCTCTCCGACGACGGCCTGCACATGGTGCCGGCCCTGCCGGGAGACGAGGCGGTCCACGTTCCCGTGACGCCTCGTACCGGCACCTCTTCCGCGGCGCCGCGCGTGCGGGCGGGCGCGGACGTCCCGCCGGGGAAGGGCAAGGAGCCTGCTACGGATCAGGCCCCGGCGGCGGGCGAGGTCCCTGTCACGTACGAGGCTCCTGTCACGGAACAGCCGCCCGTGTCCCGTCCGGTACCGGTCGAAGCCGTGGCACCGGCGGTACCGGCGACGCCCGTGGCCGTACGTCCGTCGCACGCCGCCCCCGAACTCCCGTCCCCCGAATTCCCGTCCCCCGAACTCCCTTCCCCCGCACGCTCGCAGGAGGACGGGCTGGCCGAGCGCGGGCTGGCACCGCTGTACATCCTCGACCAAGGGGACGCGGTGACACACGCGTTGACCGCCGTCGCGCCGGTGGAGAGCGGACGGCTCGTGGGGCACGGACGGCCCGCCGGGTCGCAGGAGTTGCGGGACGCCCTGGCCGACGCGCTCGTAGCCGACGCGCAACGGCCGCCGGGGGAACGGCGGTTGTGGCCGGCGCTCACGGGTCTGACCGCCCCTGGACGGACGGCGCCGCTCGTCGGCTCCGAGGAAGCGGCCGTCGAAGCCGTACGTACGGGGACCGGGTCCGATGACGCGGACTGGCTCGTGCTCGCGGTGGCCGCACCCGTGCTCGGGCTCCGGGTCACCGTACTGACGCCGGACGGAACCCCCTGGATGACAGGACCGGACGACGGCCGCCCCGTCCTGCTCTTCCAGCAGACGGACCCCGCTCCGTACACCGCGCGGTGGGCGGCGACCGAGCCCGTCGACGCCGTACCGGAGCAGCGGCCCGTACCGCCCGTACAGCCGCTGTCGGCACAGGGGTTGGCCCAGGCGCAGGCCCCGGTGCCCTCGGCACCCGACCGGCACGTGGCGGCCACCGTCCCGTCCTCGCCCCCGTCCGCGCCGCTGCGATTCGGCTTCGGCACGTCCAGCGGCCCGCGGCACCGGGGCGCCTCCGGCGGGGAACCGGCGCCCGAGGTCTTCTTCGGCTCCGAACCGCGCCCGGCCACGAGGCGGTGAGGGCGAGAGGGCCGATCGCCCCAGACACCTCGGCGGATCCGGTGCCCGCACCGGCACCGGATCCGCGAGAGGAACCGCGGCACCGGCACCGGATCCGCGAGAGGAACCGCCGTAGCGGGGGTCACGTGCCGTGTGATATTCGTGGTGCGCAAGAGGAGCGGGGGGCTCCGGGCACCAAGCGGTACGGGCACGGCCGCGCACGGCACGCGGCCGGTGGACGCCGCACCGGGCCGGGCGGCGCCGTCCCGCCGGTCCTTCTGCTCATGTCGTGCCCATTCCGTGCCCATCCGGTTTCGGGGGCGGCCGTTGGCCTCGGTCCTGGTGCTTGACTGGCCGGGTGTGACCTGAGGGCCTTCATGTGCGTCTGAGCGATGGGCATCTCTTTGTTGGACTCTTGGCGAGTGGGGTACGGGCGTTGAGCGACACCGATCAGGACGAGGCGAAGCGGCGGCGGCGGGCACGGTTCGTCGAGGTGCTCACGAGCAGTGCCCGTCAGCCGGGGGAGCGTTCCCGGCTCGGCTCCAGGGTCGCGGGCGCCACGGCCGTACTGGCGCTCGCCGCGGGCGCCACCATGGGGATCGGCGCATGGCGCGGCCACCAGGCCGACCAGGACGCGAAGGAGCTCACGGCCGCGCAGACCAAGGCGGCGGACCGGTTCGCCCACCTCCCCACCGGCTCCGTCAGCCCGACCGCGAAGAAGCCGACGCCGAAGCCGTCGCATTCCGCCACGCCCAAGGCGCCGGTCCACACCACCCACTCGCCGACGCCTTCGCCGAAGCGGTCCAAGAAGGCGACCGCCACTCCCACGCCGACCATCGCCGTCTACCCCTCCACCGCGCTGCTCCTGAACGCCGCGACGGCGCTGTGCGCCGACATCCCCTACTTCGGCGCGGGCAAGGCCGGCGGGTCCGTCAACACCCACAAGTGCGACGGCACCAGCAACGACAACCAGATCTGGAACATGCGCGTCCAGCCCGTCGGCAAGGGCCCGGGCGGCACCGACCTCGTCCTCTTCGTCAACGCCAAGGACGATCTCTGCCTCGACATGCCCAACCGCGGCCCCCAGCCCGCCGGCACCACCCTCAACGAGGCCGACTGCGACGGCACCCTCGCCGACAACCAGCTCTGGTGGCTCGAACCCGTCGGCAACAGTGCCGTCCACATCCGCAGCTACATCAGCGGCAACCTCTGCATCCGCCCCGGCAACGTCAGCCCCGGCGGCTCCGACCGCCGCCTCATGATCGCCACCTGCGGCACCGACGACGAGTCCCGCTGGTTCCTCTACCCCGTCTCCGCCTGACCCCGCCGCCCGCCCCTCCCTCGGCCACGCGTGAACGCACTCCGGCGAGGTGCACAACTGGAGCGGCCCCACGCGGAGGCCGTGCCGATCCCGCATGTTCGGTACGGCCGACGACGGCCGCCTGTTCAAATGCAGGTACGGCAACATCGTCGCGCCGGCGTGGTTCGTCCTGGTGGGGGGCTATGGCAGGCGCCGGTGTCCCCGTCAGCTTTCGCCGAATCCATTCGCGGCGATTGAGCGTGAACAGATAGCATCTGCGCTGCTGAGGTGGGGTGCGTATGACATTGGCGAAAAAGGGATCACGACGGATTGTGGTCGATGGCGTGACCTACCGGTGGCGGCTGCGGCGCAGGCCGACGTACGACCAGCTCATCGGCTGGGCGCCTTGCACATACGCGGTCGAACGTGCTGATCGATCCGGCGCAGTTCTCACCGTCAGAACAGATCAACGGCACATGCGGAACGTGGTCCATTCGGCGGGAAGCCCGGTGCTCCAATCAGATGTCGCCTCGGCTGTGCGCGCTGCCCTCACACGTGGCTGGGCACCCGAGAATCCCGGTCCCCTGTTCCGCCTCGACCAGTCGAAAGCCTTCTCCCCTTGGCCTGGAAAGACGTTCACCGACCCGTCGTGACCTGCGATCGCCGGCAAACGGCCGCCGCAGTCCGCATCCGAGCTGAGCAGGAGCCGTGGCTGTCGCTTGCCGTGGGGAAGATCATCACGTCCCTATGACGTGAGGGCCTGTAGGGGTCCCCGTACACCCGTATCGTCAGTCGCATGGTGTCTGGTGCGGCTGGCGACGGTCAAACAGGTAGTGGAGCTGTGGAGTTCACGGCCGAGACGACCCTCGCCGTGTTGCGTGAGGCATGCGCGTCGATCGGCCTGGACTCGACCGGTGCCCGGTTGCTGAGGCTCGGCTCCAACGCGGTGTACGCCCTTGCCGACCGGCCGGTGATCGTACGTATCGCTGCCGATCCCGATGCGCTGGCAGAGATGGAGCGTGCCGTACGGGTAGCCCGATGGCTGGGTGCGGAGGACTTCCCGGCGAACCGCGTGCTGGCGGGGGTGTCGCAGCCAGCGGTGGTCGACGGGCGTGTGGTCACGTTCTGGGAAAGCGTCCAGGACGCGGAAGAGTACGCGACCGTGACCGAGCTGGCCGACCTGTTGAAGCGGCTTCACTGGTTGGAGGAGCCGGAGTCGCTGGGGCTGCCGTACTTCGATCCGATGGCGAAGGTGCGGGCCTCGCTGAATGGTCTCGGTGACGGCGTCCACCCGGAAGACGAGGCGTTCCTCGCTGAGTTGGCCGACCAGTTGGAGAAGGACTACGGTCGGCTCGACTTCGTTCTGCCCTTCGGCGTCATCCACGGCGACGCGAACATCGGCAACGTGCTCCGCGCCCGCTCCGGGCAGGCGGTCCTCATCGACCTCGACGGCTTCGTGCTGGCCCCGCGGGAGTGGGACCTGATCCTCACCGCGATTTACTACGACCGGTACGGGTGGCACACGCGGGAGCAGTACGAGTCGTTCGTCCACCACTACGGCTTCGACGTCATGAACTGGCCCGGCTATCCGGTCCTCGCCGACCTGCGCGAGCTGATGATGACGCTCTGGATGGGTGGGAAGGCCGCAGCCGAGCCGCGAGCGGCCGAGGAGTTCGCCCGCCGCGTGAAAGCGATCCGCACAGGCGCCACACGCCGTGATTGGCGTCCCTTCTGACTACGCACTCCTACGCACTTTCGCGGCCGGTCGCCAGCCATAGCCGGTGGTCTGCCGCCTGTTCGTGCAGCTCACGCACAGCGGTGGTCGTGCCATGCGGGGTCAGCGCGGCACGAAACTCGCGTAGGTAACTGACGCACCGGGCGGACCGTAGCTGCTCGCCCAGGTCCAGCGCGTCCAGGGCCACCCGGCACGCCTCCTCGACGTCGCCCGCCCGGAGATGCGCGTCGGCGAGCACCATCGTCACGAAGAAGTCCGACCGTACGTGGCTGCCGCTCATCGCGTTCCCAGCGTGTTCGACGGCCTGGCGGCCGCTGTTGACGTCGCGGAAGCAGTGCGCGGCCTCGGCGGCGAGTTCGGCGTCATCGAAATAGGTGATCCACTCCGGCTCGTCGCCGGAGTTGCGGCGGTCCAGGAAGCGCGCCGCCTCGGCGAGGGCTTGTTCGCAGCCGCGCTTGTCGCCGGTCCGGGCCAGGGCCCGTGCCTCCATCGCGTGGAACTGCGCCACGAGCGTGGGCGTGGCCACGCCCGAGATGCCCATACGTGCCGCACGGGCAAGTGTCGCCGCCTCCGTATGGCGGCCGAGGAACGTGGCCTGGTGGCTCATCGCCGACAGGATGCTGCCCGCGAGCCGGCGGTCGCCGCCGTCCTGTGCGAAGCGAAGCGCTTGCAGGAAATACCGCTGAGCGAGTCCGTGGTGGCAGGCGTCGTACGACATCCACCCGGCAAGGAGCGTCGCTTCGGCGACCGTGGAGAACAGTGCGCGACCAACGCCCTCGGTGTACCGGCCGCCGAGCAGCGGCGCTACATCGCGGCTGAGGTACTGGATCACCGCATGCCGGGCGTGCTCGCCCCCAAACTGGTCGTCCAGCGAGGCGAACGTATCGCTGGTGGCCTTTACCATGGCTACGTCCGCCAGACCGACGCGCGAACTCGTACGGTCGGCGGCCTGCGTCGGCGCCGGCTCGGGCGCGACCAGCCACCGTAACGACGCGTCGCTCCAGGCATGTTCGGATGGCTCTGAGGTCAACAGCGGCTCGTAGCCGTTCAGATCGGCTCGCCACAGGCGGTCAACGGCCGAGACCGCCGCGTCCGGCGTCGGCGGATAGCGGGCTTCGAGGAGTTGGGGCTCACCGTCGACCGCGCTCGGCCGGAGCCCCAATTCGGTTCCGGTGACGCCGAGCGCCTCGCAAAGGAGCGGACCGTAGAAGTCGTCGGGCTGGCTGTGCCCGTTCTCCCAACTCGCAATGCGACGCTTCACGCTGGCGTCCGTAGGAAGTGCGCTTCCACGCTGGTGCGCAGCCCGACGCAGCTCGTTGACGAGCCTCAGTTGGCCCCATCCTCGTTGCTTTCGCGCTGCCCGGATCTGGGCGCCGTCTTCGCCGATCACGTATCCCACCCGGCCTCTTCGCTGCGTCGCGCGATTAGTGGCTGACTCATCACCTTACGTGATCGATGCGTTACGCGCTTGATCTCGCCGCAGACTGAGGGACCGGCGGGGGGACGGCGGATGACGCGTACTGCTCCTGCTCGTCACCTCACGTCATCTGTCGTCATCTGCCCAGCTCAGGGGGCGCGGTTCGACGCTGGTGGCGGTGGCGGACAGTCCGTGGCCGGACGCTTTGGGGTGATGGCGCGTGCAGATGATGACACGCCGGGGAATCGAATGGCTGAGCTTGGCGTCGGAGGACCCGACGCAGTGCCGCATGCTGTGGCTCGACGACCCACGGCAGCCCCAACTCGTCGCCACCGGGGCGCTTTTCGACGTCTTGGCCGTCGATCAACAAACGGGGATGGAAACCTTCGACCAACTCCGCCGGCGCGGAATGCCGGTCGGCGCGGTGATGGTCGACCGCGGCGCGAGCCGTATGGGCTTCTTCCTCCCGCCCGAGTCCGGCCCGCGCTTCGCGGACTCACTGTCCCGTGAGACCTCGACTCCGCCCGACTACCGCATCCTCGGCGAAGGTTCGTACGTCGTCGTCCCCGGCCCCATGGCCTTGACCGGCGACCGGTTCGAGTGGCTGAACGCACCCACCCACTCCCAGCACGGCTCGCCGCTGCAAACCGTCGCCCTGGCCGTGATGCTCGCCGCCTCCGCCAAACTTCTCGCCCGCGCTGAAAAGTACGGCCAGGAGACAGCCGATGCCGAGTGACGGGCGACAGGAGCGTGACGCGGCCCTCTGGTCGCCGATCGACAGCCACGAGTGGTACGCGGCCCGCGATGCCGTGACTTCCCTCCGCCGCGTGCTGGTCGTCCTTGGCATGGAACGGGACTTCCCCTTCCTCCGCGCCGACATGAATGCCTTCGGCCACGGCTTCATCGACCTCGGCCGCATCTCGCCGGAAACCGCCGAACGCCTTGCCGGTCTTGTGCGTCGGGCGGTGGCGTCAGGATACGAAATCCCCTGCGCTGGAACGTCCTTCGATCCCCCGGAAGGTTCTGAGGAACGGAGGAACGAGGCATGACCGACCCTCGCGGAGTGTGCGCCGAGCGCGCCGAAAGGCTCACGCCTGGAGTTCCCTACGTCCGTGGATGGGCTGCCGCCAAGCGCGGCGCCGACGAGTTGGCGCGCGAACTGAGCTTTCTCGGCCTGGCCTCCGATTTTCCGGGTCTCAGACCGGACGTGAACGTATCCGGTGATGGTCTGGTCTGCATCGGAGTCGTCAGGCCGGAGGCGGCCGAGATCCTGGCTCGGCTGATCAGTGCCGGACTGGCCCATGAGATGGCGGAGGGCGTTGCTCCTACCCTTCGTCCGCAGTAGCAGCGGAGAAGACCCTGCGTGTCCGAAGCCGTACGGCGGCCGGCTCACTGATTCCGGTTCCTTTGCCGCCCGGCCGGGACCGGCGCTGCGCCACGCGGGCGTCTCCCAGTGGCTCAACTCCGGAGTCCCTGCACCGGAGGTCGCCGCCCGCGCGGGTCACTCGGTGGACGTGCTCCTGAAGATTTACGCGAAGTGCATCGACGGCCAGGAAGCCGAGATGAACGACCGGATCATGCGAGGGCTTGGAGAGGGGGCGAAGCGAACGGATGAGTGACGATCCACGCCAGTCGACTGGCGTGGATGGTGCGAGCCCCGGAGAAATTCGGGGCTCGCCTCGTTGTGCCGGAATGACCGGTTGACGTGCCGAAACACCGTTCAAGATCAACACGCTATTACAACGTGATCACTGACATGAGGCTGCGTTCGGTGGCTTTCGGCTGCGCAGCCACCACGACAAGCAGAAACCCCGCCGCCAGCGTTTCCGCTGGTTGCGGGGTTCACAAAGCACTCACGTGAGAATTCACGAAGTGCCCCCGGCAGGATTCGAACCTGCGCACACGGCTCCGGAGGCCGTTGCTCTATCCCCTGAGCTACGGGGGCGACGGGAAGAACATTAGCAGGTTGGGGGAGGTGGGCCGGACAGGGTTTGGGTGGGGGAGGGGAGGCGGGGGGTGCTGGGGGGAGGGGGGTTCACCCGTGGCGGGGAAGAAATGGGCAAAACGCGGACGCATCGAGAGGGGCACGCCTACTCTTCGAGGTGTGGCGGGTGCGTCCGGCCGGGTGCTTGTTGTGGATGACAACAAGGTGATCCGGCAACTGATCAGGGTCAACCTGGAGCTGGAGGGCTTCGAGGTCGTGACCGCGGCTGATGGTGCCGAGTGCCTGGAGATCGTGCACAGTGTGCGGCCGGATGTGGTGACGCTGGATGTGGTCATGCCGCGGCTGGACGGGGTACGGACGGCGGCGCGGCTGCGGGCGGACCCGGATCCGGAGACGCGGCGCGTGGGCATCGTCATGGTGAGCGCCGGGTCCCTGCCGGAGGGGACGGGCGGGGTGGACGCGTATGTCGCGAAGCCCTTCGAGCCCGCCGACCTCGTGGAGACCGTACGTGGGCTGGTTCGGCGCGGCCCCGTGCCGCCCGAGCCCCGCGGGCAGACGGCTTCCGCCCCCGGTTCCGCGTAAGCCCGGTGCCTGAGCAGGCCTGGGGGACCGTACCCGAGCCCGTTCGGTAGGGCCCCGTTCCGTAGGGGGCGAGTGCCGCGCCCGCCCCGCCCCGCCCCCATAACGCCGCTTCGCGCGGTGGCACCTGTCCCCGCGTAGAGCCAGAGCCGCACCCGCACCTGCCCGCCCCGCCCCACAAGGCCCGTGCGGCCCCCGCGCTGCCCCCCGCGTCGAAAGACGCCCCCCGCCCCCCCGCAAAGCCGCGGCCGCGGCCCCCTGGGAAAACCCGGTCGCCCCGGGGCCCACCCCCTCGCCTAGGCTTTGCCGCGTGACCCCCGCTGAGCTGTCCCGCACCGTGCTGAGTACGGTGCGCCGTGCCGTCGCGGCGGGGGAGCTGGGGGTGGAGGTGCCGGAGCGGGTCGTGGTGCAGCGGCCCCCGCGGCCGGGGTGCGGGGACTACGCAACGAACGTGGCGTTGCAGCTCGCGGGAGCCGCGGGGCGCCCGCCGCGACAGGTCGCCGAGATCCTCAGCAGGCGGCTCAGCGCCGAGCCCGGCATCGCGCTGGTCGAGATCGCGGGCCCCGGCTTCCTCAATATCACCCTCAACGCGTGGGCGTACGCGGACGTCGTCCGGCAGGTGCGCGCCCAGGGCCCGGAGTACGGGACAGGGGACGGCCTGGCCGGTGAGGCCGGCGGCGTGGCCGCGGAAGAAGGGGCCGTACGGGCCCAGGCCGTCGCCGAGGCCGTGAACCGGCTGCTGCGCGCCGCGGGCGCCGCACCAGGAGCCGCCGAGGAACGCGTGACGGCGGCCGAACCCCAGGACGACCCCGTCGCCCGCCTCGGCCCCGACGCCGCCCGCTGGTCGCTGCTCCGGCCGCCCGCCGAGGACCCGCCCCGTACGGATGACACGTTCCTCGCACAGCGCGAGAGCAACCCGCTCTTCCGTATCCGCTACGCCCACGCCCGCACCCGCGCGCTGCTCCGTAACGCCCATGACCTGGGCGTGGAGATCGAGAGCACGGTGAACGACCCGTACCACCACCCCGCGGAGACCGAACTGCTCGGCCTGATCGCCGACTTCCCCCGCGTCATCGAGACCGCCGCACGGCGCCGCGCGCCCGACCGGCTCGCCCGCCATCTGGAACGGCTGTCCGACGCCTTCCTCCGCTTCCACGACGAGTGCCCCGCGCTGCCGAAGGGCGACGAGAAACCCTCGGCCGTCCACGCCGCCCGGATCCGGCTCGCCGACGCCACCGGCATCGTGCTCGCCAACGGCCTCCACCTCCTCGGCATCAGCGCACCCGACCGCGTCTGACGTCCGGAAGCCCGGCGAACGACAGCGGGCCGACGACGAGGCCGAGCCCACAACTCCAGCACCCCATAGAACAACCCCCGAAAAACAACCCCCGATCTGCGAAGAAAGACGACACCGTGAGCCGTTCCGCACACCCCGCCGGGCCCCGCCACGCCGATGTGCTGCCCGAGGGCCACTACGCCGCCCCGCCCGCCGACCTCAACACCCTCGACACCCGCGTCTGGTCCCGCACCGTCACCCGTAACGCCGACGGCGCCGCCGAAGTCGGTGGCCTGGACGTGCGCGCGCTCGCCGAGGAATACGGCACGCCCGCGTACATCCTCGACGAGGCGGACTTCAGGGCCCGCTGCCGCGCGTGGCGGGCGGCCTTCGGGCACGACGCGGACGTCTTCTACGCGGGCAAGGCGTTCTTGTCCCGCGCAGTCGTGAAGTGGCTGCACGAGGAGGGGCTGAATCTGGACGTCTGCTCCGGTACGGAGCTGGCGGTGGCGCTGGAGGCGGGGATGCCCGCCGAGCGGATCGCGCTGCACGGCAACAACAAGTCCACCGCGGAGATCGAGCGCGCGGTGGAGACCGGCGTCGGGCGGATCGTGCTGGACTCGTTCCAGGAGATCGCCAGGGTCGCCGCGGAGGCGGACCGGCAGGGCAAGCGGCAGCGCGTGCAGATCCGGGTGACGGTCGGCGTCGAGGCGCACACCCACGAGTTCATCGCGACCGCGCACGAGGACCAGAAGTTCGGTCTCGCGCTGGCGGGCGGGCAGGCCGCGGAGGCGGTCCGCCGGGTGCTGAAGCTGGAGAGCCTCGAACTGGTCGGCATCCACAGCCACATCGGCTCGCAGATCTTCGACATGGCCGGCTTCGAGGTGGCCGCCCGCCGTGTCGTGTCGCTGCTCGCGGAGGTACGCGACGAGCACGGCGTCGAGCTGCCCGAGATCGACCTCGGCGGCGGCCTCGGCATCGCGTACACCACCGACGACGACCCGCGCGAGCCGCAGGAGATCGCCAAGGCGCTCGGCGAGATCGTCACCCGCGAGTGCGAGGCGGCCCGGCTCGCGGTGCCCCGGCTCTCGGTCGAGCCGGGCCGCGCGATCGTCGGACCGACCGCCTTCACGCTGTACGAGGTCGGCACGATCAAGCCGCTGGACGGCCTGCGCACGTACGTCAGCGTCGACGGCGGCATGTCGGACAACATCCGCACCGCGCTCTACGACGCCGAGTACAGCGTCTCGCTGGTGTCCCGTACGAGTGACGCCGAGCCGATGCTCAGCCGGGTCGTCGGCAAGCACTGCGAGAGCGGCGACATCGTCGTCAAGGACGCCTTCCTCCCTGCCGACCTCGCGCCCGGCGACCTGCTCGCCGTACCGGCCACCGGCGCGTACTGCCGGGCCATGGCCAGCAACTACAACCACGCGCTGCGGCCCCCGGTGGTCGCGGTCACCGACGGCCGGGCGCGGGTGATCGTCCGCCGCGAGACGGAGGACGACCTGCTGCGACTGGACGTCGGCTGACCCCGAAGCCGCCGAAAAGCCGCCGGAGGCCGACGGGACGCCGACCGCGCGCAGCGGCCCGCGATGGTGAAGAATTCACCGTCCCCGCAAGCACGTTGAGGCGATTCGGCAGTACGAGGGCCCGCTGACGCGTAATCTCACGGGCCGAACGCGCTCGGTGACGTGAAATATCGCCGGGTGAACGGCCGGTCTCACTCACCGGACAGGGCGTGGCATCTCCCGTCCGGTGAGTGAGACTGGTTCCCATCCAAGAGCTGTACGGACCCCGGGTCCGCACGGAGCTGTACGAGAGACGAGGTCGGATGATGCGTACGCGTCCGCTGAAGGTGGCGCTGCTGGGCTGTGGAGTGGTCGGCTCAGAGGTCACGCGCATCCTCACGACGCAGGGCGCCGACCTCGCCGCGCGGATCGGTGCCCCCATCGAACTGGCCGGGATCGCGGTACGCCGCCCCAACCGGGTCCGCGAGGGCGTCCCCGCCGAACTCCTCACCACGGACGCGACCGCCCTGGTCAAACGGGGCGACATCGACGTCGTCGTCGAGGTCATCGGCGGCATCGAGCCGGTCCGCACGCTGATCACCACCGCCTTCGAGCACGGCGCGTCCGTGGTCTCCGCGAACAAGGCGCTGCTCGCCGCCGACGGCGCGAAACTGCACGCCAAGGCCGCGGAGCACGGTGTCGACCTGTACTACGAGGCCGCCGTCGCCGGGGCGATCCCGCTGATCAGGCCGCTGCGCGAGTCGCTCGCGGGCGACAAGGTCAACAGGGTGCTGGGCATCGTCAACGGCACGACCAACTTCATCCTCGACAAGATGGACTCCACCGGCGCCGGGTACAGCGAGGCGCTGGACGAGGCGACCGCGCTCGGATACGCCGAGGCCGATCCGACCGCCGACGTCGAGGGCTTCGACGCCGCCGCGAAGGCCGCGATCCTCGCCGGAATCGCCTTCCACACCCGCGTGACCATCGACGACGTGCACCGCGAGGGCCTCACCGAGGTCACCGCCGCCGACATCGCGTCCGCGCGGAAGATGGGCTGCACGGTGAAGATGCTCGCCATCTGCGAGCGCCGCCCCGACGGGCGCTCGGTGACCGCGCGCGTCCACCCCGCGATGATCCCGCTCAGCCACCCGCTGGCCTCGGTGCGCGAGGCGTACAACGCGGTCTTCGTCGAGGCGGAGGCGGCCGGGCGGCTGATGTTCTACGGTCCTGGTGCGGGCGGTGCACCCACCGCCTCCGCCGTCCTCGGCGACCTGGTGGCCGCCTGCCGCAACAAGCTGGCGGAGACCACCGGCGCCGGCGAGTCCGCGTACACGCAACTGCCGGTGAGTCCGATGGGCGATGTGGTCACCCGCTACCACATCAGCCTCGACGTGGCGGACAAACCGGGCGTCCTGGCTCAGGTCGCGACGGTCTTCGCCGAGCACGACGTGTCCATCGACACGGTGCGGCAGCAGGGTAAGGACGGCGAGGCCTCTCTCGTCGTCGTCACTCACCGCGCGCTCGACTCCGCCCTCTCGGCGACGGTCGCCAGCCTGCGGAAACTCGACACCGTACGCGGCGTCGCCAGCATCATGCGTGTGGAAGGGGAGTAGGGCCCGCTATGAACAGCACCATGAACAACGGAACCGTCGACCGGCCCCGAATGTCCGGCACCCACCAGTGGCGCGGCATCATCGAGGAGTACCGGGACCGGCTGCCGGTCGCCCCGGGCGCCCCGGTGGTCACGCTGCTGGAGGGTGGCACCCCGCTGGTCCCCGCCCAGCTCCTGTCCGAGCTGACCGGCTGTGACGTCTTCCTGAAGGTCGAGGGCGCCAACCCCACCGGCTCCTTCAAGGACCGGGGCATGACCATGGCCATCTCCAAGGCCAAGGAAGAGGGCGCGCAGGCCGTCATCTGCGCCTCGACCGGCAACACCTCGGCGTCGGCCGCCGCCTACGCGGTGCGCGCGGGCATGGTCTGCGCGGTGCTGGTGCCGCAGGGCAAGATCGCGCTCGGCAAGATGGGCCAGGCGCTGGTGCACGGCAGCCGCATCCTCCAGGTCGACGGCAATTTCGACGACTGCCTCGACCTGGCGCGCGGGCTGAGCGAGAAGTACCCGGTGGCGCTGGTCAATTCGGTCAACCCGGCCCGTATCGAGGGGCAGAAGACCGCCGCCTTCGAGATCGTCGACGCGCTCGGTGTCGCCCCCGACATCCACCTCCTCCCGGTCGGCAACGCGGGCAACATCACCGCGTACTGGAAGGGGTACAGCGAATACGCGGCGGACGGTGTGTCCGCCTCGCGGCCGCGGATGTGGGGCTTCCAGGCGCACGGCGCCGCGCCGATCGTCAACGGCGCGCCGGTACGTCAGCCGCAGACGATCGCCACCGCGATCCGGATCGGCAACCCCGCGTCCTGGCAGCAGGCCGAGCAGGCCCGCGACGAGTCCGGCGGCCTCATCGAGGCCGTGACCGACCGTCAGATCCTGTCCGCCTACCGGCTGCTGGCCGCGAAGGAGGGCGTCTTCGTCGAGCCCGCCTCCGCCGCCTCGGTCGCCGGGCTGCTCAAGGCCCGCGAAGAGGGCAAGGTGGATCCCGGTCAGCGGATCGTCTGCACGGTCACCGGGAACGGGCTCAAGGATCCCGGGTGGGCCGTGGAGGGTGCTCCGCAGCCGGTGATCGTGCCGGTCGATGCCGATGCTGCCGCGCAGCGGCTCGGGCTGGTCTGAGCCGGACCCTCCCCGGGCGGTGAGCCGATCTTTTCCGGGGCGCCGGGGCGCCGGTGCGCGGTGTCGCGCTGACGCAGGGCCAGGTTTTTAGGGGCGCGGGGAACTGCGCGCTCAGCCACCGACGGTGGCGCGGCCTAACAACCGGCCCCAGCGGGGCAGTTGCGGCTGTTTCCGGGCTGACAGCCCGGTGGGGGCTTGTCGCGCAGTTCCTCTCCCAGCCTTCGGCCGGGAGGTACCCCCGGCGGCCCCGAAAGGACCGGCTCGCCGTCCTCGGCGGCGCGGCGCCCCTGAAAGATCGGCTCGCCGTTCTCGGCGGCGATGAGGCCCTGAGAAGAGCGGCTCGCCGCAAAGGAGCGGCGGGGCGCACGGGGGAGGGGCGACACGCATCACGCGCTCTTCGTGCGCCCTATGTCGCAGGAGAACCTTCCTTCGATAGGCTTACCTCAGCGGCACCGCAGTGTGCCCGACTCCGGCAGTTGCCAATGGGCAGTGCCTCCCCCGCCCCGCCGCCCGGCGATGAAGCCGCGCCCGCAGGGCGAACCGCACGAGGAGATTCGTCGAACGATGGCCGGTCCCGCGTTCCGCGCCGCCGCAGTACGAGTGCGCGTCCCCGCGACCAGCGCCAATCTGGGCCCCGGTTTCGACGCCTTCGGCCTGGCGCTCGGCCTGTACGACGACGTCGTGGTCCGCGTCGCCGACTCGGGCCTGCACGTGGACATCGCGGGCGAGGGCGCCGACACCCTGGCCAGGGACGAGAAGCACCTGGTCGTACGGTCGTTGCGGACCGCCTTCGACCTGCTGGGCGGCCAGCCGCGCGGCCTCGAGGTGGTGTGCGCCAACCGCATTCCGCACGGCCGCGGCCTCGGTTCGTCCTCCGCCGCCATCTGCGCGGGCATCATCGCCGCCCGCGCGGTGACGATAGGCGGCCCCGCTGTACTCGACGACATCGCACTGCTGGAGCTGGCCACCGAGATCGAGGGCCACCCCGACAACGTCGCCGCCTGCCTGATGGGCGGCTTCACCCTGGCGTGGACCGAGGGCGGCGCGGCCCGCGCGATCCGGCTGGACCCGGCGCGCTCGCTGGTCCCCGTGGTGTTCGTGCCCGCCACCCCCCTGCTCACCGAGACCGCCCGCGGGCTGCTGCCGCGTACCGTCCCGCATGTGGACGCCGCGGCCAACGCGGGCCGGGCCGCGCTGCTGGTGGAGGCGCTCACCCGGCGCCCCGAGCTGCTGCTGCCCGCCACCGAGGACCGCCTGCACCAGGACTACCGCGGGCCCGCCATGCCCGAGAGCCTGGCGCTGGTGAACCGGCTGCGCGCCGACGGCGTACCGGCTGTGATCTCCGGTGCGGGGCCCACGGTGCTGGCGCTCACCGAGGAGGGCGCCGCCGACAAGGTCACCCGGCTCGCCGGCGAGGGCTGGGCGGCCGACCGTCTGGCGCTCGACACGGCCGGAGCCAGTGTCCTGCCGCTCGCAGGGGGGCAGTGACACGATTGCCGGTCGTAGAGAGGGGGAATGTTTGTTGGATCCGGTAGTGTTAACCTCAAGCCTGCATTCGACGCCCAATGGGCGCGATGCACTGTGTCCCTTCCGTGGGACCGCTTATCTTCCGGGAGCCTCCCACACCGCATAGGCAGCAGTCCTGCGCAGTGTCGAGCACGCTCCGGAGTCGGCACCAGAACCCTTGTCGTGCCGAGCCCCGAATGTATTTCTGCCGCCGTCAGGCGGACCACCGCCCCGGCTCTGAGCAGCGGAAACGCCCAGATCCGGACAGCACGACCGGTCGCCGAGCCAGACAGGCCGACGTCCGCTCCAGGGAAGGACCCTTCGTGAGCGACACCACCGATCTGATGGGCGTGCGCGCAGAGAACTCTGTCGCCGCGTCCGATGCCGACGCGCCTGCTACCGGTGCTGCCACGGCCAGTGCCTCACGGCGACGCCGGTCCGGGACCGGTCTTGACGGCATGGTCCTGGCCGAGTTGCAGCAGCTCGCCTCCGGTCTCGGGATCAAGGGCACCGCGCGGATGCGCAAGAGCCAGTTGATCGAGACCATCAAGGAGAGGCAGGCGGGCGGCGGCGCCGCGACGGCCCAGGCCGCCGCGCCCGCGGCAGAGGCCCCCGCGGCCGAGAAGCCCAAGCGCCGCGCGACGTCGCGGGCCCGGCTGGCCGAGGCGCCCGCCGAGGTGGACGGTGCGGCCAAGGCCGCCCCCGCCAAGGCCGCCGCCACCGCGCCCGCGGAGCCCAAGCAGATCGAGATTCCCGGCCAGCCCGCCGGTGAGCAGGCCAAGTCGGCCGCGAAGGCCGAGCGCGCCGCTGAGGCCGCGGCCGACACCGCGGAGGGCAAGACCGACAGCCGTACCGAGGCCAAGGACGCCAAGGGCGACGGCAAGCAGCAGCAGAACGGCGGCGCCGCCGGGTCCGGCGACGAGCGCCAGGACCGGCAGCGCGGCCAGCGCGGTGACCGCCGTGAGCGGCAGCGCGACCGCCGCGGGCGCGGCGAGGACGGCGCCGAGGGCGGCAACCGCGACGGCGGCAACCGGCAGAACCGCGACCGCGGCGACCGGGGCAACCAGCAGCAGGGCGGCGGCCAGGGCGGCCAGAACCAGCAGCAGGGCGGCCAGGGCGGCGGCGGCAACGCGCAGGACGACGACGAGTTCGGCGACGGTCGCGGCCGTCGGCGCGGGCGCTACCGCGACCGCCGTGGGCGGGGCAACCGCCGCGACGAGTTCGGCGGCGGCGAGGTCCAGGTCTCCGACGACGACGTGCTGATCCCCGTCGCGGGCATCCTGGACATCCTCGACAACTACGCCTTCATCCGGACCTCCGGCTACCTGCCGGGTCCCAATGACGTGTACGTCTCGCTCGCCCAGGTCCGCAAGAACGGCCTGCGCAAGGGCGACCACGTCACCGGTGCCGTACGGCAGCCCAAGGACGGCGAGCGCCGCGAGAAGTTCAACGCGCTGGTCCGGCTGGACTCCGCGAACGGGATGGGCGCCGACTCCGGCCGCGGCCGTCCGGAGTTCAACAAGCTCACGCCGCTGTACCCGCAGGACCGGCTCCGTCTGGAGACCGACCCCGGCGTGCTGACCACCCGGATCATCGACCTGGTGTCGCCGATCGGCAAGGGCCAGCGCGGTCTGATCGTGGCCCCGCCGAAGACCGGTAAGACCATGATCATGCAGGCCATCGCCAACGCGATCACCACGAACAACCCCGAGTGCCACCTGATGGTCGTCCTGGTCGACGAGCGTCCCGAAGAGGTCACCGACATGCAGCGGTCGGTGAAGGGCGAGGTCATCTCCTCGACCTTCGACCGCCCCGCCGAGGACCACACCACGGTCGCCGAGCTGGCCATCGAGCGGGCCAAGCGGCTCGTGGAGCTGGGTCACGACGTGGTCGTGCTGCTCGACTCCATCACCCGTCTGGGCCGCGCGTACAACCTGGCGGCGCCCGCCTCCGGCCGCATCCTGTCCGGTGGTGTCGACTCGACCGCGCTCTACCCGCCGAAGCGGTTCTTCGGCGCGGCGCGCAACATCGAGGACGGCGGCTCGCTGACCATCCTGGCCACCGCGCTGGTCGAGACCGGCTCGCGGATGGACGAGGTGATCTTCGAGGAGTTCAAGGGCACCGGCAACATGGAGCTCAAGCTCGACCGCAAGCTCGCGGACAAGCGGATCTTCCCCGCGGTGGACGTCGACCCGTCCGGTACCCGTAAGGAAGAGATCCTGCTGGACCGGGACGAGTTGGCGATCGTCTGGAAGCTCCGCCGCGTTCTGCACGCGCTCGACTCCCAGCAGGCGATCGAGCTGCTGCTGGACAAGATGAAGCAGACGAAGTCCAACGCGGAGTTCCTGATGCAGATCGCGAAGACGACGCCGGGCAACAACGACTGACCTTCGGTTCAGGACAGACGAGAAACAGCTCGGCCCGCCGGATTCCCGGCGGGCCGAGCTGTTTCTTTGCTCAAACATGTGTTCTCAGCTACCTGTGAGGCTGGTCCGGGCCAAGCTGGCAGTCATATGATCTGCCAGTCGCAGGTGGGGGGAACCATCTTCGGACGTCCGACCCGGCCGCAGGGCTGTGCTTCAGCCTGCCCGCGCCCCTTTTCGCCGACGTTCGGTCAGCTACTCGCTCCTGTGCACATCTCCCGTGCGGCCACCGCCCGTTGGCGGCCGTCGCGCATTTCTACGACAGGAGTTCTGAGTGTTCTCTGCCCATGAGGGCCGGGGGCGCTGGCGGCACAGCCGTACAGCGGTCCTCGCAGCCACGGTCGCCGCGGGCGCCGTGAGTCTGTTCCTGGCGACGCCGGCCCAGGCCGGCGACCCGCAGCCGCCCGTTCTCCACCCGGCCGGGCACACCAGTGCGCCGTCCCAGGCGGAACTGCGCGCCCGCGTCGCGGGCGCGGTGGCGGCGGACGACGGCCCGTCCCGCACCAAGCTCTCCGCCGGCCCGCACACGGTCGACCCGAAGATCATCGGCGGCACCACCACGACGATCTCCAGCGCGCCGTGGATGGTCCAGCTCTGGTACTTCGACGGCAAGGGCACCGCCTCGACGACGGACGACGACAGCTTCTTCTGCGGCGGCACCGTGGTGTCCCCGTCGAAGGTCCTGACCGCCGCCCACTGCGTCGCGGGCTTCAACTGGAATCTGCACGGTGTCGTCCTCAGCGGCACCGACCAGCTCCCCACCGACAGCGCCGACGGCACCACCACGGATCTGCACGGTGGCACCGTCACCGGCGTGTGGCGGCAGTGGAGCAACCCGACGTACGACAACCCCGAGTTCGACAACGACGTCGCGGTACTGACGCTCGACGTCCCCACGACGGCCAAGCCGCTGCCGATCACCACGGCGACCGACAGCGCCTCGTACGTCACCGGCACCCAGGGGACCGTCTACGGCTGGGGGCGCACCAGTTCCGGCAGCCAGGACATATCGCAGACGCTGCGGAAGGCGACCCTGCCGGTCGCCGCCAACACCGCGTGCACAACGGCGTACGGGTCGACCTTCGTCGCGGGCCACATGGTCTGCGCGGGAGCTCCCGCGTCCGGCGCGGACGCCGGGACCACCGCGACCTGCAACGGTGACTCGGGCGGTCCGCTCGTGGTCGCCGGGAAGCTCGTCGGCGTCGTCTCGTGGGGCGTCAAGGACTGTGTCGAGAAGGGCACGTACAGCGTCTTCAGCCGGGTCAGCGCCTACGTCGGCGCCGTCAACCCCCGGATCGACGACGCGAATCTCAGCCTGGACGACAAGGCCGACCTGGTCGCCGTGACGCCGGCCGGATCGGCGTACGAGTACGTGTCGACCGGCGGCGCCTTCGCCCCGAAGGCGTCGATGGGCGACTTCAGCGGACTGAACCTGGTCCGCCAGAGCGACCTGGACCGGAACGACTACCAGGACCTGGTCGTCCGCACCACGGACGGCCGGCTGTTCTGGCTGGACGGATACAGCGGCGACAATGTGCTGATCGGTCCGGGCTGGAACGTCATGAAGTCGATCATCACGCCGGGTGACGTCAACGGCGACGGTCTGCCGGACGTGGTCGCCACCGACACCAGCGGGAACTCGTGGCTCTACCCCGGCAACGGCAAGGGCACCCTCGGTGCCCGCACCAAGATCGGCGGCGGCTGGGACATCTTCAACGGCCAGATCTACGGCAAGGGCGATCTGACCGGCGACGGCCGTCCCGACATCATCGCGCGGGACAGCACGGGCGCCCTGTGGCTCTACAAGGGCACGGGCCTCGCGTCCGGGCCCTGGGCGGCCCGAACGAAGATCGGGACCGGCTGGAACGCGTACAACGCCTTCGCGGCCGTCGGTGACATCACCGGCGACGGCAAGGCCGATCTGATCGCCCGGGACGCCTCGGGCACGCTGTGGCTGTACAAGGGCACGGGCTCCGCGTCCGGCCCCTACGCGGCCAAGGTCAAGATCGGGACCGGCTGGAATGCGTACAACCTCTTCGGCTGAGTTTCACGCAGGGTGATCAAAAGAGCGCCCGCGTACCCCCTGACCTGGGGGTACGCGGGCGCTCGCACGTCTTCCCCCGGTCTCCCCGGATGCCGGGAAGGGGAACCTCGGCGGAGGATGGAGCGTCTGACACTTCGGGACGAATGCCCGCGAAGCTCACGAAGCCACCGTGAAGACCGTGAAGACCGTGAACGCCCACGACGCCCAGGAGACGGAGGGAGCCATGTCCGATGACCAGCTGCCGACCGGGGCCACTGCCGTCAGCGACGGCAAGGGCAGCAGGCGGCACCAGCGCACCCGGCGCCGCCGGGTGCTGCGCGTGGTCGCCTGGGGCACCGCGGGCCTGGTGCTGCTCGGCGGCGCGGGCGCGGGCTACCTCTACTTCCGGCTCAACGGCAACATCAAGAGCGTCGACATCGACTCCGCGCTCGGCACCAACCGCCCCGCGGCCCTGGACAACGGCGCGATGGACATCCTCGTGCTCGGCTCGGACTCCCGGTCCGGCGCCAACAGCGAGTACGGCCACGGCGGCGGCGGCGCCCGCTCGGACACCGCGATGATCGTGCACCTGAACAAGGGCCACAAGGCCGCCAGCGTGGTCAGCATCCCGCGCGACACCCTCGTCCCCCGGCCCGTGTGCTCCAAGCCCGGCGGGGGCACCGTACCGGCCGTGCGGAGCGTCATGTTCAACAGCGCCTACGAGGTCGGCGGCCCGGCCTGCGCGGTCAAGACCGTCGAGGCCATGACGGGCCTGCGGATGGACCACTACATCGAGGTGGACTTCACCGGCTTCAAGAACCTCATCAACGCGCTGGGCGGCGTCCCGCTCACCACCACCCAGGCCATACACGACACCAAGAGCCACCTGGACCTGGCCGCGGGCACCCACACCCTCAACGGTGAGCAGGCGCTCGGCCTGGTCCGCACCCGGCACGGCGTGGCCGACGGCAGCGACCTGGGCCGGATCCAGCTCCAGCAGGCGTTCATGAAGGCGCTGATGAACCGGGTGAGCGGGATCGGCCTGCTGACCAGCCCCACCAAGCTGATCGACGTCGCCGACACCGCCACCAGCGCCATCACCACCGACTCCGACCTCGCCTCGGTCGGCTCCCTGATGGGCTTCGCGCAGAGCGTGCGCGGCCTGGACTCTACGAACGTCCACATGGTGACACTGCCGGTCCAGTACGCGGTCAGCGATCCCAACCGGGTGGAGCCGATGCAGGCGCAGGCCGCGATGGTGTGGGCCGCGCTGCGGGCCGACCGGCCGATCCCGGCCGCCGCCACCAAGGGCTCGGCCGCCGACGAGGTCAACGCCAAGAAGGTGGTCGGCGGCGGCGCCACCGCGGACCCGGCCACCTCGCCGAGCCCGGGCCTCAGCCCGAGCACCACGCCGTGACCTGACCTGACCTGACCTGACCTGACCTGGCCGGGCCCGGTCCCGGCCCGCTCCGGGACCCGCGCCCCGCACCCGCTCCGACCTGCGCTTTCGAGCCGGGAATTATCCGGGCCCACCCCTCGTTTTGGGAGATACGGCCAGTCCTGGCAGACTGGACCGCTGGCTCCGGTTCACGTGCACGCAAACCCGCGGTACGACCCGGCGCCCTCCCGAACCTAGGAGCATCCCTTGAAGCAAGGCATCCACCCCGAGTACTTCGAGACCCAGGTCACCTGCACCTGTGGCGCCTCGTTCACCACTCACAGCACCGAGAAGAGCGGCCAGATCCGCGCGGACGTGTGCTCCGAGTGCCACCCGTTCTACACGGGCAAGCAGAAGATCCTCGACACCGGCGGCCGTGTGGCCCGCTTCGAGGCCCGCTTCGGCAAGGCCGCCGGGTCCGCCAAGAAGTAGCGACCCGCAAGCGCCGGTTCCCGGTCGCCCAGTCATGGGTGACCGGACCGGCGCTTTGTCGTCCCGGGCCAGCCAGGCCAGGCAGCCACTTCATCCAGCTAGGGAACCGAAGATGTTCGAGGCGGTCGAGGAACTGATCGGCGAGCACGCCGACCTCGAAAAGCAGCTTGCCGACCCCGCGGTCCACGCGGACCAGGCCAACGCCCGCAAGCTGAACAAGCGTTACGCCGAGCTGACCCCCATCATCAGCACGTACCGCTCCTGGCGGCAGCTCGGCGACGACATCGGTACCGCCCGCGAACTCGGCGCCGACGACCCGGACTTCGCCGCCGAGGTGAAGGACCTGGAGAAGCAGCGCGACGAGGTGACCGAGCGGCTGCGGCTGCTGCTGGTGCCCCGCGACCCCAGCGACGACAAGGACGTCATCCTCGAGGTCAAGGCGGGGGAGGGCGGCGAGGAGTCCGCGCTGTTCGCCGGCGACCTGCTGCGGATGTACCTGCGCTACGCCGAGCGCGTCGGCTGGAAGACCGAGATCCTCGACGCCAACGAGTCCGACCTCGGCGGCTACAAGGACGTCCAGGTCGTGGTCAAGGCCAAGAGCAACCACGAGCCCGGCCAGGGCGTCTGGGCCCGCATGAAGTACGAGGGCGGCGTGCACCGCGTCCAGCGGGTGCCCGCCACCGAGTCGCAGGGCCGTATCCACACCTCCGCCGCCGGTGTGCTGGTCACCCCGGAGGCCGAGGAGGTCGAGGTCGAGATCGGCCCCAACGACCTGCGGATCGACGTCTACCGCTCGTCGGGCCCCGGCGGCCAGTCCGTCAACACCACCGACTCCGCGGTCCGCATCACCCACCTTCCCAGCGGCCTGGTCGTCTCCTGCCAGAACGAGAAGAGCCAGCTCCAGAACAAGGAGTCGGCGATGCGCATCCTGCGCTCCCGGCTGCTGGCCGCCGCGCAGGAGGAGGCCGAGAAGGAAGCCTCCGACGCCCGCCGCAGCCAGGTCCGTACCGTCGACCGCTCCGAGCGCATCCGTACGTACAACTTCCCCGAGAACCGCATCTCGGACCACCGGGTCGGGTTCAAGGCGTACAACTTGGACCAGGTGCTCGACGGGGACCTGGACGCGATGATCCAGGCCTGCGTGGACGCCGATTCGGCGGCCAAACTGGCCGCCGCCGGCGACGGCAGCTAAGGGGGAAGGCAGAGTGAACCTGCTGCTCGCCGAGGTGGCGCAGGCCGCCCAGCGACTGGCCGACGCGGGCGTGCCGTCGCCACGCTTCGACGCCGAGGAACTCGCCGCGTACGTCCACGGGGTCAAGCGCGGCGAACTGCACGGCGTCGCCGACACCGAGTTCGACGCCCGGTACTGGGAGGCCGTGGCGCGCCGCGAGGCACGCGAACCGCTCCAGCACATCACCGGCCGGGCCTTCTTCCGCTACCTCGAACTCCAGGTGGGGCCAGGGGTGTTCGTGCCCCGCCCGGAGACCGAGTCCGTGGTCGGCTGGGCGATAGACGCCGTACGCGCCATGGACGTCGCGGAACCGCTGATCGTGGACCTGTGCACCGGCTCCGGCGCCATCGCGCTGGCGCTGGCCCAGGAGGTGCCGCGCTCGCGGGTGCACGCCGTGGAGCTGTCCGAGGACGCCCTGGAGTGGGCCCGCAAGAACGTCGAGGGCAGCAAGGTCGACCTGCGGCAGGGCAACGCGCTGACCGCGTTCCCCGAACTCAACGGCCACGTCGACCTGGTGATCTCCAACCCGCCCTACATCCCGCTCACCGAGTGGGAGTACGTGGCGCCCGAGGCCCGCGACCACGACCCCGAACTCGCCCTGTTCTCCGGCGAGGACGGCCTGGACACCATCCGCGGCATCGAGCGCACCGCGCACCGGCTGCTGCGGCCCGGCGGCGTCGTCGTCATCGAGCACGCCGACTCCCAGGGCGGCCAAGTGCCGTGGATCTTCAAGGAGGACGCGGGCTGGGCGGACGCGGCCGACCACCCCGATCTCAACAACCGCCCCCGTTTCACCACGGCCCGTAAGGCGACACCATGACGGGGACACAGCATCTTCTGGAGGTCAGCTAATGGCACGGCGATACGACTGCTCGGATGCGACCGACCGGGCCACCGGCCTGCGCGAGGCCACCTCGGCCGTCAAGCGCGGTGAACTCGTCGTCCTGCCCACCGACACCGTGTACGGCATCGGCGCGGACGCCTTCGACGCCGAGGCGGTCGGCGACCTGCTGGAGGCCAAGGGCCGCGGGCGCAACATGCCCTCGCCCGTCCTGGTCGGCTCCCCGAACACCCTGCACGGCATCGTCACCGACTTCTCCGAGCAGGCGTGGGAGCTCGTCGACGCCTTCTGGCCCGGCGCGCTCACCCTGGTCACCAAGCACCAGCCGTCGCTCAACTGGGACCTCGGCGACGCCCGAGGCACCGTCGCCGTCCGGATGCCGCTGCACCCGGTCGCGATCGAGCTGCTGACCGCCACTGGGCCGATGGCCGTCTCCAGCGCCAACCTCACGGGACACCCCTCGCCGCAGGACTGCGACGCCGCCCAGGGCATGCTCGGCGACTCCGTGGCGGTCTACCTCGACGGCGGCCCCACCCCGTCCGCCGTCGCCTCCTCGATCGTGGACGTGACGGGGAAGGTCCCGGTACTGCTGCGGGCCGGGGCGATCAGTGCGGAGGAGCTGCGCAAGGTGGTCCCCGACCTGGAGGAGCGCAGTTGACTGCGCCCGACGGGCGTGGCATACCGGGCCTCGCCGCCCGCGCGGGGACCCTCCCCGGACAGGGCGGTGACGCCTTCCGCATCCTCCACGTCTGCACCGGCAACGTCTGCCGCTCGCCGATGGCCGAGCGGCTGACGCGGCATGGGCTGGCGCGCCGCCTCGGCGACGGCGCCACCGGCATCGTCGTGGAGTCCGCGGGCACCTGGGGCCACGAAGGCGCGCCGATGGAGGCGCACGCCGCCGCCGTACTCGCCGAGTACGGCGCCGACCCGACCGGTTTCACCGGCCGGGAGCTGCTCGACGACCACGTGATCGACGCCGACCTCGTCCTGACCGCGACCCGCGACCACCGCTCCCAGGTGATCTCGATGGGACACGCGGCGGGTCTGCGTACCTTCACGCTCAAGGAGTTCACCCGCCTGGTGCGGGCCATAGACCCCACCACGCTGCCCGAGGGCAGTGTCACCGACCGCGCCCGCGCCCTGGTCGGCGCCGCCGCCGCGCTGCGCGGCTGGCTGCTCGCGCCCAGCCCCGACGCCGACGAGGTCCACGACCCGTACGGCGCTCCCATCTCGTACTTCCGCAGCATCGGCGACGAGATCCACACCGCGCTCGACCCCGTCGTCACCGCCCTGACGGGCATCCCCGCGGCCGTCTGAGCCCGCAACGGCACGCCCGGGACAACCCCTTCACATTCCCCGTACAGCCGATGTGCAACCGTGGGCACTCCCTGTGAGTCTTGATTGATGTTCGCCGTCTCGGCCCGGCCACCACTAGGGTGTGACGCTGTGAGGATCCCCCGGACGTGTGCGCAGCGCTGCTACGCCCCCGAAGTCGTCGGAGGCTGCTCGTGCGCGAGTATCTGCTGACCCTGTGCGTCGCCGCCGCCGTCACGTATCTGCTGACCGGCCCGGTACGGAAGTTCGCCATCGCGGCGGGCGCGATGCCGCCCATCCGCGCGCGTGACGTGCACCGCGAGCCCACGCCCCGGCTGGGCGGCATCGCGATGTTCGGCGGGCTGTGCGCCGGTCTGCTGGTCGCCGCGCACCTGAGCAACATCGGGGACGTGTTCTCGCAGTCCAACGAGCCGCGCGCGCTGCTGTCCGGCGCCGGGCTGATCTGGCTGCTCGGTGTGCTGGACGACAAGTGGGGCGTCGACGCGCTGGTCAAACTCGGCGTGCAGATGATCGCCGCGGGTCTGATGGTCTTCCAGGGCCTGACCATTCTGTGGCTGCCGGTGCCCGGTGTCGGCCCGGTCGCGCTCACCCCGATCCAGTCGACGCTGCTGACCGTCGCGCTGGTCGTCATCACGATCAACGCGGTCAACTTCGTGGACGGCCTCGACGGTCTGGCCGCGGGTGTCGTCTGCATCGCCGCCATCGCGTTCTTCATGTACGCGTACCGCATGTGGTACGGCTACGGCGTCGAAGCCGCCGCGCCCGCCACGCTGTTCAGCGCGATCCTGATCGGCATGTGCGTGGGCTTCCTGCCGCACAACATCCACCCGGCGCGGATCTTCATGGGCGACTCGGGGTCGATGCTGATCGGGCTGGTGCTCGCCTCGTCCGCGATCTCCATCACCGGGCAGGTCGACCCGGACGCCATCACCGACTTCACCGGATCCAGCCGCAGCACCGTGCACTTCATGGTGCCGGTCTACATGCCGCTGCTGCTGCCGCTGACGATGATCGCGATCCCGGCCGCCGACCTGGTGCTGGCCGTGGTCCGCAGGACGTGGAAGGGGCAGTCGCCGTTCGCCGCCGACCGCGGCCACCTGCACCACCGGCTGCTGGAGATCGGGCACTCGCACAGCCGGGCCGTGCTGATCATGTACTTCTGGTCGGCGCTGTTCGCCTTCTCCGCGGTGGCGTTCTCGGTGAACTCCTCCAGCCTCGGCATCGTCATGGTGATCGTCGGCCTGAGCGCGCTGGGTCTGCTGGTCCTGCTGCTGCCGCGGTTCCGGCCGCGCGCGCCGCACTGGGCCGAGGCATTCGTACCGCCGCGCTATCGTCGCCGACGCCGCCGGCTGGCCGCCGCCGCTGCCGCGGCCGAGCGGGAGATGCGCTCCGAGGACCGTCCGCCGCTGCACGGATCGACCGCGATCGGCGACCGTTCGCGACTGCCGGACCGGCGTCCCGTCGAGAGCCGCCGGTAGTCGTCGGGCAGGCTCCGCCCGTCGTCGGCAGCCGGTAGTTGACCGCCGTCGACAAAGCCCTTTAAGTCCGGCATATCCGGCAATTTCCCCGAAGTAGGCAAATAGGACGTCAGTTGAACGGCGTGTCGATACCTCTCCCATGTGACAGTGAGCACATCTCCATGGTAAAGCCCTGGCTAAATACTTTGTGATACCGTTCACGAAAGCCGGGAAACAAGCCGAAAGACCGTAGTGAGATGGTCTTCCGGCGTGAGGCACGTCCCCAAACCCGGATTACGCTCGTCTCCGACGACACCCGCTTTCCCCAACTCCCGCCGGAGGAGCTGCCACCATGCAGTCCAACGACGTCCGAACTCTCCTCAACTGCACCGTCCCCACTGCCGCGGCCGGTGTCATCGCCACCGCTGTGAGCGGAGCGGTGGCCGGTGGCAAGGGAGCGATCGGCGCCGCCGCCGGCACGTTGGTCGTGATCGCCTTCATGGCGATCGGGATGGTGGTGCTCCAGCGCACCGCCAAGGCGTACCCGTCGCTGTTCCAGATGATGGGCCTCGTGCTCTACACCGTGCAGATCCTGCTGCTGGCGATCGTGCTCGCGGTGTTCAAGCACACCTCGCTCTTCAACACCCGCGCGTTCGCCTTCTCGCTGCTGGCCGCGGCGCTCGTCTGGATCGCCGCGCAGGCACGCGCGTACATGAAGACCAAGATCCTTTACGTCGAGCCCGAGTCGGCGGGAACACCGTCGTGAGCCGCGGGTTCGGTAGGGCCGGTGTAAAGACCCTGCCGCTCGTTTGCTATCGTCCGGACTCAACTGCGGCGGAGCTGCCGCGAGCGGCGCTCAAGCCTGCCCTGCCGCTCGGTTCAGCGCCGACTCGCCGCGTACACATCCGACCCACCAGTCCAGTGCCGTTCCGTGGCCGTCAGGCCCGCCGACACATCGAGGTTGCCGTACCCATGCGCCACGCTGAAGGAGCTCGCGGTGAGTGCTGACCAGGTTCTCGCCTTCGAGACGAACTGCCACCTCTTCGACGGGTGCGGCTTCCCGGCCCCCGGACTGCACTCGTTCGTCTTCGAGCCGATCTTCTCGATCGGCAGCTTCCACTTCAACAAGCCGATGCTGCTGGCGCTGTTGAGCACGATCGTGGTCGTCGGATTCTTCTGGGCCGCGTTCAACAAGCCCAAGGTGGTCCCGGGCAAGGTCCAGATGGTGGGCGAGGCGGGCTACGACTTCGTCCGCCGCGGCATCGTCTACGAGACGCTCGGCAAGAAGGTCGGCGAGAAGTACGTCCCGCTGATGGTCTCGCTGTTCTTCTTCGTCTGGATCATGAACATCTGGTCGGTCATCCCGGTCGCCCAGTTCCCCGTGACGTCGATCATCGCCTTCCCTGTCGGGCTGGCCGCGATCGTCTACGTCACGTGGATGTACCTGACGTTCAAGAAGCACGGCTTCGTCGGCGGCCTGAAGAACATCACCGGCTACGACAAGACGCTCGGCGCCGTGCTGCCGCTCTCCATGACCATCGAGTTCTTCTCGAACGTCCTGGTGCGGCCCTTCACCCACGCGGTCCGGCTCTTCGCCAACATGTTCGCCGGTCACACGCTGCTGCTGCTGTTCACCATCGCGAGCTGGTACATGCTCAACGGCATCGGCATCGCCTACGCGGGCGTCTCGTTCGTGATGACCATCGTGATGACCGCCTTCGAGCTGTTCATCCAGGCCGTTCAGGCGTACGTGTTCGTGCTCCTGGCCTGTAGCTACGTCCAGGGCGCGCTCGCCGAGCACCACTGAGCACCGCCCCCACGACCCGATAGATGTCCGGTGGCCAACCCCCACCGGTCCGAGAAAGATAAGGAAGAACCGGCATGTCCGCTCTCGCGCACGCGACGCTCGCCGCCACCCAGATCAAGGGCAACCTCGGCTCGATCGGTTACGGCCTCGCGGCCATCGGCCCCGGCGTCGGCATCGGCATCATCTTCGGTAACGGCACCCAGGCCCTCGCCCGCCAGCCCGAGGCGGCCGGTCTGATCCGCGCCAACCAGATCCTCGGCTTCGCCTTCTGTGAGGCGCTCGCCCTGATCGGTCTGGTCATGCCGTTCGTCTACCCGGCCACCTGATCCCGGCCGACGAACAGAAACCTAGACGGAAGGCACTGATGTGATCGCCCAGGTACCGCTGGCGACAGCGGAGAACCCGCTCATCCCGCCGATCCCCGAGCTCATCATCGGCCTGATCGCCTTCGCCATCGTCTTCTTCTTCCTCGCCAAGAAGCTCCTCCCGAACATCAACAAGGTTCTGGACGAGCGCCGTGAGGCCATCGAAGGTGGCATGGAGAAGGCCGAGGCCACCCAGGCCGAGGCCCAGCAGACGCTGGAGCAGTACCGCGAGCAGCTCTCCGAGGCCCGGCACGAGGCCGCGCGACTGCGCCAGGAGGCGCAGGAGCAGGGCGCCGCGCTGATCGCGGAGATGCGGGCCGAAGGCCAGCGCCAGCGCGAGGAGATCGTGGCCGCGGGTCACGCGCAGATCGAAGCCGACCGCAAGGCCGCCGCCGCCGCGCTGCGCCAGGACGTCGGCAAGCTCGCCACCGAACTGGCGGGCAAGCTCGTCGGTGAGTCCCTGGAGGACTCCGCCCGGCAGAGCCGTACCATCGACCGCTTCCTCGACGGCCTGGACAACGCGGCTCCCGCCGCCGGTTCCGCGACGGCCGAGGCGGCGCGATGAACGGCGCGAGCCGCGACGCGCTGGGCGCGGCCCGCGAACGGCTCGACGCGCTGACGGACGTCCAGTCCGTCGACGTGGCCAAGCTCGCCGAGGACCTGGCCGCCGTCACCGGGCTGCTGGACCGCGAGGGCACGCTCCGTCGCGCCCTGACCGACCCGGCGAAGTCCGGCGAGGCCAAGGCGTCGCTGGCGCGGCAGCTCCTCGGCGGCCAGATCGGCGGCGAAAGCCTCGACCTGCTCACCGGCATGGTCAGGTCCCGCTGGTCGCGCTCGCGCGACCTGGTCGACTCGGTCGAGGAACTGGCGTCGAGCGCCGACCTCGCCACCGCCCAGCGGGCCGGTCACCTCGACGACGTCGAGGACGAGCTGTTCCGCTTCGGCCGGATCGTCTCCGGCAGCACCGAACTGCGCTCCGCTCTCACCGACCGCGTCGTCGGCGCTCCGGCCAAGGCCGCACTGCTGCACACGCTGCTCGGCGGGCGGGCCAATCCGGTCACCGAACGGCTGGTCGTCCGGCTGGTCACCACGCCGCGGGGACGTAGCCTGGAGTCGGGGATCGAATCCCTGTCCAAGCTGGCCGCGGCCCGCCGTGACCGGATGGTCGCGGAAGTGGTGTCGGCGACTCCGCTCAGTGACCAGCAGAAGCAGCGCCTCGGCGCCGCGCTGGCCCGGATCTACGGCCGCCAGGTGCATCTGAACCTGGACGTGGACCCCACGGTCCTCGGCGGAGTCCGGGTGCAGGTCGGTGACGAGGTCATCAACGGAGCCATCTCCGACCGTCTCGACGAGGCGGCCCGGCGGATGGCGGGCTGACAGCCGGTCGCTCCACCAGGACCGCGCGGCACCAGCCACGCAGAACGCAGTACGAAGCACGACGACGCAGTACGAGCGGCCCGAGTTGGGCCGACGGAGCCTAACAGAGCCTTTCTGGGGGTTGACCCCAGAAACCCCCAAGAAGACTTTCGGGCCCAACAAGGAGAGCAGGGAACCCAGATGGCGGAGCTCACGATCCGGCCGGAGGAGATCCGGGACGCGCTGGAGACCTTTGTCCAGTCGTACAAGCCGGACGCCGCCTCGCGCGAGGAGGTCGGCACGGTCAGCGTTGCCGGAGACGGCATCGCGAAGGTCGAGGGTCTGCCCTCGGCCATGGCGAACGAGCTGCTGAAGTTCGAGGACGGCACCCTCGGTCTCGCCCTCAACCTGGAAGAGCGCGAGATCGGCGCGATCGTCCTCGGCGAGTTCAACGGAATCGAGGAGGGCCAGCCGGTGCAGCGCACCGGCGAGGTGCTCTCCGTCGCGGTCGGCGAGGGCTACCTGGGCCGGGTCGTGGACCCGCTCGGCACCCCGATCGACGGCCTCGGCGAGATCGAGACCGACGGCCGCCGCGCCCTTGAACTGCAGGCCCCCACGGTCATGCAGCGCAAGTCGGTGCACGAGCCGATGCAGACCGGCCTCAAGGCCGTGGACGCGATGACCCCGATCGGCCGCGGCCAGCGCCAGCTCATCATCGGCGACCGGCAGACCGGCAAGACCGCCCTGGCGATCGACACGATCATCAACCAGCGCGACAACTGGCGTTCCGGCGACCCGAAGAAGCAGGTCCGCTGCATCTACGTCGCCATCGGCCAGAAGGGCTCCACCATCGCGGGCGTGCGCGCCTCGCTGGAGGAGGCCGGCGCCCTGGAGTACACGACGATCGTCGCCGCCCCGGCGTCCGACCCGGCCGGCTTCAAGTACCTCGCCCCGTACACCGGTTCTGCCATCGGCCAGCACTGGATGTACCAGGGCAAGCACGTACTGATCGTCTTCGACGACCTGAGCAAGCAGGCCGACGCCTACCGCGCCGTCTCCCTGCTGCTGCGCCGTCCGCCGGGCCGCGAGGCCTACCCGGGCGACGTCTTCTACCTGCACTCCCGCCTGCTGGAGCGCTGCGCCAAGCTCTCCGACGACCTGGGCGCCGGTTCGATGACCGGTCTGCCGATCGTCGAGACCAAGGCGAACGACGTGTCGGCGTTCATCCCGACCAACGTCATCTCCATCACCGACGGCCAGTGCTTCCTGGAGTCGGACCTGTTCAACGCCGGTCAGCGCCCCGCGCTGAACGTCGGTATCTCGGTCTCCCGCGTCGGCGGCTCCGCGCAGATCAAGGCCATGAAGGGCGTCGCCGGACGGCTGCGCGTGGACCTGGCCCAGTTCCGCGAGCTGGAGGCGTTCGCCGCCTTCGGTTCCGACCTGGACGCGGCGTCCAAGGCCCAGCTCGAGCGCGGCCAGCGGATGGTCGAGCTGCTCAAGCAGGGCCAGTACGCGCCGTACGCGATCGAGGACCAGGTCGTCTCCATCTGGGCCGGCACCACCGGCAAGCTGGACGACGTACCGGTCGAGGACGTCCGCCGCTTCGAGCGCGAGCTGCTCGACTACCTGCACCGCGAGCACAAGTCGCTGCTCACCGCGATCGTCGAGACCGGCAAGCTGCCGGACGAGACCGTCGAGGTGCTCACCGACGCGGTCGCCGCCTTCAAGAAGCAGTTCGAGACGTCCTCGGGCGCGCTGCTGGTCGAGGGCTGATCGCATGGGCGCACAGATTCGGGTTTACAAGCGCCGGATCAAGTCCGTCACCGCCACGAAGAAGATCACCAAGGCGATGGAGATGATCGCCGCCTCGCGCATCGTCAAGGCGCAGCGCCAGGTGGCGGCCTCGTCCCCGTACGCCGATGAACTGACCCGTGCGGTCACGGCGGTGGCGACCGGCTCCAACACCAAGCACCCGCTGACCACCGAGGCCGAGAACCCGACCCGCGCCGCGGTCCTGCTCGTCACGAGCGACCGCGGTCTGGCGGGCGGTTACTCGTCCAACGCGATCAAGGCGGCCGACCGGCTCATCGAGCGGCTGCGCGCGGAGGGCAAGGAAGTCGACTCGTACCTCATCGGCCGCAAGGCCGTGGCGTACTACAGCTTCCGCGAGCGGACGGTCGCCGAGTCCTGGACCGGCTTCTCCGACAGCCCCGGCTACGGCGACGCCAAGAAGGTCGCGGCGCCGCTGATCGAGTCGGTGCTCAAGGACACGGCCGACGGTGGCGTGGACGAACTGCACATCGTCTTCACGGAGTTCGTGTCGATGATGACGCAGTCCCCGGTCGACGCCAGGCTGCTGCCGCTCTCGCTGGACGAGACGGCCGCCGCCGGTGCCGAGGAGCGGACCGCCAAGGGCGAGATCCTGCCGCTCTACGAGTTCGAGCCTTCCGCCGAGGGCGTGCTGGACGCGCTGCTGCCTCGCTACGTCGAGAGCCGCATCTTCAACGCGCTGCTCCAGGCGGCGGCTTCGGAGCACGCGGCCCGCCGCCGTGCGATGAAGTCCGCGACCGACAACGCGGAAGACCTCATCAAGTCGCTCACGCGGCTTGCCAATGCGGCCCGACAGGCCGACATCACCCAGGAAATCAGCGAGATCGTCGGCGGCTCCAGTGCGCTGGCCGACGCGAACGCGGGGAGTGACTAACCACTATGACCACCACTGTTGAAACCGCTACGGCCACCGGCCGCGTCGCGCGGGTCATCGGCCCGGTCGTCGACGTGGAGTTCCCCGTCGACGCGATGCCGGAGATCTACAACGCGCTGCACGTCGACGTGGCCGACACGGGCGCCGAGTCCGGCACGAAGACGCTGACGCTGGAGGTGGCGCAGCACCTCGGTGACGGCCTGGTCCGCGCCATCTCGATGCAGCCCACCGACGGCCTGGTCCGCCAGGCCCCGGTGACCGACACCGGCGACGGCATCACGGTGCCCGTCGGCGACGTCACCAAGGGCCGGGTGTTCAACACCCTGGGCCAGATCCTGAACGAGCCGGAGGCCGAGTCCGAGGTCACCGACCGCTGGGCGATCCACCGCAAGGCGCCGAAGTTCGACGACCTCGAGTCGAAGACCGAGATGTTCGAGACCGGCCTGAAGGTCGTCGACCTGCTGACCCCGTACGTCAAGGGCGGCAAGATCGGTCTGTTCGGCGGCGCCGGTGTCGGCAAGACCGTGCTCATCCAGGAAATGATCATGCGTGTGGCCAAGCTGCACGAGGGCGTCTCGGTGTTCGCCGGTGTCGGCGAGCGCACCCGTGAGGGCAACGACCTCATCGCGGAAATGGCCGAGTCGGGCGTGCTGCCGCAGACCGCGCTGGTCTTCGGTCAGATGGACGAGCCCCCGGGCACCCGTCTGCGCGTGGCGCTGGCCGGTCTGACCATGGCGGAGTACTTCCGTGACGTGGCCAAGCAGGACGTGCTGTTCTTCATCGACAACATCTTCCGCTTCACGCAGGCCGGTTCCGAGGTCTCCACGCTGCTCGGCCGTATGCCGTCCGCGGTGGGTTACCAGCCGAACCTGGCCGACGAGATGGGTCAGCTCCAGGAGCGGATCACCTCGACGCGTGGTCACTCGATCACCTCGATGCAGGCGATCTACGTCCCCGCGGACGACCTGACCGACCCGGCCCCGGCGACCACCTTCGCCCACCTCGACGCGACGACCGTGCTTTCGCGGCCGATCTCGGAGAAGGGCATCTACCCCGCGGTGGACCCGCTGGACTCCACGTCCCGCATCCTGGACCCGCGCTACATCGCGCAGGACCACTACGACTGCGCCATGCGCGTCAAGGGAATCCTGCAGAAGTACAAGGACCTCCAGGACATCATCTCCATCCTCGGCATCGACGAGCTGGGCGAAGAGGACAAGCTCACCGTCTTCCGCGCCCGCCGGATCGAGCGCTTCCTGTCGCAGAACACCCACGCGGCGAAGCAGTTCACCGGTGTCGACGGCTCCGACGTGTCGCTGGACGAGTCGATCTCCGCGTTCAACGCCATCGCCGACGGTGAGTACGACCACTTCCCGGAGCAGGCGTTCTTCATGTGCGGTGGCCTGGACGACCTCAAGGCCAACGCGGCGAAGCTCGGCGTCAACTGACGCGGGAGCCTCGCGCAGGCCGCGCGTCCGCGTCGGTAGGAGCGCGCGCGACAGCGTAAAAGGGGGGCGGTGAGTCCCGTGGCGAAGCCCCGGGGCGCCCGCCCCCTCTCGCACCCCTTATTCTGTGTCTTACGCATCCACTGAGGACGGTGGGTGCCAACCCGAGGAGCCGTCTTGGCCGATCTTCACGTCGAGCTGGTCGCCGCGGACCGTAGTGTCTGGTCCGGCGAGGCCACCATGGTCATCGCCCGTACCACGTCGGGTGACATCGGCATCATGCCGGGACACGAGCCGCTCCTCGGGGTGCTCCAGTCCGGCCCGGTGACGGTGCGCACCTCTGACGGCGGCACTGTCGTGGCCGCCGTGCACGGTGGCTTCATCTCCTTCTCTGACGACAAGCTCTCGATTCTCGCGGAGATCGCGGAGCTGGCGGACGAGATCGATGTGGCGCGCGCCGAGCGTGCTCTTGAGCGGTCGAAGTCGGAGACCGACGCCGCGGCCGAGCGCCGCGCCGAGGTCCGGCTGGCCGCCGCCGCGGGAGCGCACTGACCGGACCGCAGGACGGTCCGCAGGTCGGCGCGACCGGCGGACCGGGCAACCGCACCACCACAACCGCATCAGCAGACGTACCAGGCGTGACCGAACGATCACGGTGCCGCGGACTGCCCTCCTGGGGCGGTCCGCGGCTCCGGTACAGCAAGGGCAGTAACCCATTTCTAGGCGAGGAGGTCGGTGGACGTGATCCTCTCCTTTGAGGTGGGTGGCGCGGTGATCGCCGCCGCGCTGCTCGGACTCTTCGTCTTCGGACTGCGCCGCCGGCTGATCCAACGGCCAGGCGGCACTTTCGACTGCAGCCTGCGCCCCGCTCCCGATCAGGACGCGGAACCGGCCGGCGGTGGCGGCAAGGGCTGGGTGTACGGAGTCGCGCGCTACAGCGGTGACCGGGTGGAGTGGTTCCGGGTCTTCTCGTACGCGCCCCGCCCGCGGCGGGTGCTGCTGCGTCCGGCGATCGAGGTACTGGGGCGCCGGGACCCGCAGGGCTCGGAGGAGCTGGCGCTGCTGTCGGACGCGGTGGTGCTCTCCTGCGAGCATCAGGGCACCCGGCTGGAGCTGGCGATGAGCGACGACGCCCTGACGGGTTTCCTCGCCTGGCTCGAAGCGGCGCCACCCGGCCAGCGGGTCAACGTGGCGTAGCACCTGTTCCTTGCCGTGCCTCTGGGAGGCGCGGCTTCGCGCGTTTCAGGGGCCGGTGCGTCGCTCGGTGCGGGTTTCGGCCGGGCGGATTCCCGGGCGCGCCCGGTGAGGACCGGAGGCCGACGGGCGGCGGTGTCGACCCCCGGCCGTATGGGTCAGCCGGAGCCTAGAAAGGTCTGGACCACCGGTCAAGAGGTCTGGACCATACCGGGCCCCCTGGCGTCAGCGGTTCTCGCCGGGGACCCACAGGACGTCCCCGCGGGACTTGTTGGCGGTGCGGGCGAGGATGAACAGCAGGTCGGAGAGCCGGTTGAGGTAGGTCGCGGTGAGCGGGTTCATCGTGTCCGCGTGGTCCTCCAGGGCGGCCCAGGTGGAGCGTTCGGCGCGGCGGACGATGGTGCACGCCTGGTGGAGCAGGGCGGCGCCGGGCGTGCCGCCGGGGAGGATGAAGCTGCGGAGCTTCTCCAGATCGGCGAGGAAGCGGTCGCACTCCTCCTCCAGCCGGTCGACATAGGTCTGCTCGACCCGCAGCGGCGGGTACTCCGGGTCGGGGACCACCGGAGTGGCGAGATCGGCGCCGACGTCGAAGAGGTCGTTCTGCACGCGCACCAGGACGGTGGCGACCTCCTCGGGCAGCGCGCCGAGCGCGAGCGCCACACCGAGCGCGGCGTTGGCCTCGTTGGCGTCGGCGTAGGCGGCGATCCGGCTGTCGGTCTTCGCGGTCCGGCTCATGTCGCCGAGCGCCGTGGTGCCGTCGTCGCCGGTACGTGTGTAGATGCGGGTGAGGTTGACCATACGGTCGAGCGTAGAGCGTGCCCGCCCGACGGACCGTCTCCCGCCCCCGTCCGACGGCCGGTTGACGCCCAGTGCGACGAAGGACACACGGTGACACCGCTTACTTCATGCTGCGCGCGGAGGTGAACGGGCGTTAAGGTCCGGCGAGATCAGCGAATTCGGCCAGTCGGCCGCAATGGCTCGGCCCCAATGGAGAGGTGTGTGCCGTGGCGAAGAAGCTCGCCGTCGTCGGAGCGGGACTGATGGGCTCCGGTATCGCGCAGGTGTCGGCCCAGGCGGGGTACGACGTGGTCCTGCGGGACGTCACCGACGCGGCGCTCAAGCGCGGCACCGACGGCATCCGCGCCTCGTACGAGAAGTTCGTCTCCAAGGGCAAGCTGGACGCGGCGGACGCCGAGGCGGCGCTGGCCAGGATCACCGCGACCACCGACCTCGACGCCGCCGCGGACGCGGACATCGTCGTGGAGGCAGTCTTCGAGCGGATCGAGGTCAAGCAGGAGATCTTCCGCGCCCTCGACACGATCGTGCGCGACGACGCGGTCCTCGCCTCCAACACCTCCGCGATCCCGATCACCAAGATCGCCGCCGTCACCCGCAACCCCGAACGCGTCGTCGGCACCCACTTCTTCTCGCCGGTCCCGCTGATGAGCCTGTGCGAACTCGTCCGCGGCTACAAGACCAGCGACGCCACGCTGGAGCGCGCCCGCGCCTTCGCCGAGGAGATCGGCAAGACCTGCGTCGTCGTCAACCGCGACGTGGCGGGCTTCGTCACCACCCGGCTGATCTCGGCCCTGGTCGTCGAGGCCGTCAAGCTCTACGAGTCGGGCGTCGCCTCCGCCGAGGACATCGACATCGCCTGCAAACTCGGCTTCGGCCACGCGATGGGCCCGCTCGCCACCGCCGACCTCACCGGCGTGGACATCCTGCTGCACGCCGCGGGCAACATCTACACCGAGTCGCAGGACGAGAAGTTCGCGCCGCCGGAGATCATGCGCCGCATGGTCGACGCGGGCGACCTCGGCCGCAAGAGCGGCAAGGGCTTCTACTCGTACTGAGTTTCCACCCGCACCGGGCACCGTATGGAACGCGCATCCTGGGCACGCGTACTAAACAACGTCACCCCCAGGAGTGAATTCGGTATCGGTTCGCTCACAGACGGCAACTTCTCCATGCGGCGGACCGTCAGTTGTGTGAAGACATACGGATGATCCGTGCCGTCGCCGTCCCGCGGCGGCCATGCCACGAGCCGGGCCCACGAGCCGGCACTCCTCGGGGAGCGACTATGCACATCAAGGGCGACCACGCCGAGCTCGTCGTCGGGGGCCGCCTCGACGTCCGGAGCGCGGCGGACGCCCGTTCGGCCCTGCACACCGCCGTCGACTCCGGCCGCGGGGACCTGGTGCTCGATCTCACGGAGCTGGACTCGTGGGACGCCACCGGTCTCGGCGTGATCATGGGCGCCCACCGCAGAGCGGGCCGCGCCAACCGGAGGCTCGTGCTGCGCGGGGTCCCGCCGCGCATGCAGCGCCTGCTGGTCGCCACCCGGCTGCACCGAATCCTCGCGATCGAGGCCGAAAGGTGACGTAAGGGCGGCACCGTGGCCCCGGCACTTCATGAATACTGTGGCAGCCTTTAGAGTTTGCCGCAGATTGCCAGCAGGCGTGCCACCCCGTACGCCAGAAAAGGGGAATCGGGCCGGGTCCGGCAGCGGACACAGGGCGGCCCGATCGGGCCCCCGCACGTCACGCACCTGGGGGGCGTACGAGATGGACCACCGCACCGGCGAGTCGGGCGAGCGCCCGATACCGGACGTCGACGACCTGACGGTCGCCGACGCCGACGCGCGCCCCGCCACCGGCCCCGACTTCGGCCAGGGCGTCGAATTCGGGCACGGCGCGGACTTCGCCGCCGACTTCGGCCCGGCCCCCACGCCCGGCCCGGGAACCGGCTTCGGCTCCGACTTCGCCGCGGGCTCCGGCTCCGACTTCGCCCCCGACCACGGCAATGGCCCCGCCACCGGGTCTCTGCCCGCCCTCACGGACAGCACCCTGGCGCTGCGCGGCCCCCGCGCCTCCCGCGACCCGCTCACCCCGGAACTGGGCGGCACCTCCAGTGGCGGCAACGCCCGCGTGCTGCGCGTCACCACCTCCGACTACCTGCTGACCGTCAACCCGATCGACGGCACCGAGGTCACCCTCTGCCCGCCCGCCGAGCGCCCGCTGCCGCTGCGCCGCACCCCCGAGGAGCGCGTCGCGCACCTGGCCGCGGGCCGCCCGTCGCCGCCGCCGGGGCCGCCCGCCCCCGAACTGCCGCTGCTGGAGCGCGACGAGGAGCGCGAGCGGCTGATCCGGCTGCTGGCCAGGGGCCGTTCCGTACGGGTCACAGGACCGTCCGGCGCGGGCCGCACCGCACTGCTGGAATCCGTCGCCAACGCCTGCGCCGACCTCGCCCCCGACGGCGTGCTCTGGCTGTCCGGCTACCGCCGCACCCCCGCCGACGTGCTCCAGGAACTCTTCGCCACCGTCTACGCCACCGACGGCCACCGCCCCGACCGCGCGGACCTGCCGGGCCTGCTGCGCGACACCGGCGCCGTCGTCGTCATCGACGACCTGGAATTCGGCGGCGCCGGGCTGGAGGAACTGCTCTCCGCGGCCCCCGAGTGCGCCTTCCTGATGTCCGCGACGCCCGACGTCACCACACCGTCCGCCGACTCGATGATCGAAGAGGTCTTCCTGTCGGGCCTGACCCGCGTCGCCTGCGTCGACCTGCTGCAATTCGTCACCGGGCGGCCCCTAGGCGAGGACGAGACCGCGTGGGCGGCCGACCTGTGGTTCGAGTCCGAGGGTCTGCCGCTGCGCTTCGTGCAGGCCGGCGCGCTGCTGCGGCAGCGGGACGCGCTGCGCCAGCCGCCCGAGCCCGACTGGGACGACTCGGTGTGGGAGAACGGCTCGCCGACCGGCCCGCAGGGCGCCGGAACGCCGCCGATACCCGACCTCACCGGCTTCGACATACCCCAGGGTCCCGACGCACCCACCGGGCACGGTGCCCAGGACCCCGCGGACGCGCTCCTCGCCGGCCCGGACACCGCGCTGACCCCCGTGATACCGGAGATACCGGGGTCCGCCCCCAAGCCCGGCCCCGCCGGATACACCGGCCCGCCCGTCGACCTGCCGCTGCCGTCGCTCGCCGAGAGCGCGGCCCCCGCGGAACTGCTCGCCACCCGGCTGAGCGAATCGGCCCGCGAAGCCCTCGCCTTCGCCGTGGCACTCGACGGCGAGTGCCCGCACCCCTCGCACCTGCCCGCCCTCGTCGGTGACACCCACGGCGACGCGGCCCTCGGCGAACTCACCGCGGTCGGCCTGGCCGTACCGGTCTCCGCGCACTTCCGGCTCGCCGCCGGAGTCGTCCAGCAGCTCGCGCCGCGGCTCACCGCCGACGGCGAGCTGAGCGCGGTCCAGTCGCACACCGCGGCCCTGCACTACGCCTGGTGGACCGGGCACCCCTCGGTCGGCCCCGAGCGCGCCGCCGCCGAGTCCGAGGCGATCCTCGCCGCGATGTCCGCCTGCCGCGACGGCGGCAACCCCAGCGCGGCCGTCCTGCTCGCCCGCACCGTCGCGCCCGCCTTCGCCGCCGCGCTGCACTGGGGCGCCTGGGAGCGGGCGCTGCGGATCGGCCAGGAGGCCGCACGGCTGTCGGGCGAGGTCGCCGAAGAGGCGTACTTCCACCACGAGCTGGGCGTCCTCGCGCTGTGCACCGGCAACACCGACCGCGCCCGCGCCGAACTGGAGGCGTCCATCGCCCTGCGCGGGGCCCTCGCCGACCGACAGGGCACCGTCGTCGGCCGCCGTACGCTCGCGCTGGTCAACGACCGGGACGGCGGCGGCACCCCGAACCTGCCCGCGCTGCTCGAACTCCCGCCGGGCGGCTCCGGCGGTACGGCGCCGCTCGCGATCACGGCGGCCACGACGCCGCTGACGGTGATCAACAAGAGCGGCACCCCGGCCCCGCAGGGCGAGGCCGGGCGCCCCGCCACGCACCGCCGACGCCGCAATCTGGTGGTGGTCGGCACCGGCGTCGCGCTCGCGGCGGCCCTCGCCACGATCGTCACCATGGGCGCCACCTCGGGCGACGGCCCCAAGCCCAACCAGGTCCAGCCGGTCGAGTCCGCCCAGCAGGACGACCCCTCGACCGACGCCCCTACGGACGATCCCTCGACGGACGGCCCCACGGCCGCCTCGCCGTCCGCCTCCGCCACGTCCCCGACGCCGTCGACACCGGCCGGGACGACGGGCGGCCCGACAACGGCCCCCGGAGCCCCGTTCACGCCCCCTGACGGCGGCCTGACGTCGGCACCGGGCGATACGCCGACGCCGCCGCGCAACACGCAGACGTCGAGGCCGCCGACGGGTACGACAAAGCCGACGACACCCTCGACGCCGCCGACAACTCCGCCGACGACGCCGACCACCACACCGCCCACGGATGCCCCGACGACTCCGCCGACGACGGACCCGTCATCGGCCGACGTCTCTTCTCCGCCGAACCTCACCCCCTCCGGCGCCGCCCCCACCAGGACCGGCACCTTCACCCCGCCGACGACGGACGCCGGAACCACCGGCCCCGGAGCCACGGACACCGTCGCGCCGACCGGCTGAGGTCAGCCGCCCTCCGCCATGGCGGCGAGGCGGCGGGCCAGGCGGGCGGCGGCCTCGCGCAGCTCCGGCGGTTCGAGCACCTCGGCCTCGAAGCCGAGCGCGGCCACGCGGGCGGCGGTCACCTCCAGGGAATCCGCGCCGATGACAAGGACGCACCAGCCGTCGCGCTCGTCGTCCTCGACGCGTCCGACCTGCGGCGGCACCATGTCGCTCACGAGCTCCGGCCGGGCGCGCAGCCGGACGCGGGCCAGGTGCGCGTACGGGGACTCGGTGACGGAGCGCCGCACATAGGCGACCGGGTCGGGGTGCTCGCGGGGCCGGAAGCGCCAGGTGGTCGTCTGCGCGTCGCGCATCCGGTCGAGCCGGAAGGTGCGCCAGTCGTCGCGGTCGACGTCCCAGGCCATCAGGTACCAGCGGCGTCCCGTGGTGACCATCCGCACCGGTTCGACCGTACGCTCGCGCGCCGTGCCGCCGTTCCGGCCGCTGTACGCGAACCGTACGCGTACGGTGTCCCGGCAGGCCCGCGCGAAGGTCATCAGCAGGTCCGGGTCGACTTCGTCGGTGGGGCCGACCAGGGTGTCGGTGGCGCCCTGGACGGCCCGCACCTCGGCGCGCAGCCGGGGCGGCATCACCTGGTCGAGCTTGGCGAGCGCCCGCAGCGCCGCCTCGCTCGCGCCCGCGACCGTGCCGCCCGACGCCAGCCGCAGCGAGACCGCCGTCGCGATGGCCTCGTCGTCGTCCAGCAGCAGCGGCGGCAGCCGGGTGCCCGCGCCGAGCCGGTAGCCGCCGCCGACGCCCGGGACCGCGTGCACGGGGTAGCCGACCGCGCGCAGCCGCTCCACGTCGCGGCGCACCGAGCGGTCGGTGACGCCCAGTTCGGCGGCGAGTTCACCGGCCGTCCAGGACGAGCGGTGCTGGAGGAGCGACAGCAGCCGCAGCACCCGTTCGGTCGTCGCTTCTACGGTCATCGGGTGATCGTTCCACACCGTCCGGCCATCACGGAACGTATCTGTCCGCTATATGCGCCACGCTGGGACCATGAACGAGCACCAGGAAGTCCGCGACCTCCAGATCACCTTCGACTGCGCCGACCCGAACGCGCTGGCCGTCTTCTGGGCCGAGGCCCTCGGCTACCGGCTCCAGGACCCGCCCGAGGGCTTCTCGTCCTGGGACGAGGCCCTGGAGTCGATGGGTGTACCGCCCGAGCTGCGCAACGAACGCTCCGCCGCCGTCGACCCCTCGGGCGTCAGGCCCCGGCTCTTCTTCCAGCGCGTCCCCGAGGGGAAGCAGGCCAAGAACCGCGTCCACCTCGACGTCCGCGCCGCCCCCGGCCTGGAGGGCGACGAGCGGATGGCGGCCCACGAAGAGGAGGCCGGCCGCCTCGTCGCCCTCGGCGCCACCCGCCTCGCCCGCCACGAGCCCGCCCTCCTCAGTCCGGGCCACATCGTGATGACCGACCCCGAGGGCAACGAATTCTGCCTCGACTGACCCCCGCCCGGGCCGGCGCCCGTCTGCCGCGCCGGCTCGACTCCCTCGAAGCCGCGGACTAGCGCCGCGGGTCAAAGGGGCGGGTCAGAGGGGCGGGCCAGAGGGGGGGCAGCGCGGCGGGCTAGAACAGCCGCAGCTTGTCGTCGGAGATGCCGCGCATGCCGTCGTAGTCCAGGACGACACAGCCGATGCCGCGGTCCGTGGCCAGCACGCGGGCCTGGGGCTTGATCTCCTGGGCGGCGAACACCCCCCGGACCGGGGCGAGATGGGGGTCGCGGTTGAGGAGTTCGAGGTAGCGGGTGAGCTGCTCGACACCGTCGATGTCGCCGCGCCGCTTCAGCTCGACGGCGACGGTGGCGCCCGAGGCGTCGCGGCACAGGATGTCCACCGGGCCGATGGCCGTGGGGTATTCGCGGCGGATCAGGGTCCAGCCCTCGCCGAGGACTTCCATCCGGTCGGCCAGCAACTCCTGGAGGTGCGCCTCGACTCCGTCCTTGATCAGGCCGGGGTCGACACCGAGTTCGTGCGAGGAGTCGTGCAGGACCTCCTCAATGGTGATGATGAGCTGCTCACCGGCCTTGTTGACGACCGTCCAGACGCCGTCGTCGCCCTCTTTGAGCGTGCAGGGCGGGGACATCCAGTTGAGCGGCTTGTAGGCCCGGTCGTCGGCGTGCACCGACAGACTGCCGTCCGCCTTGATGAGCAGCAGCCGGGTGGCGGAGGGCAGGTGGGCGGAGAGCCGGCCCGCGTAGTCGACGGAGCAGCGGGCGATGACGAGACGCATGGTGCGCAACGCTACTGGACGCGCCGCCCCGTACGCGATCCGGCCCCGTGCGATTGACCCCCGCACGTTTCGCCCCCGCACGTCCCGTGCGCCCCTGTGCGTACGACTCCGGACGACTGCGGAAACTTGGCCGGTTAAGTGTGCTACCTCCTGGTGCGGTCGGACCAACGACCCTACGGTTGAAGCGGAGGCCGGACGTGCGGGAACGCTGGTCCGGCCTCTGGCAACCCGTCCGTCTGGCTCCGTGTGATCACGGGGTCACGAGAGGAGTACCCATGTCGCTCGACGTCTCACCGGCCCTCCTCGAACAGGCCGAGCGAGGCGAGGTCGACGAACAGGAATTCGTCGACTGCGTCAGGACGTCCCTCCCTTACGCGTGGGAGATGATCAGCTCGTTGGTGGCACAGCTCAAGGTCGACGGCGGTGCCTTCGCCGACAACCAGGTGCCGCCGCCGAGTGAGAAGGAACGCGGCCAGTTGCTCCGTGCACTGGCCAGCGATGCGATACGAGGGGCCCTACAGCGGCACTTCGGGGTGCGGCTCGCCTTCCAGAACTGCCACCGCGTGGCGGTCTTCCCACTGGACACGGTGGACCCCGGGATCGCCGAGAGCTACGGCAAGTTCACTTCCGTCAGGTCCCAAGTGCTCAACCAGTCACCGGAGTTCAGGGACTGCTGACTTAACGCCCCGCCCGGCGAACACCGCCGGTCACGGCCCTAGCGCGCACTGGGCGTCGGCACAATGCGGCCCGCTCCCGCAACCGGACCCGCCCGCGTAATCAGGCCAGTTCCGGGAGCACGTCGGCGCCCAGCCTGGCCACATTGTCCAAGGTGGCGGTGAGGTCCCCCGAGCCCTCCACCAGGAGGGCGAAACGGGTGATACCGGTCCGTTCGGCGGTCGCCGCGAGGCGGTCGGCACACAGCCGCGGCGGACCCACCGGGTGCAGATCGCAGAGCAGTTCGGTGTAGGCGCGCGGGTCGCGCATGGCCCGCGCGCTGCCGTCCACCGTGCGATGGGCGCCGAGCCCGCGCTGGAGCCAGCCGGGCATCGACTTGAGCAGCGTCTCCACCGCGTCCGACCTGGTGTCCCCGACCTGGGCCACGCCCGCCGAGACATGACCGGCGGCCGACACGGCGTCGGGGCAGTGCCCGGCGGCCAGCGCGGTCTCCCGCCAGACCGCCACCATCGCGGCCTTCTCCTCGTCCCCGCAGTGCATCCCCAGCAGCATCGGCAGCCCTCGCTCCGCGGCCAGCCGGACGGTGGCAGGGGAGGTGCAGGCGACCACGACGGGCGGCCCCGAGCCCGCCACCGGCTCCGCCGCCGGGTCGTACAGCTCGTCGGGGCGCGGTACGACGGACACCTCGCGGAAGGCGTAGCGCGGACCGTCCGCGCCGACCGCGGGCTCGCGCAGCCAGCGCAGCAGCAGGTCGAGCGATTCGGGGAAACCGGCCTCGAAGGCGGCCAGTCCGGTGCCGAAGACCTCCAGGTCCACCCACGGGCCGCCGCGGCCGACCCCGAGGGTGAAGCGTCCGCCGGACGCGAGGTGCAGCAGCGCGGCCTGTTCGCCCAGCGCCACCGGATGCGCGGTCGGCAGCACGCTCACCGCGGTGCCCACGCCGATCCGCCGCGTACGCCCGAGCAGTAGCCCGGCGAGGGTGACGGCCGACGGGCACACGCCGTACGGGACGAAGTGGTGCTCTGCCAGCCATACCGTGTCAAGTCCCGCGACGTCAGCGGCCTCGGCCGAGGATATCGCCCGGTGCAGCGCCTCTCCCTGGCCCTGACCGGGGAACTGGGCCGCTATGACGAAAGTCCCAACTCGCATTGCTCATCCCTCCTCCCTTGGTAACGCCTGGCACGTGCCAAAGGCACGGCTTTCTGGGACGTTTTCATGATTTTCGGCAGTCATATCGGAGATGAGCCGTTCTGGTGTGCGCGAGGCGGGTGTTCCGGTATGGACCGACCGGCCGCGTACGCTTGACGGAGAGTCCGCGAAGCCCAGCAGAGCGCGAGGTGTCCCGTGTCGCCGCGTCGAAACCGCCCGCCCGGCGGACACCGCCCCGCCGACCGTACGGAGCAGCAGGAGTCGGGGTTCGGCGTCGGCAGCACCGTGGAGTGGCAGGGCGAGGAGTGGGTGGTGCGCCCGGTCGCGGGCAGCGCCTCCGGCAAGCACTACCGGTGCCCCGGCTGCGACCAGGAGATCCCGCCCGGCGTCGGGCACGTGGTGGCCTGGCGGGAGTACGGGGGAGTGGACGACCGGCGGCACTGGCACCGGGCGTGCTGGAACGCGAGGGACCGCCGCACCAGCAAGGTGCAGCGGTCCCGTAACGCTCCCCGGCACTGAACCGGGGCCATGTCCGGCGGCTGAAGCGGCTGAGCCGTCCGGTACGCCTCGGGCGGCGCCGGTCTTCAGACGTTCCTGGTGGTCAGACGTTCCTGATGCTCAGACGTCCCTGCTGTTGAGGGTCGCGTACGCCGCTCCCAGCAGCACCGCCGTGACGCAGGCCAGCGTGATGAGCTGGGGCAGGCCGTTCTGGTCGCCCTCGCCGATCATCGGGAAGTGGTAGAGCGAGGCCAGCGAGTTGGGCGCGGAGAACCGCACCAGCTTGTTGCGGGCCTCGTCCAGGCTGGACGGCAGGAAGATCGCGATCAGCAGCGGCAGCAGGACGACGCCCAGCATGGTGGTGATCGCCCCGGCCGAGTGCCGCAGCAGTGTGCCGACGGCGAGCGCCAGCAGGCCGAGCAGCGCCACATAGAGGCCGACGCCGACGGTCGCGCCCAGCCATTCGGTGCCGCTCGCGGCGGTCACGCCGTCCTTGATGACGACGCCCGGATGCGGGTCCTCGAGGTCGTATCCGGAGACCCGCTTGCCGGACATCACGCTCCAACTGATCAGCGCGGTCATCGTGCAGGCGACCGTGGTGGTCACGAAGGACAGCAGGAAGAAGACGATCGCCTTCGCCGTCAGGACCCGCGAGCGCTGCGGGCACGCGGTCAGGGTGGTACGGATCATGCCGGTGCCGTACTCGGAGGTGATCACCAGCACGCCCAGCGTGATGATCGCCAACTGGCCCAGGATCAGGCCGAACAGGCCGGGCGCGAGCACCGGCACGCTGGTGTCGTTGCTGTGGTCTATCGGCACGACCACCAGCAGATTGATGCCGATGACCAGGACGAGCATCACGCCGAGCGTCCACACCGTGGAGCGCACCGTGCGGATCTTCGTCCACTCCGAGCGCACCGCCTGCCCGAGGGTGGTCTGCGCGACGGGCGATTGCGAGGCGAACTGCGGCTGCGGCGGCTGCTGTTGCTGGTAGCCGCCGTGGGGGGCGGAGGCCGGGAACTGGGCCGGGGCGGTCATCGGGCGTCCTCGCTGTCGGACTTGTCCATGTTCAGGGCGGCGGGTGCGGGCGGAGCGGCGGGTGCGGCGGGCTGAGTCGCGGGAGCGGCGGGAGCGGCCGACGGCGGCTGGGGAGCGTACGACTGCTGCGGTACGGGCGCGGCCATCGGCTGCTGCTGGTACCCCCAGCCGGGCTGCTGCTGCCCGTAACCCGGCTGCCCGTACGGCTGTTGCTGTCCGTACGGCTGCTGCCAGCCCTGCGCGCCCGGCGGAGGTGCGTAGCCGCCGGGGCCCTGGACGGCGTACGGCGCCGCGTGCTGGAGGCCCTGGCGCGGGTCCTGCGTCGAGCGGTAGTCGACCGCGCCGCTGGTCAGGCGCATGTACGCCTCCTCCAACGACGCCTGGTGCGGCGACAGTTCCCAGATCCGGACCTCGGCGTCGTACGCGATGTCGCTGATCCTGGGCAGTTCGAGGCCGGTGACGCGCAGCGCGCCGTCCTGCTCCGGCTGTACGGCGGCGCCCGCGTCGGTGAGCGCCTTGCTGAACTTCTCCCGCTCACCGCCCTCGGCGGGCGTGCGGACCAGCGCGTAGCCGGTCGAGTGGTGCGCGATGAAGTCCTTGACGCTCATGTCGGCGAGCAGTTGGCCGCGGCCGATGACGATGAGGTGGTCGGCGGTCAGCGCCATCTCGCTCATCAGGTGGCTGGAGACGAAGACCGTACGGCCCTCGCTCGCCAGCTTGCGCATCAGATTGCGCACCCAGTGGATGCCCTCGGGGTCGAGGCCGTTGACCGGCTCGTCGAAGAGCAGCACCTCCGGGTCGCCGAGCAGCGCGCCCGCGATGCCGAGCCGCTGGCCCATGCCCAGCGAGAAGCCCTTGGAGCGGCGGGAGGCCACGTCCTGGAGGCCGACGACCCCCAGCACCTCGTCGACCCTGCGGGCCGGGATGCCGGAGAGCTGCGCCACGCAGAGCAGGTGCTGGCGGGCGCTGCGGCCCCCGTGCACCGCCTTGGCGTCCAGCAGGGCGCCCACCTTGCGCGGCGCGTTCGGCAGCCGCCGGTACGGCACTCCGCCGATGGTCACCTGGCCGGAGGTCGGCTCGTCCAGGCCCAGGATCATCCGCATCGTCGTGGACTTGCCCGAGCCGTTCGGGCCGAGGAATCCGGTGACGGTGCCAGGCCGTACCTGGAACGACAGGTTGTACACGGCTGTTTTCGCGCCGTACTGCTTGGTCAGGCCGACTGCCTGGATCATGCTCCGCCCCTCGCTGCAACGGAGGCGACTCGCCCCCGTGAGGGAGGAAGCGTAGCCGGTGGGGGTTGGTTCCCCCCACCGTCCCCCAGAGTTGCACCTGGGAGGTGCCCCATTGCAACAATCGGGACTCGGCCGACGTGCGGGGCCGCCCGGGAGGCGGCCACGTACCGCGTCAGGCGTCGCGCTTGGCCAGCACCACGTAACCGCCGATCAGCGCCACGATCACCCAGATCGCCATGATGCCGATGCCGCCCCAGGGGCCGTACGCGCTGTGGTCGCCCGAATCCGGCACCACCTGCATGATCTTCTGGCCCGCCTGGTCGGGGAGGTACCTGGCGAACGTCTTCACCTTCGGCACCGCCGACAGGATCGGCGAGACCAGGAAGAAGAACGGCATCAGGATGCCGAGACCCAGCATCGGGCTGCGCATCATCGCGGCGGCGCCGACGCACAGCAGCACCATCAGCGTCATGTAGAGCCCGGCGCCGAAGACTGCCCGCAGCACCCCAGAGTCGCTGATCGACGTCTTGTGCGAGCCGAGCAGCGCCTGGCCGAGGAAGAACGCGACGAAGCTGGTGGCCATGCCGACCACCAGGCCCAGCAGGCCCGCGATGGCGACCTTGCAGAAGTAGAACATCCCGCGCTGCGGAACGGCCGCCAGCGACGTACGGATCATGCCGGTGCTGTACTCGCTGGAGATCACCAGCACACCGAAGACGATCAGTGCCAACTGGCCGAGCGACATGCCGAAGAAGCTGGTGTTCGTGGCATCGAAGGTCGCCCTGTCAGTGGCGGACCTGTCGTGGAACGTGTTGTTGATCACCAGACAGATCAGCGCGCCCAGACCCACGGTGACGATGAAGGCGAGCGCCAGCGTCCAGACCGTGGACCGTACCGACTTGATCTTCGTCCACTCCGACTGGAGGACGGCGGTAGGAGACGCCATGTCAGTTCCCCTTCCCGGAGCCGGAGTTGCGCCAATCCGCACCCCACTGCGGGGCGGGGGCGCCGGGTTGCGGCGCGGCACCACCCGGACCGGGCGGCGGCGCGAGCACACCGCCCGCGTGGTACTCCACCGAGTCCGCGGTGAGCTGCATGAACGCTTCCTCCAACGATGCCCGCTGCGGGCTGAGTTCGTGCAGCACCACCTGATGCTGCGCGGCCAGCTCGCCGAGCTGCGCCGTGTCGCCGTCCTGGATCTCGAACGTGCCGTCGCTCGTGGTCACCGGGGTGAACCCCGCCGTGGCCAGCACGTCCTTCAGCCGCTCCGGCTGGGGGGTGCGAATCCGCACGTAGGAGCGGGAGTTCTTCTCGATGAAGTCGGCCATCGAGGTGTCGGCCATCAGCCGGCCGCGGCCGATCACGATCAGATGCTCGGCGGTCAGCGCCATCTCGCTCATCAGGTGGCTGGAGACGAAGACCGTACGGCCCTGCGCGGCCAGCCCCTTCATGAGATTACGGATCCAGTGGATGCCCTCGGGGTCGAGACCGTTGACCGGCTCGTCGAACATCAGGATCTCGGGGTCGCCGAGCAGCGCGCCCGCGATGCCGAGCCGCTGGCCCATGCCCAGCGAGAAGCCCTTGGAACGTTTCTTCGCCACGGCCGTCAGACCGACCGTCTCCAGCACCTCGTCCACCCGGTGCCGCGGAATGCGGTTGGACTGCGCCAGGCACAGCAGATGGTTGTACGCCGTCCGCCCGCCGTGGATGGCCTTGGCGTCCAGCAGTGCGCCGATGTACTTCAGCGGCTCGCTGAGCTGCGCGTAGTGCTGACCGTCGATGCGTACGTTGCCCGCGGTCGGGTTGTCCAGCCCGAGCATCATGCGCATCGTCGTGGACTTGCCCGCGCCGTTGGGCCCGAGGAAGCCGGTCACCACGCCGGGGCGCACGGTGAAGGTCAGATTGTCGACGGCGGTCTTGTCCCCGTACCGCTTGGTGAGCCCCTGCAACTCAATCATGGGGGCGAGGCTAGCAACCGCCCCGGAGTAAACCGAAACCCCCGCCCGGGATGGGCGGGGGTGTCGGGCAACCCGTCGGCGAACGTTCAGCCCGTGTTCAGAGGCTTCAGTCCCTGTTCAGACGCCTTGACCCTTCCTGCGGGCCGCGGCTCCTGTCCGGGCCTGAGCCCCTGACCGAGAGATCAGCGGGACTGCTGCGCCGGGACGCCACGCGAGATCGGCTCGTCGTCGGCCGGAGCACCGGCCGCGGCGACCGCGGCACCGGTCAGCGTCGCCAGCATCTCGCGGACGTTGGTGAGCTGAGCGTTGATGCTGTCGCGGCGGTTGGTGAGCGCCGCCAGCTCGCGCTCGGACTCGCTGCGGATCCGGTCGGCCTTCGCGTTCGCGTCCGCGACGATGTCCTCGGACTGACGCTGAGCGGTCTCCACGGTCTGACGCGCGCGACGCTCGGCGTCGGTGCGCAGCTTCTCCGCCTCCAGGCGGAGCTGCTCGGCGCGGTGCTCGATCTCCGCCAGGCGCTTCTCGGCCTTGGCCTGACGGCCCGCCAGGTCACGCTCGGACTGCTCGCGGCGCTTGGCCAGGTTCGTCTCGAAGTCCGCGGCGGCCTGGGCGGCCTTGGCGCGGGTCTCCTCGAAGAGGGCGTCCGCCTCCTCGCGCTTGTTCTGCGCGTCCTTCGTGGCGTCGGCGCGGAGCTGCGAAGCGTCGCCCTTCGCCTTGTCGACGATACGGACGCCCTCGTCCTCGGCCTTCGACTTGCGGTCGGCGGCGAACGCCTCCGCGTCGTTGCGCACCTGGTTGGCGGCCGACTCGGCCAGCTCGCGGTGCTGCTCGGCGGCGCGGCGGGCCTCCTCGCGCAGGTCCTTCGCCTCCTCCTCGGCGAGGCGCAGGATCTTCTCGACACGGGCACCGAGACCCGCGTACGACGGCTCCGAGTCATTGACCTGGGCCTGGGCGTTCTGGGTTTCGAGGTGCAACTCCTCGATGCGCTTCTCCAGCGCGGTGATCCTCGTCAGTGCGCTGTCACGGTCGGCGACGAGCTTCGTGATGCGGTCGTCCACCTGTCCGCGGTCGTATCCGCGCCGAACGAGCTCGAAGCCGAAGGGGGAGGAAGTGTCGCTCATGGGGATCCTGTCGATTCAGACCGGTTGAGGTGATAGGGGGAATCCTAGGGGCCCAGGCGGCGTGTCACCGAGCCATTGCCTATTAGGTATGGAGAATGTCCGCTCAATCGAGTGGAGCATCGTCGATGCGCTTGCCACTCGAACGAGTGGTTCCCGCGCCCGCACCAGCGGTGACACCGCCACCGGGTGCCTCGAACGACTCCAGCGCCTCCAGCACGTCCTGGACGCGAGAGATCTCCGCGTTGATGTCTTCTCTGCGGCGCACGAGGATCTCCAGCTCTCGTTTGCCCTCGGTCACGATGCGATCGGCTTCGGCGCGGGCCTCCCCCTTGACCCGCTCGGCCTCGCGCTCGGCCTCGGCCTTCTTCTGCTCGGCCTCCTTCAGGAGGCCCTCGACCTTCTTCACCGCGGCGATACGGACCTTGCTCGCCTCGGAGGTGGCCGTGGACTTGATCTCGGCGGCCTTCTGCTCCGCCTCGGCGAGCTGCTCGGTGGCGGCGGTGACCAGCTTGTCGACGCGCTCGCCGACGGTCTTCATCGCCTCCGCGGCCTCCTTGCGGGCCCGGTCGTGCAGCTCCTCGACCTCGGACTCCACGCGCTGGCGCAGCTCCTCGGTACGTTCCCTTATGGCCGTCGCGTCGTGCCTGGCCTCGCCGAGCATGGTGTCCGCGTCGGTCCGCGCCCGCTCGACCAGGCCATTGCCCTCCGCCGTCGCCTCGTTGACCAGCCGCTCGGCCTCCCCGCGGGCCGCGCCGACCATCGCGTCGGCCTGCTCCTCGGCCGTCGCCGCGGTCCTGCGGGCCTCCGCCTGCGCCTTGCCGATCAGCTCGTCCGCCTGTTCCGCGGCCTCGCTGCGGCGCTTGTTGGCCGCCTCGCGCGCCTCGTCGAGGATGCGCTGCGAATGCGTCCGCGCCTCCTCGGCCTCGCGCTCCGCGGTGTCCAGCGCGTCCTTGGCGAGGATACCGAGCCGTTCGGCCTCCTCGCGGGCCTTGGTGACCAACTGGTCGGCCTGGCCCGCCGCGTCGGTACGCATCCGGTTGGCGTCCTCGCGGGCCTCGGCGCGCAGCCGGTCGGACTCCTCGATCGCCTCGGTGACCGTACGGTCGGCCAACTGCCGTGCCGCGTCGGCCTCTTCCTGGCTCTCCCGGCGGATCCGCGCCGAGTCCTCCGACGCCCGCTCCCGCTCGGAGTTGGCGTCCGCGCGCAGCCGGTCCGCCTCGCCCTGGGCCTCGCCGCGCACCCGCTGGGCCGCGTGCTCGGCCGCCGAGCGGAGCCCGGCGATCTCCTCCTCGGCCTCCTGGTGCAGATGCGCGACCGCGTCGCGGACCTGCTGCGCGGTGGCCTCGGCCGCCGCGACCGCCTCCGCGGCCCGCTGGTCGGCCTCCGCGCCCAGCCGGTCGGCCTCCGCCGCCGCGTCCTCGACGCGCTTGCGGGCGGCGGCCAGCAACTCCTCGCTCTCGCGGCGGGCCTGCGCGCGCTCCTGCTCGGCCTCGCCGCGGGCGGCGCCCAGCAGCTCCTCGGCCTCGCGGCGGCGCCTGGCCGCCTCCTCCTGCGCTGCGGCCAGCGCCTCCGCGGCCTCCGTACCGAGGCGCTCGGCCGCCGCGGCGGCCTCCGCGCGTACCCGGTCCGCGTGCTCCTTGGCCTCCGCGCGCCGCTGCTCGGCCTCCGCCGCCGCCTCCGCCTGGAGCCGTACGGCGACGCTCTCGCCCTCCGCGCGGGTCTGCGCCGCGTCCGCCGCGGCCTCGTCCCGCAGCCGTACCGCCTCGGCCTCGGCCTGCTCCTGGAGGGTGCGGACCCGCTCGGCGGTCTCCTGGCGCAGCCGCTCGGCCTCCTCGGCGGCCTCCCGGCGCAGCCGCTCCACCTCGGTGTCCGCGTCGCGCAGCGACTGCTCGGCGGCGGCGAGCCGGGTCTCGGCCTCCTCGCGGAGCCGTACCAGGTCGGTCTCGGCCTCCTCGCGCATCCGGGCGACGAGCGTGTCGCTCTCCGCGCGCTGCCGCTGGGCGGCCCGCTCGGCCTCCTCCGTGACCGTCGCGGCCTGCCGCTCCGCCTCCTGGCGCAGCTCCTCGGCCTCGGCGCGGGCGTGCTGGAGGGCCTCCTCGGCCTTGGTGTTCAGCGCGGAGGCCCGCTCGACGGACTCGGTACGCATCCGGTCGGCCTCGGTGGCCGCGCCCTGCCGCAGCTCGTCGCCGTCCGCCTTCGCCTTGGCCAGCAGCTCCTCGGCGCGGCTCGCGGCCTCCTCGATCTGCTGGACGGCCTCCCTGCGGGCCTCACCGCGGATCCGCTCGCCCTCGGCGACCGCGTCGGCCCGCAGCTGCTCGGCCTCGCCGCGCAGCCGCCTGGCCTCCTCCTGGAGCTCGACGGTCCTGGCCCGGTACTCCTCGGTGTCGTCCTGGGCGGCGCCGCGCAGCTCCTGCGCGGACGCCTCGGCCTCGCTGCGCAGCCGCTCGGCCTCCGCCTCGGCCTCGCGCCGGATCCGCTCGGCCTCCTCGCCCGCCGACTTCGTGGTGGAGCGGGCGTCCTCCGACGCCTTGGTCAGGATCTCCTCGGCCGACCTGGCGGCCTGCGCCAGCTGGGCGGCGGCGTCCTCGGACGCGGCGGCGCGGGCGGTCTCCTGCGCCTCGGTACGGATGCGCTCGGCCTCGGCACGGGCGTCGGCGACGGTCTGCTCGGCCTCGGCCTTGGCGCTGTCCACCTGCTTGGTGGCCTCGCCGACCATGCGGGCGATCTCGGCCCTGGCCGTGCGGGTGCGCTGCTCGTTCTCCGTCTCGGTGGCCGCCAGGCGCTTGGCGGCGCCGGCCGTGGCCTCCTCGCGCAGCCGCTCGGCCTCCGCGCGGGCGGTGCGCAGCGCCTCGTCGGCCTCCCGCAGCCGCTCCTCGGCCAGCCGGGACAGCTCGATCGCCCGGCTTCTGGCCTCGTCGGACTCGCTGCGGGTGGAGGTGCGCAGCTGCTCGGCCTCGCTGGTGGCCTCCTGCGCCTGCGTCGAGGCGGCGGTCAGCAGCCGCTCGGCGTCGGCGCGGGCCCGGCGCAGCAGCTGCTCCGCCTCGTTGCGCGCGGCCTGCGCCTCCGAGGTCAGCCGCTCGCGGGTCTGCTCGGCGACGCGGGTGGCCTCGGCGCGGGCGGCGGCCAGCGCGGCCTCGGACTCGGCGCGGGTCTCGTCCAGCAGGCGGCGGGCCTGCGACTCGCTGCGGGCCCGCAGCTGCTCGGCCCACGCCACGTTCTCGTTGACGTGCGTCTCTACGGTCGCGCGGCGCTCGCCCAGCTCCTCGTCGAGCTGCCGCCGCCGAGCGATGGCCTCGGCGTGCCACTCCGCCTCGAAGCGGGCCTGGTGCTCGGCCTGCTCCTGGAGCAGCCGCTGGGTCTGGGCGCGGGCGTCGCGCAGTTCGCGCTCGGCGTCGGCGCGGAGCTGGTCGGCCTGGATCTGGGCGTTGCGCAGGAGCTGGTCGGCCTGGTGGCCGATGTTGTCGTAGGCAGGGCGGGACGCCAGATTGCGGCGCGCCTCGTGCAGCTTGGCGCGCAGCACCTCGACCTGGTATCCGAGGTCGTCGGCGTGGTCGACGGCCTTGCCCCGCTCGGTACGAAGCCGCTCCATCTCGGCTTCGAGCTGAGAGAGGTGGTCGTCAGCCTGGTAGCTGTCGTTGCCCCGCACTCCGCGGTCCCATCGGTCTCCTGGCGTACTCACCCGCCAACCGGGTGAGATTCCTCGGCACTCCGTTTGAAGACAGAGCTCTACGAGGAATGGTGTCAGATCAACGTCGCGGAGCGCGAGCGTACCCGCGTGCCCACCCCGGTCGGCCCGGCCACTCTACCGGGCAGGACGGGGGTTGGGTCAGTGGTCCCGGGAGCCCTTTGCGGTCTCTGCCGCGGTCTTTTCCGCCGAGGTGACCAGCTCGGTCAGTACGCCGTGGCAGTCCTTGGGGTGCAGGAACGTGATCCGGGAGTCCATCGAGCCCCTGCGCGGCTCGTCGTAGAGCACCCGTACGCCCTTGTCGCGGATCGCGGCGGAGTCGGCGTCCACGTCCGCGGTGCCGAAGGCGATGTGGTGCACGCCCTCGCCGTTCTTGGCCAGCCACTTGCCGACCGCGGAGTCCTCACGGGTGGGCTCCAGGAGCTGGAGGTAGCTGGCGCCCCCGTCGGAGGTGCCGTTGATCCTGAGCATGGCCTCGCGTACGCCCTGCTCCTCGTTCACCTCGCTGTGCGCCACTTCGAAGCCGTAGGTGGCACGGTAGAACTCGACGGTCGCGTCCAGGTCGAAGCAGGCGATGCCGATGTGGTCGATGCGGGTCAGCCCAGTAGCCATGGACACAGTGCACCGCACCGGTGTGTGGTCACGCAACGTGCGCGCCGTCACACGTTCCGACGGGTGACCGAGCGGCCTACCCCTCAGTACATTGACGATAACCCTCGTTAACTTCTCTCTTCAGCCGAAGGGGCCGCACCATGACCAGCCAGGCACGTACATCCGTGATCGTCGCAGGTGCCCGAACCCCGATGGGCAGGCTCCTGGGCAGCCTGCGCACCTTCTCCGGGTCGGACCTCGGCGGTGTCGCGATCAAGGCCGCGCTCGACCGCGCCGGAATCGGCGGCGACCAGGTGCAGTACGTGATCATGGGCCAGGTGCTCCAGGCGGGCGCGGGCCAGATCCCGGCCCGCCAGGCGGCGGTCAAGGCCGGCATCCCGATGAGCGTGCCCGCGCTCACCGTCAACAAGGTGTGCCTGTCCGGCCTCGACGCCATCGCGCTGGCCGACCAGCTCATCCGGGCCGGCGAGTTCGACATCGTGGTCGCGGGCGGCCAGGAGTCCATGACCAACGCCCCGCACCTGCTGCCCAAGTCCCGCGAGGGACACAAGTACGGCGCGATCGAGATGCTGGACGCGATGGCGTACGACGGGCTGACCGACGCCTTCGAGAACATCGCGATGGGCGAGTCGACCGAGACGCACAACGGGCGGCTCGGCATCGAGCGCGCCCCGCAGGACGAGTTCGGCGCGCTGTCCCATCAGCGGGCCGCCGCCGCGCAGAAGAACGGCGTCTTCGACGCCGAGATCACCCCGGTGGAGATCCCGCAGCGCAAGGGCGACCCGGTGGTCTTCAGCCAGGACGAGGGCATCCGGCCGGAGACCACCGCCGAGTCGCTGGGCAAGCTGCGGCCCGCCTTCAAGAAGGACGGCACGATCACCGCCGGTACGGCCTCGCAGATCTCCGACGGCGCCGCCGCCGTGGTCGTCATGAGCCGTGCCAAGGCGGAGGAGTTGGGGCTGGAGTGGATCGCCGAGATCGGCGCCCACGGCAATGTCGCCGGCCCGGACAACTCGCTCCAGTCCCAGCCGTCCAACGCCATCAAGCACGCGCTCGGCAAGCAGGGCCTGACCGTGGACGACCTCGACCTCATCGAGATCAACGAGGCGTTCGCGGCCGTCGCCGTCCAGTCGATGAAGGACCTGGGCGTCACACCCGAAAAGGTGAACGTGAACGGCGGCGCCATCGCCCTCGGCCACCCGATCGGCATGTCGGGAGCACGTATCGTGCTGCACCTGGCCCTCGAACTGAAGCGGCGCGGCGGCGGTACGGGAGCGGCGGCGCTGTGCGGCGGCGGCGGACAGGGTGACGCGCTGATCATCACGGTCGCGGGGAACTGACGGGCCCGGCCCTTCGGCTCCACGGCTTTTCCGGGTTCTTCCCGGGTCTTTTCGGGCTTTTTCGGTAGTGAGCGGGAAGAGGGAGCGAACAGACGTGGTGGACGTCCTCACCTTGGTCGAGCAGGCGCGGCAGGGGCGGCCGAGGGCCGTGGCCCGGCTGATCTCGCTCGTGGAGGGGGCGTCCCCGCAACTCCGCGAGGTGATGGCCGCACTCGCGCCGCTGACCGGCGGCGCGTACGTGGTCGGCCTCACCGGGTCGCCCGGCGTCGGCAAATCCACGTCGACCTCGGCGCTGGTCACCGCGTACCGCAAGGCGGGCAAGCGGGTCGGCGTCCTGGCCGTCGACCCGTCGTCGCCGTTCTCCGGCGGCGCCCTGCTCGGCGACCGCGTCCGTATGTCGGAGCACGCCTCCGACCCCGGCGTCTACATCCGCTCCATGGCCACCCGCGGCCACCTCGGCGGCCTCGCCTGGGCCGCCCCCCAGGCCATCCGGGTGCTGGACGCGGCGGGCTGCGACATCGTCCTCGTCGAGACCGTCGGCGTCGGGCAGTCCGAGGTCGAGATCGCCGCGCAGGCCGACACCTCCGTCGTGCTGCTCGCCCCCGGCATGGGCGACGGCATCCAGGCCGCCAAGGCCGGAATCCTGGAGATCGGCGACGTCTACGTGGTCAACAAGGCCGACCGCGACGGCGCCGACGCCACCGCCCGCGAGCTGAACCACATGCTCGGCCTCGGCGAAGCCCGCGAGGCGGGGGACTGGCGGCCCCCCATCGTCAAGACCGTCGCCGCGCGCGGCGAGGGCATCGACGAAGTCGTCGAAGCCCTGGAGAAGCACCGCGCCTGGATGGAGGAGCGCGGCGTCCTGGCCACCCGCCGCCGGGCCCGCGCCGCCACCGAGGTCGAGCACATCGCCGTCACCGCCCTGCGCTCCCGCATCGGCGACCTCCGCGGCGACCAGCGCCTGGACTCCCTCGCCGAGCGCGTCACCGACGGCACCCTGGACCCCTACGCGGCGGCCGACGAACTGATCGCCGGCCTCACCTCGAACGAGCCCCGGGACCTCTCCTGAGGCCCTGAGGCACTGAGGCCCTGAGGCACTGAGGCACTGAGGCCCGCGGGGCTATTTCTCGCGGACCGTGCGGAGGTGGTCGGCCACCGGGGCCATGGCGCGGCGGTAGGTCGCGAGGTCCTCCGGGGCGATGAGGTCGATGAAGTGCGCGCGGACCGCGGCGACATGACGGGGGGCGACCTGGCGCATGGTGGCCCAGCCCTGGTCGGTGAGGACCGCGTAGAGACCGCGGCGGTCGGACTCGCAGTTCTCGCGGCGGACGAGACCGGCCGCCTCCATGCGGGTGATCTGGTGCGAGAGGCGGCTCTTGGACTGGAGCGTGGAGCGCGCCAGATCGCTCATGCGCAGCCGCCGCTCCTCGGCCTCGGAGAGGTTGACCAGGATCTCGTAGTCGTTGTTGGTCAGGCCGAAGGACTGGAGGTCCCGCTCGAGTTGGTACATGAGCAGCCGGCTGACGTCCAGATGGATGCGCCAGGCGCGCTGCTCGTCCTCGGTGAGCCAAGCCATAGCGCTTTCAGCTTCTGCTGTCACGGTCTCCATAGAGTGAATTCTACCGGCGGTCACACCGCGGATGATCGTCAGGGTAGCGGGACGGTCACCGTCCGAAACGGCCCTGCCCGGGTGCGCCCGCGCCGGGGACGCCGGGTCCGGCCTGTCCCGGCACGCCGCCGGTGTCGACCTCGGCCATCAGCGTCTCGGTGGACTGGAGCAGCACCTGCCCCGCGCCGACGAACTCGAACTGGTGCTCCTCGCCCGACGCCCCGCCGATCCCGGTCATCGCACGGATCCCGCCGAGGACACCGCGCAGATACGCGTGGTCGTAGTGGTGGCAGGGCGACGGGCAGTCCGCCCAGCCGACCAGCGCCTGCGGGTCGACCCGGATCGGCGGCTCCACGAAGTGCACCGCGCCGTTGGACGCGGCCACGAACTTCCCCGTGCCGATCAGCGTCAGAAAACCGGGAATGATCGACTGCTTGAGCGCCAGCGTGGGCTCGAAGGCCAGCAGATTCCCCGACCTGATGGTCAGATTGCCGTCCTCCAGATCGTACGAATTGATGTCGTACGACCGGTCCGCGAGCAGCATCTTGCCGCGCCCCTGCGCCACCACCCAGTCCGCGGCGTGCAGCGGCGAGTGGAAGCTGGTGGCGACCAGCCGGTCCAGCGGGCCGTGCCCGATCGCGTGGAAGTCGACCTGCCCGTAATAGGCGATCATCTTCCCCTTCTGGAGGAACCACTGCCCGTCCAACTCCACGCAGAAGGCGTACGGGTTGACGTTGTCGTTCACCGGCAGGGTGTACGGGTCGTACACCACGGGGTCGCCGCTGTCGCCCGGCACGCCACCCGGTACGCCGCCCCCCGGAGGGCCCCAGCCCATCGGACCGCCGCTCACAGCTTCTCCTCCGACGCCTGTACGTAGACCATTCCCTGCCCGGACAGCTCCAGTTGGAACGCCTCGCCCGAACCGCGCCCCACCATCTCGCGCCAGCCGAGCGCCGCGGACAGCTTGTTGCGTACGTCGCCGCGGTGGGCGACATACGCCTGCGGGTCGACGTGCACCGGGTGCTGCGGGGCGATGGGCAGTTCGATGACACCGCCGTGCGCCATGACGGCGACCGACCCCTTGCCCTGGAGCGTGGTGGTGAACAGGCCCTGCCCGGTGACCTGACCGCGTATGACGCCCATGACACCGCCCTGCGAACCCATGAACATGGTGCCCTGCCGGAGCGAGCCGTCGAAGGCGAGCAGCCGGTCGGCCTCGACGTACAGCGTCTCGCCCGCGAGGTCGATGGAGTGGATGTGGTGCCCGCCGTGCCCGAACATCACCGAGCCGTCGCCCTCGATGGTCATCAGCGGCGTCGCCTCGTTGGCGACCCGGCGGCCGATCATCGACATCACCCCGCCCTGCCCGCCGGTGATGCTCGGCGTGAAGGAGACCTCCCCGCGGTACGCCAGCATCGCCCCGCGCTGGCTGAACATCCGCTGACCCGGGGCGATCGCGGCCTCCACCATCTTGGAGTTGATCCTTGTGAACGGCATCAGAGCTGACCCCCGATCGTGGTGCGCTCGCTGGGCTGCACGTACACCAGCCCCTCGCCCTCGAAGCGGATCTGGAAGCTCTCGCCCGAACCCTCGCCGATCACCGTGCGCCAGCCCACCGACTGCTGGAGCTGCTGCCGCAGATTGCCGGTGTGCGCGATGTACGCGCCCGGGTCCACGATCAGCGGCGTCGCGGCCGACACCCGCAGCACGATCGCGGGCCCGTCGGACATCACGGCCGCCTGCCCGGTGCCCTCGACGGTCGTGGTGAACAGGCCGTTGCCCTGCGAGGCGCCGCGCAGCCCGGTGAAGGTGGTGCCGGTGCGCAGCGCGGAGTCGGTGGCCAGCAGATTGCTCGCCTCCACGTACAGCTTCTCGCCGTTCAGCCGGACCAGATTGATCTCGGTGGCCCGGTCGGCGAAGTAGCACGTGCCGTGCCCCTTCACCTCCATGACGGCCATCGACTCACCGGTGATCCGGCGGGTGACCAGGCCGCGCAGGCCCTCGCCGCCGCCGGTCATCTTCTTGAACGTCATCTCGCCCTCATAGGCGACCATCGCGCCGTTCTTCGCCTTGACGGTGTCGCCGGTGAGGTCCACGGCGAGCACCCGGGTGCCCTGGAGCCGGAAGCGTGGCATCGCGGATCAGACGCCGTCCGCCGTGGACCGCTGCCGCACCGGCAGCGGCGGCTTGGGCGCGTGGTCGCCCGGCACCTCGCCCGCGGCCTCCTCGACCTCCAGCAGCGACGCGCTCCGGCGTTCTGCCTCGAAGGCCTTGTGGCCGCCGCGCAGCCCGAACAGCCGCTTGCCGAGCAGGATGTAGAGGACGGCCAGCACATTGAGGGTGATCGTGGCGACTTTGAACCAACTGACCCGCTCGGTCAGCTCATAGCCCTCGATCGGCAGGAACGCGGCGGTCGCCACCACCGCCAGATACTCCGCCCAGCGCTTGCCCCACCACAGGCCGAAGCCCTCGATGATCTCGATCAGCGCGTACGCCAGCAGCAGCGCGGCGACGAGCTGGAGGGTGGAGTGCTTGTAGTCGAAGGTCTTGCGGATGGTGTCGACGACCGGCGAGTGGTCCAGGTCGTAGTGGAAGTGCTCGGCGACCGGCTTGAAGACGGTGAGGTCCTTCTCGAACAGGTCGCGCACCGCGTTCTGCGAGTTGCTGAACCGCCAGACCGCCCAGGCGGCGATCAGGACCAGCAGGCCGCGCAGGATCCGCTCGACGGCCAGGAAACGCAGGATGAACAGGTCGCGCAGCGCCCGGCCGCGCGGCACCTCGGGGGCGCGGTCGGCGGGGCCGCTGCCGTGCGGGTCGCCGAGGACGAAGTCGCCGCAGCGCAGACAGCGCCACACCGTGCCGACGGCGGTGCTCGCGTGCAGCTTCTGCCGCAGGTGGTTCTCGTCGGGCGCGTAGGTGATGTGCCCCTTGCGGGCGCAGTGCCGCCGGTCCCAGTCCATCGTCATCGTGTCTCGGTCCCCGTTGGGTGGTCGGTCAGGTCGTGCGGATCACGTCGTGCGGTGGTGCGTACGGGTCGTGTCGTGGACAGGGACGCTATCGCCCGCCCCTCGGTTTCCTACCCCCGGGGCGGACCATCGATACGGGCCGGTGATAATGGGGTGGTCTTGTGATCACGTTCACAAGGCGGTTTCCCGTCACCAACAGTGAGGTTCTCGTGGACCTGAAGACCGCCACCGCCCTGCGCAGGCTCCGTCTGATCTCCGCCCCGGAAGCGGTGTCGTTCCTGCTGCTGATGGTCTGCTCGGTGCTCAAGCGGACCACGGACTTCAACGCGGTGCCCGTCATGGGCATGGTGCACGGAGTCCTGTTCGTCCTCTACGTCGTCCTCTGGGCGGACGCCTGGCGCCGCGCCAAGTGGTCGCCGGCCCGCGGCGCCCTCTTCTTCGTGCTGTCCGTCCTGCCCACCGGCGGCTTCTTCGCCGAGCGGATGCTGCGCCGCGAGTCCGAGGAGTCGGTCGTGGCCGCGCGCGGCGCTCAGGGCGAGGCGGTCGGCGCATGATCGTCGCCTTCTCCGTCACCCCACTGGGCGTCGGCGAGGACGTCGGCGAGTACGTGGCCGACGCCGTCCGCGTGGTCCGCGAGTCCGGGCTGCCGAACCGTACGGACGCGATGTTCACCTCCGTCGAGGGGGAGTGGGACGAGGTGATGGACGTCGTACGGCGGGCCGTCGCCGCGGTCGAGGCGCGTGTGCCCCGGGTGTCGCTGGTCCTCAAGGCCGACATCAGGCCGGGCGTGACGGACGGACTGACCTCGAAGGTCGAGACGGTGGAGCGCCACCTCTCCGAGTAGCGGAGCGGCGGGGCGGAGGAGTGCCGGAATGGCGGACGCCCGGATGGCGGCGGGCGCCGTCGGCGGCCCCTTGTCCCGCGCGCGCTCAGAACAGCCCGCCGGTCGTGAGCGCGATCCCCAGCGGCGTCCGTTCGTACAGCACCTGGTGCCCGTAGCGCCGTGACGCCAGCAGCCCCGCGTCGCGCAGCACCGCCAGATGCGCGGAGACCGACGACAGCGCGAGGGCGTGCCGGTGGGCCAGCGCCGTCGTGGTGCTGGGCGCGTCGAGGCCGCTGAGGATCGCGGCCCGGTTGGCGCCGAGCAGCGCGATCATCGCGGCGGACGCGGTCGGCCCGGTCTCGGCCCACAGCCCGCCGATGCCGCGCGCCGGATAGACGACGGTGGGCTGCCAGGGCGGGTCGAAGGCGTTGCCCGCCTCGGGCCAGAAGAAGACGCTGGGCACCAGCACCAGCCCCTGGCCGTTGAAATCCGGCAGGTGCGAGGTGTGCCCCGCCGCCGTCAGCGCGCCCTCCGACCAGCTCAGTTTCGGGTGCAGCGCGGTGAACAGCCGCTGCATGCCGCCGTCCGCCAGTCGCCGCGCGTGATAGGCGATGTCCGCCTCCAGCACCGCCCGCAGCCGGGGCCAGTGCGGGGCGAGCAGGGCAGCCCACACATGCTCGTACAAACCGGCCAACTGCCGTACGGTTCCGGCCGGATCGGCGAGCATCGCGCGGCCCCGCTTGCCGTGCTCCGCGCCCGGGGTCTGGGCCAGCGCGGCCTGGATCTGGCGGTGCGCCTCGTCCGGGTCCGTGGCCCGTACGACGTCGAGTTCGTCGTCCAGGGTGCCCAGGGGCGCCTGGGGCGGGGGGTGCAGAAAGTCCGGGGGGTGCCCGTGATCCGGTGCCAGCAGCCACAGCGGAGCCAGGTCGAGACCGGCCGCGGCGCCCCTGACCTGCCGCAACCAGGGCAGGTGGTAGCCGTGTCGGTCCGGCCGGGACAGGGTACGTATCGCCCCCTGGGTCTCCCGCAGCGGTGAGATGGCGAAGCGGCACCGCAAAAGGTCCTCAGCCGCAAATCGCATACGAAACGACATCACGACCCCCAAGATTCGGCTCAGCCCGAAACACTACGATATGCAGTGCTCATGCCACCAGGGTGATGTCATGACAACGGACAGCGAGCACCCCCCACCAGGTGGACGCACCCCATCGCCGACCGGTTCGCAGCCCGCTCCCACCACCCACGGGAAGGGCGACGGCACGCCTCCTGCCAGCGGCGCGACCGCCACCGGCGACAGCACCCCCACCGGCTACGGTGCCGTTTTCGCGGTCAGGGAATTCCGCCCGATCTTCGCCGCGCATGTCCTGTCCGTCCTCGGCAGCGTCTTCGCCGAGGTCTCGCTGGCCGTCCTCGTCTTCCGGCAGACCGGCTCCGCCGTCCTCACCGCGCTGATCTTCGCGCTCGGCTTCCTGCCCTACGCGCTCAGCGGCATCCTGCTGTCCGGAATCTCCGACCGGTACCCCACCCGCCGCGTCCTGGTGGCCTGCGATCTGCTCTGCGCGGCCTTCGTCGCGGTGATGGCCGTGCCGGCCACGCCGCTCGCCCTTCTCTTCGTGCTACGCGTGTCCGTCTCGATGATCACGCCGCTGTTCACCGGCACGAGGGCCGCCAGCCTGGCCGACATCCTCCACGGCGACGTCTTCGTGCTCGGCCGCTCCCTGGTGCGGATCGTCGGCCAGAGCTCGCAGATCATCGGCTACGGAATCGGCGGACTCGTCCTGGTGTGGCTGTCGCCGCGCGCCGCGCTGCTGGTGACGATCGGCACCTTCCTCAGCTCCGCGCTGCTGCTGCGCTTCGGCACCCGCGACCGGCCCGCCCGGGTCACCGGGACCGGCGCCATGATGCGTGACTCGATCGGCTCCGCGGGGCGGCTGTTCCGCAACGCGCGGATCCGCTCGCTGATGCTCATGTGGTGGGTGCCGCCGATGTTCTGCGTCGTCGCCGAGGGCGTCGCCGCGCCCTACGCCGACGCGGCGGGCGCGGGCTCCGCGGGCTTCGGCATCCTGCTCGCCGCGATGCCCGCGGGCACCGTCGTCGGCGAGGTGCTGGCGGGCACGCTGCTCACCCCGTCCGCCCGCGAACGGATCGCCATCCCGCTCGCCGCCGTCTCGATGCTGCCCTTCGTCTGCTTCCTCGTGCACCCCTCGCTGCCGCTGGCGATCGTGCTGCTGCTGATCACCGGGGTCACCACCGCGTACGCGCTCGGCATCGACAAGTGGTTCGTGCACGACGTGCCCGAGGACATGCGCGGCCGGGCCATGTCGCTGCTCGGCGCCGGGATCATGACGCTCCAGGGCGTCGGCATGACGGTCGGCGGCGCCGTCGCGGAGTGGGTGCCGCCCTACGCGGTGATCGCGGGCGCGGGGATACTCGGCACGCTCAGCGTCGTGCCCGTGCTGCGGTCGGTACGCCGTACGCAGCCGATGGGCGCCGCGGCCAGCCCCGCGTGAGCAGCAACGGCCTTGGCGGGGTTACGTGTTGACCCCGTGAGCCCGTGAATCCGTCAGCCCGTGGCCCCGGAGCCGTTCAACGCCGGGTCAGATACGCGTGCATCGCCCGGTGCAGCGTCTTGTTGACCGCGCCCTGGAGCGGCAGCTCCCACTCGCCCACCGTCTCCACCACCTCCCCGCCGGTGCCCAACTTCCAGCGCAGCAGCCCGTAGGCGCGCGCCGCCGGGTCGAGGCCGTCGGGCACCCCGCGCATGTCGTAGACCGCCGCGCCCATCGCCTGCGCGTCGCACAGCATCCGCCACTGGAGCGCGTTGCTCGGCCGCACCTCGCGGCGGTGGTCGGCGGACGCACCCGTCTGGTACCAGACCCGGCCGCCGTCCGGCGCGGTCAACAGCGTGTGCGCGGCGAGGAGTTCGCCCTCGTGCCGCGCGGTGTACAGCCGCATGCGGCCCGGCTCCTCGGCGTTGAGCGCCTCGTACTGCCGCCGGTAGTAGTCCAGCGAACGGCCGAGGTCGAAGCCGTCGCGGGCCTCGGTGACCCGCAGCAACTCGTGGAAGGCCGGCAGCGTCTCCGGCCCCTCGACACCCGTTCGCACACCGCACTTGGCGGCCTTCTTCACATTGCGCCGCCACTCCTGGTTGAGGCCGGTCCACAGGTCGTCCAGACCGCGCCCGGCCAGCGGTATCTCGAACACCAGCCGCGGCTGCGCTCCCCCAGAGCTCCGCCTGGGAGGTACCCCCACGCCCTGCCCGTCCTCGCCGCAGCGCCGCCAACCGCCCTCCCGCAGCCGGTCGGAGACCGCCGCGCCCAGCGGCTCGACCAGGTCGGGCAGCACGTCACCGACCCGGCGCCCGGGACCCGACGCGTCCTTCAACGTCCGCGCCGTCCACCGCCGGTACGCCAGCGGCGGCCCCATCCGTACCGCGAACGCCCCCGTACCGCGCAGGTGTTCCAGCAGCGGGTCGAGCCAGCGGTCCAGGCGCGGATCGGCCCAGTCCACCGCGGGGCCCTCCGGGAGGTACGCGAACGACCTCCGTACGCCCGGCAGTTGGCGGTACAGGACCAGCGCGGCGCCGACCGGCCGGTCGTGCTCGTCCAGCCAGCCCAGACTCTCCGCCTGCCAGCCGGACTTCACCCGCGCCCAGGCGGGCGTCTGGAGGAAGCTCGCGGTGTACGGGCCGGGACGGCGGACGAAGTCGGCGTGCGCGGAGGCGGGCAGCGGCAGCAGCCGCAGAGCACCGGTGACGGTGCCGGTCCCGCTGCCTTTGTCGCCCGCGGCGCGGTCGGAGCCGGAGCCGGAGCCGGAACGCTGGTGAGTGGTCATCGTCAAGGCGTCGTCCTCCGCGCTGCGGGGCGGGCCGGGGCGGCCCGCTCACGAAGGACACGCCCGGCGCGGCCGTCAGGTGACAGAGACTTTTCCGACACCCGCCGTACCGCCCCGCGACTTCCGTCAGCCGTGACCGCCGGGGCAGACTGCGCGTCTGCCCAGGGGACGGCGACCAGCGCGACCAGCCGGTACCGGGCACAGGACGATCAGCGTGAACAGGGGACCGACGGGTGACTTCAGCAGTGGACGGCTCCACGCACCGCAAGGGGCGGCGGGCGCACGCCCGCGACACCAACTCCCTGCGGCGCAGCGGCGGTCTGATGATGGCCGGGTCACTGGTGTCCCGCGCCACCGGCTTCCTGCGGCTGGCGACGATCACCGCCGCGCTCGGCACGGCGGCGGCCGGAGACGCCTTCGGGGTCGCCAACACCGTGCCCAACATCATCTACGCGCTGATGATCGGCGGCGCCCTCCAGTCCGTCTTCGTCCCCGAACTCGTCCGCGCCGCCCGCGAGCACGCCGACGGCGGCCAGGCGTACACCGACCGGCTGCTCACCCTGTGCGCGGTCGCGCTGCTCGCCGTCACCGCCCTCGCGGTGCTCGCCGCGCCCTGGCTGGTCAGCGCGTACGCGCCCGGTTTCAGCGGCGGCCAGCGCGACCTGACCGTGTCGCTGGCCCGCTACTGCCTGCCGCAGATCCTCTTCTACGGCCTGTTCACGCTCCTCGGCCAGGTCCTCGGCGCCCGCGACCGGTTCGGCGCCATGATGTGGACCCCGGTGCTCAACAACCTCGTCGTGATCGCCGTCTTCGGCCTGTACCTCGCGGTCGCGAGCGGGGGCATCGGACACCGGGACGCGCTGCTGCTCGGCCTCGGCAGCACCGCGGGCATCGCCGTACAGGCCCTCGCGCTGCTGCCGTCGCTGCGCGCCACCGGCTTCCGCTGGCACCCGCGGTTCGACTGGCGCGGCGCCGGGCTCACCCAGCCGATGCGGGCCGCCGTGTGGACGCTGCTGCTGGTCCTGGTCAACCAGGGCGCGTACTGGGTGGTGACCCGGCTGTCCACCTCCGCCGGACTGCACGCGCTGGCCTCGGGCCACTCCACCGGCGTCGGCTACGCGGCCTACAGCAACGCGTACAGCCTGTGGGTCGTCCCGCAGGGCATCGTCACCGTGTCGCTGGCCACCGCGCTGCTGCCGCGGATGAGCCGGGCCGCGGCCGACGGCGACCACGCGGCGATCGGCGCCGACCTCACGCGCGGCCTCACCGTCTCCGGCACCGCCGTCGTCCCCGCCGTCTTCGCCTTCCTCACGCTCGCCCCGCAGATCACCGGCGTCGTCTTCCAGCACGGCGCCACCAGCGAGGCGGACGCCCGCGCCATCGCCTGGATGCTGGTCGCCTTCGCCGTCGGCCTGCCCGCCTTCGCGGGCCAGTACCTGCTCGCGCGCGGCTACTACGCGCTCGGCGACACCCGTACGCCCTTCTTCCTCAACGTCCTCATCGCCGCCGTCAACGCCGCGAGCGCCGCCGCCTGTTACGCGCTGCTCCCGGCCCGCTGGGCGGTCACCGGCATGGCCGCCGGATACGCGCTCGCCTGTACGGTCGGCCTGCTGGCCACCGCCGCGCTGCTGCGCCGCCGCCTGGGCTGGCGGCCCCGCGTCCTGGGCCACCACGTACGGCTCACCGCGGCCTTCCTGCCGGGCGCGGCCCTGGCGCTGCTCACCGCCCACGCCGTCACCGCCCGGCTCGGCGGCGGCCCGGCCGGCGACCTCACGGGACTGCTGCTGGGCGCCGCCGCCCTGTGCCTGCCCGCGCTGGTGCTGGCCCGGCCGCTCGGGCTCGACCTCGGACCGGTGTCGCGGCTCACGGGAGGGCCTGCCAAGAGGCGCGGCGCGGGGGCCACGGAAAAAAACTCCCGTCCGCCTGTCACATAAGCCCGCCGCCGCGCGTGTAGTTCTGAGGGAGGGAAGAACCACATGACCGCACAGCCAGAACCGGCGGCGGACTTCGACCAGTTCTACGCCGCGACGGCGAAGCGCATGGTGGCCGTCGTCTACACGATCACCGGGGACCTGGGTGAGGCGGAGGACGCCGTGCAGGAGGCGTACGCCAGGGCATGGCAGCGCTGGCCGAAGCTCACCGCGGAGGGCGACCCCGCGCCCTGGGTGCGTACCGTCGCCGTACGTCTGGCGGTGAGCACCTGGCGCAAGGCCCGCAACCGGGTGCGCGCGCACTTCCGGCACGGGCCGCCGCCCGACGCCCCGGCGCTCGCACCCGACCGGGTCGCGCTGATCGACGCCCTGCGCGCGCTCGGCGACGACCAGCGCACCGCCGTGGTCATGCACCACCTCCTCGACCTGCCGGTGGAGGAGATCGCCCGGCAGACCGGCGTGTCCAGCGCCGCCGTACGGACCCGGCTGAGCCGGGGGAGGAGAGCACTGGGGGCCCTGCTCAAGGACGACCCGGCGGACGACGCGGAGCCCGAACCCGCCGCGTACGCGTCCGCCGCCCATGACACCGCCCGTCGCGGCGCTCACGACCCCGGCGGTCGCGACGCCGCCACTGCCACTGCCACTGCCACCGCCGACGACGCACGCCACGCACGTGCGGCGCGCCACCGCACCGAGGAGGTGCCCCTCCATGGCTGACCCGTTCGGCCGCCCGGCCGGTCCCGACCCCCTCGGCACCGCCGCCGCCGACATAGACACCGACATCGGCTCGGACTCCGCCGATCCGCTGGACGAGCGGCTGCGCGGACTCGCCCGCGACACCGAGCCGTTGGTCGTACTCGCCGGGGCCCCGGCCGCCCGCAGGCACGGCGAACGGCGGCGCGCCCGCCGCAGGACCGGGGCCGTGTCGCTGGTCGCGGCCCTCGCGGTCGCCGTCGGCACCTGGCAGTTGCTGCCCGGCTCCGACGGCCCGCGCGGCACCGGCGCGCTGCCGGGCACCGTCGCGTCCACCACGCCCCCGCCGGACCCGCCCGACCCGGCCGCCCTGGCCCACCGCCTCACCGACGAGCTGCTGCCGCCCGGCGCCCTGCCGTTCTTCCCGGTGGCCCCGTGGAAGACCCTCGACCCGGGCACCACGCTCAAGCTCACCGGGGCCTGCCCGGTGACGTCTCCCGCCGGAGACGTACTGGCCCGCGCGGTGCGGCTGTACGGCGCGTCGGCGGGGGAGGAGGCGGAGTACCTGCTCTACGCGTTCACCGACGCCGAGGCCGCCCGCTACCGGACGGAACGGTTCGGCGAGGCGGTGAAGGGCACGTGCGGTGTCGAGCTGACCACCGACCTCGGCAAGACCGGTGAGGCCGTCAACGGTCCGGTCATCTACCAGGGCAGCAGCAGAACGGGCACCGGGGTGCAGATCCTGATGAACCGGCAGGGCGCCTACCTCGCCGTGCTGCTGATCCGCGGGTTGGGGAACCCGCTGGGCTCCGGGAGCGACTATGCAGGCAAACACCCGCAGCCGATCGCCTGCATCGCGGCGTCGCTGAACCGGCTGACGGAGGTCGGCGCGCGACCGAGCGCTTCCATGTCGCCGCCGGACGTCTCCATCGGCGGCACCGTCGACGGCACCAGCGGCGGGGCCGGCAGCGGGGTCGGCGGCGGGACCACGATGTCGCGCGGCTTCGTCGCCGACGGGAAGTCGTGCTGAGCCGCCGCGTTCTGCCGGACCTCATCCGCCCCCGACCTGCCCGCCGCCGACCCGATCACCGCCGGTCCGAACACCGTTCGCCCTGATCACCGCTCGCCCCGACCACCTCTGACAAGGAACCGACTGCCGTGTACCGCACTCGCATACGCAACCCCCGACCGCGGGCGCTCGCCGTGCCCGCCCTCCTGCTGGCCGTGGCGATGGGCGTCACCGCGTGCGGCGGCCACGACGGCGACAAGGCGGGCGGCTCGTCCGACGGCAAGGGCGCGGGCCGGTCCCCGTCCGCCGACTCCGCCGCCCGGATCACCGTCACACCGGCCAAGGACACCGCGGACGTCGACCCGGCCGCGCCGGTCAAGGTCACGGTCGACGGCGGCACGCTCGGCACGGTCACCGTGATCCCCGAGGGCAAGTCCAAGGACGGCGTGACGCCGATCGAGGTGACCGGCGCGCTGGACGCCGCCAAGCACACCTGGACCTCCGACCGCACGATGACCCCCGGCACCGCCTACACCGTCCAGGTCACCGCGGCCGACAGCGCGGGCAAGCAGACCCGTACCACCAGCGCCTTCCGCACCCTGACGGCGGCCAAGGTCAACGGCGTCACACCGACCCCGCTGAACAACGCGGTCGTCGGCGTCGGCCTGCCCGTCTCCCTCGCCTTCGACAACCCGGTCACCGACAAGGCGTCCAGGGCGGCGGTCGAGAAGGCGCTGACCGTCACCACCAGCCCGGCCGTCCAGGGCAGTTGGGGCTGGGTCACCGACCCGCTGACCGGCATTCAGCGGGTGGACTGGCGGCCGGACGCGTACTGGACGCCGAACACCAAGGTCACGCTGACCGCCAAGCTCAGCGGCATCGACACCGGGGGCGGGCGCTATCTGCGCCGCGACATCCACGACACGTTCACCATCGGCACCGCCCGGATCTCGTACGTCGACCTCAAGGCGCACACCATGCGGGTCACCGAGAACGGCAAGACCATCAAGAACTTCAAGATCTCCGGCGGCAAGCCCGCCTTCCCCACCTGGAACGGGCAGATGGTGGTGATCAGCAAGCAGTCCACCGTACGGATGACGTCCTCGTCGGTCGGCATCGCCACCTCCGAGGACTCGGCGGACTTCTACGACAAGGACGTGAAGTACGCGGTCAACATCACCACCTCCGGCACCTACACCCACGCGGCACCGTGGAACGACGCGATGATGGGCGTGCAGAACGGCAGCCACGGGTGCATCGGCATGCACACCGCGGACGCCAAGTGGTTCTTCGACCGGTCGGTCCGCGGCGACCTGGTGATCACCTCCGGCTCCACGCGCGCCACCGTCGACAAGGGCAACGGTTTCGGTGAGTGGAACCTCGGCAAGGACGCGTGGCGCCGGCTCAGCGCGCTCGCCTGACGAGACACTTGTGCCCACTATGTGACCGACGGGTAGGCTCTTCGCCGTGTCAAAGCCGCTGAGCCTGCCCTTCGATCCGATCGCCCGCGCCGACGAGCTGTGGACCCGGCACTGGGGCGGGGTCCCCTCGATGGGCGCCATCACCTCGATCATGCGCGCCCAGCAGATCCTGCTCGGCCAGGTGGACGCGGTGGTCAGGCCGTACGGGCTGACCTTCGCGCGGTACGAGGCGCTGGTGCTGCTCACCTTCTCCAAGGCGGGCGAGCTGCCGATGTCCAAGATCGGCGAGCGGCTGATGGTGCACCCGACGTCCGTCACCAACACCGTGGACCGGCTGGTCTCCGCCGGTCTCGTCGCCAAGCGCCCCAACCCCAACGACGGCCGTGGCACCCTCGCCTCGATCACCGACAAGGGCCGTGAGATCGTCGAGTCCGCCACCCGCGACCTGGTCGCCATGGACTTCGGCCTCAGCGCCTACGACGCGGAGGAGTGCGGCGAGATCTTCGCGCTGCTGCGCCCCCTGCGGATAGCGGCGGGCGACTTCGAGGAGTCCTGACCTGCGGTCGGCTCCGCGCGTCGCGCCGTGCCCCGACCCGGATGAGCCCGGCATTTCGGGGCGGCTAGGCTCGATGCCATGAAATCCAGCGTGCTGACCCGCTACCGGGTGATGGCCTTTGTGACGGGCGTGCTGCTGATCGCGCTCACCCTGGGCGTGATCGCCAAGTACGTGCTCGACATCAATGGCGCGGGCACCTTCACCAGCGCGGTGGGCTTCGCCCACGGCTGGCTCTACGTCGTCTATCTGATCTTCGCCTTCGACCTGTGCAACAAGGCGAAGTGGCCGATCGGCCGGATGGCCTGGGTGCTGCTGGCGGGCACCGTCCCGACCGCCGCGTTCTTCGTGGAGCGCCGCGTGACGCGTGAGCTGGCGCCGAAGGTGATCCAGCCGGAGAAGCCCGAGCCCGTCAACGCCTGAGCCCGTCGACGACTGGGCGCGTCAAGCCCGAGCCCGTCAAGGCCGTCCAGTCTGGGCCCCGGCCCTCTGAGACCCGGCTCACCCCAAGGGTGAGCCGTGTTCCCATCGACATGTACTAGGACGTCCTAGTAAATTCGAGGGTATGGACTCCCAAGGCATCGAGACAGGCCGCCAGCGCTGGCAGGCACGGTACGACTCAGCCCGTAAGCGGGAGGCCGACTTCAGCACGCTCTCGGGCGACCCCGTGGAGCCGGTGTACGGCCCGCCGGCGGGTGCGGACGTCCCCGGGTTCGAGCGGATCGGCTGGCCGGGCGAGTACCCGTTCACACGCGGACTGCACCCGACCGGCTACCGGGGGCGTACGTGGACGATCCGGCAGTTCGCCGGGTTCGGCAACGCGCGGCAGACCAACGAGCGCTACAAGATGATCCTGGCCGCGGGCGGCGGCGGCCTCTCCGTCGCCTTCGACATGCCGACCCTGATGGGCCGCGACTCCGACGACCCCCGCTCGCTCGGCGAGGTCGGCCACTGCGGTGTCGCCATCGACACGGCCGCCGACATGGAGGTCCTGTTCGACGACATCCCGCTCGGCGACGTCACCACCTCGATGACCATCTCCGGACCCGCCGTCCCGGTCTTCTGCATGTACCTGGTCGCCGCCGAGCGGCAGGGCATCGACCCGGCCGTGCTCAACGGCACGCTCCAGACGGACATCTTCAAGGAGTACATCGCCCAGAAGGAGTGGCTCTTCGAGCCCGCCCCGCACCTGCGGCTGATCGGCGACCTGATGGAGCACTGCGCCGCCTCCATCCCCGCGTACAAGCCGCTGTCCGTCTCCGGCTACCACATCCGCGAGGCCGGGGCGACGGCCGCGCAGGAACTGGCGTACACCCTGGCCGACGGCTTCGGCTACGTGGAGCTCGGCCTGTCGCGCGGCCTGGACGTCAACACCTTCGCGCCCGGCCTGTCCTTCTTCTTCGACGCGCACCTCGACTTCTTCGAGGAGATCGCCAAATTCCGTGCCGCCCGCCGCATCTGGGCCCGCTGGATGCGCGACGAGTACGGCGCCACCAGCGACAAGGCGCAGTGGCTGCGCTTCCACACCCAGACCGCCGGGGTGTCGCTGACCGCGCAGCAGCCGTACAACAACGTCGTACGTACCGCCGTCGAGGCGCTGTCCGCCGTGCTCGGCGGCACCAACTCGCTGCACACCAACGCCCTCGACGAGACGCTGGCGCTGCCCAGCGAGCAGGCCGCCGAGATCGCGCTGCGCACGCAGCAGGTGCTGATGGAGGAGACCGGTGTCGCCAACGTCGCGGACCCGCTGGGCGGTTCCTGGTACGTCGAGGCGCTGACCGACCGCATCGAGGCCGACGCGGAGAAGATCTTCGACCGGATCAGGGCGCTGGGCGCCAAGGCCGTGCCGAGCGGCGAGCACCCGATCGGGCCGATGACCTCGGGCATCCTGCGCGGCATCGAGGACGGCTACTTCACCGGCGAGATCGCCGAGTCCGCCTTCCAGTACCAGCGCTCCCTCGAAAAGGGCGACAAGCGCGTCGTCGGCGTCAACGTGCACCACGGCTCCGTCACCGGCGACCTGGAGATCCTGCGGGTCAGCCACGAGGTCGAGCGCGACCAGGTCCGCGACCTCGCCTCGCGCCGTACCGCCCGTGACGCCGCCGCCGTCCGCACCGCCCTGGACGCCATGCTCACCGCCGCCCGCGACGGCTCCAACATGATCCCGCCCATGCTCGACGCCGTCCGCGCCGAGGCCACCCTCGGCGAGATCTGTGACGCCCTGCGCGCCGAATGGGGCACCTACACCGAGCCCGCCCGCTTCTGACACGCGGTGGTACGCCGCCGGTCGGGCCGTGGCCTGTCGTCCGTCCGGCGCGCCGTGTAGTCCGTCCTCGTCACGGCCCGTTCCGTTCGCTGTTCGCTGGGTAGCCTCGACATCTCGTGCGCAATCCACCGGCCCTCCAGCGAAAGGACGTTCGTGGCCCTTGAAGCGACCGTCGGCGACGACGGGATGATTCACATCCGCGAAACCGAGCAGCCGGAGATCGTGGCCGTCACCACCCCCGCCAAGTGGGAGGCCTTCGTCAAGGGTGTCCGCGCCGGCGAGTTCGACCACTTCGTGGCAGGCGTGGAGACCCCGGAGTGCGGTGCCGTGAACGCGACCCCCTGACCCCGGGGCCGGCCGCCTCCGCGGGGGCCCCTAGGGCCTGCCGCCGGTGAGGCCGGTGGTCAGGAGGAGGGCGAGGCGGTCGGCCCAGTCGGGGTCGACCGGGCCGGCGCTGACCATGACGCGGTGGACGACGGAGCCGGCGATGACGTCGAAGATGAGGTCGGCGTCGCGGGTGGCGAGGGCGGGGTCGCACGGAGTGGGCGGCTCCGGGGGGAGTTCGCCGCGCTGTTGGGCGCGGTGGCGGCCGAGGAGGACGAGGTGCTTCTGGCGGTCGACGATGGCCTCGCGGATGCGCAGCCGCAGGGCGTCGTCGTGGGTGGCCTCGGCGACGACGGCCATCAGGCCCGTCCTGATGGCGGGCCGGTTGAGGAGTTCGGCGAAGCGCAGGACCACGCCGCAGATGTCGGCGTGCAGGCTGCCGAGGTCCGGGAGGTCGAGCTGCTCCTCGAACAGCGCGGCGATGGCGTCGACGACCAGCTCGTTCTTGCCGTTCCAGCGCCGGTAGAGGGTGGTCTTGGCGACGCCCGCGCGGGCCGCCACGTCGCTCAGCGTCAGCTTTCCCCAGCCCAGTTCGACCAGCGCCTCGCGGGTGGCGCCGAGGATCGCACGGTCCGCCTCGGCACTTCGCGGGCGGCCGGTGCGTTTATGAGGGGTGGGGGGCTCCACGAGCGGCTCCATAAGGCGGACCATACCGGCCGGTAGGTTACGTGACGAGTGACCGGTATCACATCGGACGGCTTCCGCCGGGCAGCTCAGGGCAGTTACGCTACGACCCGTAGCGAAACGTGCGACAACCACGGGTGCGGATGGGGATCCGTACCGACAGCACCGCTCAGCACCACCAGATCCGGGGTCTATCCGGGGTCTGTGCACGATCGGCTCCGGTAGGGGGGAGGATTGACCTCATGCAGCCACGGAACATGTCCATGAGCGGCGTGGTCGACCTCGCCGCGGTGAAGGCGGCCGGTGAGGCCAAGGTGAAGGCCGAGCAGGCCAGGGCGCAGCGGCAGGACCCCGCGAACGCCGACGCCCACACCGCTTCGCCGCTCGTCATCGAGGTGACCGAGGAGACCTTCGAGAGCGACGTCCTCCAGCGCTCCGCCGAAGTCCCGGTCGTCATCAGCTTCTGGGCCGACCAGGCCGACGCGAGCAAGCAGCTCAACGCGGTACTGGAACGGCTCACCGCCGAGTACCGCGGGCGCTTCGTCCTCGCCACCGCCGAGGTCTACGCCAACCAGATGCTCTTCCAGCAGTTCGGTGTCCAGGGAGTGCCCGCGGTCTTCGCGGTGCTGGCCGGGCAGGCCATGCCGCTCTTCCAGGGCAGCGCGCCCGAGGACCAGATCACCGAAGTGCTCGACCAGTTGATCGCCGTCGCCGAGCAGCGCTTCGGCATCGTCGGCCCCGAGGTCGACGCGGACGCCGCCGCCCAGGGCGCGGCCCCGGTCGCCGAGGCGCCGCCGCGCCCGGCCACCCCGCAGGAGCTGGCGCTGTCCGCCGCGCACGACGCGCTGGACGCCGGTGACCTGGGCGGCGCAATCCAGGCGTACCGCAATGTGCTCTCCGACGAGCCGGGCAACGCCGAGGCCAAGCTGGGCCTGGCCCAGGCCGAGTTGCTCGACCGCGTGCAGGGCGCCGACCAGCAGGCGGTCCGCGAGGCCGCCGCCGCGTCCCCCTCCGACGTCACCGCGCAGCTCGCCGCTGCCGACCTCGATCTGGTGGGCGGTCATGTCGAGGACGCCTTCTCGCGTCTGGTGGACACCGTGCGCCGCACCGCGGGCGACGACCGCGACGCGGTCCGCGTACGGCTGCTGGAGCTGTTCGAGGTCATCGGCCCCGACGACCCCCGGGTGGTCGCGGCGCGTACGGCGCTGATCAGAGTCCTCTTCTGAGGCGGCCGGGCGGCTGAACGGGACGCTCCGCCGAGCTGACCCTGCGGTCAGTTACCGCCGGTTCCCCGGGTGCCCGCCCCGGTTTTACTCAGAGATTTAGCGATACGGCGACCGCACTTTATCAAACCGTGACAATGTGCGGTCGCCGTTACCTCCAGTAAGAAATCAGCTCCGTTTCGACGACTGATGCTCTTTATGCCGGATTTACATGCCCCGGCCTTCCTCACTCTGCGTGAAATCGCTCCGTCCGGGGCGCACGGCCGCGACGCCCATCCGTTACTCGCTAGTAATGAGCCCCTTGTGCGGCGCGCCCGAATGGACCACGATCGGCCAAGCTCGGTCCGTTGCCACAGCCCGGCCGCCAGTCGGCGCCACGGTCCGCGGGTCCCCGCCGAGTGGGTGCGTACGGCTCATGCCGCCGCTCCGGGACAGGGGGGTCTTCGTCTACCGGCGGAGCCTGTCCAGCAGGTTGCGCGAGAGCGTGGCCAGTGGTTGTCGCTCGGGGGTGATCGCCGAAGATTCGGACACCGCCGTCCGCGCTCCTTACTTCTTCGTAGGGAGGGACGGTTCGCCGATCACCGGCGCTCTCCTTCCCGAGGACGTAGCACTTCTCCCATCCCAGGCCAGGACCCGAACATCCCGGCCGGAGATGTACGTCCGAGAAGGAGGAAAAATGGAGTCGCTCGTTCGTGGCGGTACCAGATGGCGGCGGTTCGCCGTCGTCATGGTGCCGAGTGTCGCGGCTACGGCCGCGGTAGGTGTCGCGATAGCTCAAGGTGCGCTCGCAGCGTCCTTCAGCGTGTCGGGCCAGCAGTTCAAGGTGACCGCGAAGCACCTGCACGGTACGGGTTTCGAGCAGTACGGCGCGCTCGACGTTCAGCACGGTGGCAAGTACATCCCGGTCGCGGTCTCGGCGTTCACCGACGCCAGCATCACGGGCCTGTGCCAGTCCGTGGTCATCCCGACGCCGATCGGTGACGTCACGCTCCGGCTGACCGCCGGTGACAAGGGCACCGATGTCGTGGCGAAGAACCTCTACATCGACCTCGACCAGCTCGACGCCGACGCGACGTTCACCAACATCAACATCGGTGTCGCGGCCGGCGACAGTCACAAGGGCCCCGGCGTCAAGGACAAGGACGCCACGGACCCGGGCTCGTTCGCGCAGGAGGCCGACGAGGCCGACCTGACGGGCGTGAAGCAGACCGCCTGGGCCACCAGCGCGGGCACCTTCAAGCTCGCGGGCCTCAGCCTCGGCGTCAAGAAGGGCTCCGGCGCCGGGGTGGAGTGCTACTAAGCACCGCCTGAGTGGTCCGGGTGAGCCGCGCGGGACGCGGCTCACCCGGTGCCACCGATCGATCTCTCAGCAAAGCCAGTCCCAGGGAGCTGTTTCCTATGAGCGCCGAGTCAACAGGACTGAGTGCCCGGATCCGTTATTGGCGGCTGTCGTTCCGCCACTGGCGTTGGGGGCGCCCGTTCTGGGCGGGTCTGCTGACCCTCCTCGCCGGAGTGCCGATCGCCTACTTCCCGTACGCGAACCTCACACTCGGCCAACTGACCGTCCGGATGGCGACGACCGCGGGCTCCGGCTCGCTGATCATCGGTGTCCTGCTGTTCGTGCTCGGCCTCACCATGTGGTTCCAGAGCGCGGTACGCATCTTCGCCGGTGTCGCGTCGATCCTGCTCGCCCTGGTGTCGCTGGTGGTCTCCAACTTCGGCGGCTTCCTCGTCGGCTTCCTGCCCGCGCTGCTCGGCGGCGCGCTCGCCGTCTCCTGGGCGCCGGGTGTCCCGGCGACCGACGAGCCGGGCGAGAAGGCGGAGCTGCCCGGCGGCGCCCCTGAGGGCGGCGGCGGCGAGAACACTCCGCCCGCCCTGCCCGCGCAGTCCCAGGGGCCCCACGAGCCCGCTGAGGCGTACGGACAGCCCGAGCCGGTCCACGCCGGAGCGCGGCCCGACGAAGAGAACACCGAGGAGAACGGGAGGCACCGTGCTGGGTGACCACGCTCAGCAGGCCGAGAGCGACGGGTCCCGTAACCGGGCCACCTCGGGACCGCGGCACGCGGCTCCCCGCAAGTCCCTGCTGACCAAGCTGCACGTGCCCGCCGGGAAGGCCGTCGCCCTGGCCGCGATGCCCACGGCCGTGCTGATGGGCATGGGCTTCACGCCGCATCTCGCGCAGGCCGACGAGATGCCCAAGAACCCGTACAAGCCCGGCCCCTGCGTGACCCAGTCGGACACCCCGAGCCCTTCGGCCTCCAAGAGCGCGGCGGACGGCAAGGCCACGGAGAAGCCGGGCGGGCAGGAGACGTCGAAGCCGACGACCGGCCCGAGCCCGTCGAGCAGTCCGAGTCCTTCCACGAGCCCGCAGGCGCCCGCGCCGACCGACTCGGCGAAGGCCCCGTCGTCCGACAGCGGTGCCGACAGCAAGACGGAGAACACGTCCCAGGCGACCGGCACGCCGAGCGCGACCCCGAGCCCGACCAAGTCGGTCAACCCGTGGGACCCGCTGGGGCTGGGCGACCTGGTGAGCGGGCTGCTCGGCGGCGGCAAGACCCCGACCGCGACGCCCACCACCCAGGCCCCGCAGCCGGACCCGGCACCGACGACCGCGAAGCCCGAGCCGAGCACGTCGCCGTCGGCGAGCGCGCCCGCCAAGGGCGACGACCCGGTGGGCACGGTCGGCAAGACCGTCAAGGACACCGTGGACACCGCCGTCGGCGGTCTCGACAAGACGGTGAAGGACGCCAAGGACGCGGCCAAGGACGCCAAGGACAAGGCGTCGCCCAGTGCCACCCCGAGCGCGGGCGGCACCGACGACCCGCAGTCCTACCCGTGCCCGGTGTACGACGCGAAGGCGCTCGCCGACGCCGACGTCGAGCAGGGCATACCCCTGCTGCCGGACACCCCGTGGGTCCTGAAGACCACGAAGCTGACCCTGCACGGCCTGTCGTACCACGGCATAGTCAAGGTCAAGACGCACAACGGCACGGTGAAGGACGTCCTGAAGTTCACCGTCTCCGGCATCGACATCGACAATCTGCACCAGATAGTCGACGGCCCCAAGGGCACGAAGACGAACGTCGAGGCGGCCAAGGGCTCCACCTCGAAGTTCACCAACGGCACGGTGACGCTCTACACCGAGTCCCTCAGCGGCAATCTCCTCGGGCTGATCCCCATCACCTTCACTCCGAAGGCGCCCCCGCCGCTGACCCTCCCCGAACTGTTCTTCACCAACGCCACCGTCATCCAGGCGGCCCAGTTCGGCGGCACCCTCCACGTCCCCGGCATGCACATCTACGGCACCTCCAGCTAGCCGACCCCCTCAACACCCCGCGGCCCGCACCCCTTTCGCAAAGGGGTGCGGGCCGCAGGCGGTTTCTACGGGGGAGGGGGCGGTCAGTCGCCGAGGTGGTGGACGCGGACGAGGTTGGTGGTGCCGGGGACGCCCGGAGGGGAGCCGGCGGTGATGATGACCGTGTCGCCCTTGGCGTACTCGGAGAGCTTGAGCATCTCGCGGTCGACGAGCTCGACCATGGCGTCGGTGTTGTCGACGTGCTCGACCACGAAGGACTCCACACCCCAGGTCAGCGCGAGCTGGTTGCGGGTGGCGGGGTCGGTGGTGAAGGCCAGGACCGGCTCGGGCACGCGGTAGCGGGCCAGGCGGCGGGCGGTGTCACCGGACTTGGTGAAGGCGACCAGGGACTTGGCGTCCAGGAAGTCGCCCAGCTCGGCGGCGGCGCGGGCCACGGCGCCGCCCTGGGTGCGGGGCTTCTTGCCGGGGGCCAGCGGCTGGAGCCCGCGGCACAGCAGCTCCTCCTCGGCGGCCACGACGATCCGCGACATCGTCTTGACGGTCTCGATCGGATACTTGCCGACCGACGACTCGGCGGACAGCATGACCGCGTCCGCGCCGTCCAGGATCGCGTTGGCGACGTCGGACGCCTCGGCGCGCGTGGGCCGCGAGTTGGTGATCATCGACTCCATCATCTGGGTCGCCACGATCACCGGCTTGGCGTTGCGCCGGCACATCTCGACCAGCCGCTTCTGCACGACCGGCACCTGCTCCAGCGGGTACTCCACGGCGAGGTCGCCGCGCGCCACCATCACCGCGTCGAACGCCGCGACGACGCTCTCCATGTTCTCGACCGCCTGCGGCTTCTCCACCTTGGCGATGACCGGGACGCGGCGCCCCTCCTCGTCCATGACGCGGTGCACGTCACGGACGTCCTTGGCGTCGCGCACGAAGGACAGCGCGACCATGTCGACGCCCATCCGGAGCGCGAACCGCAGGTCGTCGATGTCCTTCTCGGACAGCGCCGGCACGTTCACCGCGGCGCCCGGCAGGTTGATGCCCTTGTGGTCGGAGATCACGCCGCCCTCGACCACCAGCGTGCGGACCCGCGGGCCCTCGACCTCGATGACGCGCAGCGCCACGTTGCCGTCGTTGATCAGGATCGGGTCGCCCTTGGAGACATCGCCCGGCAGACCCTTGTACGTGGTGCCGCAGATGGACTTGTCGCCCGCGACGTCCTCGACGGTGATGGTGAACTCGTCGCCCGCGATCAGCTCGACCGGTCCGTCGGCGAATTTGGCGAGGCGGATCTTGGGACCCTGGAGGTCGGCGAGGACTCCGATCGCCCGGCCGGTCTCGGCGGCGATCTTACGGACGCGCTGGTAGCGCTCCTCGTGCTCGGCGTGGCTGCCGTGACTGAAATTGAAACGGGCCACATTCATGCCCGCCTCGACCAACGACTTGAGCTGGTCGTAGGAGTCGACGGCGGGACCCAGGGTACAGACGATCTTGGCTCGGCGCATGGGCGCTATCCTATCGGTTTGTTCCGCTCCGGAATATTCCAGGGGCGGTCGTGGCTGCGGGACGGTCAGCCATGCTTATTCGGTCGCCAGTACGTAAGTATCGCGGGCGATCTCCAGCTCTTCGTCAGTGGGCACCACCGCGACGGCCACCCGCGACGCCGCCGCCGAGACCAGCCGGGCCGCGGTGCCGCGAAGCGCGTTGCGTACAGGGTCCATAGTGACACCTAGATTGTTGAGACCCAACAAAGCCGCTTCGCGAACTGCGGCCGAATTCTCGCCGACGCCCGCCGTGAAAGCGATCGCGTCCACTCGGCCGAGCACCGCGCTGAAGGCCCCCACGTACCGGCGGATCCGGTGCGCGTAGACGTCGAAGGCGAGCTGCGCCGCCCCGTCGCCCTCGGCCATCCGGCGGCCGATCTCCCGCATGTCGTTGTCACCGCACAGGCCCAGCAGACCGCTGCGCTTGTTCAGCAGCGTGTCGATCTCGTCGGTGCCCATGCCGGCCACCCGCTCCAGGTGGAACACCACCGCAGGGTCGAGGTCGCCGGAACGGGTGCCCATGACCAGGCCCTCAAGGGGCGTCAGGCCCATCGAGGTGTCCACGCACACCCCGCCGCGCACCGCGGAGGCCGACGCGCCGTTGCCCAGGTGCAGCACGATCACATTGACGTCGGCCGGTTCCCTGCCGAGCAGCTCCGCCGTCGCCCGCGAGACGAAGGCGTGCGAGGTGCCGTGGAAACCGTAGCGGCGGATGCCGTACCGGTCGGCGGTCGCCGCGTCGATCGCGTACCGCGCCGCGGCCTCCGGGATCGTCGAGTGGAAGGCTGTGTCGAAGACCGCGACCTGCGGCAGATCGGGCCGCAGCTCACGCGTCACCTTGATGCCGGTGATGTTGGCCGGATTGTGCAGAGGTGCCAACGGCACCAGCTCCTCGATCGCGGCCACCACCTCGTCGGTGATCAGCGTCGGCTCGGTGAAACGCGTACCGCCGTGCACCACCCGGTGGCCGATCGCCGCCAGATCCGGCGAGTCCAGGCCGAGGCCCTGCTCGTCGAGCTGCTCCGCCACGGTGTGCAGCGCCGCCGCGTGGTCGGGCGCCCCGCCGCCCTCGCCGATCCGCTCCACCAGACCGGTCGCCAGACGCGCGTGGTCGGCCATGTCCAGCAGTTGGTACTTCACCGACGAGGAGCCGGAGTTGATCACCAGTACACGGGTCGCGCTCACGGGTTCTCTCCCTGGGCCTGGATCGCGGTGATCGCGACCGTCGTGACGATGTCCTGCACCAGCGCGCCGCGCGACAGGTCGTTGACCGGCTTGCGCAGACCCTGGAGCACCGGTCCGACGGCGACCGCGCCCGCCGAGCGCTGCACCGCCTTGTACGTGTTGTTGCCGGTGTTCAGGTCGGGGAAGATCAGTACGGTCGCCTGCCCGGCAACCGCGGACCCCGGCATCTTGGTGGCCGCCACCGAAGGCGCCACCGCCGCGTCGTACTGGATCGGCCCCTCCACCAGCAGGTCGGGCCGCAGCTCGCGGACCAGCTCGGTCGCCGCCCGCACCTTGTCGACGTCCGCGCCCGAGCCCGAGGTGCCGGTCGAGTACGACAGCATCGCGATCCGCGGCTGTACGTCGAAGCGGGCCGCGGTGCCCGCCGCCTGGATGGCGATGTCCGCCAACTGCCCGGCGTCCGGGTCCGGATTGACGGCGCAGTCGCCGTACACCAGCACCTTGTCGGCCAGGCACATGAAGAACACCGAGGAGACGATCGCCGCGTCGGGACGGGTCTTGATGATCTCGAACGCCGGGCGGATCGTCGCCGCCGTGGAGTGCACCGCGCCCGACACCATGCCGTCGGCCAGGCCCTCCTGGACCATCAGGGTGCCGAAGTACGACACGTCCGCGACCACGTCGTACGCCAGCTCGTAACTGACGCCCTTGTGCGCGCGCAGTTGCGCGTACAGCGCGGCGAACCGGTCCCGCAGCGGTGAGGTCTGCGGGTCGACGACGCTCACGCCCGGCTGGTCGAGGGAGATCCCGAGATCGGCCGCCTTCTTGCGCAGGGTGTCCGCCTCGCCGAGCAGGATCAGGTCGCAGACCCCGCGGCGCAGCAGCACCTCGGTGGCCCGCAGGATCCGTTCCTCGCCGCCCTCGGGCAGCACGATCCGCTTGCGCACCGACCGCGCCCGCTCGATCAGCGCGTGCTCGAACATCATCGGCGTCACCCGCGCGGACCTGGCGACCGACAGCCGCTCGATCAGCTCCGCGGTGTCCACATGCGTCTCGAACACGCCCAGCGCCGTCTCCGCCTTGCGCGGCGTGCCCGCGCCCAGCTTGCCGTCCAGCGCGAACAGCCCGGCCGCCGTCGGGAAGGAGCCGGTCGCCACCGACAGGACCGGGGTGCCGGGCGCCAGCCGGTTCGCCAGCGCCAGGATGTGCGGCGGCGGCTTCTCGTCCAGCGTCAGCAGCACCCCCGCGATCGGCGGCGCCCCCGCCGAGTGCGCCGCCAGCGCCCCGATCACCAGATCCGCCCGGTCGCCGGGCGTCACCACCACACAGCCGGGGGTCAGCGCGGGCAGGAACGTCGGCAGCATCGCGCCGCCGAACACGAAGTCCAGCGCGTCCCTGGACATCCCCGCGTCGTCGCCCAGCAGCACCCGCGCGCCCAGCGTCTCCGCGATCTGCGCCACCGTCGGCGCCGACAGTGCGGGCTCGTCCGGCAGGACGTACACCGGTACGTCCGGGACCCGGCTCAGCCGCTCCGCCGCCTCCGCGACCTCCGCGGGGGCCACCCGGTTCGCGATCATCGCGATCACGTCGCAGCCCAGATTCGTGTACGCGTGATACGCGTTGCGCACCTCGGCGACCACCGACTCCGCCGACTGCTCGAGGCCGCCGATCACCGCGAGCACCGACGCGCCGCACTCGTTCGCCAGCCGCGCGTTGACGCCCAGCTCCGCCGGGAGGTTGGTGCCCGCGAAGTCGGACCCCAGGATCAGCACCGTCTCGTACTCCGCCGCCACCCTCAGGTAGCCCTCCACCAACCGGGCGGTCAGGGCCTCCTGGCCCTGCTCGGCCTGGAGCGCCGCCGCCTCCTCGTACCCCATGCCGAAGACGCTCGCCGCGTCCTGGGTCAGCCGGTAGCGGCTGCGCAGCAGCTCGAAAATACGGTCGGGGGTGTCGTGGACCAGCGGGCGGTAGACGCCGACCCGGTCGACCTGGCGGGTCAGCAGCTCCATCACCCCCAGCTCGATCACCTGGCGGCCGTCGCCGCGGCCGATCCCCGTGAGGTAGACGCTGCGCGTCACGCTTGATCCGTCCGTTCTGCCCTGAACCCTTCGCGTACGGCCGTACGCACCCCTGACGCTAACGCTCCCGGGTACCGCCTGCCGCCCAGGGGCACCGGGCCGCCTCCGCGAGGCGTGGCGCGGGGCGCACGGCGCGCACGTAGAGTGAGGAAGGACTCACGTAAGGAGGGCCGGTCCTGTGGACGTGTTGGCGACTGGGGTGCAGCGCGACGAGCGCCCTCTGCTGGAGGCGGCCTTCGGGACGCGCCATCAGGTGCGGTGTCTTGAGACGTTCCTCACCAAGGACACCTTGCCGCTGGCGGCGGGGTACGAGGCCGTGTCGACGAGTGTGAACGCGGTGCTGGACGCGCCGGTGCTCGAAGCCCTGGTGCGCGGCGGCACGAAGCTGATCGCGCAGCGCTCGACGGGCTACAACAACATCGACCTGGACCACGCGGAGCGGCTGGGGATGACGGTGGCGCGCGTGGCCCGCTACTCCCCGTATTCGGTGGCGGAGTTCGCCTGGACGCTGGCCTCGGCGCTGAACCGGCGGATCGTCCGGGCCGCGAGCCGCACGCGGGACTTCGACTTCCGGCTGGACGGCCTGCTCGGCCGGGACTTCCACGGCCGTACGGTCGGCGTGGTCGGCACCGGCAAGATCGGCACCGCCTTCACCGCCATCGCCCGCGGCTACGGCATGCGGATTCTCGGCTGGGACATCGCGGTCAACCCCGCCTGCACCGAGCTGGGGATGGAGTACGTCGAACTGGACCGGCTCTTCCGGGAGTCGGACCTGATCAGCCTCCATGTGCCGCTGATGCCCTCCACCCACCACCTGGTCGGCGAGCGGCGGCTGGCGCTGATGAAGGACGACGCGATCCTGATCAACTCCAGCCGCGGCGGCCTGATCGACTCCGCCGCGCTGGTCGAGACGCTGCGCGAGGGCAGGCTCGGCGGCATCGGGCTCGACGTGTACGAGGAGGAGGCCGGGGTCTTCTTCTACGACAAGTCGCTGGAGGTGATGACGGACGACACCCTGGCCCGGCTGCTGACCTTCACGCATGTGCTGATCACCTCGCACCAGGCGTACTTCACGGTGGACGCGATCGACGAGATCGTCGCCGCCACCGTCCGCAATGTGGACGACTATGTGGCGGGCCGGATCACCGAGTGCACGCTGGTCCCGAAGTCCCCGTGACCTGGAGCCCCGCTCCGGGGTGACCAGGCGCTGTGATCCACTGGATACCGACAGCGCGTGACAGCACGCGCCACAGCAGCAGCCGACGACCGTCTGGAGAGACAGGCCCATGCGTATCGGAGTCCTCACCGCCGGCGGCGACTGCCCCGGCCTCAACGCCGTCATCCGGTCGGTCGTGCACCGCGCGCTGACCGGGTACGACGACGAGGTCATCGGCTTCGAGGACGGCTTCGTCGGCCTGCTGGAGGGCCGCTTCCGGCCGCTCGACCTCAACTCGGTGAGCGGCATCCTCGCCCGCGGCGGCACCATCCTCGGCTCGGCCCGGCTGGAGCGCGCCCGGCTGCGCGAGGCGGCGGACAACGCGGACGAGATGTGCGCCGAGTACGGCATCGACGTGCTGATCCCGATCGGCGGCGAGGGCACGCTGACCGCCGCCCGGATGCTCTCCGACGCCGGGATGCCGGTCGTGGGCGTGCCCAAGACCATCGACAACGACATCAACGGCACCGACCGCACCTTCGGCTTCGACACCGCCGTGACCGTCGCCACCGAGGCCATAGACCGGCTGAAGACCACCGCGGAGTCCCACCAGCGCGTGATGGTGGTCGAGGTGATGGGCCGGCACGCCGGGTGGATCGCCCTGGAGGCGGGCATGGCGGGCGGCGCGCACGGCATCTGCATCCCCGAACGCCCCTTCGAGCCGTCCCAGTTGGTGGCGATGGTCGAGGAACGCTTCGCGCGCGGCAAGAAATTCGCCGTCATCTGCGTCGCCGAGGGCGCCCACCCGGCCAAGGGCAGCATGGACTACGGCGTCGGCGAGATCGATAAGTACGGGCACGAGCGCTTCGCGGGCATCGGCGCCACGCTGGCCATGGAGCTGGAGGAGCGGCTGGGCAAGGAGGCCCGCCCGGTCATCCTCGGCCACGTCCAGCGCGGCGGCGTACCGACCGCGTACGACCGGGTGCTGGCCAACCGCTTCGGCTGGCACGCCGTGGAGGCCGCCCACAAGGGCGCCTTCGGTCACATGACCTCGCTCCAGGGCACGACGATCGGCCTGGTCCCGCTGGCCGACGCCGTCACCCAGCTCAAGACCGTCCCCGAGGAGCGCATGGAAGAGGCGGAGTCGGTCTTCTGATCCCGCCCCTTCCTCTCCTGCCGTCGCCTGAGGCCGTGTGAGGCCGCGTGAGGCCGCCTGACGCGGCCTCAGCCGGTGTACGCGGCCAGGGCCTTGGTGAAGTCGTACGTGTTCTGCGTGATGCCGCTGCACGAGTCGCCCGCGGACTCGCCGGAGCCGCACTTGCGGTCCCGGTTGAGGGCCCAGAAACTGACGCGGGCCAGGTGGTGGCCGGTCGCGTAGGACACGATCGACTTGAAGTCCGCGAGCGAGACGGTCTCGCCCGCGCTGTCGGTCTTGCCGTTCATCGAGGACAGGCCGACCTTGCGGTAGGCGGCGTCGGAGGACAGCCCGTACGCGCTGGCGACGGCGTTCTTCAGGCCGTCCACCGCCGACTTGGTGGTGGCCAGCATGTCGGTGGTGCCGCCCTGGTCGTAGTCGAAGGGCATGACGGCCCAGGCGTCGATGTTCAGCCCGGCGGCGGCGCCCTTCTTGATCAGGTCCTTGCCCGCGGAGTCGGGCCCGGTCGGCGTGGTGCCGAAGGTGACGTAGATCTTCAGCGCGCTGTTGTTCGCGCGGACCGTCTTGAGCGCGTCGACCACCCGCTGCCGCACGGTCGCGTTGCTGAACTCGCCCGCCTCGATGTCGATGTCGATCGACTTCAGGGAGTAGGCGTCGATCACTTTCTGGTACGCCCCGGCGAGCGCGGACGCCGATGTGCATTTCTGGCCCAGCTTGTTGCCGCTGTAGCCGCCGAAGGAGACGGTGACGTCACCGCCCGCGTTCCTGATCGCGTTGATCGTGGACTGGTCGGTGCTGCCGGTCAGCGCGCGGCTGCCGTCCCACTTCGGGTTGCAGCCGCCGTCGGAGAGCATGAAGGCCATCGTGAACTGCTTGATGCCGGTCGCCGACATCACCGACGTGGCCGAGGGCGGGTTGCCCCAGCCCAGGTAGAGATAGGGCGCCGAGATGCCGCTGGGCAGCGCGGTCGCCGCCGCGTGGGCGGAACCGGCCGCCGTGCCGAGGCCGAGCGCGAGGGCGGCGGTCAGCCCGGTGGCGGCGGCGACGGCGGTCCTGCGGAGGCGGGGGGTTGCGGAGGACGACATGGGGGGACACTCCTTGCCTGAGCGGGGAGTTGAGCTTCCGGAAGGGCCCGGAAAGGCGTTGCCGGAACGGTAATAGCGCTGGCGTGTCCGCAACAAGGGTTTTGGTTAGGAAACTTTCCTGTCTTGCTGGTGGGGCGCAAACGGCCCCCGCGGGCCGGGCCGTCGCCCGGCCCGCGGGGGCCGTGTCGGTCATGTCGGTCGTGCGAGGGCTACGCCGGGCGCAGCCAGAGGGTCGCCAGTGGGGGAAGGGTCAGCGAGATGCTGTGGGGCTGGCCGTTCCAGGGCGTGGGCTCGCTCTTGACGGGCTCGGCGACCACGACGCCGCTGCCGCCGTAGCGGGCCTCGTCGGTGTTCAGCACCTGCTTCCAGACGACGTCGGGGGAGCCGAGGCGGTAGTTCTCGCGGACGACGGGGGAGAAGTTGCTGACGCACAGCAGCGGGTCACCCGCCTCGTCGTAGCGGAGGAAGGAGAAGGTGTTGTCCTCCACCGCGCCGCCGTCGATCCAGGTGAAACCGCTGGGGTCGGTGTCGAGCTGCCACAGCGCGGGCGCGGCCGTGTACGCCGCGTTCAGGTCGCGGACCAGGTCGCGTACGCCCTTGTGGTCGGCCGCGGCCGGGTAACTCTCGTCCAGCAGCCACCAGTCGGGGCCGTTCTCGTGCGACCACTCGGCGCCCTGCGCGAACTCCTGCCCCATGAAGAGCAGTTGCTTGCCGGGGTGGGCCCACATGAAGCCCAGGTACGCCCGTACGGTGGCCCGCTGCTGCCACCAGTCACCGGGCATCTTCGCCACCAACGAACCCTTGCCGTGCACCACTTCGTCGTGCGAGATCGGCAGCACGTAGTTCTCCGAGTACGCGTACACCATGGAGAACGTCATCTCGTTGTGGTGGTACTTGCGGTGCACCGGCTCGTGCGAGACGTAGTCCAGCGAGTCGTGCATCCAGCCCATGTTCCACTTCAGGCCGAAGCCGAGGCCGCCGAAGCCGGCCGGGCCGACCAGGTGGGTGGGCCGGGTGACCCCGTCCCAGGCCGTCGACTCCTCGGCGATGGTGACGGTGCCGGGACAGCGCCGGTAGACGGTCGCGTTCATCTCCTGGAGGAACGCCACCGCGTCCAGATTCTCCCGGCCGCCGTACGCGTTGGGCAGCCAGTCGCCGCCCTCGCGGGAGTAGTCGAGGTAGAGCATCGACGCCACCGCGTCCACCCGCAGCCCGTCGATGTGGAACTCCTCGCACCAGTACACGGCGTTCGCCACCAGGAAGTTGCGCACCTCGGTACGGCCGAAGTCGAACTCCAGGGTGCCCCAGTCCGGGTGTTCCGCCCGGCGCGGATCGGCGGGTTCGTACAGCGGCGCGCCGTCGAACCGGGCCAGCGCCCAGTCGTCCTTGGGGAAGTGCGCGGGCACCCAGTCCATGATCACGCCGATCCCGGCCGCGTGCAGGGCGTCCACCAGGTACCGGAAGTCGTCGGGCGAGCCGAGCCGCGAGGTCGGCGCGTAGTACGACGTCACCTGGTAGCCCCAGGAACCGCCGAAGGGGTGCTCGGCGACCGGCATCAACTCCACGTGTGTGAAGCCGAGTTCCTTTACGTACGCGGGCAACTGCTCGGCCAGCTCACGGTAGGTCAGCCCCGGCCGCCACGAGGCCAGGTGAAGCTCGTACACCGAGAACGGCGCCCGGTGCACCGGCAGTTCGCCCCTGCGGGCCATCCACTCCTGGTCGGCCCACTCGTACGCGGACTCCGTGACGACCGACGCGGTCGCGGGCGGCACCTCGGTGGCCCGCGCCATCGGGTCGGCCTTCATCCCGCGCGAGCCGTCGGGGCGGGTGATCTCGTACTTGTACGCCGTCCCGGCGCCGACGCCCGGCACGAACAGCTCCCACACCCCGGTCGCGCCCAGCGAGCGCATCGGGAAGCCGGTGCCGTCCCAGTAGTTGAACTCCCCGGCCACGCGCACCCCGCGCGCGTTCGGCGCCCACACCGCGAAGCGCGTACCGGTCACGCCGCCGTGCGTCATCGGCCGGGAGCCCAGCGCCTTCCACAACTCCTCGTGCCGCCCCTCCCCGATCAGATGCAGGTCCAGCTCCCCGAGCGACGGCAGGAAGCGGTACGGGTCCTCCACGATGTGCTCGCCGTCGTCGTACGTGACGGCCAGCCGGTACTCCGGCACGTCGGTGCGGGGCAGCACCGCCGAGAAGAGGCCGTCGGCCTCGTCGGTGAGGTCGAACCGCTCGCCGTCCACGACGGCCGCCACCGCCTGTGCGAACGGCCGCAGCGCCCTGATCCGGACGCCGCCGTCCACCGGGTGCGCCCCCAGCACTCCGTGCGGGTCGTGATGCGCGCCGTCCAGCAGCCGTCGGCGGTCGTCGCCGACCAGGCTTCCGGGTTCCGGCCCGAAGGGGGGCTCGGGGTCGGCCCCGGACCTCCCGCCGGTGGTGGGCTGCTCGCGCTCACGCGGCGGCAGCCGCACATCGGACTCGGCCCCGCGCGGGGCGCTTGCCGAGCCGCCGTTGTCGACGGAACCATCGCGCTCACGCGGCGGCAGCCGCACGTCGGACTCGGCCCCGCGCCCCTGCGGGGCGCTCTCAGCGAGTCGACCGGTCGCGGCCGGGCCCGCGCCGGGCACCGTGGCTGTCGGCACCACCGGGCCCGCACCCGGCACCGGGGCGGCCGGTACCGCCGGAGCGTCGGACGGGGGGGCCGGCGGGGTCGTATCCGGGAGCGGGGCCGGCCCCGGAGCCGTGCCGGAGGCAGCCGGGTGGGGGGTGCCGCGGTCGTAGCCGCGCGCCTGGGCCTCGGGGAGGAAACGGTCGTCGGGGCGTGTCACGGGCTGGACTCCTCAGAAGGGGCGGCGTCAGAAGTGGCGGCGGCCAGGCGGGCCAGGGCGGAGAGCGGGATGGGGAGCCAGGCGGGGCGGTGCCGCGCCTCGTACCGGGCCTCGTAGACCGCCTTGTCTGTCTCGAAGGCCCGTATCAGCACGGGCTGTTCGCGCGGGTCCACCCCGGACACGGCGGCGTACCCGGCGCAGAAGGCGTCCCGGTGGCGGGCGGCCCAGGGGCCGTTGCCGCTGTGGTGGGCGGCGTAGTCGAAGGACCGGAGCATGCCCGCCACGTCCTGGACCGGCGGCGCCGCCCGGCGCCGTTCGGCCAGTGGCCGGGCCGGCTCGCCCTCGAAGTCGATCAGCACCCACTCGCCGTCGGGACCGCGCAGCGCCTGCCCCAGGTGCAGGTCGCCGTGGATCCGCTGGGCGGTCACCGCGTTGCCGGGGGCCGCGCCGAGCCGCGCCAGGTCGTCGAAGGCCGAGCGCAGCGCTGCGACGTGCGGCCGTACGGCCGGGACCTCCTTCGCGGTCTCGTCCAGCCGCCGGGTCATCGCCGAGGCGATACGTTCCAGCGCTGGGCCGTCCAGGGTACGGACCGGCAGCGCGTCGGCCAGGGCGCCGTGCACCTCGGCCGTGGCGCGGCCGAGCGCCGCCGCCTCGCCGGTGAAGTCGCCGTCCTCGGCGACCGAGGCCAGGGCCAGGGCCCAGCCGTCGGACGAGCCGGGCAGGAAGCGCTGGAGCACACCGAGCGTGGTCGGCTCCGTCGTGCCCGCCGCCGCGCCCTGCGGGCCCATGACGCCCTCCGGCGGCAGCGCCTCGAACCAGGCGACCGGCTCCGCGACCCGCCGCGAGCCCTTGTGGGCCAGTGCGAGCGACAGCTCCAGGTCCGGGTTGGTGCCGGGGGAGACGCGGCGGAACAGCTTGAGGATGTAGGCGTCCCCGTACACGACCGAGGTGTTGGACTGCTCGGCGGTGGAGACGCGCGGCGTCAGCCCCGGCGGGAACTCCTCCTGCGGCTCGACGCTGAAACGCAGCCGCCCGGTGTTGCCGGGCACGCGGAGCCGTTCGAGCAGCAGCGCGGCCAGCCGGGGGTCGTGCGGCGCGTCGTAGAGCGTCAGGCCGTCGTACGGGCCGCCGACGGCCGGGCCGAGCGCGGCCCGTACCAGCGCCGACGGCAGCAGCGGGTGCGCGCCGAGCAGCAGTTGGTAGCAGTCGGCGGGGCGGCCGGGCTGCTCGACGTCCACCAGGACGTGCAGCAGACCCAGCGGGCCGAGCCGGCCGCCGGGAGCCATCAGCTCGGTGGCCGCGGCCAGCCGGAAGCCGCCGATGGGCAGGCCCTTGCCGGCGAACCAGCGCTGTTTGGGCAGCCAGGAGCGCAGCAGCGGTTCGAGCGACCGCAGCAGGCCGGGCGCCAGCGGTCGCCCGGCGACGGGCGGCACACCGGTCACGGACGGCACGTCCGGGGCCGTCGGCGAAGCGGCGGCCGGGGCGGATGAGGAGGCCGCGGCCGAGCGGGCGTCCGTCACGGGGCGTGACCCCGACACGGATGGTGAACTCGATGGTGAATTCGATACGGACGGTGAGGTGGATACGGATGGTGAGGTGGGTACGGAAGGAGCACGGGTCCAGGAGCGGTCCGACATGACGTCCTTTCCCCGGGGAGTCGCGCACCCGGCCGCTTCGACGCGCGGCGGGGGCGCCAGCCTCCCGGATGACGGGTTCGGGCTGTCCGGCGACACGGGGAGCCTGCCCCGGGCGGGTGACAGGAAACCGCCGTACGGCCCGCCCGCGTGACGATCATGTGTCAGCGAGCCGACGTACGACGGAATGCGCCCCGCGGGTGCTGCTGGGGTACTCCGGATACTGCCAGGGGTCCGGGATGCCCGCTACTCGGAGCGGGGGCCGGCCGCGGGGGCGGTGCGCCACCCGCGTCGGCTGCGGGGGGCCGGTCGCTCCGGCCCCCCGCCGTCACACCTGCTCGCGGCGGAGCCGGAACCAGTAGAAGCCGTGGCCCGCGAGCGTGAGCAGGTACGGCAGTTGACCGATCGCGGGGAAGCGCACCCCGCCGATCAGCTCCACCGGGTGCCGCCCGGCGAAGCTCCGCAGATCCAGCTCGGTGGGCTGGGCGAACCGCGAGAAGTTGTTCACGCACAGCACGAGGTCGTCGCCGGACTCGCGCAGGAACGCCAGCACGGCCGGGTTGCTCGACGGCAGCTCGGTGTAGGAACCGAGCCCGAAGGCACGGTTCTGCTTGCGGATCTCGATCATCCGCCGCGTCCAGTGCAGCAGCGAGCTGGGTGAGCTCATCTGCGCCTCGACATTGGTGACCTGGTACCCGTAGACCGGGTCCATGATCGTGGGCAGGTAGAGCCGTCCGGGGTCGCTGGACGAGAAGCCCGCGTTGCGGTCGGGGGTCCACTGCATCGGCGTACGGACCGCGTCCCGGTCACCGAGCCAGATGTTGTCGCCCATGCCGATCTCGTCGCCGTAGTACAGGATCGGGGATCCCGGCAGGGAGAGCAGCAGCGCGGTGAACAGCTCGATCTGGTTGCGGTCGTTGTCCAGCAGCGGTGCCAGCCGCCTGCGGATGCCGATGTTGGCGCGCATCCGCGGGTCCTTGGCGTACTCCGCGTACATGTAGTCGCGTTCCTCGTCGGTCACCATTTCGAGGGTCAGCTCGTCGTGGTTCCGCAGGAAGATGCCCCACTGGCAACTCGCCGGGATGGCGGGAGTCTTCGCCAGGATTTCCGACACCGGGTAGCGCGATTCCCGCCTGACCGCCATGAAGATGCGCGGCATGACGGGGAAGTGGAACGCCATATGGCATTCGTCGCCGCCCTTGCGGAAGTCGCCGAAGTAGTCGACGACGTCCTCGGGCCACTGATTGGCCTCGGCCAGCAGCACGGTGTCGGGGTAGTGCGCGTCGATCTCGGAGCGCACCTTCTTCAGGAACTGGTGGGTACGCGGCAGGTTCTCGCAGTTGGTGCCCTCCTCCTGGAAGAGATAGGGCACCGCGTCCAGCCGGAAACCGTCGATCCCGAGGTCGAGCCAGAAGCGCAGCGCGGCCAGGATCTCCTCCTGCACCCGCGGGTTCTCGTAGTTGAGATCCGGCTGGTGGGAGAAGAACCGGTGCCAGTAGTACTGCTTGCGCACCGGGTCGAACGTCCAGTTCGAGGTCTCGGTGTCCACGAAGATGATGCGGGCGCCGTCGTACTGCTTGTCGTCGTCCGCCCAGGTGTAGAAGTCCCCGTACGGTCCCTCCGGGTCGCTGCGAGACTGCTGGAACCACTCGTGCTGGTCGCTCGTGTGGTTCATGACGAAGTCGATGATCACGCGCATGCCGCGCTGGTGCGCGGCGTCCACGAATTCCACGAAGTCCGCCAGGTCGCCGAATTCCGGCAGCACGGCCGTGTAGTCGGCCACGTCGTATCCGCCGTCCCGCAGCGGTGACGCGAAGAACGGCGGCAACCAGAGGCAGTCCACGCCGAGCCACTGGAGATAGTCCAGCTTGGCGGTGATGCCTTTCAGGTCGCCTACGCCGTCTCCGTTGCTGTCCTGGAAGGACCGGACGAGGACTTCGTAGAACACCGCCCGTTTGAACCAGTCGGGATCACGGTCTTTGGCCGGTGTGTCCTCGAAGGTGTCAGGGACGGGTTCGTTGACGATCAACTGAGTGACCCTCCGATCGAAGGAGACGGTCGCAGCGACAGGACATGCGCGGGCGCGCGGCCCGGCTCAAGGCGCACATAGTTGTCTCTGCCCCAGTGGTAGGTGTCCCCGGTGAGCTCGTCGCGCACCGGGTATGACTCGTGCCAGGAGAGCCCGAGTGCCGGCATGTTCAACGAGACGGTGGCCTCCTGGGTGTGGAACGGGTCCAGGTTGACGACCACCAGTACGACATCGTCGTCGCGGCGCTTGGAGTAGGCCAGTACCGCGCTGTTGTCCACTGGGTGAAATGTGATGTCCCGTAGCTGCTGGAGCGCCGGGTGACGGCGGCGCAGCCGGTTGAGCGTGGTGATCAGCGGGGCGAGCGAGCGGCCCTCGGCCTCGGCCGCCGCCCAGTCCCGCGGCCGGAGTTCGTACTTCTCCGAGTGCAGGTACTCCTCACTGCCGGGCTTGGCAGGGGTGCCCTCACACAGTTCGAAGCCCGCGTAGACGCCCCAGGTGGGCGAGAGCGTCGCGGCGAGCACCGCCCGCGCCTCGAAGGCCGGACGGCCGCCGTGCTGGAGGAAGGCGTGCAGGATGTCGGGGGTGTTCACGAAGAAGTTGGGCCGCATCCACGCTGCCGCCTCCCCGCTCAACTCCCGCATGTAGTCAGTCAGTTCGCTCTTGTCGTTACGCCAGGTGAAGTACGTGTACGACTGCTGGAAACCGATCTGACCGAGGGTGGCCATCATCGCGGGACGGGTGAACGCCTCCGCCAGGAAGATCACGTCCGGGTCGGTGCGGTTGATGTCCGCGATGACCTTCTCCCAGAACACCACCGGCTTGGTGTGCGGATTGTCCACCCGGAAGATCCGCACACCGTGCGCCATCCAGTGCCGCAGCACCCGCAGGGTCTCCCTGACGATGCCCGCGAAGTCCTCGTCGAAGGCGATCGGGTAGATGTCCTGGTACTTCTTCGGCGGATTCTCCGCGTACGCGATCGTGCCGTCCGCGCGGTGCGCGAACCACTCCGGGTGCTTGGCCACCCACGGGTGGTCGGGCGAGCACTGGAGCGCGAAGTCCAGCGCCACCTCCATCCGCAGCTCGCGGGCCCGCTCCACGAAGTGGTCGAAGTCCGCCAGGGTGCCCAGGTCCGGGTGGACGGCGTCGTGCCCGCCCTCGGGGGAGCCGATCGCCCACGGCGAGCCGACGTCGTCGGGGCCGGGCGTCAGACTGTTGTTCGGGCCCTTGCGGAAGGCTGTGCCGATCGGGTGAATGGGCGGCAGATAGACCACGTCGAAACCCATCGCGGCCACCGCGGGCAGCCGCTCGGCCGCGGTACGGAAGGTGCCCGAGCGCGGCGGGGCGCCCTCTTCGAGCACCGCCCCCTCCGAGCGGGGGAACAGCTCGTACCAGGACCCGTACAGCGCCCGCTCCCGCTCCACGTGCAGCGGCAGCGGCCGGGAGGCGCTGACCAGCTCGCGCAGCGGATACCGGTCGAGTACGCCGACCACGTCGTCCGCCAGCGCCGCCGCGTGCCGGGCCGCGGGGGTGCGCGAGGCGTCCCGCAGCGCGTCCACCGCGGCCAGCACACCGGCCCTGCCGTCGCTCTTGGGCACCCCGGCCGCCGCCCGCTCGTGCAGCAGCGCGCCCTCGGCCAGCACCAGTTCGGTGTCGATCCCGGCGGGGATCTTGATGCCCGCCGCGTGCCGCCAGGTCGCCACCGGGTCGGACCAGGCCTCCACGCAGTACGTCCAGCGCCCCTCGGCCGTCGGGGTGACGCGCGCGCCCCACCGGTCCGTGCCGGGCTCCAGCTCGCGCATCGGCGTCCACGGCCCCGACCTGCCGGTCGGGTCCCGCAGCACCACGTTCGCGGCCACCGCGTCGTGCCCCTCCCGGAACACGGTGGCGGTCACCTCGAAGGTCTCTCCGGCCACCGCCTTCGCCGGGCGGCGGCCACAGTCCACCAACGGACGGACATCGACGACGGGAATACGACCGATCATTGCCTCACCTGACAGCGCTGTGGATGGGACGGCGGAGATGGGGGGCGCCGGACAGCGGCCCACGGCGGCGGCGAGCAGCGTCGCGACGGGCCGCTCCCTCGCGGGCCCCCGCTCTTTTTAGCTGTTCCGGGCAGTGCGGGCTTGCCTGCATGGCCGCTCCAGTCCGCGTTCACTCGTGTGGAGGTGATAGGTGACGATCCGGGACGATTGCTGCCATGACTGTGGTGCCATACGTGTGGTGCCGTGGGACCTGACGGTGCGTTGTGACGCTGTGTGGTGCAGTCTCGTGCTCCGCGCGAAGCCCCGCAATCGGAGCCTGCCCACGCTCCGCGAGACGAAAGCACCTCACCGAAGCGTTTCGGGAGCGCGTCACGAATGCTCAATCCGCCACCCCCGACCTGCCCCTGACGCCATTGTGGGGCCGACCACGGGCGCGCCGGACACGCGCCCCCGAGAGCGCCCCCGCGCACGCCCCCACCGTACGCGAAGCACCCGACACGCCCGCGTACGGCCGTACTCTCACGTCACCCGAAACCCACAGGGCAACGGCGGTCACGCGCCCGGCCGGTGACCCCCGACCGGGCCCGTACGACCTGCCCCGCCCACCGGCGTGATCCGCACTGCGACCGGTCGCCTCCGTGAGCCGCCGTTCGAGCGTTTGAACCACCGGATCGTGGAGACCGGCCGCAGGCCCCCCACCATCGGGTCTACGGTCGATCCGTGAAGGCAATCCGTCGATTCACCGTGCGCACCGTCCTGCCGGAACCTCTGCGCCCGCTCGGGGAGCTGGCCCAGAACCTACGCTGGTCATGGCACCCGGAGACCCGGGAGCTGTTCCAGAGCGTCGACCCCGTGGGCTGGCGGGCCGCCCAAGGCGACCCCGTGCGGCTGCTCGGCGCCGTGTCCAAGGAACGGCTCGCCGCGCTCGCCGGCGACCGGCGCTTTCTGCGCCGCCTGGCCGCCGCGGCGGAGGAACTGGCCGACTACACCAGCAACCCCCGCTGGTATCAGGAACAGAGCGACCTGCCCGCAGCCATCGCCTACTTCTCACCCGAATTCGGCATCACCGCCGCGCTGCCGCAATACTCCGGCGGCCTCGGCATCCTCGCCGGCGACCACCTGAAGGCCGCGAGCGACCTCGGCGCCCCGATCATCGGCGTCGGCCTGCTCTACCGGCACGGCTACTTCCGCCAGGCCCTCTCCCGCGAGGGCTGGCAGCAGGAGCAGTACCCCGTCCTCGACCCCAACGAACTGCCCGTCACCCTGCTCCGCGAGACGAACGGCGCCCCCGCCGAGGTCTCCCTCGTCCTGCCCGGCGGCCGATCGCTGCGCGCCCAGATCTGGAAGGCCCAGGTCGGACGCGTCCCGCTGCTGCTCCTCGACTCCGACGTCGAGGCCAACGAACCCGCCGAGCGCGACGTCACCGACCGGCTCTACGGCGGCGGCAGCGAGCACCGGCTGCTCCAGGAGATGCTGCTGGGCATCGGCGGCGTCCGCGCCGTCCGCGCCTACTGCCGGATCACCGGCCACGCCGAACCCGAGGTGTTCCACACCAACGAGGGCCACGCCGGTTTCCTCGGCTTGGAGCGCATCCGCGAACTGTCCCTCGAAGGGCTCGACTTCGACGCGGCGCTGGAGGCCGTACGGGCCGGGACGGTGTTCACCACGCACACCCCCGTCCCCGCGGGCATCGACCGCTTCGACCGCGAACTGGTCGGCCGCCACCTCGGCGACGGCGGCGAGCTGCCCGGCGTCGACATAGGCCGCGTCCTCGAACTGGGCATGGAGACCTACCCCGGCGGCGACCCCAACCTGTTCAACATGGCGGTGATGGGCCTGCGGCTGGCCCAGCGCGCCAACGGCGTCTCCACCCTGCACGGCTCCGTCAGCCGCGAGATGTTCGCCGGGCTCTGGCCGGGTTTCGACCCGGAGGACGTGCCGATCACGTCCATCACCAACGGCGTGCACGCGCCCACCTGGGTCGCCCCCGAGGTGTTCCGGCTCGGCGCCCGGCAGATCGGCACCCAGCGCGCCGAGGACGCCCTGATGGTCGGCGGCGCGGACCGCTGGGAGGCCATGGCCGACATCCCCGACGCCGCCGTCTGGGAACTCCGCCGCGAACTGCGCGAACAGCTCGTGGAGGACGTACGGCGCCGGGTCCGCGAGTCCTGGCGGCAGCGCGGCGCGGGAGAGGCCGAACTGGGCTGGACCGACAGCGTCCTCGACCCCGACGTGCTCACCATCGGCTTCGCGCGCCGGGTCCCGTCGTACAAGCGGCTCACCCTCATGCTGCGCGACCAGGACCGGCTGACGGACCTGCTGCTGCACGCCGAGCGGCCGATCCAGATCGTGGTCGCGGGCAAGGCGCACCCGGCCGACGACAGCGGCAAGCGCCTGGTCCAGGAGCTGGTCAGGTTCACCGACGACCCCAGGGTCAGGCACCGCATCGTCTTCCTGCCGGACTACGACATGCGGATGGCGCGGCTGCTCTACCCCGGCTGCGACGTCTGGCTCAACAACCCGCTGCGCCCGCTGGAGGCCTGCGGCACCTCGGGGATGAAGGCCGCGCTCAACGGCTGCCTCAACCTGTCGGTGCTCGACGGCTGGTGGGACGAGTGGTTCGACGGCGACAACGGCTGGGCGATCCCCACCGCCGACGGCGTCGTAGACGAGGACCGCCGCGACGAGCTGGAGGCCGCCGCGCTCTACGACCTGCTGGAGAAGCAGGTCGCGCCGCGCTTCTACGACCAGGGCGCGCAGGGCCTGCCCGGCCGCTGGATCGAGATGGTCCGGCACACCCTCACCACACTCGGCCCGAAGGTGGTGGCCGGCCGGATGGTCCAGGACTACGTCCGCACGCTGTACGCGCCCGCGGCCCATTCGCACCGCGCCATACACGGCGAGGAGGCCGGGGCGCTGGCCGCCTGGAAGCGGCGGGTACGGCAGCAGTGGCCGCGGGTCTCGGTCCAGCACGTGGAGACCGGCTCGGTGGGCGGCACCCCGGAGCTGGGCTCCACGCTCACCCTCCGGGTCGAGGTCGCCCTCGGCGAGCTGGACCCGACGGACGTCGACGTCCAGCTCCTGTCCGGCCGCGTCGACGCCGCCGACCGGCTCGCCGATCCCACCGTCGCCTCGCTCAAGCCCACCTCCCGCACCGACACCGCGGGGCGCTACCACTACGAAGGGCCCCTCACCCTCGACCGCACCGGCCCCTTCGGCTACACCGTCCGCGTCCTCCCCACCCACCCCCACCTGGCCACTCCCTCCGAGCTCGGCCTGATGGCAATCCCCCCGGAAACGGAGGGCATGACAGCCGGCGTCCTCCGCTAACCGCCCTCCGGGCCGGTCTGTTTCGCCGCCGCGCACCCGCCGGCCGGCCTGCGGCCGGGGGTTCGCCTCCGGCGTGGGAACCGTTGGGCGGTCCCGGTCGGCCGGGGGCCCGCCTCCCGCGTGGGGTTGGCCTTTCGGCCGGGGTTTCGCCCGGTGTCTCCGGCTTGCGCGGCCTGTGCGGTGCAGAGGAGCCGGAGGCTCCGGTTCGCCGTATCGGCCGGCGGCCGGGGGCTCGCCTCCGGCGTGGGAACCGTTGGGCGGTCCCGGTCGGCCTGCGGCCGGGGCTCGCCTCCGGCGTGGGGTTGGCCTTCCGGCCGGGGCTTAGCTCAGCGCCTCCGGCCTGCCCGGCTCGTGCGGTGCAGAGGAGCCGGAGGATTCGGATCGCCGCGTCGGCCTGTGGCCGGGGCTGTTTCGGTGCCGCGCGCCCGCCGAACGGCCTGCGGCCGGGCTCGCCTCCGGCGTGGGAACCGTTGGGCGGTCCCGGTCGGCCTGCGGCCGGGGCTCGCCTCCGGCGTGGGGTTGGCCTTCCGGCCGGGGCTTA
>NZ_JBIBHM010000007.1:294569-507348 GCF_042957025.1 Streptomyces sp. NPDC008139
GGTTGGCCTTCCGGCCGGGGCTTAGCTCAGCGCCTCCGGCCTGCCCGGCTCGTGCGGTGCAGAGGAGCCGGAGGATTCGGATCGCCGCGTCGGCCTGCGGCCGGGGCTGTTTCGGTGCCGCGCGGCCGCCGGCCGAGGCGGTGCTTGGGGGTGCCCGGTGCGGCGGAGATGGTGAAGCGCCCCTGCCGAAGGGATCGGCGGGGGCGCTTCGTTGTGCGGGGTGGGGTCAGGCCGCGCGGCCTGAGCTGCCGGTGTCGCCGCCGCGGGCGCGGCGGCCCACCGCGCCGCCGCGGCCGGCGGCGGCGCCGGGGCCGGTGCGGCGGCCGCGGCCCGCGGCGCCCTCGTTGGCGGTGGCGCCGGTACGGCGGGGTGCGGCCTTCTTGGCGGGCTGCTGACGCTCACCGGTGGTGGCGGCGCCGCCGCGGCCACTGCCGCCACGACGGCGGCGGGACGGGGCCGCGCCGGGAGCCTTGGCCTTGGGGGCCGGGACCTCGGCGGCGGGCAACGTGACCGGGGTGCCGGACGGCTGCCGGGCACCGGTGATCCTGACCAGATCCGCGTCGCCCGGACGGACCCGGGCGGTGTGCGGCCGGATCCCGGCCTGCGTCATGAGCCGGGCGTTCTCACGCCGCTGCTCGGGCAGCACCAGCGTGACGACCGTGCCGGACTCACCGGCCCGCGCCGTACGCCCGCCGCGGTGCAGATAGTCCTTGGCCTCGGTCGGCGGATCGACGTTCACGACCAGGTCGAGACCCTCGATGTGAATCCCGCGCGCCGCGACATTCGTGGCCACCAGCGCGTCGGCCGTCCCCGTACGGAACTGGTCGAGCGCCCGGTTCCGCTGCGGCTGCGACTTGCCGCCGTGCAGCGCCACCGCCCGCACCCCGAGGCCCAGCAGGTGCTTGGTGAGCCGGTCGGCGCCGCGCTTGGTGCCGACGAACATGATCACGCCACCCTGCCGGGCGGCGATCTCCGCGGTCACCGCCCGCTTGGTCGCCTCGTCGACGTGCAGCACATGGTGCTCCATCGTCGTCACCGTCGCGGACGACGGGTCCACCGAGTGCGTGACCGGATTCTTCAGGAACCGCTTGACCAGCTTGTCGACATTGCGGTCCAGCGTCGCCGAGAACAGCATCCGCTGCCCGCCCGGCTTGACCTGCTCCAGCAGCCGCGTGACCTGCGGAAGGAACCCCATGTCGGCCATCTGGTCGGCCTCGTCCAGTACCGTCACGCCGACCTGGTCCAGCGAGCAGGCGCGCCGCTCGATCAGGTCGAAGAGCCGTCCGGGGGTCGCGACCAGGATCTCGGCCCCGCCGCGCAGCGCGGCGATCTGCTTGGTGATGGAGGCGCCGCCGACCACCGCGGTGGTCCGCAGCCCGAGCACCTTCGCGTACGGCGCGAGCGCGTCGGTCACCTGGGTGGCCAGCTCGCGGGTGGGCACCAGCACCAGCGCCAGCGGACGCTTGGCGTCGGCACGGCGGCCGAGCGCCTTGACGCGGGTCAGCATCGGCAGGCCGAAAGCCAGCGTCTTGCCGGAGCCGGTACGGCCGCGGCCGAGCACGTCACGGCCGGCGAGCGAGTCCGGCAGCGTCGCGGCCTGGATCGGGAACGGTTCTGTCACCCCGTCGGCGTCCAGGGCGGCGACCAGCGCCGGGTCGAGCGGAAGCTCGGAGAACAGCTTTACGGGGGACACGGGTGACAAAAGCGGGATTCCTTCCTCGGGCCGCCACGGCGGGAGCCATTGCGGCGGCTGCACGCGAGAGGCCCGCACCGTGCGGTGCGGGCCTCTCGTTACCGAGCGTCGCGGCTCGGTTACTCTGAATTAGAGCGGACGGATGTTCTCCGCCTGCGGGCCCTTCTGGCCCTGCGTGACGTCGAACTCGACCTTCTGGCCCTCAAGCAGCTCACGGAAGCCCTGGGACTGAATGTTCGAGTAGTGGGCGAACACGTCCGGGCCGCCACCCTCCTGCTCGATGAAGCCGAAGCCCTTTTCCGAGTTGAACCACTTCACGGTTCCGGTAGCCATAACAATCTCCTTATGGTGGGGCAGTTTCCAAACCCGCACTGTACGGATATGGGTCGCTGTAGATGATCACCCCACACCGGAGAAATCCGGCAAAACAAAAGTGCGCCCGGAATCGCAATCATCCAGGCGCACAAAAAGTTCTGGGTACCACAACTGCAACGCGACTAGCCTACCAGAGTCCGGCGGCCTCCGGTCGATCTTGTCCCGGCGAGTTCCTCTGCCCGGGTCCTGCGGCGGGTGGGGACCCGCCGCAGGACTCAGACACGAGCCGTACGGGCTAGCTGACGTTGACCGCCGCGTCGTCGATCAGGAACGACGTCGCGAGGGAGGCGTCCTCGGTGCCGGTGAACTTCAGGCTGACGGTCTGGCCCTTGTAGGAGGACAGGTCGACCGAGCGCTGGACGTAGCCGGTGCCCTTGTTGACGTTGGAGTAGGTGACCAGGGTCGTGCTGCCCGCCGTGAGGGTGAGCTTGTCGTACGCCGTGGTCGTGGAGGTCTCCTGGCTGCTGATGTAGAGCCAGTAGGTGAAGGTGGCGCTGGTGCAGGAGGCGGGGATCGTGACCGACTGGGCGAGCGTGTCGGTGTGCGTGGTCCCGTAGCCGTTCAGCCACGCCTTGTACGAGCCGCCGTGGGACGCGGCGCCGGTGCTGTTGTCGATCACGCCCGACGTCGTCGTCCAGCCGGTGTTGCCGCTCTCGAAGCCCGGGTTGGTCAGGAGCTGCGCCGCGGTGCAGCCGCCGCCGCCCGCGCTGGTGACCGTCCAGGTGAAGGTCGCCGTACCGGTGGCGTTGGTGGAGTCCTTCGCCGTGACCGTCACGCTGGAGCTGCCGGTCGCGGTCGGGGTGCCCGAGATCAGGCCGCTGGAGGCGTTGATCGACAGACCGGCCGGCAGGCCGGTCGCGGTGTAGGTCAGCGCGCCGCCGTTGGTGGTGCTCGCCTGGATCTGGAGGCTGGCCGCCGTGTTCACCACGGTGGACTTGGCGCCCGGGTTGGTGACGGTGACGCCGCTGGGCGTGGTGACCCGGCTGCCGACGTTGATTGCCGCCCAGGTGTTGGCGACCGTGTTGTACGTGGCGCTGTTGGCGCCCCACAGGTCGGCCGCCGCCAGCAGCGACTGGGTGCGGGCCGACGCGTAGTTGGTGGTCGAGGTGAAGCGCTCGGTGAGCGCCTTGTACCAGAGCTTGAGGGCGTTGTCCCGGCCGATGCCGGGCACCGACAGACCGTCGGAGGTCGGGCTGTTGTAGCTCACACCGCCGATGACCTTGGCGCCGCTGCCCTCGGAGAGCAGGTAGAAGAAGTGGTTGGCCGGGCCCGACGAGTAGTGCACGTCGAGGCCGCCCAGGCTGGAGGACCAGTAGTCCTTCGAGCCGCCGTCCTTGCTCGGCTGGTCCATGTACCGCAACGGGGTGCCGTTGCCGTTGATGTTGATCTTCTCGCCGATGAGGTAGTCACCCGGGTCGGAGGTGTTGTTGGCGTAGAACTCCACGCCGGTGCCGAAGATGTCCGAGGTGGCCTCGTTCAGACCGCCGGACTCACCCGAGTAGTTCAGCCCCGCGGTGTTGGAGGTGACGCCGTGGCTCATCTCGTGGCCCGCGACGTCGAGGGCGGTCAGCGGGTGCGTGTTGCCGCTGCCGTCGCCGTACGTCATGCAGAAGCAGGAGTCGTCCCAGAAGGCGTTGACGTAGCTGTTGCCGTAGTGGGCGCGGGAGTACGCGGCCACACCGTCGCCGCGTATGCCGCTGCGGCCGAAGGTGTTCTTGTAGAAGTCCCAGGTCTCCTGGGCGCCGTAGGCCGCGTCCACACCGGCGGTCGTGGCGGTCGACGGGTTGCCGTCGCCCCACGTGTCGCTGGACTGCGAGAACAGCGTGCCGGTGCCGGAGGTGCCGTGGTTCAGGTTGTACGTCTTGTGGCCGCCGCGCCCGCCGTCGGTCAGCGTGTACGTCGACCCGGACTGCGTGGTGCCGATGGTGACCTGGCCGCTGTACTCACTGTTGCCGATGCCGGTCTCGATGCCCTGGTACTCGTACAGGCGGTTGCCGGTGCTCGCGTCGGTGATGACGTGGAGCTGGTTCGGCGTGCCGTCCTCCTGGAAGCCGCCGATGACGGACTCCCAGGCCAGTACGGGCGTACCGGACGCGGCCCAGATGACCTTGTGCGGCGCGCCGACCGCGGCCGGGGAGGCCGCGCCGTCCGCCTTCGCGCGGGCGAGCGCGGTGGTCTTCGCCGAGTCCGCGCTCTTGACCGCGGTCGTGCTGGCCACCGCCACCGAGGCGTTGGTCGCCTTGTCGACACCGGTGGTCGCCCCTGCGGCGTCCTGGTGCACGATCAAGTCGCCGCCGAGGACCGGCAGGCCCTGGTACGTACGCTCGTAGCGGGTGTGGACGGTGCCGTCGGTGTCCTTGGTGACGGACTTGACGACCAGCTTCTCACCCGAGCTCAGGTGCAGCGAGGACGCGGTGGCCGCGCTCTTGGTCTGCGCCTGCGAGACGAGGGTGGCCTGCTGGGCCGGGGAGAGCGATGCGGGCAGCGCACCCGCTCGCGGCTGAACATGTGTACTGGCCTGGGCCGTTGCCTGCCCGGGTACGCCTGCTGAGGCCGTACCCGCGGGCAGTGCGACCGCCAGCATCGCTGCACCGGCAATCAGCACTCCTGCTGCTGTTGCCTTGCGGGGGGATCTGCGCACTCGTCACTCCTTCTGCGGCGACCGCGGATGGGCGGTCGGTGACAGTCCGGACAGGTGGGGTTGGTGATCTGTCCGGGTAGAGCTGTGGCACTGCTGTAGTGCTGTGGCGTTGCTGTGGGACGGGGCACAGAGTGGCATCCTTTACCGGTACATGTCAGTGGCGTGGGGCAAACTTGGCCGAAAACAGTCCGTTGTTCGGTGAGCGGTGTTCGCATAGCGGTCATTTGTCATCGCGGTGTTGCGCGGAGAAGAAGTTTTTCTGCGGGCGAATGGGGTCAAGAGGGGGCCAATCCGGCCCTCTGGATCAGGCGGAGTTGGTGTCCCGGCAATACGAACCGCCCTTGGCGCGTGGCGCGAAGGGCGGTTCGTTGGCGTGGGCCGGGCGGTGCGCCGACGCGGGGCGGGGCGGTGCGCCGACCCGGATGGGGTGGTTCGCCGACACAAGCGGGGTGGTTCGCCGACACAAGCGGGGCGGTTCGCCGACGCGGGCGGGTGCCGCGTCGGCGTGGACGGCCTCGTCGTAGGGGCGCTGACGGTCAGACCAGGCTGTCCCGCCACGCCTGGTGGAGTCCGGCGAAGTGGCCGTCGTCCGCGATGAGTTCGTCCGGGGTGCCGTCCTCGACGATCCGGCCGTCGCGCATGACCAGGACCCGGTCGGCGATCTCCACGGTCGACAGCCGGTGCGCGATGATCACGGCCGTACGCCCGTTGAGCACGGTGTGCATCGCGTGCTGAACGGCCTTCTCGCCGGGCACGTCCAGCGAGGACGTCGCCTCGTCCAGGATCAGCACGCCGGGGTCGGCGAGCAACGCCCGCGCGAAGGCGACCAGTTGGCGCTGGCCCGCGGAGATACGGCCGCCGCGCTTGCGTACGTCCGTGTCGTAGCCGTCCGGCAGCGCCGCGATGAAGTCATGGGCGCCGATGGCCTTCGCGGCGGCCTCCACATCCTCGCGGGAGGCGTCCGGCCGGCCGATCGCGATGTTCTCCGCGACCGTCCCGGAGAACAGGAACGCCTCCTGCGTCACCATCACGACCCCGCGCCGCAGATCGGTCTGCGTGAGATCGCTCAACTCCACGCCGTCCAGCAGCACTCGGCCACTGGTGGGGTCGTAGAACCTGGCCAGCAGTTTGGCGAGCGTCGACTTGCCCGCGCCGGTCGCGCCCACCACGGCGACGGTCTGCCCCGCGGGCAGCCGCAGCGAGAACCGCGGCAGCACCTCGCCGCCCGTGCGGTACGCGAAGCGCACCTCGTCGAAGACGACCTCGCGGCCCGGCAGTTCGCCCGCCCGCTCCGGCAGCGGCACCGCGCGCTCGGGCGCGGGCTCCGGCACGGTCGGCCGCTGGGCCAGCAGCCCGGCGATCTTCTCCAGTGAAGCCGCCGCGGACTGATAGGAGTTGAGGAACATGCCGAGCCGGTCGATCGGGTCGTAGAGCCGCCGCAGATACAGCACGAAGGCGGCGAGCACGCCGAGCGCCATCCCGCCGTCCGCCACCCGGTACGCGCCCCACATCACGATCGCCGCGATCGTGACGTTGGCGATCACGCGGGAGCCGACGACGTAACGCGCCATCTCCAGGATCGCGTCGCCGTTGGCCCGCTCATGGCGGTGGTTCAGTTCGAGGAACGCCTCGTCGTTCGGCTCCTCGCGGCGGAACGCCTTCACCGGGCGGATGCCGTTCATCGTCTCGGTGAACTTCACGATGACGGCCGCGATGGCCGTGGACCGTTTGCGGTAGGCGACCATCGAGCGGCGCTGGTACACGCGGATCGCCACGTACAGCGGGGCGTACGACACCAGGGCCGCCAGGCCCAGCTCCCAGTCGAGGAAGATCAGCAGCGCGGTGATGTAGACCGCCGACAGCACGACCTCGATCAGCTCGTCCAGGCCGTCGTTGAGCAGCTCGCGGATCGACTCGACGTCCGAGGTGGAGCGGGAGATCAGCCGGCCCGAGGTGTAGCGCTCGTGGAAGTCCAGGCTGAGGGTCTGGGCGTGCCGGAAGATCCGGCCGCGCAGGTCGACCAGCACGTCCTGGCTGACCCGGGCGGCGACCCGGATGAAGAAGCGCTGGAGCGTGCCGGAGGCGATGCCGCAGCCCATGTAGCCGCAGGCGACCGCGATCAGCGCGCCGTGCCGGCCGTCGCGCACCGCCGGGATCGCGTGGTCGATGGAGTACGCCACCAGGAGCGGGCCCGCCTGCACGGCCGCCTGCTGGACCAGCAGCAGGATCGCGGCCAGCCAGACGCGGGCGCGGTGCGGGCCGAGGAGCGAGCGCAGGAGGGTGAACTGGGCGTTCTTCGGGGCGGGCAGGACGTCCTTGGCAAAGGGGTCGTCGGGCGGGAGCGGCGCGGTGGTGGGCTCGTCGAAGTCGTACTCCTCGGTCGCGCCGGCTTCTGTCGCGTCCTCTTTCGCCGCGCTCTCTTTCGCCGCGCTCTCTTTCGTCGCGCCCTGTTCTGTCGCGCCCTGTTCTGTCGCGGACGTCATCGGGCGTCGCTCCTCTCCCGCGCGGCGGAAGCCTCGTCGGCCTCCCCGGTTCGTTCTTCGGCGCCGTGCTGCTCCGGCAGGTCCGGGTGCCCCTCGGCGTCCGGCTCTTCGTCGGCGCCCGACATCAGGTGGCGGTAGACCGCGCTGTCCCGCAGCAGTTCGGCGTGCGTGCCGACGGCCGTGATCCGGCCGTCCTCCAGCAGTGCCACCCGGTCCGCGAGCATCACCGTGGACGGGCGGTGCGCGACGACCAGCGCGGTCGTGTCGGCCAGCACCTCGCGCAGCGCGGCCTCGACCAGCGCCTCGGTGTGCACGTCGAGCGCCGACAGCGGGTCGTCCAGGACCAGGAACTGCGGGCGGCCGACCACCGCGCGGGCCAGCGCGAGCCGTTGCCGCTGCCCGCCGGAAAGGCTCAGGCCCTGCTCGCCGACCTGCGTGTCCAGGCCCTGCGGCAGCCGCTCCACGAAGCCGCACTGCGCGACGGCCAGGGCGCGTACGATGTCCGCCTCGTCGGCGCCCTCGGGGCCCGCGCCCATCGCCACGTTCTCCCGTACGGTCGCGGAGAACAGCGTCGGCTCCTCGAAGGCGACGGCGAGCAGTTCGCGCAGCCGCTTGACCGGCAGGTCGGCGATGTCCGCGCCGTCCAGGGTGATCCGGCCGCCGGTCGCCTGGTGCAGCCGGGGGAGCAGCGCGGTCAGCGTCGTCTTGCCGCTGCCGGTGGCGCCGACCAGGGCCATCGTCTCGCCGGGGCCGACGTGCAGGTCGACGCCCTTGAGGAGATCGGGGCCCGCGTCGGGGGCGTCGGGGTAACGGAAGCGGACGGCGTGCATGCGCAGACCGTCGCTCGGTCGCCCGGCTCCGGTGCCGTCCGTGGCACTCGCGGCGCTTCCGTCGTTCTCGCTCCCGCTGGTGCTGCCGGTGCTGCCGGTGCTGCCGGTGCTGTCGGGTTCGGGGGTGTCCATCGCCTCGAAGTACCGGTCGGCGGCGGTGGCCGCCTCATTGCTCATCGCGAGCAGGAAGCCGATCGACTCGACCGGCCAGCGCAGCGCGAGGGCGGTCGACAGGAACGCCACCAGGGTGCCCGCCGACAGCTTGCCGTCCGAGACCTGGAGCACACCGCACACGAGCGCGGCGCCGATCGCCACCTCGGGCAGCGTCATGATCACGGCCCAGATGTCCGAGAGCAGCCGCGCCTTGCGCATCTCGGTACGCCACAGCCCCCGGGTCTGCGCGCGGAAGGCCCGCGCCTGGCTGCGGTGCCGGCCGAACGCCTTGATGATCCGGATGCCCAGCACCGACTCCTCGACCAGCGTGGCCAGATCGCCCGCTTGGTCCTGCGCGCGGCGGGCGGCCAGCGCGTACCGCGTCTCGAAGACGGAACACATGATCATCAGTGGCACGGCGGGCGCCAGCAGCACCAGGCCGAGCAGCCAGGACTGCGCGAACAGGATCGCGAAGCCGATCAGCACGGTGACGGTGTTGACCACCAGGAAGACCAGCGGGAAGGCGAGGAACATCCGCAGGATCTGGAGGTCCATCGTCGCCCGCGAGAGCAACTGCCCCGACGCCCAGCGGTCGTGGAACTCCACAGGCAGCCGCTGGAGATGCCGGTACAGATCCGCCCGCATCGCCGCCTCGACCCCGGCCAGCGGCCGGGCCACCAGCCACCGCCTGATCCCGAACAGCAGCGCCTCCAGCAGCCCGAGCAGCAGGATCAGCCCGCCGCCCAGCCACACCCCGGCCGGATCGTGGTCGGAGACCGGGCCGTCCACCATCCACTTCAGCACCAGCGGAATCAGCAGCGCCACGCACGACGCGCCCGCGCCCACCACCGCGGACACCCCCAACCGCACCCGCACCGCCCGCACATAAGGCCAAAGGCGCAGCAGCGACCGAATCGCTGATCTCGAACGGACGGCGGGCGCGGGGTCAGTGGTCGTGGCAGACATCCCTCCCGACATTAGGCGCGACCACCGACACCGCTCACCCGGTTTTCCGCCGCGCGTACCCGCCGCCGATCCCTTCCCGCCACAGGAACGGGGCCGCCCCAGCGATCACCTGTCGCACACCATGGGAATCCTTGAAGAATTCATTACCTCGCCATGACCCGAGGCCCCCGGACCGGACGGTGAGGCCGCCTTCCGCGTGGATCCACGGCCGGTGGTCCGGGGGCAGCCGGATTGCCCCGTTGGGGCGGGTGGTGAGGTGCGGGAGCGTGGATGGCCGGGGCCGGGAAGGTCGGGGGCGGGTTAGGTCGTCGGGGCTCGGCGGAGGTTGCGGATGGCGGGGACGGAGAGGAGGAGGGTGCAGACGATGAGGGTGACCACGGCGCCGGTCTGGAGGACGTGGCGGGCGCCGAAGGCGGCGGAGGCGGGGCCGGCGAGGGACTGGCCGACGGGCATCATGGCGATGGAGCCGGCGACCTCGTAGGCGTGGATGCGGTTGAGGATCTCACCGGGGACCTGGGTCTGGACGCTGGTGGCCCAGTTGACGCCCCAGTAGGCCCAGCAGATGCCGGAGCCGAAGACGCAGGCGGCGATCGCGGGGACCGGGAGGTCGAAGCCGACCGAGGCGGGCATCAGGGCGGTGCCGAAGAGGGCGATGGAGCCCGCGCGCAAGGGGCGGTCCGCGCGTACGCGCATGGCGATCAGCGCGCCGACCGCGGTGCCGCCGCCGAGGGCGGAGTTGACGAGGCCGTAGGCGCCCGCGCCGTGCTCGGGGATGATCTGACCGGCGGCGAGCGGTATGTAGGGGCCGAAGACAAAGATCATGTAGCCCATCCAGATCACGATCACCCCCCACATCCAGGTGCGCGCGCGGAACTCCCGCCAGCCCTCCGCGAGATCGGCCTTGAACGTGCCAGTGCCAGTGCCAGTGCCAGTGCCAGTGCCCGAGCCGGTGCCCGTGCCCGACCCCGTCCCGGCGCCCGTCTTCGCCGGAAGCGGTCGCAGCCGCAGCGCGATCAGGCACAGCGCGCTGACCAGATACGTCGACGCGTGGACGGCGAAGACGACACCCGGTGAGGTGAAGCCGACCAGGACACCGGCGACCGCTGGCCCGGCCAGCCCCGCGACGGACTCGGCGGTACGGGTCACGCCGTTGGCGCCCTGCACATCGGTGGCGACCCGCACGACCGTACTGGCCACGCCCGGCTGGAACATGGCCGCCGCCGTGCCGTTGACGACGGCGATCAGCGCCATCTCCCACAGCGTGATGTGGTGGGTGAGGAAGAGCACCGCCGCGGTGGACTGCGTGCCGACGCGTACGAGATCGGCGCCGATCATCAGCCGCCGCGCGTTGAAGCGGTCCGCGAAGACCCCGCCGAAGATGACGAATCCGGCGAAGCACGCGGTGGACGCGGCCATCACCAGGCCGATGTCACCGGCCGAGTAGCCGTACTGGATCAGACCCGCGGACAGCGCGACCGGCAGCATCGTGTCGCCGAGCATGGCGACGGAGCGCGCCGTGAAGTAGAACCGGAAATTCGCCGACCACAGCCGCTCCTTACCGGGAAGCGGGGATGTGCGCGGGAGGTCTACCGGGGAGGTACGCGGGAGGTCCACTGCTGCGTCGGACAACGGCATGAGATTCGGCTGCGAAAGCGGCTCGGCGGCATCGGCCCCGGCGCGGTCGGGGCTGGGCGCGGAAGAGGTCACCAGGACATAGTGGACTGGACCATTCGGTGTCGTCCACACCGGTCCACACCGGTCCACGCCATTCCCCGCACCGGTCAACGCACCGGTCAAGGCCGGTCAACGCACCGGCCCACACCACCCCCCACACCACCCCCCACACCGGCCCCCGCCACGCCGAGGCGCCCCCCGCCTCCCGACCGCTCCGGTGACCGAACTCACCCGCTGAGCAGGTCTTCCCGTCCCTCCCCGCCACCGCACGCCCGGTACAGCCGCACGGACCTCTCCGCCACCGCAACCTCGGAACCAGCTGCCGCACGCGCCCCGTCAGGCGCCGCCGTCTGCTCCTCCAGGGCGGTGTCGACGAGCAGTTCATACGCCGCCGCCCACGGCGCCCCCGGCAGCGTGAAAGCGGCGGGCCGCGACCCCGCGTGCGCGATCAGCAGGAAGCTGTCGTCCACGACCGCCTCCCCCCGCGCGTTCCGCTGCGGAATCTCCTTCCCCGACAGGAACATCCCCAGCGTCGAGCCCGGCGCGAACCAGTCCTCGTCCGTCATCTCCTCGCCGCGCGGCCCGAACCAGGCCAGATCGCGCAGCCCCTCCGGCGCCTGCGCGAGCCCGGAGAAGAAGCCGCCGCGCCGCAGCACCGGATGGGCCCGGCGCAGGGCGATCAGCCGCGCCGCGAGATCGGACAGCGACCGCCAGGCCGGATCGTCCGCCAGCGACCAGTCGATCCAGCTCACCTCGTTGTCCTGGCAGTACGCGTTGTTGTTGCCGCCCTGCGTCCGCCCCATCTCGTCGCCCGCGACCAGCATCGGCACCCCGGTGGACAGCAGCAGCGTGGAGAGCAGGTTACGGATCTGGCGGCGGCGCAGCGCGCTGATGCCGGGGTCGTCGGTCGGCCCCTCGGCGCCGCAGTTCCACGACCGGTTGCCGTCGGTGCCGTCCCGCCCGTCCTCGCCGTTGGCCTCGTTGTGCTTGCGCTCGTAGCTCACCAGGTCGCGCAGGGTGAAACCGTCGTGCGCCGTGACGAAGTTGACCGAGGCGTACGGCCGCCGCCCGCCCCAGTCGTACAGGTCGCTCGACCCGGACAGCCGGTACGCCAGATCGCGTACATCCCCGGCCGCGCCCCGCCAGAAGTCCCGTACGGTGTCGCGGAACCGGTCGTTCCACTCCGTCCACAGCGGCGGGAAGGCGCCCACCTGGTAGCCGCCGGAGCCCACGTCCCACGGCTCGGCGATCAGCTTGACCCGGCGCAGCACCGGGTCCTGGGCGATCACCGCGAGGAAGGGGGAGAGCATGTCCACGTCGTGCATCGAGCGGGCCAGCGCCGCCGCCAGGTCGAACCGGAAGCCGTCCACGCCCATTTCGGTCACCCAGTAGCGCAGGCTGTCGGTGATCAGCCGCAGCACGTGCGGCTGGACGACGCTGAGGGTGTTGCCGCAGCCGGTGTAGTCGGCGTAGCGCCGCGCGTCCTGCTGGAGCCGGTAGTAACCGCGGTTGTCGATACCGCGCAGCGACAGCGTGGGGCCGCCCTCGCCGCCCTCGGCGGTGTGGTTGTAGACCACGTCGAGGATCACCTCGATGCCCGCCGCGTGCAGCGCCCGCACCATCCGCTTGAACTCGCCGACCTGTTCGCCGCGCGTGCCGCTCGCGCTGTACGCGGCGTGCGGCGCGAAGTAGCCGATCGAGTTGTAACCCCAGTAGTTGCGCAGCCCCTTGCGCTCCAGGTGCTCCTCGTGCGCGAAGTGGTGCACCGGCAGCAGCTCGACGGCGGTCACCCCGAGCCGGGTCAGATGGGCGATGGCCGCCGGGTGCGCGAGACCGGCGTACGTACCGCGCAGCTCCGGCGGAATGTCCGGGTGCGCCCGGGTGAAACCGCGCACGTGCAACTCGTAGATCACCGAGTCCGACCAGGGCGTCTTCGGCCGGTGGTCGTCCTCCCAGTCGTCGTCATCGTCGACCACGACGCCCTTGGGGACGTACGGCGCCGAGTCGCGGTTGTCCCGCACGGTGTCGGCGACCTGCCGCTCGGGCCAGTCGCGGACGTGCCCGTACACCTCGGGGACCAGCGTGAAGTCGCCGTCCACCGCCCGCGCGTACGGGTCGAGCAGCAGCTTCGCCGGATTCCAGCGGGCGCCGGTCCACGGGTCCCAGCGACCGCCGACCCGGTAGCCGTACCGCTGGCCCGGCAGCGCGTCCGGTACGAAGCCGTGCCATATCTCATGGGTCAGCTCGGTCAGCGGCGCCCGCGTCTCGGTGCCGTCCGCGTCGAACAGGCACACCTCGACGGACTCCGCCCCGCCCGCCCACAGCGCGAAGTTGGTGCCCGCGCGCCCGCCGGGACCGGCGTGGAAACGCGCGCCGAGCGGCTGCGCCGAGCCGGGCCACACGGTCGCGAGCCGCGCCGCCACCCGCCGGTCCGACGCACCGGCCGGCGGCGATACGGACGCGACCGGCGGATCCTGCGGTACGGCCGGATCCTGCGGTACGGCCGGGGCGAGTGCGACAGACGGGTCCCGCGGTACGGCCGGGCCCGGCACCGGCGACGACGGCGGCGGTACGGTCGCCGCCCCCGGATCCCCTGCGGGCAGCGGAAGACCCTCCGGGCGTCCCACGACGCCGTGTTCGCGTGTCTCTGACACGTGTATGCCTCCTGCGGCTCCGAAGGACCGAGCTGTGACCAGGTGCGCTGTGCCCGGCAGGGCGGGCCGGGTCCGTACCGTACGCCGGGTGTCCCTCCCCGCGTCGACGGCCGTTTCCCCGCACCCGCTGCTCCATTCATTCCCACCGGGGGGTACGGAGTCACACGGTTGATCGGTGCACGTGACGGCGGCCAGCGCGTTTCCCCGGCGCCGGTCGCCTCGTTGACGGTGCGTGAAGACAGCGGTGAGGCGCGTGCTGCGCGCGGGTGCGGGAGTGGTACTGGGTGCGACGCTGATCGCGGGCTGCGGGGGACCGGGCGGGTCCGACGGGGCGGGCGGGGGCGACGACCGGGCGCCGAGCGCCACGTCGACCGGCACGTCGACCGCCGTACCGGATGTCTCGCAGGCGGCCATCACCGTATCGCCCGGCGACGGCGCGAAGGACGTACCCGCCAGTGGGACGCTGCGCGTCACCGTCGGCCAGGGCAAGCTCACCGGGGTCACCGCCAAGAGCGCGGACGGCACCGCCGTGCCCGGCACCCTCGCCGCCGACGGCAGCGGCTGGCAGCCCACCGGACGCCTCGCGCTGGCCACCCGCTACACCGTCGACGCCTACGCGGTCGACGAGCAGGGCCGCCCGGCCGCCAAGCACGCCGACTTCACCACCCTCGTGCCGCAGCACACCTTCATCGGCTTCTTCACCCCGGAGGACGGCTCGACCGTCGGCGTCGGCATGATCGTCTCGCTGAAGTTCAACCGCCCGGTCACCGACCGCGCCGCTGTCGAACGCGCCATCACGGTCACGTCCGTACCCGCCGTCCCCGTCACCGGCCACTGGTTCGGCGGCCAGCGGCTCGACCTGCGCCCCGCCGACTACTGGAAGGCCGGCACCCGCGTCACCCTCCACCTGCGGCTGCGCGACGTCCAGGGCGCGCCCGGCGTCTACGGCACCCAGTCCAAGGACGTGCGGTTCACCATCGGCCGCGACCAGCGCAGCACCGTCGACGCGGTGGCGCACACCCTGGTCGTCCGGCGTGGCGGCGCGGTCGTGCGCACCCTCCCCGCCTCGGCCGGCGCGCCCCAGCACACCACGTACGACGGCGTGATGGTCATCGCCGAGAAGCACGCCGTCACGCGCATGAACGGTCAGACGGTCGGCTTCGGCGGCGAATACGACATCCCGGACGTCCCGCACGCGATGCGGCTGACCAACTCCGGCACCTTCGTGCACGGCAACTACTGGTCGCCCGCCGGGGTCTTCGGCGCCGCCAACGTCAGCCACGGCTGCATCGGGCTGCGCGACGTCAAGGGCGGCAGCGCCACCAGCCCGGCGGGCTGGTTCTTCGACCACTCCCTGGTCGGCGACCCGATCCGCGTGACCAACTCCCATGACCGCACGGTCGCCGCCGACAACGGGATGGGCGGCTGGAATCTCAGCTGGGCCCAGTGGCAGGCGGGTTCCGCGCTGTAGCGGCGGCTCCGCCCGTCACGCACGCGCGGGCTCCCCGTCCGCAGCCCCGTCCCGCGCACGCGGGCTCCCCGTCCGCCGCACCCCCCACTACACCCCCGACCGGCCCTGGTCCACAGTCATCTGGGACGGAACGGTGACAATCTCGTGAGCACTTGCGCTTGTTCCGTGTGATTGTCTTGCGCTGACCAGGGGAATTCAGGGTGTTCCGGGCGGTAGGGGAGAGCAAGAGTTGAAGCCGATATTGGCTGCGCCGGGTATCAGGAGAAACGTTCTGGTGCTGGCGCTCGGAGCGTTGCTGCTGATGGTCACCGCGTGCGGTGGCGGTGGCGGCGGCAACAAGGCCGGCAGTGGGAACGGCTCCACGTCGGGTGCCTCGAACGGCAAGGCGAACGCGTCGGACACGGTCGCCTCGACCGCCGTCGTGACGATCCTGCCGAAGGACGGCTCGACCGAGGTGTCGACCACGGGGACGCTGAAGGTCACGGCGCAGGGCGGCAAGCTGTCGTCGGTCGTCGTGAAGGACGACAAGGGCACGGAGGTGGAGGGCGCGATCTCCGCCGACGGCGCCGGATGGGTGCCGGCCGGGCACCTGGACACGTCCACGCAGTACACGGTGGACGCGGTCGCCAAGGACGACGCGGGACGTGAGTCCGACAAGCACTCCAGCTTCACCACGGTCACCCCGAAGAACACCTTCGTCGGTTACTACACGCCGGAGGACGGTTCGACCGTCGGCGTCGGCATGGAGGTCTTCCTCAACTTCAACCGGCCGATCACGAACAAGAAGGCCGTCGAGGAAGGCGTCAAGGTCACCGCGAGCCCGTCGGTCCCGGTCGCCGCGCACTGGTACGGCGACCAGCAGCTCTACATCCGCCCGCAGGAGTACTGGGCGGCCGGTACGAAGGTCACGCTGAGCCTCAACCTCAACGGTGTCGAGGGCGCCCCCGGCGTCTACGGCAAGCAGCACAAGGACGTCCACTTCACCGTCGGCCGCCGCCAGGTGAGCATCGTGGACGCGGCCAAGCACACGATGACCGTCTACCGCGACAACAAGGTGCTGCGCACCATCCCGATCTCCTCGGGCGCGCCGGACCACACCACGTACAACGGCAAGATGGTCATCTCCGAGAAGTACGTGACCACCCGGATGAACGGCGACACGGTCGGCTTCGGCGGTGAGTACGACATCAAGGACGTGCCGCACGCCATGCGGCTGACCACCTCGGGCACCTTCATCCACGGCAACTACTGGGCCGCGACCTCGGTCTTCGGCAACAGCAACACCAGCCACGGCTGCGTCGGTCTGCACGACGTGCGCGGCGCGGGTGACGCGAGCACCCCCGCGGCCTGGTTCTACAACCAGTCGATCGTCGGTGACGTGGTGCAGGTGCAGAACTCCAAGGACAAGACCGTCCAGTGGTACAACGGCCTCAACGGCTGGAATCTGCCCTGGAGCGAGTGGACGTCCTGATCGGGGCCGCATAAGGTTCCGCCCGTGTGAGGCACCGCACGTGAGCCGCGACGGCCCGTCCCTGACCTGGGGCGGGCCGTCCGTCGTACGCTCGCCCGTATGACTGTGACCTTTGAAGTCGACGAAGGCGTCGGCACCGTCCGGCTCGACCGGCCGCCCATGAACGCCCTGGACTCCGGCACGCAGGACCGGCTCAAGGAGGTCGCCGAGGAGGCGGCGCGGCGTCCCGAGGTACGGGCCGTGGTGGTGTGGGGCGGGGAGAAGGTGTTCGCGGCGGGCGCGGACATCAAGGAGATGCAGGCCATGTCGTACGAGGACATGGTCGACCGCTCGCGGGCGCTCCAGGAGTCCTTCACGGCGGTGGCGCGGATCCCGAAGCCGGTGGTGGCGGCCGTGACCGGTTACGCGCTCGGCGGCGGCTGCGAGCTGGCACTGTGTGCCGACTACCGGATCGCGGGCGAGAACGCGAAGCTCGGACAGCCGGAGATCCTGCTCGGTCTGATCCCGGGCGCGGGCGGCACCCAGCGGCTGTCCCGGCTGGTCGGTCCCTCGCGCGCCAAGGACCTGATCTTCACCGGCCGGATGGTGACGGCGCGGGAGGCGCTGTCGCTGGGGCTGGTGGACGAGGTCGTTCCGGCCGACGAGGTGTACGCGCGGGCGCGGGCCTGGGCGGAGCGGCTGGCGCGCGGTCCCGCGTACGCGCTGCGGGCCGCGAAGGAGGCCGTCGACGCGGGTCTCGAAACGGATCTGGAGACCGGGCTGACGATCGAACGCACCTTGTTCGCGGGGCTGTTCGCGACGGCGGACCGCGAGACGGGGATGCGCAGCTTCGTCGAGGACGGACCGGGGAAGGCCACCTTCCGCTGAGCCCGCGGATGCTGACGTGTGGTCAGCCGGGGACGGCGATCCGACGCACATGCGGCTGAGCGTCGAACGGGTGCTCGGCTGACAGCGCGTCAGGGGTGACGCAGGGTGCGCGGTCCACCTTAAGGCAACCTTATGCCAGCCTTAAGGAATGGGAGGCCGCCACCATCCGCTGTGATGGTTGCATGCGTCAACTCCACTGGTCAGCGGGGTCGTTGAGGGGCGTTCTGTACCCAGGGCATATGCCTAGTCACAGGCGTGGGGCGGCGCACTCCGTCTGACGAATTCCCCCGGTTACCCCTCGGAGCGCTGCAATTGCAGCCATCATGAAGTCATGGCGGGCCGGGGAGCATCTGAGCAGCCGCAGCGGGTGGACACCGCCGCGGGTGCGGTTCCCGTTCTCACCGACGACACGGCGGCCAAGGCCCTCGATCTGTACGGCGACCCGTCCGTCCAGGAGGTCCATCTGACCTCCCGCCCCGAATCCGCCTCCACCGCCCGGCGCCTGGCGCTCTCCGTGGTACGGGTCTGGGGCCTCCCGCAGTTCGCCGACACCGTGGAACTGCTCGTCTCCGAACTCGTGGGCAACGCCGTACGGCACACCGGGGCGCGGACGTTCGGGCTGCGGATGCACTGGCGCCGGGGCTGGGTCAGGGTCGAGGTGCGGGACCCCTCGCGGGCGCTGCCCTGCCTGCTGCCGGTCCGCGGCCTGGACGCCAGCGGCCGGGGCCTCTTCCTGGTGGACAAGCTCTCCGACCGCTGGGGTGTCGACCTCCAGTCGCGCGGCAAGACGACGTGGTTCGAACTGCGGGTCCCGGAGCGGTAGTTCGCGCCCGGCGCGGGAGTCGGGGCCGTCGTGCGCGGGCGTCGGGGTCATACCGCCGTGACCGGCCCGGATATTGTGAAGAGGCCCTTCGCGTCGTGGTAACGACTGCGCAAGGGCCTCTTCGAACCGCCGCGAAGCAAGGGGGGTGTGGTTCGCGGCGTCTGTGGAACGGCCGAGCGCGGGTCGGTGCGGGCCGTTGAGAAGACTCTGGCACGCAGTGCCAGGCACGGTCAAATGCGCATATGGCTCACATCTGGACAAACGAGGCATTGTGCCGCGCAAAGCAAGGGTGATGTGCACCACCCGCCTTGTAAACCATGGATAAGTACGTTCATCTTCTTCTAATGATCGGAACCCTCGGGGATGTGAGGGGCACGCCCCTGAGGAGGGGTGGGGGTAGCCCCCACACGCAATGGGGGACACACCTGATGGGCCCCCGCGCGGCCGTGCGGAAGAGTCGGTGACACGACGACGGGCGCCCTCAGCGGCCGTCACCGACACAGGAGTTGACCATGGCCGCCAGCACGGCGATCACCGGCCAGGCGGCCATCGCGTCCCCGTCCTCGCGCACCGCGGCCCTCGCCTCCTTCGTGCGGTTCGTGCTGTGCGGCGGCGCAGTCACCGTCCTCGCCAGCGGCGTCCTCCTGCTGATCGGCGACAGCGTCCCCCTCGCCCTGTCCAACGCCGTCGTCACCGTCGGCTCCACGGTCCTGGCCACCGAACTCCACGGCCGCTTCACCTTCGGCCGGGGCGGCGCCGACTGGTCCGACCACTGCGCCTGCGCGCTCACCGTCCTGCTGTCGTACCTCTTCACCACCGGGGCGCTGCTCGCCTACGCCTCCGCGTATCCGTCCGGCGACGCCCTCACCCGACAGGGCGTCTACATCGCGGCCTCCGCCCTCGCCGGCCTCGGCCGCTTCCTGCTCCTGCGGCTCGTCGTCTTCCGGCCGGGCCGCGGCGGTGTCCCGCTCGGCCGGGCGGCGGTCGCCGCCGCGGCCTGACGCCTGGCCCGCGACGGCTGCCTGCGGCCTACGCGGTGGCCGCCGCCGTACGGGTGAGGGCGGCGGCCTCGCCGCGGGAGGCGACGCCGAGCTTGGCGAGGATGTTGGCGACGTGGAATTTCACGGTGGACTCGCTGATGTGGAGGGCGAGGGCGATCTCGCGGTTGCGGCGCCCGAGGGCGAGCTCTTCGAGGACCTGCCGTTCCCTCGGATGGAGGGCGTCCAGCGGACCGGCCGCAGCGGGGGCGGCCGGGAGGTCGGGGGACAGCGGCAGGGTGACGGTGATGGTGGAGCCCCAGCCGGGCAGGGCGTCGAGGACGAGCCGACCGCCGAGCGCCGTGAGCCGGTCGGTGAAGCGGTGGACGGCGAGCGCCTCCGGGGCGAGCAGGCCGGGCCCGTCGTCGCGTACCAGCACGCGGAGCGTGTCCTCGTCGAGCTGCCAGCTCACATGGAGCCGCCCCAGGTCGCCCTGTTCCAGCATGGCCAGGACGGCGCCGCGTACCGCCGCCCGCGCGCCGTGGGCCACGTCGGCGGCCAGGGTACGGCGCGAGGCCGGAGGGCGCAGGTCCAGCTCGACGGGGCTGTAGCGCAGCAGCGGGCGCAGCTCGGCGGTGAGGCGGCCGAAGGCGGTGTCCGCGGGCTCCTCGCTCAGCTCCCGGTCCAGGTCGGCGCCCGCGCGCAGGTCGATCAGGGCCGCGACGGCCAGGTCCACGGCGCCGCGCCGCGCGGCGGTGTCGTCCAGGGACGCGGCGCGCAGCGTACCGAGAATCGCCGACAGTACGGAGGAGTGCGCGTCGGTCAGCTCCGCGATGGCCCGCGCCCTGGCCGCGGCGGCGGCCCGCGAACTGGCCGCCTGCGTCGGTCCTGCCTCCGCCATCCGGCGCTCCTGGTTGACGGTGACCAGGTCCCACAGGCCCTGCGCCACGGCCGTGACGTCGGCGTCCAGCGGCCCGGCCGAGGAGCGTACGACGACCAGCAGCGGGCCCGCGCCCGTGTCGGTGGCCTCGGTGGTCTCCGCGAACTCACGCGCGGAGGCGACGGCGAGCACCGGGCGCGGCGCCCCGGCCAGCACCGCCTCGCCCTGCCAGGGCGCGCCCGCCGTCACCAGCCCGGCCAGGCGCGTCAGTTCGGCGCCGGTGATCCGGCCGGTCAGTTCCTCCTCCCCGAAGGCCGCCGTCGGAGTGAACGTGCAGACGGCGCTCCGCCGGGCGACCGCCCGGTGCGGCACCAGGTCGGTCAGCACCTCCGACAGCCGCCGCATGGTGTCGGGCAGCGGTGCGCGGGTGACGACCAGGGCCCGCGCGAGGGCGTCCTGCGGGCGGATTCCGTCATGGCTCGGCATGCCTCCCGAGCGTACGGCGACGATGATGGGCGCGGACTGTCCTTTCGGCCGGGCGGAACCGTCCGAAGGGCGGGCCGGGTCGGCGGCGGCCTGCGGTGATGCTGGGAAGTGCCCTGAAGGACCCCGGGGAGTACCGGGGACACCCGGGGAGTCCCCCGGGACACCTGGGGAATGCCCGGGGACGCCCGGGGAACGCCTAGGGATGCCGGCGGAACGCCCGGGGAATGCCGCCGTCGCACCAGGGCGCCGCGTCTACTCGGGTGCCCGCCAAGGCAATTGCTTCAGGTCTCCGAATGTTCTCGAATATTTCCGAGCCTTCCGAAGGATTGTGAACCCCATGACGAAGTCCATCGCCTTCACCGAATACGGCTCCGCGGACGTGCTGCGGGTCGTGGACACCGACGTGCCGGAGCCGGGCCCCGGCCAGGTGCGGATCACGGTGCGCACGGCGGGCGTGAACCCGCTCGACAGCAAGATCCGCGCCGGTTACATGGAGCAGGTCTTCCCCGTGGACTTCCCGCATGTGGCGGGCCTCGAGGCGGCGGGTGTCGTCGAGGCGCTGGGCGAGGGCGTCGAGGGCCTGGCGGTCGGCGACGACGTCTTCGGCCAGACCACCACCGGCGCCTACGCCGAGCGGGCGCTCGCCGAGGTCGCGAAGGTCGCACTCAAGCCCGGCACGCTGAGCTGGGAGCAGGCGGCGGCGCTGCCGGTCGCGGCGGAGACCGCGTACCGCGCGCTGGACATGCTCACGGTGCAGCCCGGCGAGACGCTGTTGATCCACGGCGCGGCGGGCGGCGTCGGCACCGTCGCCGTACAGTTCGCGGTCGCGCGCGGCGTCAAGGTCGTCGGCACGGCGAGCGAGGCCAACCACGAGCACCTGCGGGCGCTCGGCGCGGTCCCGGTCGCCTACGGGGACGGGCTGGTGGAACGGGTGCGGGCCGCCGCGCCCCAGGGGATCGACGCGGCGCTCGACGCGGCCGGGCGCGGCGACGCGCTCCAGGCGTCGGTCGAGCTGACCGGCGGCACCGAGCGGGTGCTGTCCATCGCGGACGCGCCGGGCGCGGGCAAGCTCGGCGTCCGCTTCACCTCGGGCGCTGAGGGGTACTACGGCGAGCCCGCCTTCGCGGAGGCGCTGGCGCTGTTCGCTGCGGACAAGCTGACCATCGCCGTCCACGAGGTGTTCCCGCTGGAGGCGGCGGCGGACGCGCAGCGCGCGAGCGAGGCCGGGCACCTGACCGGCAAGATCGTGCTCAGGGTGTCCGAGGGCGTCTGACACCCGGGGACGCGGCGTGACGGCGGGCGGTACGGGCGGGTTCCGTACCGCCCGCCGCCGTGTCGCCCTCGATCCTTGTGAGGTCCCCGGCCCCTTGTGAGGTCCCCGGCCCCTGTGAGGTCCCCGGCCCCTGTGAGGTCCCCGGCCCTTGTGAGGTCCCCGATCCCTGTTAGGTTAGGGCACCCTAACCTAATGATCGGAGGGAGTCAGGGTGAGCAGCGAGGTCTTCAGGGACGCCTGGGGCATCCCCCACCTCCGCGCGGACAGCGCCCGCGAACTCGCCTTCGCTCAAGGTCGGAACGCCGCCGTCGACCGGGCCTGGCAGCTGGAGACCGAACGGCACCGCGCGGAGGGCGGCACCGCCGCGTTCCTCGGAGCCGGCGCCGTCGAGTGGGACCGCTTCGCCCGCCGCGCGCTGCTCGCCGACACCGCCCGCCGCTGCCACGCCCGGCTCGACCGGGACACCGCGCGGTGGGTCGCCGCCTATGTGGACGGCGTCAACTCCGGGCTGCCCCAAGGCGCCGCGCAGGCACCGGAGTTCGCCGCCACAGGCCGGGCGCCCGGCCGCTGGCAGCCCTGGACCCCACTGGCCGTCTGGCTCTCCACCCACATCCTCTTCGCGGGCTTCCCCGCCAAACTCTGGCGGTACGAGGCGGCCCGGCGGCTCGGCCCGGACGCCGTCGCGGCCTTCGCCACCGACGGGCCCGGCACCGCGGGCAGCAACGGCTGGCTGATCACCGGGGACCGCACCGCCACGGGCGCGGCGCTCCTCGCGGGCGACCCGCACCGCTTCATCGAGGCACCGGGCGTCTACCAGCAGATCCGCCTGGCCTGCCCGGAGTTCGACGTCGTCGGCCTCGCCGTCCCCGGCGTCCCCGGCCTCGCCCACTTCGGCCACACCGGCGGCGTCGCCTGGGCCATCACCAACGCCATGGCCGACTACCAGGACCTCTACCGCGAACACCTGCGCCGCGCCCCCGACGGCTCCGTCCGGGCCCTCGGCCCCGACGGCTGGGAGGCCGCCGCTTCCCGTACCGAGACCGTCGCCGTCGCGGACGCGGACCCCGTCCGCGTCGAGATCGTCGAGACCGCACGCGGCCCGGTGATCATCGGCGGCCCCGACGCGCCGGAGAACCCCGACATGCCGGAGAACCCCGACGCGCCCGAGACCCCCGACGCGTCGGACGGCGCGGACACCACCTGGAACGCCGTCAGCCTGCGCTGTCCCGCCCGCGCCGGAACCGAACTCGGCTTCTCCGCACTGCCGTCGCTGCTGCGCGCCACCACCGTCGGCGACGTCGACCGGGCGCTGGAGGGCTGGGTCGAGCCGGTCAACGTCGTGCAGGCCGCCGACACCGAGGGCGGCCTCCTGCACCGGACGGCGGGCCGAGTGCCCGTACGGCATCCGGACAACTCCCTGTACGCCGTGCCCGCGTGGCGGAAGGAGCACGCGTGGACCGGCGCCTACGCGCCCCTGCCGCGCGCCGAAGTCCGCGACGGCCTCGCGGTGATGGCCAACGCGCGCGAACTCGCCGCCCCGCTCGGCCCCGAATTCGCCGCGCCGCACCGCGCGCGCCGCATCCGCCGCCTCCTGGCATCCGGCGACGACTGGACGGCGGACGGCATGGGGGCGATCCACACCGACGTCCATCTCGGCTCCGCCCGCGCCCTGTTGGACCACGTAGCCGACCTCCAGGGCCCTGACACGCCGCCGCTGAGCCCCGCGGCCTCCGCTCTCGGCGCGCGACTCCTGCGCTGGGACCGGCGGATGGCGGCCGAGAGCACTGACGCCGCGTCATACGCCGTACTGCGGACGGCGGTCGTACGCGGTCTCGCCGCGCACCCCGCACTGGCCCCGCTGGCCGAACTCGTCCATCTGCCGTCGTATCCCGCGACGTTCACACCGTGGCTGGCGCTGGTGCCCCGGGTGGCGTTCGCGCTGGAGACCCTGCTGGGTGGCGGGCTCATACCCGCGCGGGACCGGTCCGCGATCGTACGGGCCGCGCTGGAGGAGACGGCGGGGGCCGGGACGGGGGAGGCGGGCACGGGGGAGCGGACGTGGGGGGAACTGCACCGGCTCGCGCCCTGGCAGGCGCTGCCGCCCGACGCGTACGGGCACGCACCCGAGGTGTGGCCGGGGCTGGCGGGGGACCACGACTGCGTGCTGTCCACGTCCAGCGTCCCCGGTATCACCCACCACAGCCTGCGCGGGCCCGCCGCCCGCTACGTATGGGATCTGGCCGACCGTGAGAACAGCCGGTGGGTCGTGCCCTTCGGAGCGAGCGGAGTGCCCGGTGGCCCGCACCACCGCGACCAGCTTCCGTACTGGCTGCGCGGCGACCTCGTCCCCGTGGTCACCGACTGGACCCGACTCACCAGGGAGACATCTGTGTCCGAAGCCCCGGAAGCCCCGGAAGCCCCGGAAGCCCCGGAAGCACCCGAAGCCCCGGAAGCACCCGAAGCCACCGAAGCGCCTGTCGCCGGCCCCGCTGGAGCCGCCGCCTTTCAAGGGCCGCCCGCCGGCTTCGGGACCGTCCGCTTCGTGCCCGTCGACCCCGACCGGGACATCGGCCTCATCCACGCGTGGGTCACCCAGGAGCGGGGCCGGTTCTGGGGCATGGGCGACGCGACCCGCGACCAGGTGCGCGAGATCTACGCCTTCCTGGACTCGCTCGACACCCACCACGCCTACCTGGTCCGGCGCGACGACCGCCCCGTGGCCCTCTTCCAGACCTACCAGCCGGAGGCCGACCCGATCGGCGACTTCTACGAGCGGCTGCCCGGCGACATCGGCGTCCACGTCTTCGTCGGCCCCGTCGACCCCGGCGCCGAACGCGAACCCGACTACGCGCGGCACCTGTTTGCCGCCTTCCTCGCCCACGTCTTCGCCGACCCCGCCTGCCGCCGTATCGTCGCGGAACCCGACGCCCGCAACACCCGCGCGATCGACCGGCTCCTCAGTACCGGCTTCACCCTCGGCCCCCGCGTCGAACTCCCGGACAAACCTGCTCAGTTCGTCTTCCTCACACGCGACTTGACCACTGATTGACCAAAAGAAAGCGATACTGCGACCGGGAACCCTTCAGGTAGCGTGAAACGTCTCTACTGATGATCAGCTGTTGATCACCGGTTCACCACCCGTGAACACCACCCGCTGAACACCACCCGCTGAACACCACGCGCCGACGGGGGAATTGACGCATGGGTCGTCCGAGCGACTGGCACATACTCGACATGGATCGCGATCCGGTTCCGGGTGACGCGTCGCGGGTGAAGGCGTTGTCGCGGCAGTTGCACGAGTTCGCGGACGATGTGGGCGGCGCGCTGCGGCTGGTGAAGGGGATGCAGTCGGAGGACGCGATCCTGGCGTGGGCGGGGCTGTCGGCGGACGCGTTCCGGGACGAGTTCGGGTCGACGCCGAAGAATCTCGACAAGCTGCATACGTCGTACCGGATCGCGGCGGAGGCGCTGGAGTCGTACTGGCCGGATCTGGAGCACGCGCAGTACCAGGCGGACCGCGCCCTGGCCGACGGGCGCACGGCGCATGCCCGGCTGGTCTCCGCCCAGAGCGGTCTCAACGGTGCGCAGGACTGGGTGCACACGGCCACGTCGACCGCCGACTCGTACGATCCGGCGAAGAACCACGGTGTGACCGTCCCGCCGCCCGATTCGGACCAGGTCCGCCAGGCCACCCGTGACCTGGCCGCCGCCAAGGCCCGTCGGGCCGACGCCCAGCAGGCCGTCTCCTCCGCGCAGTCGGCGCTCGACGCGGCGAAGCGGCTGGCGGAGCAGGCGCGGGGTATGCGAGAGGACGCGGCGCGGCGCACGGTGGCCAGGCTGCACGAGGCGTCGGACGCGGGGATCAAGAACCGGCACTGGTGGGAGAAGGCGGTCCACTGGGTCGCCGACCACTGGGACGAGATCATCACGGTCTGCAAGTGGATCGTGGCGGTCCTCGGCATCGTCGTGATGATCATCGGCGGCCCGCTGGCCTGGCTCGTCGTCGCCGCGGCGCTGCTCGTCCTTGCCGACACCGTCACCAAATACATCCAGGGCAAGGCCACCTTGTGGGACGTGCTCTTCGCCGTCCTGGACTGCGTCCCCATGACCAAGGGCCTGACCTCCCTCGGCAAGCTCGCCGAGCTCTACAAGGCGGGCGGGCTGCTCAAGATCGGTGCCCACGCGCTGGGTTCGGCCAAGGGCGCGCTCAAGAACATGGCATCGCTGATCCGGGACGGCGGCGAGGGACTCCGGGCAATCACGGTCGCCTTCAAGGGCGGCGACCGGCTGCCCGGCGGCACCATTCCCTTCCGCGATCTGTCACCGAAGGCCAAGCAGTTGGTGAAGGCGCTGGAGGACGGCCACATCCAGATCCGCCCCGCCGAGGTGAATGTCACCCATCTCGCGGAACTCCAGAAATTCGCGGGTGTGGAACACGCCATCGTCCAGGGCCCCGGCGGCGAACTGCGGCTTTTCCGGGGCACGGAGATCGGCAGTTCCATTCCGAAGGACCTGCGCGGCCGGGGCTACAAGTTCACCGTCCACACCCACCCCGAGGACCGCATACCGGGGCCGCCGACCGATATCGAACGGGCCCAGGGAATGCGGAACAGTATGCAGTTCGACCTCGACAACAAGGCGAGCAGGCACGTGGAGGCCGTGGTCAGCCGCGACGGCAATGTCACGTTCTTCGACCACAACGGAATTATCGACGTGCCACAGGGGCAATATCCGCCGGGCGGTCCCATGAATGACCGCGGGTACGTGGTGAGAGTGCCTCATGTATAGTCGGCGGGAATCACCTTCAGCAACGGCATTGAGTGTGAGTACGGAGGATTCGGGCGCGATGAACGGACCCAACGCCTGCCAGTTCTGCGGACGTTATGTCCTCCAGGTGCCGGGCTGGACCACGTTCGTGAAGAGCTACCGAATGCTACTGGCGCCCTGGGACCCCCAAGAGGTGTTCCTGGAAGGCTCCTTCCACCACTCGTGCCTGCGCACCTCCCCGTACCGGCAGAAGTTCCGCGCGGACGCGCTGCGGCAGCTCACCCAGGGCGACCACGACGTGGAGGTCGAGTTCGGGGGGCGGACCCGGCAGCAGCGCCGCCCCGGAATGGCCTTCACCGAGCAGGTGTTCTTCGGCGCGTCCGGCGAGCTGTTCCGCCATGCCAACGTCGACAGCTGGGTGTTCGTCGAGAAGGACGGCCCCTGGCATTTCCTCTCCGCCGACGACGTGCGGACGCTCGCCGCCGGGAGTCCGCTGCGGAAGTCCTCGGAAGCCGGTACGACACGGCTGCCGAGAGACCCCGGCGAATCCGTCGCCGAATGGACGCTGCCCGAACTGCTCGACTTCCTCGAAGTCCGCGACCTCTACCAGGAAGTGCTCGACCGGCTCGAACCCGAATACACCTTCTGGGAGTACAACGCCATCGCGCCGAAATACTTCCTCGACTACTCGGTGGACTGCGTCCAGCCGCTCCCCGCCGAACTGGCCGCATTCTGCGCCACCTACACGTACCGCGCCCGCAGCCTGGACTGGGAGGACGGCGACGCATGAGCGAGGACCGGCTGGCGATACCGCTCGACCTGCTGGAGGACTTCGCCACGATGCTCGGGTCGATCACCAAGCGGCTCGACGACACGAAGGCGACCCTGCGGGCCTTCGAGGACGACATGGGCGACGGCAGCGTCGCCGGCGCGCTCGACCACTTCCAGTCCAACTGGAAGGACGGCAGGGGCGACATCCACAAGCAGCTCACCGGCCTGGAGAAGATGGCGACCACCGTGGTCAGCGAGATCCGCAAGGTGGACACCGACCTGGCCAAGCAACTCGCCGATTCCACCGAGAGCGCCCCCGGCCCGCAGCAGGGGCCCGCCCCGCACGGCACGAAGGAATAGCCGGTCATGAACGAGAGCACGCCGGAAGCCCCCGCTGCCCCGCCGGTCGGCGTCTCCCTGTCCGTACCCGAGTCGTGGTGGGAGTTCGACGTACGGCCCGAGGGCCGCGAGGAGACCGTCCGCGCGCTGATCGACGCGCGCGTCCGGGCCGTCCCCGAACTGGCCTCGTACCGCAAGGACCTGGTCGCGCTGCTGCGCCGGATGGCCCGTGACGCCCATGACGCGGGGGCGCTCTACTGCGGCTGCATGGCCGAGAACTTCGAGGGCGTCCCGCTGACCGCGATGGTCACCGTCACCGTCGTGAGCGCCACCGGCTCCCAGGGCTCCACGCTGAGCACCGACCCGCGCGTCATCGCCGAGACGCTCAGGACGATCACGCCCCGCCGCGAAGGCGACGCCTGGCGGCAGGTCACCACCGTCGAGATCCCCGAAGTCGGCCTGTGCGCCCGCACGGTGGGCGTCGAGGACGTCCCCGTCGAGCAGGGCGACACCCGCACGGTCCGGATGGCGCTCACCCAGACCTACATCCCCGTTCCCGGCCGCCCCGCCGAGATTGTCCTCGTCTCCGGCGCCAGCCCCGTCCTCGACCTCGCGGAAGCGTTCCACGACATCTTCGACGCGGTGACGAGCACCTTCCGCTTCGCGACGGCGTAGGACACGCGGCGGTACGCGGCGAGGGCGGGCGGACCCGGCAGGGGGTCCGCCCGCCCTGGTACGCGGGGGAGGCGTTCAGCTCTCCTGGAGGTTCGCGCTTCGGGCGGTGTCAGCTCCCGAAGACCTGGAAGTCCCAGAGGGAGTAGCCGTAGGCGGTGGCGCGTTGGGTGCCGTACACGCGGATGTAGCGGCCGGTGCAGTTGACGTTGAGGGTCTGGAGGCCGCCGGTGCCCGCCGTGGTGCTGTAGCAACTGGTCCAGTTGGTGCCGTCGTTGGAGACCTGTATCTGGAACGCCTTGGCGTAGGCGGCCTCCCAATTGAGCTTGACCTGGTTGACGGCGTGCGAGGCGCCGAGGTCGACGCGCAGCCACTGCGGGTCGCTGAAGGCGCTGGACCAGCGGGTGGTGGTGCTGTTGTCGACGGCGGCCGAGGCGGGGGTGCCCGCGTTCTCCGTGGAGGAGGCTGTCGCGGGCTTGTTCAGCGCCAGGTTGGTGCCGTTGGACGGCGGAGTGGTGCTGCCAGGGCCCTTGTTGTAGACGGCGACGTAGTCGATGTTCATCTGGCCGCCGCTGACGGTCGCCGCGTTGGGGCCGCCGCCGAAGGCGTCGGGGAAGCCGCCGCCCATCGCGAGGTCGTAGATGATGAAGAACGGGTGGTCCACCGCGTTGGCCCAGGTCGTGGCGTCGACCTGATTGGCGTTGACGGTGAAGTAGTTGGCGCCGTCCAGGTACCAGCGGATCTGCTCGGGCGAGACCGAGCGGTCGATCTGCACGGCGTAGGTGTGGTAGCCGGTCTGGCAGCCGGAGCAGGCGCGTTCACCGCTGCCGATGCCGGTGGACTCGTTGCACGGACCGCCGGGGTTGACGCCGCAGTGCAGCGTGCCGAACACCGAACTGCGGGAGTTGATGTCCTCCATGATGTCGACCTCGCCGGAGGTCGGCCACGTGGTGCCGGTGCGCAGCGTCGAGCCGAGCATCCAGAACGCGGGCCAGTAGCCGGCGCCGTTGGCGGTCGTCAGATTCGGCTGCTGGATCGACGACTGCATCATCACGACGCCGCCGGGGGGCGCCCCGAAGGACGACGACTGCGTCTCGATCCGGCCCGAGGTCCAGCCCGCGCGCGGGTCGCTGCCCGAGTGGAGGGCGCGCAGCACGAGATGGCCGTTGCCGTCCTGGAAGACATTGGACGTGCTGTTGGTCATCGTCTCGATCTCACCAGTGCCGAAGCTGCTGCCGGGGCCGGTGTCGTACTTCCAGTTGCCGCCGTCGACCCCGGTGCCCGAGGCGCCGTTGAAGTCGTCGCTCCAGGTGGTGGTGAAACCGGCCGGAGGGGCGGGTACGGCGGCGGGCGCGACGGCCGGGGCCGCCGCGGGGGTGGCCGCGCCGCCCGGGCTCGCCACCGCCGTCAGGCCGGCCATGGCCAGCGCGCCGACGGCCAGTGCCGCGAGGCCGATCCGGGTGCGGGAGCGGCGCCCGCGGTGCGACGCGGCGCCGGCGGTACCGGCCCGGTTTTGAGGGTCGTGCCCGTGGTCCTGCTCTGGTGCGTGTCCGGTGGACATGCGAAATCTCCTGTCCCGACGAAGCGTTGTGGGGGGTGCGCCCGTGTGCGGAGTACGGCGTGACCGCCGCGTACGGCGGGGCCGTTGAGCGCGGCGTGACCGCTGGGTGCGGCGGGACCGCGCGTTACGGCGTAACCGTTTCCGGCGGCTCAGGGCGCGTGCGGGAGCGCTGACTGCGAGAGGCTGCCGTGCGGCGTCGCGCTGCCTTCCGGCATGGCGTGCATGTGGACTCCTGACCGGGTGGGGGGCCGTGTACAGGGTGGGGCACGCTCGTGAGAGCGCTCTCTCGCGAACAGGTAATGGTCTATAACTCCGCCATGCGCGCGTCAAGGCGTCGGGCAGGAAAGCCGGGCAGCGCGAAGGGGCGGACCCCGCCGGGCCCGCCCCTCACATGTGCCTCACGCGTCACTCAGTCGTACGACGACCTGCGACGACGTGACGCCGTACGAATGACGACCTGCTACGGCTTGATCTTGACGACCTGCGGGTCGTGGTCGCTCGTCTGGTTGGCGAACTCCGAGTTGATGTGCACCACGTCGTAGTCGACGTGCTTCAGGCCGGGGCTGACCAGGATGTGGTCCAGGACCTGGGAGTTGCCCTCGTACACGTAGGAGTAACGCTCGTCCTTGGGCAGGGTGTTGACCAGGTCGGTGAGGACCGTGCCGTTGCCGGTGAGGGCCTGGGCGGCAGGCGAGAACTGGTAGTCGTTCAGGTCGCCGAGGACCACGACGTTGGCGTTGCGGTCGGCCTTCTCGAGCTGCTGCACGAAGTCGTGCTCCAGGATCGCCTGGCGGTTGCGCTGCACCTCCGAGCTGCGGACCGGCGGCTGGAAGCGGCTGTCGATGCCCTGGTCGCCGCCCTTGCTGTTGAAGTGGTTCGCGATCACGAACAACTTCTCGCCGCGGAAGGTGAATTCGCCCACCAGCGGCTTGCGGCTGCTGTTCCACGCCGGGTCGGTGGGCGCGATGCGGCCGGGGGAGACGGTCAGCGCGGTCTTGGAGCCGGTGCCGGTGATGCCCACCGCGGTGGTGGAGTCGCCGCCGGGACGGTCGACGAAGCTGACACGGTCGGGGTTGAACAGGAACACCGAGCGGATGTTGCCGCCGGGCTCGCCGCCGTCCTTGTCGTTGACCGGGTCGATCGAGCGCCACTGGTAACTCGGGCCGCCCGCCGCCTTGATGGCGTCGGTCAGCTTGGTCAGCGTCTTGTCCGCGGCGACCGTGCCGTCGTCGGTGGCGCCGTTGTTGTCCTGGATCTCCTCCAGCGCCACGATGTCGGGCGAACGCAGGTTGGTGACCAGGCCCTTGGCGAGCGCGTCGAACTTCGACTGCGGGTTGCCGGGCGCCAGGTTCTCCACGTTGTACGTGGCGATGGTCGCCTGGTCCGACTTGGCCTTGTCGGTCACCTCGGGCTTGAGGCCACCGCTCTTGACCGTGCCGATCGTGCGCGCCTGGACGGCGAAGGTGCCCGCGTACTGGTTGTAGTCCAGCGGACCCGCCGTCGTGCCGCGCAGCGTGTCGCCGACGTTCGCCACCGGGAACGCCTGCGTGGCGGTCGGGATGAGCGACTGCACCATCAGGCGGCCGGAGTTGGGCTGGTCGTAGCCCGTGTAGAGGGTGCCGCCGCGCTTGGTCTTGTTCTGGTCCGCCTTGACCGTCACCCACAGCTCGGAGTACGGGTCGGTGGCGCCGACGACGCGGCTGTCACCGATCTGCACGTTCATGCCCTCGAGCGAGGCGAAGAGGTCGAGCGCGTACTCGTCGGGACGCAGCGGCAGGTTCTCGATCGTGCCGCCGCCGACGGCCGGGACGAACGCGTCGGGGACGCTCTTCTTGTCCAGGACGACGGGCGCGGGGAGCGCGTTGCCGTGCGAGACCACTGTGGCGGTGGCCTTGGTCAGCTCGGTCACCGGCTGGCCGCCGGCGGAGGTGCCGCCCGGGTAGTAGTCGGAGACGGTGCCCGTGAGCGAGACGCTGTCGCCGACCGCGACGGTCGGGGTGACCGAGCCGGTGAAGACGTAGATGCCCTCGCTGGTACGGGGGTTGGCGTCCGGCGTCGGGTCCTGCACCCAGTAGCCCTGCGAGGAGCCGAAGGAGCGGACGCCGATGACGATGCCGGTCACGCCGGTGACCGCCTTGCCCGCGAGCGGGGAGAGCCGGGTGTCGCCCTGGATGTCGTGGATCTTCGCCTCGACGCCGGTCGGGGGCGAGGTGGGCGGCGTGGTCGGCGGGGTGGTGGGGGGCGTCGTCGGGCCGCCGCCGTCACCCGCGGCGCCCGGAGTGGGCGCGCCCGCGGTGAAGTCCGCCGCGTTGTCGTCGGTGTCCGTCAGCGTGGGGCGCGCCACCGAGTCGGTGTTGCTCGCCCCGGCCGCCGGGCCGTTGCCCTCGAACACCGCGGCCGTGCCGTAGCCGACCAGGTCGCGGATGGTGCCGTCGGCGGCGCAGTCCGCCTTCGTCACGCAGGTCAGCGGGTCGGTGCCGTGCACAAGGGCGACCGTTCCCGTCGTACCGGACATGTTGATGGCGCCGACCACGTTCGGCGACGGCAGCGCCGCCGTACCGCCGGTGCCCGCGGCCTCCTGCACCAGATACCGCGCGCCCGCGCCGAGCGACCCGGTCAGCGGCGTCACCTGCCACTTGGACGTCGGCGTCGGCGCGCCCGGCAGGTACTGCACGCTGTACCCGCTCAGATCCAGCGGAGCGCTGCCCGAGTTGGCCAGCTCGATGAAGTCGTTCGTATACGTGGCGCCGGAGTTGCCGCCGCCGCCGTACACCTCGGACACCATCACATCGGCGGACGGCGTCGCGAAGGCGGTGTGCACGCCGACCGCGGCCAGCACCACCGCGCCGGCTATCCCGATCGTGACCAGCCGCTTGCGGTTCCCGGCAGTACCGGGTCTGTCAGGGCGGGGCTCTGCCCCAGAGATGTGCGACACCGGTGAGGGTCTCCTTCGTGCGGTGCGTTGAACGCGATGAATACGTCGTGTTTTCCACGTCTCATGACGGCACATCACCATGAGCCGGAATGAGCGATCCGGCTCAAGATACGCGCGTAGACCCCGCCGTAGAAGGAGCCGAGAGGTTAAATCTGCGTAGTTCCCGACGACGCTTCCCCGTACCGCCGATCAGTCCCCCCACCCAGTGCTATCGCCCGGACCGCGGCTGTGCCGACGGGCGAGAGTCGCCGCGTGCCGCTTCCCGGCCTCTTCGGCGAGGACGGCGCGCAGCTTCTCGCGCCCGCGCCCGCGGGTCTTCACCGCGTGGCAGTTCGGGCACAGGGCGACCATGTTGCTCGGGTGGTCGCGTCCGCCGAGTTGGAGGTCGACGACGTGGTCGATCTCCAATATGGCCACGCCGTTCGGCGTCGTGTCCGCGGGCTGGCCCGTGCATCCGGGGTTCTCGCAGAGTCCGCGGCAGCGCTCGAGGACGGCCTGACGCGCCGCGCGCGACCGGACGTAACGCCCGGTGGTGGTGCTCACGCGGCCGGTCCCGCGCCGCTTCTCGTGGTGCTCGGCGGCGCGGCAGAGCCGGTCGTAACCGGCCGCGAGGACAACGGGGTCGGGGGTGAAGCGTTCCGTGCCCTCGGCGACCGGGCCGTCCTGATACGGCTGACCGTCCTCATACGGCCCGGTTCTGTCCTGTTCGGTCTCGTCGGGCGTGTCGGCCACCTCGGACACGTCGGGCACGTCGAGTTCGTCGTCATCGAGCCCGACCTCCCGCAGGAGCGGGCCGGGGTCGACGTCCTGGTAGTACGTGTCCACCAGCGTGTCGACGACGACGGCCCGCGCCTCGCCCGACCGGCGCAGCAGGTCGTACACAGCCTCGGTCAGACCGCCCGACGGCTGCTGCTCGGCGAACCAGCGCGCCAGCGTCGCATCACCGTGCGCGGGCGGTACGGCGCCCGAGTGGCCGGACAGCTCCCACAACCCCGCGCGATACAGCGCCGCCACCGGATAGTCCGCCCGCGCCCGCTCGCCCCGCGTCCCGCGCCGTTCGAGCAAGCCGCCCAGCTCCTCCTCGACGCGGCTCCACGGCAGCACCCGCGCGCGCCCCCGCCCCGCCCGCCCGAGCGCCCAGAGCAGCGTCATGGGCTGGTACAGCAGCGGGGCCCCTTGCGCCTTGTTCACCTTCAACCGCCCTACGCGGCGGACGAGTTCGCCGTACGCGTCCAGCAGGCCGGCGTTGTCGTCGGCCCCGGCCTCGGCCCCGACTTCGGCCTCGGCTTGGGTTTCGACCACCGTGTAGCCGAGTCCGCGGAGCACGCCGACGGCGGCGGCCAGCCCGCCGGAGAAGTCGGCCGGGGCGAGCGGCTGCCGGCCGGGGAGGTAGCCGTGGGCCACGCCCACGATCGCCTTGGAGTCGTACCGCTTTCCGTCGTGCAGGACGAAGTAACGCAGCGCGGGGCGGAAGCCGTGCGTCCGCAGGAACGCGTCGCGGCCGAGCCGGTCGCACTCCTCGATCGCCCGGCTGATCTCCTTACGGGTGACGTCGCTCGGTGCCATGGCGGAAGGGTAAGGGGTGGGAACGGCCAGGGGCGGGCCTGGCGGGGTCGGGGTCGGGGTCAGGCGATGGTGACGGTGATGCCGGCTTCTTCGAAGGCGGCGGCGGTTTCCGGGGGGATGGCCTCGTCGGTGATCAGGGTGTCGATGGTTTCGAGGCCGCAGACGCGGGCGAAGGCGCGGCGGCCGATTTTGGAGGAGTCGGCGGCGATGACGACGCGTTGGGCGCGTTCGGCGAGGAGGCGGTTGATGCTGGCCTCGTCCTCGTGGTGGGCGTAGACGCCCTGGGCGGGGTCGAGGGCGTCGATGCCGAGGACGGCGATGTCGAGGATGATCTCCTGGAGGACGCCGCGGGCGAGGGGGCCGGTGAGTTCGTAGGACTGGGGGCGGGCGACGCCGCCGGTGACGACGATCTTGATCTGGGGCCGGATGACGAGCTCGTTGGCGATGTTGAGGGCGTTGGTGACGACGGTGAGGGCGGGCTGGCGGGTGCCGTCCGCGGTGACGTCGCCGCGCAGGGCCAGCGCGCGGGCGACCTCGGTGGTGGTCGTGCCGCCGGTGAGGCCGACGACGTCGCCGAGGGCGACGAGGGACGCGGCCGTCCTGCCGATGCGCTGCTTCTGGGAGGCGTGCCTGGCCGTCTTGTAGCGCAGCGGCAGTTCGTACGAGACGCCGTGCGCGACGGCCCCGCCGCGGGTGCGGGTGAGCATCTGCTGCTCGGCGAGCTGGTCCAGGTCGCGGCGGATGGTGGCGGTGGAGACGTCGAGCGTGGTCGCGACCTCCTCCACCTCCACGCGGCCGTGCTCGGCCAGCAGATCCAGTAGTGCGGTCCACCGGGCGTCCCTGGACACAGGCGTTCTCCTCCGTGACGTGATCGTCCTCGGCTTGATCTTGCGTGGTTTGGCCGGTTCGGCTTGACCGTGCGCGGCTGAGCGGGCTCGGCTCGACCGGTTCCGCTCGCTCGTGCGCGCACCAGCGTGGCACACGCGCGCGGACCCCACGGCCGTGCGGACAGCGCGCACCATGAATGCTTGAAAGTGTTCGATTATGCGGAGTAAGGTGCAAATACAAGCATCCTCGCGCAAGCACCGTCGGGAGAACCCATGCCTCTTGCAGCCGCCCGCGCGCTGATCACCGCCGCAGCGGTCGAGCACCGCGCCATCGCGGCCTTCGACGCGATCACCCTCGAACACGTACAAGCCGTCGTCGAAGGCGCGGAGTCGGTCGGCTCCCCGGTGATCATCCAGGTCAGCGAGAGCGTGGTGCAGTACTACGACGGGCGTCTGCTGCCGCTCGCCCGCGCCGCCGCGGAGACCGCGCGGGCCGCCGCCGTACCGGTCGCGCTGCATCTGGACCGGGTGCGCAGGACGGCGCTCCTCGCCCAGGCCGCGCACTGCGGCTTCAGCTCGATCATGTACGACGCGGCGCGGCTGCCGTACGCGGAGAACGTAGCGGTGACGCGCGACGCCGCGCAGTGGGCGCACGAGCAGAATCTGTGGATCGAGGCCGACGCGGCGGCCGTCCCCGCGGGCGCGGCGACCGGTCCCGAGCCGGGCGGCGACCCGGACGCGGCCCGCGCTTTCGTCGCCGCGACGGGGGTCGACGCCCTGACCGTCCCGCTCGGCGCGCGCCCGGACCGCCGACTGCTGGCCCGGCTGCGTACCGCCCTCGACGTGCCCCTCGTCCTGCGCGACACGGCGGGCGCCACCGCCGGTGAACTCGGCCTCGCCGCCGCCGAGGGGATCAGCAAGGTCACCGTCGGAACCGGGCTCGACATCGCCATGACCGGCGCCGTCCGCGCCCGCCTCGCCGTGGACGACATCACCGACCCCCGCGTCTATCTCCGCGAGGGGCGGCGCGCCATGACCGCGTCCGTCGCCGGGTTCATCCGGGCGCTGGACAGCCGCCTTCCGGCGGGGGCGTAACGGGGCGTGAGGCTTCGGACGGGGACGTGAGGCTTCGGGCGGTCCGGGGCTGAGAGCGGCGGCGGGAACCGTTACGGCAGCAGCCGCAGCCCGGCGACGAGGACACCGGCCAGGCGCCGCGCGTCGTACCCCGGATCGCTGTCCGCCCCGATGCAGAGATTCCCGACCCCCCGCATGAGCACCCGCGCCTCGACGTCCGAGCGGATCTCGCCGGCGGCGACGGCGGCGTCGAGCAGTCGGGTGCACACGGGCACGAGCCGGTCGAGGAAGTACGCGTGCAGCGCGTCGAACCCGGCCTCGTCGGAGTGCAGTACGCCCGCCAGCCCGTGCTTGGTGACCAGGAAGTCCACGAAGAGGTCGATCCACTGCCCGAGGGCGGCGTACGGGGACGGGTCGGCCGCCAGCAGCGTGGGACCGGCCTCGGCGCAGGCGTCGACCTGGTGCCGGTAGACGGCGATGATGAGGTCGGCGCGGGTCGGGAAGTGCCGGTAGATCGTGCCGGTGCCGACGCCCGCCTCGGCGGCGATGTCCCGTACCGGCGCCTCGACGCCTGACGTCACGAAGACGGCCGCCGCCGCGTCGAGCAGGGCCTCCTTGTTGCGCCGGGCGTCCGCACGCCTGGGCCGGGGGGCCGCGCCCGCGCCGCCCGCCGCGCCGCCCCTGCCGTCCGCATCGCCTCGCGCGCCCGCGCCGCCCCTGCCGTCCGCATCGCCTCGCGCGCCCGCGCCGCCCCCCATGTCCGGGCCGCCCCCCGCGCCCGCGCCGTCCCCCGCGCCCGCGCCGCCTTCTCCGTCGTTCACCGCACCGTCCTCCGTCCCGTGTCCCCGGCAGTCGCGCTTGCTATCCGGAACGTCGTTCCGTATCGTCGTTTGTGGCGGAACGATGTTCCGTTTATCTCATGATGCCAGAGCACGGAGGAATCCACTCATGCAGTACCGCACTTTGGGCCGCACCGGCGTGCAGGTCAGCACCCTCGCGCTGGGCGCGATGAACTTCGGCGCGATCGGCCGCACCACGCAGGACGAGGCCACCGCCATCGTGGACGCCGCCCTCGAAGCCGGGATCAACGTCATCGACACCGCCGACATGTACGGGCACGGCGACTCGGAGGAGATGGTCGGCAAGGCCATCGCCGGGCGCCGTGACGACATCGTGCTGGCCACGAAGGCGACCATGCCGATGGACGACGAGCGCAACCACCGGGGCAGCTCGCGCCGTTGGCTGGTCACCGAACTGGACAACAGCCTGCGCCGCCTCGGCGTCGACCACGTGGACCTCTACCAGATGCACCGCTGGGACCCGCGCACCAGCGACGAGGAGACGCTGTCGGCCCTCACCGACCTCCAACGCGCGGGAAAGATCCGCTACTTCGGCTCCTCGACCTTCCCCGCGTACCGCATCGTGCAGGCGCAGTGGGCCGCGCGCGAGCAGCACCTGGCCCGATACGTCACCGAGCAGCCCAGTTACTCGATCCTCCAGCGCGGCATCGAGACCCATGTCCTGCCGGTGACCGAGGAGTACGGGCTCGGCGTGCTGGCCTGGAGCCCGCTGGCCTCCGGCTGGCTGTCGGGCGCGGTCCGCGAGGGCCGCGACATCACCACCAACCGCTCCGCCCACCTCCCGGAGCGCTTCGACCTGACCGTCCCGTCCAACCGGGCCAGGCTCGACGCCGTCGAGCGGATCGTCCGGGTCGCCGACGACGCCGGCCTGACGATGATCCAGCTCGCGCTCGGCTTCGTCACCGCGCACCCCGCCGTGACCAGCGCGATCATCGGCCCCCGCACCCTGGACCACCTGCACTCGCAGCTCGCCGCCGCCGACACCGTGCTCTCCGCCGACGTCCTGGACGCCCTCGACGCCATCGTCCCGCCCGGCACCGACCTCGCCCCCCAGGAGAAGTTCGACACCCCGCCCGCCCTCCTCGACCCCTCCCTCCGCCGCCGCTGACCCGGATTCAGCGGTGCCATCGCCCTGGAGTCCGCCCGGCAGGGCGGCGTCCGCCTGCCGATGCCCTGGTGGGACGGACGGTCAGCACTCGATGACGTTGACGGCGAGGCCGCCGCGGGCGGTTTCCTTGTACTTGACCTTCATGTCGGTGCCGAACATTGCAGCGGCTGTGACCTGCGGCTTCAGCAGCTGATGAGTGATCCGTTTCAGCGTCAGGGACTTCTCAGGGACTTTTGGCCCTTCCCCACGAATCAGCCAGGCGTCCATCGCGGCGAGCCCGCGCTTGCCCGCACCGGGCATGAAGTGAGCGTAGTGGTCGAGGGTGACCTTCGGTGAGGAGTGTCCGAGCCAGGCGGAGAGGCTGACGATGGACTCTCCGGCTTCCAACTGCACGCTTGCGTAGGTGTGTCGCAGGACGTGGAACATATCGGAGCGGGAGAGGTCGAAGACCGGGTGGCGTCGGATGCGCGCCCCGTGCTTTACGACCTTCTCTCCGATCTTGCGAAGGATTCCAGCGTCAGCGAGCGCGGGCTTCCAACTCCGCTCGCTCCACGTCCTGTAGTTGATACGCAAGCCGTGAGAGGTGGTCAAGACGAGCCGTACGGTGACCGGCTGCCTCTGCCGCTTTTCGAGAGGAGTACTCGGCTCCTCGGGGTTCCTCCAAGGGAGAGCGCATTCAACGGGTGGAAAGCGTCGGAAGTGAGCGCGGGCGCGCTGCGCCAGGGTGGGGGAGAGGGGAACGTCACGAGTCTTTTGCCCCTTGGGGAGGCAGAAGTAGGGACGGCCTTTGGTATCCCATCGAAGTTGGCGCCGCACAGGCACGACGCCAGCCTCGAAGTCGAAGTCCTCCTCTGCCAGCCCAAATGCCTCTCCTTGGCGTAGGCCCAGGCCCAACCCGACGTCAATGGCGAAGTGGTAGCGCTCCTGCAAGTTGTCGCGGACCGCTTCAACGATGTGACGGGTCCACGCTTTGGCTTTGCGCTGGGCGGGCTTGGGTCGCTTGATCGTGCGATTGGCCGCCGTCGGACTTTTGAGAAGCCGCTTGTCGTCGACAGCGGCATTGAAGATCATCGTCAGATGTATCCAGATGACCTCCGCCGTCGACACCTCGACCCGAGAGAGGAGTTCCGCCTTGAACGTGCGCAGAGCCGAAGCGTCAATGTCCCGAAGAGCCAAGGAGCCCAGGAGAGGGATGATGTGGTTCCAGATGCGGCTGCGCATTGGGGCTGCGGTCGAGGGCTCGTCTGTCCGGCTCGGCCACCAGTGGACTTCTATGTACTCGGCGAGGGTGATCTCGCCGTCTCGGGGATCGACGAACTCGCCGCGCCTGGTTTCTGACGAGGCTGTGGCCAGCCAGGTCTTGGCGTCCGTACTTGTCTCGAAGGACCTGTCCTGTATGCCGGTTATTCCCTTGACTCGGTAGCGCATGCCCTTGCCCCACATGGACGTGCGCTCGCGCTTGCCGGTCACCTTGCTCGGCCGCTTCTTGAGCCAGCGATCTTCGATGTAGCCCGACATGGGGCCTCCTGCCTATGCGAATGGTTCGTTCCGAACGACTGACGCTGTTCGGAACGCTTCTTCGGGGCAGCTCATATCCCGCTGTGCGGTGCGACATTGATGTCGATTCAGCGTCGGTGCTCTGTGCCGTTGGGGGTGTCACGATGTGCGACGCTTCGGCTTGTGATTCAGTGGGTTGGAACGGAGCGCGTTCACATGGTCGTTCCATCGCTGGTCTTCGCCGAAGCCGACGACGTCCTATGGCACGAGTACGACGCCCTAGCTCGTCGCGCCTACGGGCACCCGGTCGAGGACATTTTACGTCTGAGCCAATACGCCGATCGGCGTGTTGTACTGCGTAACGGGAAACAAAGGCCAACGCGACGCGCTCCGTCACGAGATGCTCGCCGCCGGTTGTACCCGCTCAGACATCGCAACCGAGATGCGGACACGATTCGCGTTCCGGCCCCGTGAGGCGTGGCGGCACGCCCACGGCTGGAGCCTCCAAGAAGCCGCGGACTGTATAAACACCGTGGGCGTCGGACGACCTGACGCCGTCGCGGCGGACGCCTCCCTCCTCGGCAAGTGGGAGAAGTGGCCGCTCACGGCCGGGCGCAAGCCCTCGAACGCCGTACTGGGCCTGATGGCTGCAGTCTATGAGTGCGACGTGCCGGAACTGCTGGACTGTGAGGACCGGAGGATGATGCCGTCGGCGACGGTCGCACGCGGTCCGTCCAACCCACAACCATCCGCACCGCCTCGGCCCGAGCCTTCGGCACGGACCGTGCCCGAGCTTCCGGCCGGCGCCGTCGCTGTGCGGCGTGCCGCAGAGGAGAGCGCGGCATGGGCAGCGTGGGCCGAGAACACCAACGTTGGGCAGTACGCTCTGGAACAAATCCAAGCCGACGTACGTGCTCTCGCGGCCGACTACCTCGTCGGCGACGCAGTCGACGTTTTCACCCGCACTCGGGCCCTGCGTGACAAGATCTTCCGGCTCCTGGAGGGTCACCAGCGGCCCCGACAGGCTGCGGACTTGTATGTGTGTGCCGGATACGTGTGCGGTCTAATGGCGTGGATGTCCAGCGACCTGGGACACTTGGCCGCCGCTGATACCCACGGCCGTACCGCGATGTTGTGCGGCGAGACAGTCGGGCACAACGGATTGAGGGCGTGGACGGCGTCGACTCGCTCGAAGATCGCGTTCTGGGACGGTCGGTACCGCGACGCCATCAACCATGCCCGCCGCGGTGCCTCGTACAACCCGCCTGGCACGGTGCAGGCGTTGCTCGCCTGCCAAGAAGCCGACGCCTGGAGCCGCCTTGGCGCAATCGATGAGACGCAGGCCGCTTTGCGCGGCGCAGAAGCGGCCCGTGAATCGATCGTGGGCGGGGACGAGATCGGCGGCCTGTTGTCCTGCTCGATCGGCCGCCAGGAGCAGTACGCCGCCGCGGCACTTCTCCGTATCGGCTCCTACAGCGAGGCGCTAATCCAGGCCGATATGGCCCTGGGACACCTTCAAGCACAGCGGGTGCGGGTATACGGCACGGAGGCGCAGACCAGCATCAGCCAGGCCATGGCATATGTAGGTCTTAAGGAGCCTGAGGCGGTCACGGACACGCTGGAGCCGGTCCTAGGTCTGCCACCCGAGCGACGTCTGGACACCGTGATCGGCCGTATGCGCGACCTTGGCTCGATGATGGCGGGTGGCCCGGGTGCCCGCGGGGCGGCCAGCATCAAGGCCCGCGCAACTCTTGCCGACTGGTGCCTGGACAGCGTGCCCAGAAGCCTTGCCCTCTCGCCAGGAGGCGACTCGGCCTGATTGGATCACGCGTCATGACCACAGCACCCGCATCAATGATCAACCACTGGTGGTGGCGTCCGGGGTGGCGCAAGGGCCGATCCTTCTACACCTGGCACTTGACCTTCGACGATCAGGCGGACGTCCATCGTTTCGCCGCCGAGTATCGCGCGGCCCTCGCGCCCGTGGGTGGACTGGACCTCATACCTGACCGGTGGCTCCACTTGACAATGCAGGGAGTTGGCTTCGTCGGCGAGGTCCCGGAGGACACCGTCGACGCCATCGCCGAGGCGGCCAAGCTCCGTCTTGCGGTGCTACCTCAGTTCGCCGTCACCCTCGGCACACCGGTCGTGGACCCCGAGGCGATCCTCGTGCCCGTCCAGCCAGCGGACTCCGTACGGAGGTTGCGGGACGTCATCCGGGCCGCGATCGGCGATGTCCTTCCCGAGGTCCCGGAAACCGCCAGCGGATTCACTCCACACGTGTCCGTCGCCTACAGCAACACCACAGGCCCATCAACGCCGTTCACTGAAGCCATCACCAACGCGAACATCGCTCCCGCCACGGCCCGTGTCACCAACGCGTCTCTGATACGCATCAACCGTGACCACCAGATGTACCAGTGGAGCACCATCGCCGAGATCCCGCTCGGCTAAACATCGCCGTACGGCTTCGTCCAAAGTCCAACACCAGGTCGTCGCACTGCCCCCGTTCGGACAGCGGGGCGAGACCGTGGGGGTCTGCCGCAGGATCGGGTGACATCTTGACCTGACCTGTCAGCCAAACGTGCACCAGACCCCTTCGGCACCGCCGATTAGGGGACAGAGCCAAGAAAAAGACACTCCCCCTGGCGGGGGGCACCGGGTGTGCCGGTGGCCCCCCGCTGGTGTGGTGTGGTTGGGTTTTCTTCCTTCAGCTATGGGTGTTGAGGATGGTGACTCGGTCGAAGTTCCAGGTGCCGGGTGGGTTGGACCAGCCGCGGACGACGTCGTTGAAGTTGCCTGAGTTGTCGTCTTTGGTGGTCCAGGTGAGCATGCGTACGGTGCCGTCGGCGTAGCCGTACATGGCGGCGATGTCGTCGCGTCCGTCTCCGTTGAAGTCTCCGGCGATGAGTTTCATGTTCGGGTAGTAGTAGTTGTCGGGGGGAGCGCTCCAGGCTTGGACGGGTGCGCTGAAGCCGCCGGAGGGGTTGGCGGTGAGGGCGTAGAGGCCGTAGATGGCGTCGTGGCCGTCGTTGAAGTCGTACCAGAAGGACACGTCGTCCTTGCCGTCGCCGTTGAAGTCGCCGGCCTGGAGGTAGGTGCGTTGTGCGTTGCCCCAGGTGGTGCTGGTCCATGACGACAACGGGTTTTGGAACGCGCCGGTGGGTGCGGTGAGGAAGCTGTACATGGTGAGGCGGCCGTCGGCGTAGCCGTAGAGTGCGGCGATGTCGTCGCGTCCGTCTCCGTTGAAGTCTCCGGTGACGAACTTCATGTTCGGGGCGTACCAGTTGCCTGCGGGAGCGGTCCAGGATTCGAACGGTGGGTTGAAGCCGCCTTGGACGTTGGCGGTGAAGGTGTACAGGCCGTCGCTGCCGTCGCCGTAGTCGTACCAGGCGGCGAGGTCGTCGCGTCCGTCGCCATTGAAGTCGCCTGTTTGCAGGTTGACATGGTCGAAGTACCAGTCTCCTGGGGGACGGCTCCAGGAGGAGACGGGTGCCTTGAATCCGTCCTGTCCGTTATTGATAGCGGTCCATACCTTGACGGAGCCGTCGGCGTATCCGCTGAGCCAGGCGACATCGCCCAGTCCGTCACCGTTGAAGTCGCCGGTGAGCTTCTTCATTCGGGGCGCGTTCCAGGTGCCCGGGGGTGCGCTGTAGGCAAGGGTCGGCGCGGCGAGCGTGCCGTCGGAGTTGGCGGTGAAGGTGTGCAGGGCGTCGCTGCCGTCGGCGAGGTCGTACCAGGCGGCCACGTCGCTGCGTCCGTCGCCGTTGTAGTCGTGGCGGACGGTGGTGCCGCTGCTCCACAGCGACTGGCTTTTGATGTTGTAGACGATGAGATTGCCGCGGTCCTGGAGCAGTGTGTAACTGTTGGCTTGGTGGGTGTTGGTCGACCAGAGAGCGGTGCTGCCGTCGGGTTTGTAGACGACGAAGTTGCCGTCGGCCTGCATGGTGGCGGTGGCTCCGGGGTTGCCGTCGGTCTTCGTCGACCAGACCGCGGTGTTGCTGTTGTTGGTGATGATGAGGTTGCCGTCGGGATTCATAGTGAGCTTTGCCGAGCGGGAAGTGAAGGTCGACCCGGAGGTGAGTGTGGTGCCTGCGGGGATGCGTGTGCCGCCGGTGATGCCGTCGATGGTGAAGGCGGTCCCGAATCCGGTGAAGTCCGTGCCGGTCTTCTTCCCGGCCCACCCGCTCATGGTGTTGTCGGTCTTACGTGCCCACAGGTCCGGGATGCCGTCGCCGTTGACGTCGCCGGAGGAGCCGACGGCGGGGTAGGCGGCGGCGGTCACACCGGAGCCGATTTTCACCCGGGATGCGGTGGCGCCCCAGGTCGCGGGATTCACAACGCCGGAATTCTCGCCCTGCCTGCCGTAGGTGCGGAAGACGTCACCGGTGGCATTGTCGCGCAGCAGCAGGTCGGGGATGCCGTCGCCGTTGAGGTCACCGGGTGCGATGACGGTGAACTTGTTCCAGTCGTTGCCGCCGACGAGTACGGGAGCGCCGTGGATGTCGAGGCGTTTGCTGGCACGGTCGCCGTAGTACGCCCACAGCAGAGTGCCTTCCTTGACGAGCAGGTCGGGAGCGCCGTCGCTGTTGATGTCGCCGGGTGCGACGATCTGCTCGGCGTCGTGCCAGTGGTCGTCTCCGGTGGGACAGCCGTCTGGATCGTCACCGTTGCCCTCAACGGGAAACGGGCAGTTGACGCGTAGCTTCTGCTTGCCTTCAATCATGCCGGAAACCGTTGCGATGCCGGATCCGTTGTTCGGGTAGACGTACAGATCCTTGGACGTGCCGTCCACGGTGCTTGGTTCGAGAGTGACGAGGTCGTTGTATCCGTCCTGCCCCCAGTCACCGCGCGAGGCGACCTGGGCACCGTCGAACGCCTGTCCGCCGTTGGTCGCGGCGGAGAACTGCCCATTGCCCTGACCGGCGTAGGTGAGCAGTGTGCCATTGGAGTCGACGCTCCAGATGTCGTTGTTGCCATCACCGTTGAGATCGCCCGGCACATCGCGAACGCCAGTGCCGGCCGCATAGTAGACGTACGTGGCGGTGTCGGAGCGGTTCCCCGCGGCATCGACGGTGAAGGCGTACACGAAGTGGGGGCCGAAGCCGGGTGGGGCGATCTGTACGGTCGCCGTGGCGCCTGCGGAGACCGCGACGTAGTGCACCTGTGGATCGTAGTCGGTGTACCAGCCGTACGAGGTCGCGTCGGTCACACCGTTCGGGTTGATCGTGAAGGCAGCCGTGCTGCGGGCCTTTCCGGTGTTGGCCGGCCAGCCTCCGTCGCCGGGTGGGAACACGTCGGAGTGGATCAGCGGGGGGTTGCTCGGCCTGGTGCGGTCCACGCTGAACTTGCAGGTGACGCTCGCCGGCGAGACGGCGCCCTGGTTGTCCTTGGCTGTCACCATCCAGGTGTAACTGCCCGTTGGTGTATCGGAATCTGGCAGGACCAGTGTGGCGACTCTCCCCTTGAGCGCAGGAATGGACTTGTCCACTACTGGGCTGCTGCTACCGGACTTGAAGAGCTGGAACCTGGCGGTCAGATTGCCGCCGTCCTGGTCGTTGACAGTGGCGTGCAGGCTGATGCTGGTGTTGCCGAGCGCCGTGCCGGTAGCACAGTTCGACTTGGGGTTGGTGCCCAGGCCGCTGGGTGCGCTCGGTGCATGGTTGAACTCGGTCTCCAGGACGGCGCTCTTGGGGTCGAACTTCTTCCAGCCGTAGGTGTCGCCCTCATCGGCGGCGTACAGGCCGAGCGTGACGCTGGGGTTGGCGTGAGAGGCCGCGTCCTTGATCTTCGCGGTCAGGTCGAATTCGAGGTTGCCCGCAGGGCAGGAACTGCCCCAGCCCTTGGAGTCGTTGACCGTGGCCAGCGCGTTGGATCCGATCTTGGCTGGCTGGTGGTTCCAGGTGGTGTTCTTCGAGATCGGGCCGGTCTGCCAGAGCTGGACCTCGCGGTCCTGGCACGACCAGGACCAGGTGTTCTTGATCCGGAAAGTCGACTTGATGACGGCGGCGTTCTTAATGTTCGAGGTGTCCCACTGGAAGAAGGAGCGGGACAGGCCGTTGGTCTCGGCCTCGTAGCCGACACGGGCTACTTCGTTGGCGTTCCAGAAAGACGTCGTCGGGTACTTCTTGTAAACTCGGGTCCAACTCTGCCGTACGCCCCAGGCCCAGGACGGGTCGATGTAGACCGGATACTGGGTGTTGGCGTCGGTCAGCAGCGTCTGGTTCGGGGTGATGGTCAGCGTGTTGCCACTGACCGTGGTCGGCATCTGCGCGTTCTGCGCGCCCGGCGGAGGCTCGAAGGACTCCGCCGGGTCGGTGTCATCGGCGGTCTCAGCGGTTGTCGCGCTCCGTGAACCATTCGGGCGCTTGGCGGTGCCGGACGGTGTCGTGTCGTCGCTGGTCTGGGTGGTGGAGTCCCACATCAGCGGGGTCGGGCTGGTAAAGACAGTCTGCCCCGCCGGGTCGGAGGCAGTGACACTGCCGGTTTCCGTGTCTTTGGCCACCGACAGGCCGATGGTGCTCATGGTGTACCGCAGTGTGGCCAAGGCCGGATTCTGCGCGGCTTGTGCGGTTTTGACGACGATGAGCTGCGAGAAGCCCTCGACCTCGGCTTTGAGCTGGAGGTCGATACCGGGAAGGATGTCGGTGTACGTGGCGACGTTGCCGTCAAGTGTCGGCACCGGCAGGGCTGTTGGCCATGACAGGGTCAGAGTGCGGCCGTCCTTGACACCGGACAGCAGCGGACCCGTCCCACCACCGGAGAATGTCACCACAACGGTGGCCGCCTTCGGCACCACCGACCCGTCGGCGGCGAACACCAGCGTCGGATCGGTCGGCACCCACGCGCCGCCACGGAAGACACGGACCGGTGAGCCGTACCGCTTCACCGAGAAGGTGCCGTCCGGGTTTGCCCACTCGTCCGACAACTCCGTCCGTGCGGAGACCACTTCGGCCGGTTGACCGGTCGACTGCGCCTCCTGCAACGCCTTGTCCTCGTCCGACACTGACCCGTCGTCGACGCCGTCAACGGCGTCCGTCACGGTAGTGGGAGCGATACGAGGGGCCAGCGCCACCGCCGTCGCCGCAGGGAGAAAACCGGCAATACCCATCGTCATGGTCAAGGTAATGGCTATACCACGGGTATAGCCAGGCGGATGCTGTCCATGGGGCTTCCGGAACATTGGATTCCCTTTAATCGGTGAATGATTCGACGGGACTCTATACGCTCACCACTCGTCACTTAAAGGTACTTTTCTCCATCTCTGCAGGTGGATGCTTCTTTTATTGCAGAAATAATGAATGGTTGTACGCATCAAGCTGCGTGTTTGCGCCATGTTTATCGAGCCTTGGGGTGACCTGCTGATCGTTGTGGGTCTCGTCATCCTTGGTGAACATCTGTTAAAGTCCGCCGGTCTTGTTCAATGGGGCGCATTGAGGGGTGGGGCGGGCGTGGGTTGGTTCGGCGTGCGTACTTTGTCCATTTCGGTGACGGTATTTGTCGCCGTGGGTCTGCTGCCCGCTGCAGCTGCTGCCGACGGCCGGTCAGGCCTGTCACTGCCGGGCGTCAAGCAGCCGAAGGCCGTACCCGTGAAGCCGGTGAAGATCGGCGGGAACGACAAGCGCGTGAACCAGGCGGCTGCGGCCTGGAAGGCGCCCAAGGTGAGCTGGCCCGCTACGGGCAGCGCCGACGTCGCTCTGTCGAGCGATACCGTGCCAACGGCCAAGGCTGTCGCCGGATCGGCAGGAGCCGGGTCCGTGCCCGTGCTGAACAAGGCGGGTTCACTGCCGGTCCGGGTCGGCGCGGTCCAGGGCAACTCGCGTGCGGCAACGACTCACCTGGCCAAGGTCCGAGTGAGTGTCGCGGACCGTTCCACCACTCAGAAGGCCGGAGTCAACGGGCTGCTCCTGTCCGTCGGCGGCGTCGACACGCAGGGATCCGCGCAGGTCGAGGTGGACTACAGCTCGTTCAAGGGCGCGTACGGCGGCGACTGGACGTCCCGCTTGCGCCTGGTGCAGCTTCCAGCGTGTGCGCTGACCACTCCGGAGAAGACCGCCTGCCAAGTCGCCACCCCGGTGAAGACCACGAACGACACCCGGGCATCCACCCTCACCGCCCAGGTCGCCGTGGGCGCCCAGGCGTCGGGCGCGACTGTCCTGGCCGCCGAGGCGGATGCGTCGGGGTCGTCTGGTACATACAAAGCGACCTCCCTCCAGCCCTCAGGGAGCTGGAGCGCGGGCGGCTCGACGGGCGCCTTCACCTGGGCGTATCCGATGGCGGCACCGACTGTGCCCGGTGGGCTTCAGCCGAATGTGGCCATGAGCTACAACTCACAGTCGGTGGACGGACGGACGGCGGCATCGAACAACCAGCCGTCGTGGATCGGTGACGGCTGGTCGTATGAGCCGGGGTTCATCGAGCGCCGCTACAAGCCGTGCGACGACGACCAGGCCGGTGGGACCAACACCGCCAAGGTCGGTGATCTGTGCTGGTTCAGCAACAACGCGACACTGTCGCTGGGCGGCAAGTCAACCGAGTTGGTCTACGACTCCACGAACGGTTGGCACCCGGCCGACGACTCCGGCGAGAAGATCGAAAAGCTGACCAACGCCGACGAGGTCACCGGCAACGGCGATAACGACGGTGAGCACTGGAAGGTCACCACGACCGACGGTACCCAGTACTACTTCGGCCTCAACCGCCTTCCCGGCTGGACGGGTTCGGCAACGCCTGAGACCAACTCCACTTGGACGGTGCCGGTGTTCGGCAACCAGGCTGGCGAGCCCTGCTACAACGCCTCCTTCGCCTCCGCCTGGTGCCAGCAAGCGTGGCGCTGGCAGCTCGACTACGTCGTGGACACCCACGGCGACGCGATGGGCTACTACTGGAATGAGGAGACCAACAACTATGGCCGGAATCTGAACCACACCACCGGCGACGCCACGGTCACCCCGTACGTCCGCGGCGGCTATCTCGACCACGTCGACTACGGCCTGCGCTCGGACGCCGTCTACTCCGGCAAGGCCATGGGCAAGGTCAACTTCACCACCGCCGAGCGCTGCTTGGTCGACTGCGGCACCTTCGACACGGCGCACAAGGCGAATTGGCCCGACGTTCCATTCGACCAATACTGCAAGGACGGCGCCACAAAATGCACCATCGACCAGACCTCGCCCAGCTTCTGGTCCCGGAAACGGCTCTCCAACGTCACCACCCAGGTCCTGACCGGCAATGTGTACAAGAACGTCGACTCCTGGCAACTCGGCCAGGGTTTTCCGCCCGCCGGCGACGGCATCTCCACCCCGCTGTGGCTGAACTCGATCACGAGGGGCAGCAAGGACACCTCGGGGGTGTTCACCGCGCTGATGCCGCCCGTGACGTTCGCCGGCGAGCAGAAGGCCAACCGCGTCGACAAGACTGGCGACGGCCTCGCTCCCTTCATCCGCCTACGGATGTCGGAGATCACCACCGAGACCGGCGGCACTATCGGGCTGTACTACGACGACCCCACCTGCAGCGCCATATCGCTACCGCCTGCCGACGCCACCAACACCACGGCCTGCTACCCGGTCAAATGGGCCTTCGAGGGCGAGACGTCGGTGTTGGATTGGTTTAACTCCTACCGGGTCTCAGAGGTCGTCGAAGGCGACAACCTCGCCGCCACCCCGGACAAGGTCACCGCCTTCGCCTACGTCGGCGGCGCCGCCTGGGCGAAGTCCACCGACGAGTTCACCAAGTCCGACGACCGCACCTATTCGGTCCAGCGCGGCTACACCCTGGTACAGACCCGCACCGGATCCGGGTTCGACCCCAAGACGCTGAGCGAGACCCGGTACTTCCGTGGCATCGACGGCGCCGCCGTCAAGGACTCCACGGACGCCCCGGTCACCGACCGCGAGCAGTTCGCCGGAATGGCCCGGGAGACCGCGACCTACAACGGTGACGTCGCCCCCAAGCTCGTCACCGCGACGTCATACACCCCGTGGCGGTCCGGGGCGACTGCGACCCGCACCCGCACTGGACTGCCGGACCTGGTCGCTTACCACACCGGTACCTCCGAGGAGGAGACGCATGTCCCGGTCACCGGCGGCACGCGCACCACGAAGGTCTCGAGTACCTTCGACAGCCTCGGGATGATCACAGCCGTCTCGTCCAGCGGGGACACCGCGAAGACGGGTGACGAGTCGTGCACCACCACGACATACGTACGCAACAACTCGCTGTGGCTGATGAATCTGGTCGCCGAGACGCGCACAGTCGACCGGACCTGCGACGTGACGCCCAGTCTCCCGGCCGACCTGAATGGCGATACGCTCACCTACTACGACGGTGCCACCGCGTTGACCGCGGCGCCGACCAAGGGCGATGTCACCACCACCCAGCAGACCAACGGCGCAGGCACCGGCTTCGACACCCTGCTCAATGTGCCCAAAGACTGCACCATCGGCGGGAAGACAGGCCAGCTATGCGTGGACGTCTACGGCAGGGTGCTGTCCGCCGCCGACGCCTACGGCAAGGTGACACAGACCGCCTATACCCCCGCGACCGGTGAAGTCCCGCTCAAGTCGGTGGTGACCAATTCGCTCAGTCAGACGGTCACCACCACACTGGATCCGCTGCGCGGCCAGCCGATCACCGTCACCGACGCCAACAACCGAGTGACGACGAACGCCTACGACGCGCTCGGCCGCGTCACCCAAGTGTGGACCCCCGCCCGCCCCCAGTCGGCCAACCCCACCACACCCAGCTACACATACACCTACACGGTCCGCAACGACGGTCCGGTCGTGGTGACCACCAAGGTCCTCAACTACAACGAGGTCTACCAACCGTCGTACGCCTTCTACGACGGCATGCTGCGCCAGTACCAGACCCAGGAACCCTCACCGGACGATTCGGGACGGTTGGTCGCCGATTCGCTTTACGACACCCGTGGGTTCGTCTGGCGCTCCTCGGGTACGTACTACGCCGACGGAAGCGCGGAGGCCGTGCCGGTCACCGGGCAAGAGCTGAACTACCCGGCTTCGACCGACACGATCTACGACGGTGCAGGGCGTGTCACGCAGACGGTCAACAAGAAGTTCGGCGATCCGGCGGAGACGACAACCACCACCTACTCCGGCGACACCACCACCGTCGTTCCGCCCGTCGGCGGTACGGCCACCAGCACTGTCGTCGACGCTTTGGGCCGTACCACTGAACTCAAGGAGTACACCGACGCCGCTCGGACTAGTTCGCAGTCCACGTTGTCGACGTACGACGTGCACGGCCACCTGGCCCAGGTCAGGGACGCGTCCGGTGCGAAGTGGACTTACACCTATGACAACCGTGGCCGCCAGATCAGCGCGGACGATCCGGACAAGGGATTCTCAAGCATCACGTACGACGCCGGTGACCGTACCGTGGACGTCACCGACGCCCGTGGCTACAAACTGCACACCGACTACGACGACCTCGGCCGCAAGACCAAGCTGACGTCGACCTATCAGGGAACGACCACGACCCTGTCGGAGTGGACATACGACACCGCCACCGGAGGCAAGGGCCAGCCCGCCAAGTCGACCCAGTACATCGGCGGTCAGCCCTACACCAGCGAAGTCACCTCGTACAGCAGTCTGTACATGCCGTCGATCCAGCAGGCAACTGTGCCTGGCACCGGTGGTCTGGCGAACACCTATAAGTGGACGACCGCGTACTACTTCACCGGTCAGGTCAAGTGGACCCGGGAACCCGCTATGGGCGGCCTGCCCCAAGAGGACATCACCCCCCTTTACACCTACAACGCTGCCCTGCCCGAAGGACTCGCCGCCGGCACCGACTCGATCGTGGCTGGCACTCAGTACGACCACTACGGTCGCACCGCACGCGAGGATTACGGCGACTTCAACCACACCGTCTACAACTCATATCAGTACGACGAACACACCGGTGCTCTGACCGACCAGATCACCGACCGCGACACCGCGCCCCAGCGCGTCAGCCACGCCCACTACACCTACGACGCAGCACAGAACGTCACCTCCGTCACCGACACCACCGGCCAGGACGCTGCCACCGTCACCGACGCCCAGTGCTTCACGCTCGATGCCCTTCGCCGCGTCACCACCGCCTGGACGGCCAACTCCGGAAGCAACTGTGGTCAGGGCTCATCCGCCACGACAGTCGGCGGCCCGGACGCCTACTGGACGTCGTACGGCTATGACGCGGTAGGTGACCGCACCACCGAAACCCGACACACCACAGCTTCCGGCCCGGCAGCCGACACCACCCGCACCTACACCCCGCCCACCACCGGCACGCACGACCTGCCGAAGGTCACCCAGACCGGCACCGCGCCGCACACCGACACCTACACCTACGACGCGGCCGGCAACACCGCCACACGCACCCTAGGCACCTCAGCCCAGCAGACACTGAGCTGGGACCCGCAAGGCCATCTGTCATCGGTCAATCAGGGCAACGCCGCACTCGCCTCGTACGCCTATGACGCCGACGGCAACCGCCTCACCGTCACAGACGCCACCGGCACCACCCTCTATCTGCCTGACGGCAACGAACTGCTCCTCAAGCCCGACAACACCCTGGTCGGCACCCGCTACTACACCTTCAACGGCGAAACGATCGCCATGCGCACAGGCGGCAGGATCAGCTTCCTGATCAGCGACTCCAACGGCACCGGCACCGTTCAGATCGATGCCATCACCCAGGCTGTCGTTCACCGCAAGACCACCATCTTCGGCGACACCCGTGGCGCCCCCGCGACCGGTTGGCAAGGCACCAAGGGCTTCGTCGGCGGCACCAGCGACGCCACCACCAATCTCACCCACCTCGGTGCCCGCGAATACGACCCCACCATCGGCCGCTTCATCAGCGTCGACCCGGTACTCGATCTCGCCTCACCGCAAACGCTGAGCGGATACACCTACGGCGCCGACAATCCACTGGTCTACTCCGACCCTTCCGGGATGATTCTCAAGTGCGGAGGCGACGAAGGCGCGTGCCCGAACAGGTCGGCAGCAGAGCCAGAGGCCGGTAGCACCACCACCTCTGGGACCACTTCCACTGACCCGTCGAACGATGAGGAAGATAAGAAGTGGTACAAGGTATGGGGGCCACGGCACGACACCGCCGTCATCGCCGCCACCAAGGAGTTCCAGAGCCGCTACCCGGGCGACCTCTTCGACAACGACTTGTTCATTCGGGGCGGATCGGCCAATGGCAAGGGAAACTCTGGCTGGGCGGACATTGTCCAATGGAGCGACGATACCGTCTACGTGTGGGAGGTGAAGCACTTTGGAGGCACCGCAGAAAAAGCTGGGCCGGCACAACTCGCGCGGTACATTGCCAAGCTTACTGACATGCTCCGCGCGAACGGGGACAGTCGACGCGTTCAGGTCGGGCCGCGGCTAGGCAAGTCCCTTGGGCCGATGCCGAACCTGTGGAATCCATCGGAGGACATCACCGTCCAGGACGGCAGGAATCCTGGGATCATCACATACACGTGGAAGAAGAACGGCGGAAAGCGGACTCCCCAGCCCGATCCCACGCCTGTGCCGGTCACGAACCCCAAACCGGTTCCTGTGGGCCAGCCCTCCAAACGGCCGAAGTGGGTCTCCACCCGTCCCTTGCGGCCTATGCCGGTCCCGGCCGCGCCGCAGGCGGTGGCTCCGCCCAGCGGATCTCTGCTGCCCCACGCCGACCCTCAGACAGTGGTTGGTCTCGGCGGACTCGGCGCAGCCTTGTACGGCATTGCCCGGCTCGTGGTCGGCATCGGAGCGGGCTTTGAGCAGGGCGTGGCTGGCTAGCTTGTCCTGGGTCTCTATATGATCGGTTCAAAATCTCCGGCAGGAAGACGAAGGGTGGCTGAGCGTCGCCATGGGTGCCACAGTGCTATGTGAAGTCGATTTCGAGATTGCTGATGCTGAGGATTTCGGTCGGCGTGCCGTTGAGTGGGTGATCGGCGGTGTCCGGGCACTGGCCGGTGACGTTCTGAGCCGCGTCTCCGCAGACGCGTCGGTACCCAAGGGAAGACTGACGAGCGGGCTCGCCCTGGGCCCCGCGGGGGCGGAGTGGGGCTTCGTCTCCATCACCCGCATGGGGAAGAACGGCCTGCGGCAGCCGGGCAAGGTGGTAGAGGAGTCGACGGTCGCCTGGGCGGAGAAAGAGGCCAGCAAGGGGATTGTGGGGATGAATCTGGGATTCGTCTTGCTGGATGCGTCAGGATTTCCTTCCGAGGGGATCATCCGCTTCGAGGCGAACATCCTGGAAGATGTCGACGGCTGGTGCCGGGTCTGGATCGAGGCGCCCGAGAGCGCATTCCAGGACATTGCGACACAACGGGCATGGCTTCGGTTCCTGCGCGGCTTCTGCGACGAGGTGAATCCCTCGTACGGCCAGATCTCCTACGAATACAGCGTCCCCGGGGTTACCCCGCTGGAGGCGGTGACCGGGCCCCCCTGGACGATCTACTACGAAGCGATCTCCGCCTCGCGCTCGGTCCTGCGCGGCTACTCCTGGCTCACCGTCGCCGCGAGCGAACTCGTTGACCGCCTCGGCGGCGCAGACGCCCTGCGCGCCAGCGGTGCCTTCACCCAGGTCGAGCCGCTGCGCTCGGGCGGTGTGTGGTTGTTGGCCACCGAGAACTACGCCGATTACACCGATGAGAGCGTGGAAGCGGTGTGGCGGGCGCTGGCACCGGTCTTGCTGAAGGGCACCCCGAGCCGGGACCGCGCCGGCCGGGAAGAGTCCCCCGTCCGTCTGGTCTTCCGCGACGCGGCCGAGGTCACCACGAGCTGACCGGTCCCGCTCAGCGTTGTCAGTGACGGCTTCTACACTGCCGCCTACTCGGGCGAGACCGATGCGAACACGAGAGAAGGGCGGGGTCCGTACATGGGTGGCGATGGATGGAGCCGGGCCGGGGCGTATCAGCCGGATCTGGCTGCGGCGTTCCAGGCGGAGCAGGAGCGGGAACTCGCCGAGGACGACCACGGGTTCGGCGACATGACGATGGCCGAGCGCTGGCAGGACCCGGACTGGCAGGAATACATCATGACCGGCGGCACCGGATCCGTCCTCGACCAGATCCGCGTGGTCGCCCCCGATGACGACGAAGAGGGGCCCTTCATGCGCCCTCTGACCGACGATGAAGTCCAGGCCTGGTGCCCGGACGGTCGCCCCAGCGAAGCCGAGTGGACCGACGCCCTGGCCTCCGGCCGCCTGGACTACCCCGACCGCGCGGCGGGCAACTGTACGACCCTCTACGACGACAGCAAGCCCACGAGGGTCGCCTACTGGGGGGTCACAGCCGACTGACTCACAGCGCCCCGTGCCGGAACCTCCCTGGAAGCCCAACCCCCAGTGGGGCGGCCAGGCTCCTGCTCTGGCAAAAAGAAGGGCTTCCGGTCAGGTTCGAACCGACGATCCCCGCTTTACCAATTCTCTCGGGGCGAGGCGCTGACCTGGGGTGATGCGAGATTCGCCCCGCTGACATGCCAGGCGCCGTTTGCCGGCCTTGCTCGTCGGGCAGCCGACCGTCGGTCCCCGAACCGGCGCCCAGGCCCAGCAATCCACCCGTAGGGCCGTTCGGCGGCTCTTGTAAGGCTGGTGGAAACGTTGCTGTGGTCGGCAAGGCCAGACCGCTTGGATCGTCCTATGGAACGTCTTGACGTCGAACTCTTCACGGATGGCGGTAATGACGCCGTGCTGCGGCTGCCCGGCCGCAAGTTCCCGGGCGTGCTGGTTCAGGGAGACTCACTGAGCATCCTGCGGGCCGACGTGGCAGAACTGTCGGAGCTCCGTGAGGCTGGCGACTTGGTGGAGGCAAGCAAGGCGGCGAGCCTCCTCCTGGCTGGCATCGACCTCCTCTTTGAGAGGTACACCGAAACTCTGCGCCTCCACCACATCCAACTGCCCTTTTGATCGCCAGGGGCCTTGCCCGGCCACCATGACAGCGAGCGCGGGCCCGGCGCTGAAGGCCGAAGACGCCAAAGAGGCAGGTCGAGGCTCACGTCGGGCGGTGGCGTAACTGAGGATCCTGGGGACCGGTTCAGTCGCTGTCCTCCCAGCCAGTGCGTGCTGCTCCGCGTTAGGGTCTGTCAAACGTGCGGTGTAACTGGGGTGGTTGGGATTACGGCGGGCTGTGGAGAGTCGGCCGTCGAAGGTGATGTTGAAGGCGTTCAGCGCGGTCTTCCAGCGCATGGTCCAGCGGGCCTGGCCCTTGCCAGTGGGGTCGAGGGACATGATCGCCATGTAGACGCCCTTCAAGGCGGACTGCTCGTTGGGGAAGTGCCCGGGCCTTGCCCGCCCGGCGGATCCTGGCGTTCCTGGACTCGATCGCGTTGGTGGTGCAGACGATGTGGCGGATCTCGGTGTCGAACCGCAGGAACGGGGTGAACTCTTCCCACGCGTTCTCCCACAGCTTCACGATCGCCGGGTGTTTTCTGCCCCAGGTGTCGGCGAACTCCGCGAACTGCTCGAGCCACGCCCTGGCCATCACTGCAGCACTCCTGCGCCACTCGGCGCCGAACCCCTGGGAGATCGACCGCGTCCGCCAGCACGCCCGCCGACTCCTCACCGACAGCAAAAACCGGGCGCCCGGCCCTGATCGGCAGACTCTGCGCCGCGCCCTGGTGGAATCCGGGGACATCGACCCGCCGGAGCTGTGACCCTCTGAAACGCACCTGCACACGGTTGCGGCCGCCCACCAGCTCAGTCCTGGGCAACCAGGTCCGTTCATGACCAGCCTTTTCGTCCGGGCCTGCGAGGACTACGCAACATCCTCCGCCGCAGGCTACGGGCGACTCATAAACCTTAGGTCTGTGATCGGCGGTGACAGAGCTGCTGTCCATGTGGACCCTTGCCGGGTGGACGGTTTCGCCGATGGTCGGGTACGAGCCTCGGTGCTGGACTGCCTGCTGACGCAGCCTCCGCAGGCCCTGGGCCCAGGGACTTTTCAGGGACTTTCAGCTCTGTCGAGGGACTTCCGAGGGACTTCCCTTCGTACAAGCACGGAAGGCTCCGACAGAGCTGAAAGACGAGAAGCAGCAGGTCAGCGGCTACGCGGTCAGCACTCGATGACGTTGACGGCGAGGCCGCCGCGGGCCGTCTCCTTGTACTTGACCTTCATGTCGGCGCCGGTCTCCTTCATGGTCTTGATGACCTTGTCGAGGGAGACGTGGTGGCGGCCGTCGCCGCGCATGGCCATGCGGGCGGCGGTGACGGCCTTGACGGCGGCCATGCCGTTGCGCTCGATGCAGGGGATCTGGACGAGGCCGCCGACCGGGTCGCAGGTGAGGCCGAGGTTGTGTTCCATGCCGATCTCGGCGGCGTTCTCGACCTGTTCCGTGGAGCCGCCGAGGATCTCGGCGAGGCCGCCGGCCGCCATCGAGCAGGCCGAGCCGACCTCGCCCTGGCAGCCGACCTCGGCGCCGGAGATGGAGGCGTTCTCCTTGAAGAGCATGCCGATCGCGCCCGCCGCCAGCAGGTAGCGCACGACGGCGTCCTCCTGGTCGACGGCGCCGGCGGTCGGCGCCGCGACGAAGTTCAGGTAGTAGTGCAGGACGGCCGGGATGATGCCCGCGGCGCCGTTGGTGGGGGCGGTCACGACCCGGCCGCCCGCCGCGTTCTCCTCGTTGACGGCCATGGCGTAGAGGGTGACCCACTCCATCGCGTGCGCGGCCGGATCGCCCTCGGCGCGCAGCTGGCGCGCCGACTGCGCCGCGCGGCGGCGGACCTTCAGGCCGCCCGGCAGAATGCCCTCACGGGACATCCCGCGCCGCACGCAGGACTCCATCACCCGCCAGATGTCGAGCAGCCCGGCGCGGATCTCCTCCTCCGTACGCCACGCCTTCTCGTTCTCCATCATCAGCGCCGAGATCGACAGACCCGTCTCGCGCGAGAGCCGCAGCAGCTCGTCCCCGGTGCGGAAGGGGTGCCGCAGCACCGTGTCGTCCAGCTTGATCCGGTCCTCGCCGACCGCGTCCTCGTCCACGACGAAGCCGCCGCCCACCGAGTAGTACGTCTTCTCCAGCAGCGGGGCGCCGTCCGCGTCGTACGCGAACAGCGTCATCCCGTTGGCGTGGTACGGCAGCGACCTGCGCCGGTGCAGCACGATCTGCGTCTCCGGGTCGAAGGCGATCTCGTGCGCCCCGAGCAGGCTCAGCCTGCCCGCCGCGCGCACCGCCGCGACCTCGTCGTCCGCCGTCTCCACGTCCACCGTCCGCGGCGAGTGGCCCGCGAGCCCCAGCAGCACCGCCTTCGGCGTCCCGTGCCCGTGGCCCGTCGCCCCCAGCGACCCGAAGAGCTCCGCCCGGACCGACACGGTGTGCGCCAGCAGTCCCTCGTTCTTCAGCCGGTGCACGAAGATGCCCGCGGCACGCATCGGGCCCACGGTGTGCGAGCTGCTGGGGCCGATGCCCACGGAGAAGAGGTCGAATACGGATATTGCCATGAGGACTCCAGATCTCGAAGGGGCACGGCCCCTTCACGGTTCCTCCCGCGGAGGAGGGTTCCCCAGGGGCGCGGGGAACTGCGCGACCAGCCCCCACCGGCGGGTGGTCCGGCGACAACCGGACTGCCCCGCCGGGGCGGGTGGTGACCTGCGGGAGCGCTCCGGCCGAGCGCGCGGTTCCTCCCCCGACCTTCGGCCGGGAGGTGCCCCCTCGCCCCTACGGGGCTACGCGTAGAGCGGGTGCTTGCGGGTCAGGGCGGCGACCCTGTCCCGAAGAGCCGCGGCATCGTAACTCGGCTTGAGGGCCGCCGCGATGATCTCCGCCACCTCCCGGAAGTCCTCCGCGTCGAAGCCCCGCGTGGCCAGCGCGGGCGTGCCGATGCGCAGCCCCGAGGTGACCATGGGCGGCCGGGGGTCATTGGGGATCGCGTTGCGGTTGACGGTGATGCCGACCGAGTGGAGGCGGTCCTCGGCCTGCTGGCCGTCGAGCGCGGAGTCGCGGAGGTCGACCAGCACGAGGTGGACGTCGGTGCCGCCGGACAGGACGGAGACGCCGACCTCGGTGAGGTCGTCCCGTACCAGCCGCTCGGCGAGGATCTTGGCGCCCTGGAGCGTACGCGCCTGCCGGTCCTTGAACTCGTCGGTGGCGGCGGCCTTGAAGGCGACCGCCTTTCCGGCGATCACGTGCTCCAACGGGCCGCCCTGCTGACCGGGGAAGACCGCGGAGTTGATCTTCTTGGCCAGCTCGGCCTTGGAGAGGATCACACCGCCGCGCGGGCCGCCGAGCGTCTTGTGGGTCGTGGTGGTGACCACGTCCGCGTACGGCACGGGGGAGGGGTGCAGACCGGCCGCGACCAGGCCCGCGAAGTGCGCCATGTCGACCATCAGGTACGCGCCGACCTCGTCCGCGATCCGGCGGAACTCGGCGAAGTCGAGCTGGCGCGGATACGCCGACCAGCCCGCGATGACGAGCTGCGGCCGGTGCTCCCTGGCCAGCTTCTCGACCTCGGCCATGTCGACCAGACCGGTGTGCTCGTCGACGTGGTAGGCCGCGACCTTGTACAGCTTGCCGGAGAAGTTGATCTTCATACCGTGGGTCAGGTGGCCGCCGTGCGCCAGGTCCAGGCCCAGGATGGTGTCGCCCGGCTTGATCAGGGCGGTCATCGCGGCGGCGTTCGCGGACGCGCCGGAGTGCGGCTGCACGTTCGCGGCCTCGGCGCCGAACAGCGCCTTGACGCGGTCGATCGCGAGCTGCTCGATCACGTCGACGTGCTCGCAGCCGCCGTAGTAGCGGCGGCCCGGGTAGCCCTCGGCGTACTTGTTGGTCAGCACGGAGCCCTGGGCCTCGAGGACCGCGACCGGCGCGAAGTTCTCCGACGCGATCATTTCGAGGGTGGACTGCTGGCGGTGGAGTTCGGCGTCGACCGCGGCGGCGACGTCCGGGTCGAACTCGTGCAGGGACTGGTTCTGCAGCGACATGAGATCTTCCTGGTCAGAAGGTCGATGAATACCGGGGGCCGGCGAACGGCCGGTGACGGCGGGCCCGGCGGGAGGCGAGCCCGCGATGACGGCCGGGGGCCGGCCCGCCATGACGGCCGGGGGCCGGCCCGTGACGGAGGCCGGAAGGTCAGCCCGCGATGAAGGCGTCGTACTCGGCGGCGGACAGCAGCTCGTCCGTCGCCTGCGGCTCGCGCACCTTGAACAGCCAGCCGTCCGCGAAGGGCGAGGAGTTGATCAGGGCCGGGTCGTCCACGACGTCCTGGTTGATCTCCGTGACCTCGCCGGTGACCGGCGAGTACAGGTCGCTGACGGACTTGGTGGACTCCAGCTCACCGCAGGTCTCACCCGCCGTGACGGCGTCGCCCACCGCGGGAAGCTGCACGAACACGACGTCGCCGAGCGCGTCGGCGGCGTGCGAGGTGATCCCGACGGTGACGCCCTCGGCCTCGGGGGCCGACAGCCACTCGTGTTCCTTGGTGTACCGAAGATTCTGGGGGTTGATGCTCATGACGGAATTCTCCCGGATGCGAAGGGGTGCCCGCGCGCGGGGACGGCGCGGTCGGTCGGCTCGGCGGACAGGTCCGGTACCGGACGGACAGGCCCGGTACCAGGTGGCGGTACGAGCGTGTCAGCGCTCACGCTTGTAGAACGGCAGCGCCACGACCCGGTGCGGCTCACGGGTGCCGCGGATGTCGACCGCGACCCCCTCCGTGCCGGGCGCGGCATGCGCGGCGTCCACGTACGCCATCGCGATGGGCGCACCCAGCGTCGGGGACGGCGCGCCCGAGGTGACCTCGCCCACCACGGCGCCCGAGGCGTCGGTCACGGCGTACCCCGCGCGCGGCACCCGGCGGCCCTCGGCGATCAGCCCGACCAGCTTGCGCGGCGGGGTGGCCGCCGCCTTCTCGGCCGCGGCCTCCAGCGCCGCCCGGCCCACGAAGTCGCCCGCCTTGTCGAACTTCACGACCCGGCCGAGCCCCGCGTCGAACGGCGTCAGCGCGGTGGTCAGCTCGTGCCCGTACAGCGGCATGCCCGCCTCCAGGCGCAGCGTGTCCCGGCAGGACAGGCCGCACGGTACGAGCCCGGCCGCGGCCCCGGCCTCGGTGAGCGCCTGCCACAGCCGCTCGGCGTCGGCGGGCGCCACGAACAGCTCGAAGCCGTCCTCGCCGGTGTAACCGGTGCGGGCGATCAGGGCGGGCACCCCGGCGACCGTGCCGGGCAGGCCCGCGTAGTACTTCAGCCCGTCCAGATCCGCGTCCGTGACCGACTTCAGGATGCCGGGGGACTCCGGACCCTGGACGGCGAGCAGCGCGTACGCGTCCCGGTCGTCGCGTACGGCGGCGCCCGGGAAACCGGCCGCGCGCTCGGTGACGGCGTCCAGCACCACCTGGGCGTTGGAGGCGTTGGCGACGATCATGAACTCCTGCTCGGCGAGCCGGTACACGATCAGGTCGTCCAGGATGCCGCCGTCGGGCGCGCAGATCATCGTGTAGCGGGCCCTGCCGACCGCGAGCGCCGACAGGTGGCCGACCAGCGCGTGGTCGAGCGCCTCGCCCGCCTGCGCTCCCGTGACGGTGATCTCGCCCATGTGGGAGAGGTCGAAGAGTCCGGCGCGGGTGCGGACGGCGGTGTGCTCGTCGCGCTCGCTGCCGTACCGCAGCGGCATGTCCCAGCCCGCGAAGTCGGTCATGGTCGCGCCGAGCGCGCGGTGCGACGCGTCGAGGGCGGTGTGGCGCGGGGAGGTCGGTGGCTGGCTCATCGGAGGGCTCCCAGAGGGGTGACGGCACGGGACGGACAGGGCGGGCCGGGGCATGCTCGCCCCGGGTCTCCCCATCTGTCATCGGAACCTGAGAGGTTCACCGTGACCCTCGCGGGTCCCGGTTTGCACCTTGGGTGGGGCCGCTCCCCGTTAAAGGGAGCCGCCCGCTTTTCAGATCTGCCTCGTCCGCGCGGTATCTGTGCCTGAGAGATTCAAGGGAGGACTTGCTCCTTCGGCGCCCGGCCCGGTGAGGGGACGGAACTCTCCCGCGCGGCCTCCAACGGCCGGTATGCAAGTTGTGCCGCCAATCATTGCACGCCAGCCGCTAGGGTTTCCGGGCAGGACAGTGGCACATGGGCGGACAAGGGTGGACATGGAGATTCCGGCACCGTACACGGCACCGTACATATGGCCGGCCAACGAGCTGGAAGAGGTGCTCACCGCGAGCCTCGGCAACCCCTCGGCCGCCCCCCGGCTGCTGGAGGTGCTGGGGCGCTCCCATGTCTGGGTGCCGCTGCCGAACGGCGGGGCGCCGGACGCGCCGGGGCTCGACCTGCCCACCGTCGAGCTGGAGGGCGCGACCTATGTGCCGGTCTTCAGCTCCGAGCAGCAGTTCCGGCAGGCCGCCGACGGCATGGCCTGCACCGTCGCGCCCGTCCACGAATTCGCCCGCGGCCTGCCGCCGCTGGTCGGCATCGCCCTGAACCCCGGCGGCGCCGTCGGAGTGCCGCTGCCGCCCGCCGCCGTCGCCGAGCTGTGCCGCGGCGGCGAACGGTACGAGCGGGACGGCACGCCCGGCCGTACGGTCGGCGCCCGCGTACGGCTGTGGGAACCGGACCACGACGACGAGCCGGTGGACTTCCTCGCCACCGCCGCGGGGGAGTTCGCCGTCACCCCGGTCGTGCTGTCCGCCCGCCGCGCGCTGGCCGCCGTGGAGGAGGAGCCGCCCGCGCTCTTCGTCGGGGTCGAGCTGGACCGCTGGCAGGACGTGGACCGCGCCGCGGCCATGGACGCCATCGGCCGCGCCCTCGGCGCCGCGCCGCTGCCCTGGCCCGTCCACCTGATTCTGCTGGACGTCGCACAGGACCCGGTCGCGGACTGGATGCTGGAGACCGTACGGCCGTTCTTCACGCGGGACTGAACCGGACCGAACCGGACTCATCGGGACCGAACGGGACCGACCGGCGGGGAGGCCGTACGGCACGGGTGGGGATCCAGGACGTGACCTGGTTTGATGGCGGGCGGCGCACAGGTGTGCGCCGGGCAGACCGAACGAGGGGAAGGGGCGGTCCCACGTGATCGCGGGCGCGCAAGGCGGTGCGGCGGCGGCCGGCCATGTGGAGCAGATGCTGCTCCAGGTGGCGCCCGGTCGCTTCGACGCATACGAGAACCTGCTCGCGTCGCTGGCCGAGGGCCAGGTGTGGATGCTGCTCTGGCACGGCACGCCCGGTTCGGCCGATGCCCAGTACGGCAACCTCCGGATCGGCGGTCACGGCTACGCGCCGTGCGTCACCTCGCCGCGTGAGCTGACCGCCAGCGGCTGGAGCCGGGAGTACGAGGTCGTCTCCGGGCGCGACATCGCCCTGACTCTCTTCCCCGACCGCTGGGGCCTCTGGCTCAACCCGCACGCGCCGGGCGGCGGGGTCGGGGTGCCCTGGCTCGACCTGCGCCGGATCGCCGCCGGGCTCGACCTGCTGCCTGCCGGGCCGCTCCAGATCGGCGAACCCTCGTTGCAGATCCCGCAGTTCTACGCTCTTCTCGCGCAGGCCGCGCACCGCACGCCCGCCGTGCGCGCCCTCCGGCGCGCCTGGGTCCAGCCCACCCTCGGCGAGCCCTATCTCGCCATCGGCGTCGAGGTCTACGACGACTCTCCGCAGTCCGTCGAGTCCGTCCGCCTCATGATGCAGCAGTCCGTCGCCGGTGTCCCCGACGGTCTGCCCGTCTCCACCGTCGCCATGGCCGACGCCTACGATCCCGTCGCCATGTGGATGCGCGCCAACGGGCAGCCCTTCTTCGACCGCGAAGCCTTCGCCGGCGGCCCGGCCTGGGACCCCCGCTAGGGCCTGTCCGGCGGATCACGAACGGCCCCTTCGACCCCTGGCACGCACGCCCGCCGCGTTGCCGAAACACCCGAATAGCTCCGCTATGAGGCCATCCCGGCGCCTTGCGCTCGCACGCGCCAGGCGCCGCCTGGACCGCCCATGATCCGCCGGACAGGTCCTAGCCCTCAAACGCCGGACGGGCTGATGGCGCTCGACCAGAAGCACAAAATCAGCCCGTCCGGCGATTGAGGACTGGCCCGAGCGGCGATGAGCGACCCCTAGGCGTCGGCATCGTCCAGGGCGGCGGACATCAGGCCGAGCGGCGGACTGCCCAGGGCGAGCAGGGCGGCGTGGAATTCGGGCAAGGTGAAGGAAGCCTTCCGCTTGGCCCGCTCGCGCAGCCGCATGATCTCCAGCTTGCCCCAGGTGTACCGCCCATAGGCCGCGTCGAAGGTGCCGCGCCGCGCCTCGGCGGAGGCCCCGGCGCGGGCGAGATGGGCGTCGCGCATGAAGAGCCGGGTCGCGTCCTCTATGGAGAGCGCCCCGGTGTGCAGCCCGATGGAACACGTCAGCCGCGTCACGCGGACCAGCGCTTCGAGCGCGACCCCGATCGCGAAGCGCGGGTCCCGCGCCCGGAACCCCTCTTCGAGGCAGACCTCCTCGACGTAGTGCGCCCACCCCTCGGCGAAGGAGAGGCTGTGCAGGACCCGCCGCACCGGCGTCGCGGCCCGCCGCAGCGAGCGGCTGTGCGCGAAGTGCCCGGGAGCGACCTCGTGGACGGTGATCGACGGCAGGCTGGTGCGGCTGAAGACGGTCAGCCACTCCTCCCGTTCCTCGGCCGGCCAGTCCGGCTCCGGCGGAGTGACGTGGTACCAGGACGCGGCATCGGCCTCGGCGGGCGCGGCCCAGCTCATCATGGCCATGGCCCAGCGCCGGGAGGGCGGCGCGGGCCCGACGAGACAGTCCCCGTCCACGTACGGCGCGAGCTTGTGCGCGCGGGTGAAGGCGATCACCTCGTCGGTGAGCCTGGCCGCCTCGGGGATGACGCCGTCGGCGTCGGGGTGGTCGGCCATCAGCTCGGGGAGCAGCTCGTCCACGGGCCGGTGCCGGTCGTACGCGCGGCAGGAGTCGACCAGCAGCTCGGTGAGCCGGGCCCGCTCCCGGTCGGCCTCGACGGCGAGCGCCGACAGGTCGACGCTCAGGCCCTCCTGACTGCCCATCAGTGCGGCCAGCGCGCTGCCGCCGAGCCGGGGGTCGGGGTCGCCGTGCTCGGCGGCCCGCTCGATGTGCGCGACCAGCCGCCCGTGCGCGGCCAGCGCGGCGGCGGTGTCGGGGCTGTCCTCGGCGTCGAGCCCGGCGGAGAGTCCGCGTACGGCGCCCAGCAGTGCGTCCGCGACCGGCGCGCTCACCCGGTCGAGTGACGCCACCGCCGCGTCCACGGCCTCCGGCCAGCGCGCCAGATGCTTGCGGCGGGCCTTGGCACGCTCCCGCCCGGAGGCGTACTCCCGGTCGTAGCAGGCGAGTTCGAGATTGGACAGATGCGGGTACGGGTCCCGCCTGTGCAGCTCCAGGTCCCCGTACTGCACGCGCAGCGCCTCCTCGAAGACCGTCAGGTGCCGGTCGTCGTGGGCGGACTCCAGCGGTCCCGCGGCGCGCTGGGCGCGGGCCATCGCGTCGAGGCCGCGGCGGACGCCGTCCGGCGACAGGTCCTGGACGCGGCCGTCGTACTCGTGACGCCCCGCCATTTCCCGCACCACCGGCACCATCAGGTCGCATACCGCACGCAGCCGCTCGTTCACCACACGACCGTACCCCGAGGTACGCGTCGGTAACGGTCGATGAATCACCACATCACAGTTGCGCATCCCTTCGTGGTGAGGGCTGGCGGGTGATCGACACATCGCAGAAGAATCCAGCGGCAAGGGCCTCAGGTCCCCCGTTGTCATCTGCACCACCTGCACCGCCTCGTACCAACAGCACTTTCTGCAGAGCCAGTTCATGCATCACGCAATTCATGAGACTCGCACCAGCAGCACGACTGATGAGTAAAGCCGCTACAGCGGCGGGCGCGCGCCGGTTACCCGCCGGCGAGAGGGGTCAGTCACACCATGACCGCACCGATTGAGACCACCCATGGGCAGGCCGAGGCACAGCCGGAAGCCATCCTCAGCGGGGTCGAGCGGAGCCAGATCGAGGGCCGGTCCCTCGGTCAGATCGCCTGGATGCGCTTCAAGCGCGACAAGGTGGCGGTGGCCGGCGGTGTCGTCGTCATCCTGCTGGTGCTGCTCGCGATCCTGGCCAAGCCGATCGAGCACATCTTCGGCCTCGACCCGACCGCCTTCCACCAGGACCTCGTGGACCCCGTCCGCGTCGCCCCCAAAGGCCCCTTCGGCGGCATGAGTTGGGCCCACCCGCTGGGCATCGACCCGCAGTTCGGCCGTGACCTGCTGGCCCGGATCATCGAGGGCTCGTGGGTCTCGATGCTGGTGGCGACCGGCGCGACGATCCTGTCCAACATCATCGGCACCGTCCTCGGCGTCATCGCCGGGTACTACGGCGGCTGGGTCGACAGCCTGATCAGCCGTCTGATGGACACCTTCCTCGCCTTCCCGCTGCTGCTCTTCGCGATCTCGATCTCCGCCTCCCTCCAGGACGGCGCCTTCGGGATGAACGGGCTGCCGCTGCGGATCAGCGTGCTGATCTTCGTGATCGGCTTCTTCAACTGGCCCTACATGGGACGCATCGTGCGCGGCCAGACGCTGAGCCTGCGCGAACGCGAGTTCGTCGAGGCCGCCCGCAGCATGGGCGCCCGTGGGCCCTTCATCCTCTTCAAGGAACTGCTGCCCAACCTGGTCGCGCCGATCCTCGTCTACTCGACGCTGCTGATCCCGACCAACATCCTCTTCGAGGCCGCCCTGAGCTTCCTCGGCGTCGGCATCGCACCGCCCCAGGCCTCGTGGGGCGGCATGCTCAACGACGCCGTCGACCTCTTCTACGCCGACCCGCAGTACATGGTCGTCCCCGGCATCGCGATCTTCATCACCGTCCTGGCCTTCAACCTGCTGGGCGACGGACTGCGCGACGCCCTCGACCCGCGCAGTAAGTGAACGGCCGCAGCACGCCATGCCGCACCGCCCGTACCCGGTACCAGCCCGCCCGTACCACCGCTGAAACCACGTATATCCATTCGATTTGGAGGCTTTCCTCGGCATGAACAGCAGAAAAGCGACAGCCGCGCTGGCGCTTGCCATGGCTCTGGCCCTGGGAGCATCCGCGTGCAGCAGTGACTCGAAGGACGACAAGGGCGGCAAGAACCCGAGCGGCGGCAGCAGCAAGTCCGCCTCCGGCTCCGACGCCGCGCTCACCTCGGTCGTCAACAAGTCCGACAAGAAGGGGGGGACGGTCGTGATGGAGAACTCCGACGTGCCGGACTCCCTGGACATGGGCAACACGTACTACGGCTGGGTGCAGAACTTCTCCCGCCTCTACGCGCGTACCCTGCTCACCTTCAAGCCCGCCGCGGGCAAGGACGGCCTCACCGTCGTCCCCGACCTCGCCACCGGACTCGGCAAGGCCAGCCCGGACGCCAAGACCTGGACGTACACCATCCGGTCCGGCCTGAAGTACGAAGACGGCACGCCGATCACCACCAAGGACATCAAGTACGCGATCGAGCGCAGCAACTTCGCGCCCGAGGCGCTGTCCAACGGCCCGACGTACTTCAAGGCGTACCTCGCGGGCGGCGACAAGTACCAGGGTCCGTACAAGGACAAGAACCCCAACGGGCTCGCGTCCATCGAGACCCCGAACGACACCACGATCGTCTTCCACCTGGCGAAGCCCTTCGCGGACTTCGACTACCTGGCGACGTTCTCGCAGACGGCCCCCGTGCCGCAGGCGAAGGACGACGGCGCCGGTTACGTGAAGCACATCGTGTCGTCCGGCCCGTACAAGTTCTCCTCGTACACCGAGGGCGCGGGCGCCACGCTGGTCCGTAACCCGCAGTGGAGCCAGGCCACCGACCCGGTGCGCAACCCGCTGCCGGACAAGTACACGATCAAGTTCAAGGTCGACGCGGTCACCATCGACAACAACCTGCTGGCGGGCAACACCACGGTGGACTCCGGCGGTACCGGTGTCACCCCGCAGACCCAGGGCAAGGTGCTCGGCCCCAAGTACAAGGGCAGCACCGACGACTCGTACGCCGGCGCCACCGCGTACATGGCGATCAACTCCAAGGTCGCGCCGTTCGACAACATCGAGTGCCGCAAGGCCGTCGAGTACGCGATCGACAAGGTCTCGGTGCAGACCGCGATCGGCGGCAGCGTGAAGGGCGACATCGCCACCACGCTGCTCCCGCCGACCGTCAACGGCTACGCGAAGTTCGACCAGTACCCGACCGAGGGCAACAAGGGCGATGTGGCCAAGGCCAAGCAGGCCCTGAGCGCCTGCGGCAAGCCGGGCGGCTTCACCACCAACCTGACCGCCCGCTCGGACCGTCCGGCCGAGATGGCGCAGGCCACCGCGGTGCAGAACTCGCTCAAGCAGGTCGGCATCACCGCCAACATCAAGAGCTACCCGGCGGGCAAGTACTTCGCCAACTTCGCCGGTGTCCCGAGCTACGTGCACGAGCACCAGCTCGGCCTGATGATGATGGCGTGGGGCGCCGACTGGCCGACCGGCTACGGCTTCCTCGACCAGATCGTGGACGGCAGCGCCATCAAGCCCTCCGGCGGCAACAACCTGATGGAGCTGAACGACCCGGCCATCAACAAGGCGCTGTCGGACGCGATCGCCAACACCGACGCGGCCGCCCGTGAGAAGGCCTGGGGCGACATCGACAAGATGGTGCTCGACACCGCCACCGTCGTGCCGCTGATCTACCGCAAGAACCTGCTGTACCGCCCGGAGAGCGCCACGAACGTGACGATCACTCAGGCGTACCTGGGCATGTACGACTACCTGCTGCTCAGCTCCTCCAAGTAAGCGAGAGCACCGAACACCGGAAGGCAGGTGAAGGCATCGGCGTCCGCCGGGACCGGGGTTGACCCCCGGCCCGGCGGACCCGGCGCCGAACCGCTGTGACTGCGTACATCATTCGACGCGTGATCGCCGCGATAATCCTGGTGCTTGTCGTCAGCGCGGTCACTTTCGCGATCTTCTTCCTGGTCCCCAAGATCGGCGGCCAGAGCACGACCCAACTGGCCACCCAGTACGTGGGCAAGGACGCCAACCCCGAGTCGATCGCGGCGGTCAAGAAGAACCTCGGGCTGGACCTGCCGCTCTACCAGCAGTACTGGCACTTCATCAAGGCCATCGTCATGGGCGCGAACTACAAGTTCGGCCCGGACGCGGCGGTCTGCCACCGCCCCTGCTTCGGCTACTCCTTCAAGTCGCACGTCGAGGTGTGGCCGCAGATCAAGACCCGTATCCCGGTGACCTTCTCACTGGCGATCGGCGCGGCCGTGATCTGGGTGGTCTCCGGTGTCGTCATCGGCGTCATCTCCGCGCTCAAGCGCGGCACGATCTTCGACCGGGTCTCCATGGGCGTGGCCCTGGCCGGTGTCTCGCTGCCGATCTTCTTCACCGGCATGGTGCTGCTCGGCCTGTTCTCCTACAAGTGGACGATCTGGGACAACGTCGAGTACGTCGGGTTCACCACCGATCCCGCCCAATGGGCGTGGAATCTGATCCTGCCGTGGATCGCGCTGGCCTTCCTCTACTCCGCGCTGTACGCCCGCCTCACCAGAGCCGGGATGCTGGAGACGATGGGCGAGGACTACATCCGTACCGCGCGGGCCAAGGGCCTGCCGGAGCGGACGGTCGTCGGCAAGCACGCGCTGCGCGCGGCCCTGACCCCGATCGTCACCATCTTCGGCATGGACTTCGGCCTGCTGATCGGCGGCGCGATCATCACCGAACGCGTCTTCTCCTTCCAGGGAGTCGGCGCCTACGCCGTGCAGGGCGTCAAGGACAACGACCTGCCGATCGTGCTCGGCGTGACGATGGTCGCGGCCACCTTCATCGTCTTCTGCAACCTTGTGGTGGACCTGCTGTACGCCGCCATCGACCCCCGCGTGAGGTACTCGTGAGCACCACGGACGGCAGTGCCCCCGACAGCGGCACGTCCCAAACGTCCGAGGGCGGCGCCGTCGGGTTCGACAAGGCGGCGTCCGTCGTCGGGGAGCCGGTGGCGGACTCCGGCCCGGCCCCCGCGGGGGACGCGTATCTGTCGGTACGTGACCTGCGGATCCACTTCGACACCGACGACGGCCTGGTGAAGTCGGTCGACGGCCTCAGCTTCGACCTCCAGCGCGGCCGTACGCTCGGCATCGTCGGCGAGTCCGGCTCGGGCAAGTCGGTGACGTCGCTGGGCATCATGGGCCTGCACCGCACCTCGCGGGCCCGGATATCCGGCGAGGTCTGGCTGGACGGCGAGGAGTTGGTCGCCGCGGACCCGGACCACGTACGGCGGCTGCGCGGGCGCACGATGGCGATGATCTTCCAGGACCCGCTCTCCGCGATGCACCCCTACTACACGGTCGGCGCCCAGATCGTCGAGGCGTACCGGGTGCACCAGAAGGTGTCGCGGAAGGTCGCGGCCGAGCGGGCCGTGGAGATGCTGGACCGGGTCGGCATCCCGGAGCCCAGGAAGCGCTTCTCGGACTACCCGCACCAGTTCTCCGGCGGTATGCGGCAGCGCGCGATGATCGCCATGTCGCTGGTCAACAACCCCGAGTTGCTGATCGCCGACGAGCCGACGACCGCGCTCGACGTGACCGTGCAGGCGCAGATCCTGGACCTGATCCGGGACCTGCAAAAGGAGTTCGGCTCCGCGGTCATCATGATCACCCACGACCTCGGAGTGGTCGCCGAGGTCGCCGACGACCTGCTGGTGATGTACGCGGGCCGGGCCGTGGAGCGCGGAACCGCCGAGACGCTGTTCACCGCGCCCCGACACCCTTACACCTGGGGCCTGTTGGGCTCCATGCCGCGTCTCGACCGGGAGCGCCTGGAGCGGCTCAACCCGGTCAAGGGCACCCCGCCCAGCCTGATCAACGTGCCGTCCGGCTGCGCCTTCCACCCGCGCTGCCCGTACGCGGCGCTGACCGGCGGCGCCGCGGAGACGGACGTGCCGGAACTGCGCGAGGTGGGCCCCGGCCACATGGCCGCCTGCCACCTCGGCGAGGCCGACCGCCTCCGGATCTGGACCGAAGAGATCGAACCGAAGCTGTGAAGGGTCAGGAAGAACCCGTGGCCGAGAACCCCTCGCCGGACGAGCCGCCGCAGGACGCGTCCTCGTCGGACGGCGCACAGTCGGACGGCACAGCGCCGGACAGAGCCGCGTCGGACGACGTCTCGCCGGACAACTCCGCCTCGGACGGCGGCACTTCGCCGGACAACGTCGCTGCGGACGACGCGCCCCCGGACAACGCCTTGCCGGACGGCGGCACTTCGTCGGGCAGGCCCTCGCTCGACAAGAGCGTCCCGCTGCCGCGGCAGCGCGGCGGCGAGCCGCTGCTCAAGGTGACCGGTCTGGTCAAGCACTTCCCGATCACCAAGGGCCTGCTGCGCCGCCAGGTCGGCGCCGTACAGGCCGTGGACGGCATCGACTTCGAGGTCGCGGCGGGCGAAACGCTCGGCGTGGTCGGCGAGTCGGGCTGCGGCAAGTCCACGATGGGACGGCTGATCACCCGGCTGCTCGAACCGACCGGCGGCACGATCGAGTTCCAGGGCCGGGACATCACGCACCTGAGCACCGGGGCGATGCGCCCGATGCGGCGCGACGTCCAGATGATCTTCCAGGACCCGTTCTCCTCGCTGAACCCGCGGCACACCATCGGCACGATCGTCGGCGCCCCGTACAAGCTCCAGAAGGTCGCGACCGAGCACGGTGTGAAGCGCGAAGTGCAGAATCTGCTGGAGCTGGTCGGGCTCAGCCCCGAGCACTACAACCGCTACCCGCACGAGTTCTCCGGCGGTCAGCGGCAGCGGATCGGCATCGCGCGGGCGCTCGCCCTCAAGCCGAAGCTGGTCGTCGCCGACGAGCCGGTCTCGGCGCTGGACGTGTCCATCCAGGCCCAGGTGGTGAACCTGCTGGACGACCTCCAGTCGGAGCTGGGCCTGACGTATGTGATCATCGCCCACGACCTGTCGGTGATCCGCCATGTCTCGGACCGGATCGCGGTGATGTACCTCGGCAAGGTGGTGGAGATCGCGGACCGGGAGGCGCTGTACAGCGCGCCCTTCCACCCGTACACCACCGCCCTGATGTCCGCGGTGCCGGTGCCCGACCCGCGGCGGCGCACGCAGCGCAAGCGCATTTTGCTCACCGGTGACGTGCCGTCGCCGATCTCGCCGCCGAGCGGCTGCCGCTTCCACACCCGGTGCTGGAAGGCGACGGAGGTGTGCAAGACGCAGGAGCCGCCGCTGGCGGCGCTGGCGACCGGCCACCAAGTGGCGTGCCATCACCCGGAGAACCAGCCGGAGAGCGGGCCGGCGGCGCCGTAGGCAGTCGTGACGGGGTCGGACCGTACGGCCGGCTTTCCGGCCGTACGGCCCGCGCCGTCGGTCCGGTGCCGGTCCGTACGGTGGGCTTCGCGGTTCGTACGGCGGGCCGTAGTACAACATCGGCATGGCCACGGATCTGTTCACGCCCACCGTCCAGCACACGCTCGACGTCGTCGGGATCTTCGTCTTCGCGATCTCCGGCGCGCTGGCGGCGGTCCGCAAGAACTACGACGTGTTCGGCATGGCGGTGCTCGCCGAGGTCACGGCGCTCGGCGGCGGGGTCTTCCGCGACCTGGTCATCGGCGCGGTGCCGCCCGCCGCCTTCACCGACATCGGCTACTTCTCGCCGCCGCTGGTCGCCACCGCTCTGGTCTTCTTCCTGCACCCCGAGGTCGAGCGGATCAACGCCACGATGAACGTCTTCGACGCGGCCGGGCTCGGGCTGTTCTGCGTGTCCGGCACGATCAAGGCGCACACGTACGGGCTCGGACTCACCCCGTCCGTCGCGCTCGGCCTGGCCACGGCGGCGGGCGGCGGCGTCCTGCGCGACCTGCTGGCGAACGAGGTGCCGTCGCTGCTGCGCTGGGACCGCGACCTGTACGCCGTCCCGGCCCTGGTCGGCGCGAGTACGGTCGCGCTGCTGATCCGCTTCGACGTGCTGGGCGGCGTGACCGCGGGGCTCGCGGCGCTGGTCGCCTTCGTCCTGCGGCTGCTGGCGCTGCGGTTCCACTGGCGGGCGCCGCGGGCGTGGCACCGCAGGAGCGCGGCGGCGGAGGGGGAGTAGCGGACTCCGACCGGGCCGGGCCGTGCGTGTGCCGGTCGTGCGTACGCGGACCGTGCGTGTGCCGGGCCGTGCGCATGCCGGACCATGGGAATGAACGGCGGGGTCGCGCGGCCGGTCCCGCGGCGGGAAACCGCCAGCGGTGGACACGGAGTCTCTACCGCTGGGTAACATCGGGGCATGGCACATGCGACAGCCCGCGCGACCCTCGGCGACAGCGAATTCGACCGCGACACGACGGTGGCGGCCCGGCCGGGCGAGCCCGGCACGTACGACATCGACCTGTCGCCGGGCTGGACCATCGCCGCGGCCGTCAACGGCGGCTATCTGCTCGCCGTCGTCGCCCGCGCCCTGCGCGACGCGCTGCCGCACGACGACCCCTTCACCATCACCGCCCACTACCTGACCGCCTCAAACCCCGGGCCCGCCGTGATCAGGACCGAGACGGTACGGGCGGGCCGGACCCTCTCCAGCGGGCAGGCGTCGCTCTACCAGACCGACGAGCAGGGTCATGAGGTCGAGCGGATGCGGGTCATCGCCGCGTACGGCGACCTGGGCGCGCTGCCCGACGACATACGCACCACGGCGCCCGAGCCGTCGATGCCGGAGTACGCGGACTGCGTCGGCCCCGAGGACGCCCCCGAGGGCGGCGCGCCGCTGCCCGGCTCCAGCGCCCTCCTCGACCGCATCGCGCTCCGGCTCGATCCGGCCACCGCCGGCTGGGCCGTCGGCGCGCCCTCGGGCCGCGGTGACATGCGAGGCTGGTTCGGCCTGGCCGACGGCCGCGACCACGACGCCCTCTCGCTCCTCCTGGCCGTGGACGCCCTGCCCCCCACCGCCTTCGACCTCGGCCTCAAGGGCTGGGTCCCCACCCTCGAACTCACCGTCCACCTCCGCGCCCGCCCGGCCCCCGGCCCCCTCCGTATCGCCCTCACCACCCGCAATCTCGCCGGCGGCCTCCTCGAAGAAGACGCCGAAGTCTGGGACACCGCCAACCGCCTCGTGGCCCAGTCCCGCCAACTCGCCCGCGCCCCCCGCCCCTGACCCCCCTCCCGCCGCAGTCGGCCCGCACGCCCGCGCCGTTGGCCATACGGTGTGGCGCCGGGTTCCACCCGGAGAGGGGGCACGGGGCGGTGAGGACAAACCTGTTTCCCGTCCGATTCGGGGTGGGGGCGAGGGGTGGGGAGGGGGCGGACGCGGGTGGGGGTCGGAAGGTTGCTCCGGCGAACGTAGAATCGGGGCACCATGGCCTACTTCGACCACGCCGCCACCACGCCCATGCTCCCGGAGGCGGTCCAGGCGATGACCGCCCACCTCACGGTGACCGGGAACGCGTCCGCACTGCATGCCGCCGGGCGGCAGGCCCGGCGAACCGTCGAGGAGTCACGGGAAGCGCTCGCCGCGGCACTTGGCGCGCGCCCCAGCGAGATCGTCTTCACCGGCGGCGGCACCGAGTCGGACAACCTGGCGGTGAAGGGCCTGTTCTGGGCGCGCAGGGACGCCGACCCGCGCAGGGTCCGCGTACTGGCCAGCCCGGTCGAGCACCACGCGGTGCTGGACGCCGTCCACTGGCTCGCGGAGCACGAGGGCGCGGTCGTCGAGTGGCTGGACGTCGACGGCTACGGCCGGGTCCACCCCGAGACACTGCGCGCCGCGATCGAGCGTGACCCCGACGACGTGGCCCTGATCACCGTGATGTGGGCCAACAACGAGGTCGGTACGGTGCTGCCGGTCGCCGAACTGGCCGAGGTGGCACGGGAGTTCGGCATTCCGATGCACTCCGACGCCGTGCAGGCGTTCGGCCAGGCCGAGGTGGACTTCACCGCGAGCGGCCTCGACGCGATGACGGTGACCGGCCACAAGATCGGCGGCCCGTACGGCGTCGGCGCGCTCGTGCTGCGGCGCGAGGACACCCCCGTACCGCTGCTGCACGGTGGCGGCCAGGAGCGCAGCCGCTCCGGCACCCTCGACGTGCCGGCCATCGCCGCCTTCGCGACCGCCGGGACCCTCGCCGCCGAGCGCCGCACCGCCTTCACCCGCGACATCGGCGCCCTGCGCGACACCCTCGTCCGCGACGTGCTCGCCACCGTGCCCGACGCCATCCTCAACGGCGACCCCGACCCCGCGGGCCGCCTCCCCGGCAACGCCCACTTCACCTTCCCCGGCTGCGAGGGCGACGCCCTGCTGCTCCTCCTCGACGCCCAGGGCATCGCCTGCTCCACCGGCTCCGCGTGCACCGCGGGCGTCGCCCAGCCCAGCCACGTCCTACTCGCCATGCACCAGCCCCCCACCCACGCCCGCGCCACCCTCCGCTTCTCCCTGGGCCACACCACCACCCCCGCTGAGATCGCCACCCTCACCGCCGCCATCGGCCCCGCCGTCGAACGCGCCAGGGCCGCGGGCCAGACCTGAGGGCCGGGCCGGGAGGCCGTTACTCTGGGGGAGTGAATGACTTCCCTGACGCCGATCGCAAGAAGCTGCGCGTACTGGCCGCGATGAGCGGCGGTGTGGACTCCGCGGTGGCGGCGGCGCGCGCCGCCGAGGCGGGGCACGACGTGACCGGCGTGCACCTGGCGCTGTCGGCGAATCCGCAGAGCTTCAGGACGGGCGCGCGGGGCTGCTGCACGGTGGAGGACTCGCGGGACGCGCGGCGGGCGGCCGACGTGATCGGCATCCCGTTCTACGTGTGGGACCTCGCGGAGCGCTTCCGGGAGGACGTGGTCGAGGACTTCGTCGCGGAGTACGCGGCTGGCCGGACGCCGAATCCTTGCCTGCGCTGCAACGAGAAGATCAAATTCGCCGCGCTGCTGGACAAGGCGCTGGCGCTGGGCTTCGACGCGGTCTGCACGGGGCACTACGCGACCGTGCTGGTCAAGGACGACGGCACGCGCGAGCTGCACCGGGCGAGCGACGCGGCCAAGGACCAGTCGTACGTGCTCGGCGTCCTGGACGAGCGGCAGCTCGCGCACGCGATGTTCCCGCTGGGGGACACCCTGACCACCAAGGACGAGATCCGCGCGGAGGCCGAGCGGCGCGGGCTCGCGGTGGCGCGCAAGCCCGACAGCCACGACATCTGCTTCATCGCGGACGGCGACACCCAGGGCTTCCTGGCCAAGCGCCTCGGCGCCGCGGAGGGCGCGATCGTCGACGAGGACGGCGCGCGGGTCGGCACGCACACGGGTGCGTACGGCTTCACCATCGGCCAGCGCAAGGGCCTGCGGATCGGCGTCCCCGCGGACGACGGCAAGCCGCGCTACGTCCTGGACATCTCGCCGGTCGACAACACCGTGACGGTCGGCCCCGTCGACGCCCTCGACGTGACCTCGCTCACCGCGATCAAGCCGCGCTGGTGCGGCACCCCGCCGACCGGCCCCGCCGCGTACACCGCGCAACTGCGGGCGCACGGCGAGGACGTACCGGTGACGGCGGAGCTGGTGGACGGCGAGCTGCGGGTCGGCTTCGGCGCCCCGGTTCGCGGCATCGCGCCGGGCCAGGCCGTGGTGCTGTACGACGGCACGCGCGTCGTCGGCTCGGCGACGATCGCGACGACGGACCGGGCGGGTTCGACCGCGGACCGGACTGCCGCCGACCGGACGGACTCGCACGCGGGACGGATCGCCGCCGTGAACGCCGATCAGGCCGCGGGAGCGCGCGCGGGCGCCGATAACGTGACCGTATGAACATCTGTGTCTTCCTCTCCGCCGCCGATCTCGACGAGCGGTATACGGCCCCTGCCCGGGAATTCGCCGAGCTGATCGGCCGCGGCGGCCACACCCTGGTCTGGGGCGGCTCGGACGTCGGCCTGATGAAGGTCGTCGCGGACGGCGTCCAGGAGGGCGGCGGCCGGCTGGTCGGGGTGTCGGTGGAATTCCTCCGGGCCAAGGCGCGGGAGAACGCGGACGAGATGGTGACCGCTGTCGACCTCGCCGAGCGCAAGGCGGAACTGCTGCGGCGCGCGGACGCGATCGTCATCATGGTCGGCGGCACCGGCACGCTGGACGAGGCCACCGAGATCCTGGAGCTGAAGAAGCACGGGCTGCACGCCAAGCCCGTGGTGCTGCTCAACAGCGCCGGTTTCTACGACGGGCTCAGAGAACAACTGCACCGGATGGACGCGGAGGGCTTCCTGCCGCTCCCGCTGGCCGATCTGGTGGCCTTCGCCGACACCGGCGAAGAGGCCATGACCTACCTGACGGAGAACGTGTGAGCATCCACCTGGTCACCGGAGCCGGCTCCGGCATCGGCGCCGCGGTCGCGCGCAGGCTGCTGGAGCGCGGCGACGAACTGTGGCTGCTGGCCAGGGACGCGGGCCGGGCCAAGGCGCTGGCCGCCGCCTTCCCCGGCGCGCGGACCCTGGTCGGCGACCTCGCCGAGCCGTCCCGGCTGTCCTGGGCGCTCGGCCACCAGGCGCCGCCCGACCGGCTGGACTCGCTGCTGCACATCGCGGGCGTGGTCGAACTCGGCGACATCGGCGACATCACCCCGAAGGTGTGGAACGAGACGCTCGCGGTCAACCTCGTCGGCCCCGCCGAGCTGACCCGGCTGTTCCTGCCCCAACTGCGGCTCTCCCGCGGCCATGTGGTCTTCGTCAACTCCGGCGCCGGCCTCGACGCGCACGCGCAGTGGGGCCCGTACGCGGCCAGCAAGCACGGCCTCAAGGCCCTCGCGGACGCCCTGCGCCGCGAGGAGCACGCCAACGGCCTGCGCGTCACCTCCGTCTTCCCCGGCCGCACCGCCACGCCCATGCAGGCCAAGGTGCACCAGCAGGAGGGCAAGCAGTACGACGCCGAGCGCTGGATCGCGCCCGAGTCGGTCGCCACCACGGTCCTCACCGCGATCGACCTGCCCCAGGACGCGGAGATCACCGACCTGACGGTCCGACCGGGCCGATAACGCCTCGGGCGCGGCTGGCGGCGGGGTGCGGCCTGCGGCGGGGCTGGTGGCGATGGCGAGGTTGCGCCTCCGGGCGGGGTGCCACCTGGGACGGGCTGACGGCGACGGCGGGGTGCCGCCTGCGGCGGGGCTGGTGGCGATGGCGAGGTTGCGCCTCCGGGCGGGGTGCCACCTGGGACGGGCTGACGGCGGCGGCGGGGTGCCGCGTACGGCGGGGAGGAACCGGCGGTGGCCGACGGCCGGGGACTGCTGGCGGGGACAGTGGGGCATCCGTGACGGCGGGGTGCGGCCCTGCGGCGGGTGCCGTTCACCGCGCGTGAGGACGCCTGGCGTCCGCTCATGTCGCGGCCCCGGCCGGTCGCGGCGCGTCTCGGGGGTCGGGTCGCGCCCCGGGGGGCGGGGGTCCGGCGCGCCCCGGGCGGTCGGGTCCCGCTCGGCCGTTTCCGGCGAGTCCCGCCCCGGGCGGTCGGGTCCCGCTCGGCCGTTTCCGGCGAGTCCCGCCCCGGGCGGTCAGGCGCGCCCCGCCGTTTCCGGCGAGCGCCCCGCAGGGGGTCGGTCGCCCAACCGTGTACAGATGCGGGTCGATTGCTCCGGCGCAGCCGATATCCGACCGCTTTCGGCACTTTCGCACCTTAAGGTCATCCGCGCCCCACCCCGATCCGAGGGAGCGGACCGACCATGGCCTCTGCCACCGCAGTACCCCGGCCGAGCAGCGCCGGGCGGGACGTACGGACCCGCGCCGAGGCCGCCCTGCGGCTTGCCGCCCCCGCGCTGCTCGGCTACGGCGCCGCCCGCGCCCTCGGCATCGTCCTGCTCTGCTACTTCGCCGAGCGGCGCGGCCGTTCACCCGGCACGGTGCTGTACGGGTCCTGGGACTCGCGCTGGTACCAGGACGTGGTCGAGCACGGCTACGACCGTACGGTCACCGGCGTGCCCAACGCCTGGCACGGCTGGAGCAACCTCGCGTTCTTCCCGCTGTACCCGGCGCTCTGCCGCGTCGCGGACGCGGTCCTGCCCGTCGGCGCCGCCAAGGCGTCCTGGCTGGTCTCGCTGACCGCCTCGATGGCCGCGGCCTGGCTGATCTTCCTCGTCGGCAACCGCCTCCACCGGCGGCGTACCGGCGTCATCCTCGCGGTGCTGTGGGGCTGCCTGCCGCACGCGCTGGTCGAGAGCATGGCGTACACCGAGTCGCTGTTCACCGCGCTCTGCGCCGCCGCCCTCTACGCCACGCTGGCCAAACGCTGGGTGTGGGCCGGGACGTTCGCCGCGCTGGCCGGACTCACCCGGCCCACCGGCGTCGCCATCGCCGCGGCCGTCGGCCTCACCGCCGGGCTCGCCGCGGTCCGGGCACTGCGGCGCCCGCGCGAGGGACCCTGGTGGGAGCCGGTCTGGCGGCCCGCGCTCGGCATGCTGCTCGCGCCCGCCGGATGGCTGGCCTTCGTCGTCTGGGTGGGCTTGCGCGTGCACCGCGCCGACGGCTACTTCGCCGTCCAGGAAGCCTGGGGCAACCGCTTCAGCAAGGGCGGCTACCTGCTGCGGCGCTTCCGCTGGGTCTTCCTCGGCCCGCGCGGCAGCGACGTACCCGTCGCGTTCGTCGTGGTCACCCTCGTCGTCGTGGCCTGCTTCGCGCTCTTCGCCTTCTGCCTCGTCCAGCGCCAGCCGCTGCCGCTGCTGCTCTTCAGCGGCGCCCTCCTCGCCGTCCTCACCCTCGGCGCCGGCGTCTACATCGCCCGCGCCCGCTTCCTGCTCCCCGGCTTCCCCCTGCTGATCCCCCTGGCCCGCGTCCTCGCCCGCACCCACCCGCGCACCATCGCCTGCACCCTCTCCTTCGCCGCCGTCGCCTCCGCGATCTACGGAGTCCACCTGTCCCTGGTGTGGAACGGCCCGCCGTAGGGGAGGGCGACCGCCAGGAGAGGTCGACCGCCGGAGGAGTGGGTGGCCGCGCAAGGGAAAGCGACCGGGCGCGGAGCGCATACGCTTTCGGACGTGAGTACCCAGACTGACTTCTCCCTGCCCTCGGGCGCCGCGACCGGTGTCGGGTCCATGCCGGGCGGCGACGCCCGGGAGGCGGCGCGGGTGGCCGTGGAGGCCACGGCGGGCATGGCCTTCCTGCCCGAGCTGCCCGGCCGGGGCCCCGGCGCCGACATGATCGGCCGGACCCTCGGCATGCTCGTGGACCTCTACGCCCGCGTGGAGCCCAGCGGCTGGCGCTTCGGCGACCGGCCGGGACGGGACTCGAAGCGGGCCACGTCCTGGCTCGGCGAGGACCTGGACGCGCTGGAGGAGTTCACCCAGGGCTACGAAGGGCCGCTCAAGATCCAGGCGGTCGGCCCGTGGACGCTGGCCGCCGGGGTCGAGACCCGCAACGGCGAGGCCGCGCTGCGCGACCACGGGGCCGTACGCGACCTGGCGGGATCGCTCGCCGAGGGCCTGCGGCTGCACGTCGAGGAGGCGCGGCGCCGGGTCCCCGGCGCCCAGATCGTGCTCCAGCTCGACGAGCCGTCGCTCACCTCCGTACTGCACGGCAGGATCAGGACGGCCAGCGGCTACCAGACCTACCGCGCGGTGGACCGCGCCGTCATCGAGTCGACGCTGCGCGACCTGATCGCGGCCGTCGGCGCACCGGCCGTCGTCCACTCCTGCGCCCCCGAGGTGCCCTTCGGGCTGCTGCGGCGCGCCGGGGTCGTCGGCATCTCCTTCGACTTCGACCTGCTCACCGAGCGTGACTGGGACGACTTCGGGGAGGCCGCGGAAGGCGGCACCGCGCTCTTCGCCGGTGTCGTCGCCGGCAAGGATGCCCCATTGTCAGACCCTGGCGGTAGCGTCAGTGGTGTTCGGGCGCTGTGGCGCAGGCTGGGGCTGGCGCCGGGGGCATTGGGCTCCTCGGTCGCGGTCACCCCTTCCTGCGGTCTGGCGGGGGCCTCTCCGGCCTATGCCCGTGCCGCCCTGGTGCACTGCGCGAAGGCGGCGCGATCGCTCGTCGACAACCCTGAGTGAGGGAAGGGACAGTTTCGTGGCAGCCGTGGACGACGACGCAAGCCGGGGCGAGGCGAGCGCGGCGGAGATCCCCGCCGAGGCACGCGAGGAGCACGCACGCCTCGCCGAGCAGATCGAGGAGCACCGCTTCCGCTACTACGTCAACGACGCGCCCGTCGTCAGCGACGCCGAATTCGACAAGCTGCTGCGCCGACTCGAAGCGGTCGAGGAGGAGCACCCGGGCCTGCGCACCCCCGACTCGCCGACCCAGAAGGTCGCGGGCGCGTACGAGACGGAGTTCACCTCCGTCCAGCACCGCGAGCGGATGCTGTCGCTGGACAACGCCTTCGCGCCGGAGGAGCTGGCCACCTGGGCCGAGCGCGTCGCCGCGGAGCTGGGCCCGCCGGACAACACGCACAGCCCGTACCACTTCCTGTGCGAGCTGAAGGTCGACGGCCTCGCGGTCAATCTGACGTACGAACAGGGCCGCCTCACCCGCGCCGCCACGCGCGGCGACGGCAGGACCGGCGAGGACATCACGCCCAACGTACGGACGATCGCCGACATCCCCGACCGGCTGGCGGGCGACCGCGTGCCCGAACTGGTGGAGATCCGCGGCGAGGTGTACTTCCCCGGCGAGAAGTTCGAGGAGCTGAACGAGCGGCTGGTCGAGGCGGGCGACAAGCCCTTCGCCAACCCGCGCAACGCGGCGGCCGGTTCACTGCGGCAGAAGGACCCGCGGATCACCGCGAGCCGCCCGCTGCGCATGGTGGTGCACGGCATCGGCGCCCGCCAGGGCTTCGACATCGACTGCCAGTCGCACGCGTACGAGCTGCTGCGCGAGTGGGGCCTGCCGACCGCCCGCTACAACAAGGTGGTCGACTCGCTCGCCGAGGTCTCCGACGTCATCGCCTACTACGGCGAGCACCGGCACGACGTCGAGCACGAGATCGACGGCGTCGTGGTCAAGGTGGACGAGATCCCGCTCCAGGGGCGGCTCGGCTCCACCTCGCGGGCGCCGCGCTGGGCGATCGCCTGGAAGTACCCGCCCGAGGAGGTCAACACCAAGCTGGTGGACATCCGCGTCGGCGTCGGCCGCACCGGGCGCGTGACGCCGTACGCGGTCGTCGAGCCGGTCACGGTGGCGGGCTCCGAGGTCGAGTTCGCGACGCTGCACAACCAGGACGTGGTGAAGAAGAAGGGCGTCCTGATCGGCGACACCGTCGTGCTGCGCAAGGCGGGCGACGTCATCCCGGAGATCCTCGGGCCGGTCGCGGACCTGCGGGACGGCAGCGAGCGGGAGTTCGTGATGCCCGCCGAGTGCCCGGACTGCGGCACCGCCCTCCAGCCCATGAAGGAAGGGGACATCGACCTGCGGTGCCCCAACGCCCGCTATTGCCCTGCCCAGTTGCGTGAGCGGATCTACTACCTCGCGGGACGCAAGTGCCTCGACATCGAGAACTTCGGATACGTCGCCGCGACCGCCCTGACGCAGCCGCTGGAGCCGTCCGAGCCGCCGCTGAAGGACGAGGGCGACCTGTTCGGCCTGGAGATCGAGGAGTTGCTGCCGATCCGCTCCTACGTACTCGACCAGGACACCGGCCTGCCCAAGCGGGACGCGGACAGCGGCGACGAGAAGATCGTCACCTTCTTCGCCAACCAGAAGGGCGAGCCGAAGAAGAACGCGCTGGCGATGCTGGAGCACATCGCCGCGGCCAAGGAGCGCCCGCTGGCCCGCATCCTCACCGGCCTGTCGATCCGTCATGTCGGCCCGGTGGCCGCCGAGGCGCTGGCCCGCGAATTCCGCGACCTGGACCGGATCAAGGACGCCGCCGAGGAGGAACTGGCCGCGGTCGACGGCGTCGGCCCGACCATCGCCGCGTCGGTGAAGCAGTGGTTCGCCGAGGACTGGCACCTGGAGATCATCGAGAAGTGGCGGGCCGCGGGCGTCAAGTTCACCGAGGAGGGCTCGGACGAGGGACCGCGTCCCCTCGAAGGACTCACCGTCGTCGTGACCGGAACACTGGCTGGACACACCCGAGACGGCGCCAAGGAGGCCCTGGTCGGCCGCGGTGCGAAGGTCACCGGCTCGGTCTCCAAGAAGACGAGTTTCGTCGTCGTCGGCGACAACCCCGGTTCCAAGTACGACAAGGCGCTCCAGGTGAAGGTGCCGGTGCTGGACGAGCCGGGCTTCGCCGTCCTGCTCGAACAGGGGGCCGAAGCCGCCAGAGCCGTAGCGGTGAATCCGCCGGAGGCGGCGGAAACGGAGGAAGGTGCCGCGGACAAGCCGGTGGCCGAAGACGCGGAAGCCGCGGACGCCGACGGCACAGAAACGGCCGCCGAATCCGGCTGAATGGCCCTGGGATGTCACCCGTTCGGCCCATATCAGAATACGGCGACCGCCCAGGTCGCATTCCGGGAACCCCTGCCGATCGGTGCCCGAGGTGGCGTGTCGCGGCCTACTGTTGAGAAGCGCGCCCGCCGGGCATGAACCTTCCAGCGGCCTCAGCGGGTCCCACCGCGGGCACCGGCGCGGTGGACCTGCTTGCCACACCAGGCTGCGAGAGGGACGGGCATGGAAACGACGGAGGGCGTCGTAGCGGCGCCGCTGCCCAGCAGCCAGGCCGCGACACCGCTCCCGTGCGCGACCCGGCCGTCGATCCGGATAGGGGTGCCGGCGGTGGCCGGTGCCGCGCTCGTCGCGGGCGTCGTCCGCATGGTCGTCAGCGGCCACGCGCTGTTCCCCGGCGGCACCATCGGCTGGGCCCTGGCCGTACTCACCGGCATCGTTGTCGGCCACCTGGTCGCGATGGGCCGCGACCGCTGGTGGGGCGGCACCGGATCCGGCGCCGCCCTCACCCTCGCCATGCTGCTGCTCTACGGCTGGGTGCCCGCCGTCCTCGTCAGCCTCGCCGTGGTCGTCCTGGTCGGGGCCGCCCGCAGGCACCGCTGGCGGGAGGCCGCCCTGCACGGCGCCATCGACATCCTCGGCATCGGCGCGGGCGCGCTCACCCTCTACTGCTTCGGCGACCACCCCTCCGTCGAGGGCCCCTGGCGGCCCGCCGCCTGGACGCTGTCCGCCGCCCCGGCCATCCTCGTCACCGCGTTGGCCTATCTGACCGCGACCCGGCTGCTGCTGTGGCTCGCGTTCGCCCCGCGCGCCGGCGGCCTGCCCACGGTCGCGCGCACCGCGCTCATCCGGCAGGGCATGGTCGGCGTCGCCCTGCTCGGCATCTCCCCGCTGATACTGGTCGTCGCCTGCGACATGCCCGTCCTGCTGCCGCTGTTCTCCGTCCCGCTGATCGCGCTGGACTCCACCTTGTGGATCGCGCACGCCCGCGCCGAGGAACAGCTCCGCGACCCGCTGACCGGCCTGCCGAACCGTCAATGGCTCCTGGAACGCGTCCGGTCGGCGCTCGACATCGCCCAGGAACGCGGCGAGCGCAGCGCCCTGATCCTCATCGACCTCGACAAATTCCGCTCGGTCAACGACACGCTCGGGCACCTCGCGGGCGACCGGTTGCTCCTCCAGGTCGCCGACCGGCTGCGGCTCGCGCTGCCGCGCGGCGCCGAGGCCGCCCGGCTCGGCGGCGACGAATTCGCCGTCCTGCTGCCCATCTGCGACTCGCCGACCCGCGCCCAGCGCGTCGCCCGCGCGCTGGCCCTGGCGCTCGGCTCCCCGATCAGCCTGGACGGCCTGACCCTGGTGCTGGAGGCCAGCGCCGGGGTCGCGGTCTTCCCCGACCACGCGGTCGACGCCGAAGGGCTGCTGCGCCGCGCCGACGTCGCGATGTACCAGGCCAAGCTGGACCGCAGCGGCGTCGAGGTCTACGAGGCCAAGCGCGACGGCAACACCCCCGACCGGCTCGGCCTGCTCGGCGACCTGCGCCGCGCCCTGGACGCCGGGGACGTCCAACTCCACTACCAGCCCAAGGTCCGCTTCGACGGCCAGGTCGCCGGACTCGAAGCGCTGGTGCGGTGGGAGCACCCGGAGCGCGGCCGGGTGAACCCCGAAGAGTTCATCACGATGGCCGAGACGTCCGGGCTCATGCCGCAGCTCACCGAGTACGTCCTCGACACCGCCCTCGCGCAGGTCGCCCGCTGGCGCCGGATGGGCCTCGAAGTCCCCGTCGCCGTCAACGTCTCGCCCCGCGACGTCCACAGCCCCGGCTTCGCGGGCGCCGTCGCCGCCCGGCTCGCCCGGCACCAGGTCCCGCCGGGCTCGCTCCAGTTGGAGATCACCGAGCACGTCCTGCTCGAAGACCCGCAGCGCGCCGCCGACACCCTCAACGGGCTCACCGGACACGGCGTCAAGATGTCCCTCGACGACTTCGGCACCGGCTACTCCTCCCTGGTCCACCTGCGACGGCTCCCCGTCAGCGAACTCAAGATCGACCGCTCCTTCGTCGCCCGCCTCGTCATCGACAACGAGGACGCCGAGATCGTGCGCTGCACCATCGACCTCGCCCACTCCCTCGGCCTCCTCGTCGTCGCCGAGGGCGTCGAGGACGACGAGACCTGGGAACGCCTTCGTGACCTGCGGTGCGACGCCGTCCAGGGGTGGCTCGTCGCCGCCGCCATGCCTCCCGACGAAGCCACGGCTTGGCTGCGCGCCCGCGGTGAACGAGGGTGGCAGCGGCCTGTCGCCGCGCTGGCCGCGACGCCCGAACCCGAGCCCGAGCATTCGGCTCTGCCGGAGATCCGCCGACCCTGACGGTCACTCTGCCGTGGACGGCACGCCGATCCTTTTTCGGGCGCCGGGGGCACCTCCCAGCGGTAGCTGGGGGAGGAACTGCACGGCCCGCCACCGCGCTCCCGCAGGTCACCACCCGCCCCGGTGGGGCAGATCGGTTGTCGCCGGACCACCGGCCGGTGGGGGCGGGCCGCGCAGTTCCCCGCGCCCCTGAAAAGCAAGGCCCCGCGTCAGCGCACCGGACCGGGGCCGCGCTCCTGAAAAGATCGGCTCGCCGTCCACGGCGAAGGAGCCGCCCCACGCGGAAGGGAACCGTCCGGGGTGGTGGGAAAGTCGGTGCGGGGGTGCGGGGCCGGGCCCGTAGGATGAGGGGTCCACCGACATCTCACCCCGCAGAGGATCGCAATCGCATGCCTGGCATCACGCGCGAGGAGGTCGCCCACCTCGGCAAGCTGGCACGGCTGGAACTGTCCGCCGACGAGCTGGACCACTTCGCCGGACAGCTCGACGACATCATCGGCGCGGTAGCCCGCGTGTCCGAGGTGGCCGGCGAGGACGTACCGCCGACCTCGCACCCGCTGCCCCTGACCAACGTCATGCGCCCGGACGACGTCCGGCCGTCGCTGACCCCGGAGCAGGCCCTGTCGGGCGCCCCGGCGCAGGAGCAGCAGCGCTTCAAGGTGCCGCAGATCCTGGGGGAGGACTAAGACCATGACGGACATCATCAGGCTGACCGCCGCTCAGACGGCGGAGAAGATCGCGTCCGGCGAACTGACCGCGGTCGAGGTCACCGAGGCGCACCTGGCCAGGATCGAGGCCGTCGACGAGAAGGTGCACGCCTTCCTGCACGTCGACCGCGAGGGCGCGCTCAGGCAGGCCCGAGCCGTGGACGCCAAGCGCGCGGTGGGCGAGCCGCTGGGCCCGCTGGCGGGTGTGCCGCTGGCGATGAAGGACATCTTCACCACCGAGGGCGTGCCCACCACCGTGGGCTCGAAGATCCTCGAAGGGTGGATCCCGCCGTACGACGCGACCGTCACGAAGCGGCTGAAGGCCGCCGACGTGGTGATCCTCGGCAAGACCAACATGGACGAGTTCGCGATGGGCTCCTCGACGGAGAACAGCGCGTACGGCCCGACCGGCAACCCGTGGGACCTGACCCGTATCCCCGGCGGCTCCGGCGGCGGTTCGGCCGCGGCGCTCGCCTCGTACCAGGCGCCGCTGGCCATCGGCACCGACACCGGCGGCTCCATCAGGCAGCCCGCCGCGGTGACCGCGACGGTCGGTGTGAAGCCCACCTACGGCGGCGTCTCGCGGTACGGCATGGTCGCCTTCTCGTCCTCGCTCGACCAGGGCGGCCCCTGCGCCCGTACGGTGCTGGACGCCGCGCTGCTGCACGAGGTGATGGCCGGGCACGACCCGCTCGACTCCACCTCCATCGACGCGCCGGTGCCGCCGGTCGTCGAGGCCGCGCGCAACGGCAGCGTGGCGGGCCTGCGGGTCGGCGTCGTCAAGGAGTTCGGCGGCGAGGGCTACCAGGCCGGTGTCGTCCAGCGTTTCAACGAGTCGGTGGAGCTGCTGCGCGACCTGGGCGCCGAGATCGTGGAGATCTCCTGCCCGTCGTTCACGTACGCGCTCGCCGCGTACTACCTGATCGCGCCGTCGGAGTGCTCCAGCAACCTGGCCCGCTTCGACGCCATGCGCTACGGCCTGCGGGTCGGCGACGACGGCACGAAGTCGGCCGAGGAGGTCACCGCGCTGACCCGTGACGCGGGCTTCGGCCCCGAGGTCAAGCGCCGCATCATGCTCGGCACGTACGCGCTCAGCTCCGGCTACTACGACGCGTACTACGGCTCGGCGCAGAAGGTCCGCACGCTGATCACGCGGGACTTCGAGAAGGCCTTCGAGAGCGTCGACGTGATCGTCTCGCCGACGACGCCGACCACCGCCTTCCCGATCGGCGAGCGCGCCGACGACCCGATGGCGATGTACCTCGCGGACCTGTGCACCATCCCCGCGAACCTCGCGGGCAACGCGGCGATGTCGCTGCCCTGCGGACTGGCCCCCGAGGACGGGCTGCCGGTGGGACTCCAGATCATCGCACCCGCACTCAAGGACGACCGGCTCTACCGGGTCGGCGCCGCCGTCGAGGCCGCCTTCGTGAAGAAGTGGGGCCACCCCTTGCTAGAGGAGGCACCCCAGCTATGAGCACCGTGAAGAAGAAGGGCAAGCCGGGCACGTACCTGGCCATCGGCAGCACGCTCTTCGCGGCCTTCAGCAACATCAAGAAGATCCGCACCGCCCGCGGCGAGCAGGACACCCTCCAGTTGGTCGACGGCCTGATCCGGGTGGCCGCGGTGGCCACCGGCGTCGCCCTGCTCATCCGCGAGCTGCGCCAGGCGAACGACGACGACATCCTGACCGGCTGACCGGACGGACTGAGAAGGTAGAGGGAACTGTGACCGTCACGGAGCTGCTGTCCTACGAGGACGCGCTGGCGTCGTACGACCCGGTGATGGGCCTTGAGGTCCATGTCGAGCTGGGCACCAGGACCAAGATGTTCTGCGGCTGCTCGACCGAACTGGGCGCCGACCCCAACTCGCAGACCTGCCCGACCTGTCTTGGCCTGCCCGGCGCGCTGCCGGTGGTCAACGCGGTCGGCGTGGAGTCCGCGATCAAGATCGGCCTCGCGCTCAACTGCGACATCGCGCAGTGGTGCCGCTTCGCCCGGAAGAACTACTTCTACCCGGACATGCCGAAGAACTTCCAGACCTCGCAGTACGACGAGCCGATCGCGTACAACGGCTATCTGGACGTCCAGTTGGAGGACGGCGAGGTCTTCCGGGTGCAGATCGAACGCGCCCACATGGAGGAGGACACCGGCAAGTCGCTGCACGTCGGCGGTGCCACCGGGCGGATCCACGGCGCCTCGCACTCGCTGCTGGACTACAACCGCGCGGGCATCCCGCTGATCGAGATCGTCACCAAGCCGATCGAGGGAGCGGGCGCGCGCGCTCCCGAGGTCGCCAAGGCGTACGTCGCCGAGCTGCGCGAGCTGATCAAGGCGCTGGGCGTGTCCGAGGCCCGGATGGAGCAGGGCCAGATGCGCTGCGACGTGAACTTGTCGCTGCGCCCGCACGGGCGGGAGAAGTTCGGCACCCGCAGCGAGACCAAGAACGTCAACTCGCTGCGCAGTGTGGAGCGGGCGGCCCGCTTCGAGATCCAGCGGCACGCGGCGGTGCTGTCCTCCGGCGGCACGATCCTCCAGGAGACCCGGCACTTCCACGAGGAGGACGGGTCGACGACCTCCGGCCGGATCAAGGAGGAGGCCGAGGACTACCGGTACTTCCCCGAGCCCGACCTGGTGCCGGTCGCTCCGGCCCGTGACTGGGTCGAGGAGCTGCGCGCCGGGCTGCCCGAGCTGCCGCGGCTGCGCCGCAAGCGGCTCCAGGAGAGCTGGGGCATCGCCGACCACGAGATGCAGTCGGTGCTCAACGCGGGCGCGCTCGACCTGATCCTCGCCACCATCGACGAGGGCGCGGACGCGGCGGCGGCCCGTAAGTGGTGGATGGGCGAGCTGGCCCGGCACGCCAACGAGTCCGGCACCGAGCTGGCCGAAGTGCCGATCACCCCGGCGCAGGTGGCCAGGGTCGCGGCGCTGGTCTCGGCGGGCGACCTCAACGACAAGCTGGCCCGCCAGGTCATCGAGGGCGTCCTCGCGGGCGAGGGCGACCCCGACCAGGTGGTCGACAAGCGCGGCCTGAAGGTCGTGTCCGACGACGGCGCCCTGGGCGCGGCCGTGGACGAGGCCATCGCGGCCAACGCGGCGATCGCGGACAAGATCCGTGGCGGCAACCTGGCCGCGGCGGGTGCGCTGATCGGCGCCGTCATGAAGCTCACGCGCGGGCAGGCGGACGCGAAGCGGGTCCGTGAGCTGGTGCTGGAGAAGCTGGGCGTGCAGGGCTGAGGCCAGGCCGCCCGCGTGTGCTGGACGGTTCTACGAGGGCGGTTCCCCGTGGCGGGGGCCGCCCTCGGCCGTGGGCGGCCCCCGTCGCCGTGGGCAGCCCACTTCGCCGGGGGCGGCCTCGGCCGGGCCCGGCCGGGATGTGGACAGCGGATCTCACAGGTTGAGGCGGGCACTCTCAGACGACTCTCAGTCCGCTCTCAGAAAGCATCCCTACGGTGCGGACCATGGAGACCACCAAGCCCCCCACAGTGACCGACGCCGAGACCGAGAGCGGGACCGAGCCCGCGCAGGAGAAGCCCGGCACCCCCGCCGCGGAGACCGCGGCCGACCTCGAAGTCGTGGACGAGACCGACTACGAGGTGATCGGCGACGGAGCCGGCGACGACGAGGAGGACGACGCCCTCGCCGCGGAGCCCGCGGCGCCGTCCGCCGCCTCCGCCATCGTGACCGGCGCCGCCGCCGTCGCGGGCGCCGCGCTCGCGCTGTCCTCGCTCACCGGCACCTGGCTCAGCAACGTCGTCTCCCAGCGGCAGGGCCTGATCGGCCAGATCAAGACGTCCAGCGGCACCGCCAAGCAGCAGATCGCCGCCGGATACGGCACGCCCTGGCACGCGATCGCCCTGGTCAACGGCATCTTCGCGGTCGTCGCGCTGATCGTCTGCGGCGGGGTGCTGCTGCACCCGGCCTCCCGGGCCCGCGCCGCCCGCGGCCACTGGAGCCAGGCGCTGGCCTGGGGCGGTGTCGTCCTGGCCTTCATCGGCCTGCTCATCGCGGGCGCCATGTGGTTCGACGTATTCGCCGACCTCCCTAAGGTCCCCGCGTCCTGACCCCCCTACGGTCCCCGCGTCCTGACCCCCGCGCGGTGAGCGTCTAAGGCACCCGCACCCCGTACGGGGCGGCCGTCTAAGGCCCCCTGAGGCCGAGAGTTGCGGCAACTGCCCGATGTGGCGGGACCCCCTTGGAGACGAAGCTTGTGGCATCGGAACAAGCACATCATCCAAGGGGAGAGACCGATGTTCGCTTACGAACTCCAGCAGGCCCGCCGTGACGACCTCCAGCACCGCGCCGACGCCTGGCGGCTGGCCCGGGACGCCAAGGCCGCCCGTGACGCCGCCCGCAGGAACCGCAGGACCACCAGGACCGCCGCCCGCACCGGCACCGAGGCGGACTCGGCCGCGGAGGCCCCCGCCTCCCCGCGCCCGTCCCGCGGCCGAGCCCGCCACCACGCCGCATGATTCCGCCGAGCCCGGCCCCGGCGTCGGCCGGGACCACCGCGACCGCGCTGCCGGGTGCGCGGGCGCAGGGGCCGCCCCCGGCGGGCGGCCCCTCTCCCGCGCCGGGCGGGAGGGACGGGCAAGGCGCCGCCCGGGTAATCGGTGTCGGGGGAAGGCGTGGGCGTGCGATGCTCGGCAGCGTGCAGACGCAGTCGCTGAGTCCCGAGTTCATTGGCCGTGACGCCGAGCTGGCGAAGCTCGGCGCCGCGCTGGCCGCCGCGGCGGCGGGGGAGCCGCAGGCGGTGCTGATCGGCGGGGAGGCCGGGGTCGGCAAGACCCGGCTGACCGAGGAATTCGTGGCCGCCGCGCGGGCGGCCGGAGCGGTCACCGCGGTCGGCGGCTGCGTGGAGATCGGCGCGGACGGACTGCCGTTCGCCCCGATCTCGACGGCGCTGCGCGCCCTGTACCGGGCGCTCGGCGCCGAGCTGACGGCCGCCGCGGCCGGGCAGGAGGCCGAGCTGGCCCGGCTGCTGCCCGAGCTGGCCGAATCCGGCGGCGGCCTGCCGCGCGACCCGCACGACGAGGACGGCCGGGTCCGCCTCTTCGAGCTCACCGCCCGCCTGCTGGAACGGCTCGGCGCCGACCGTACGCTCGTCGTCGTCCTGGAGGACCTGCACTGGGCCGACCGCTCCACCCGCGAGCTGCTGGCGTATCTCTTCCGCTCGCTCCAGCGCGCCCGCGTGCTGATCGCGGGCACCTACCGCGCCGACGACATCCACCGCAGGCACCCGCTGCGGCCCTTCCTCGCCGAGACCGACCGGCTGCGGACCGTCAAGCGCATCGAGCTGCCGCGCTTCAGCCGCGCCGAAGTGCGCCGTCAGCTCGCGTCGATCCTCGGCGCGGAGCCCGCGGACGCCGTCGTGGACGAGGTCTTCACCCGCTCGGACGGCAACCCCTTCTTCGTCGAGGAGCTGGCGTGCAGCATCACCCGCGGCTGCGCCACCGGCATCAGCGAATCCCTCCGCGACCTGCTGCTGGTCCGCGTCGAGGCGCTGTCTGACGACGCCCAGCGGGTGGCGAAATTCGTCGCGGAAGGCGGCAGCACGGTGGAGTACCGGCTGCTCGAAGCCATCACGGGACTGGACGAGGACGCCCTGCTGGACGCGCTGCGCACCGCCGTGGGCGCCAACATCCTGCTGCCCTCCGACAGCGGTGAGGGCTACCGCTTCCGGCACTCCCTGGTCCGCGAGGCCGTCGGCGACGACCTGCTGCCCGGCGAGCGCAGCCGGATCAACCGGCGGTACGCGCAGGCCGTCGAGGCCGACCCGACGCTCGTCCGCGCCGACGAGCGGGCCGCGCGGCTCGCCAGTTACTGGTACGCCGCCCACGACCCGGCCAAAGCGCTGCCCGCCGTCCTGCGCGCCTCCGTCGAGGCCAGGCGGCGGCACGCGTACGCCGAGCAGTACCGGCTGCTGGAACGCGCGCTCGAACTGTGGGACGACGCCCCCGAGGAGACCCGCGCCGAGCTGCGGCCCGCCGACTACGCGGAGGCGTACCCGGCGTGCGGCTGCCACCCCGACACCCCGCTGAGCCTGCTCGACCTGCTCGCCGAGGTCACCGTCGCCGCCCGGCTCGGCGGCGAGCGGGAACGCGCGCACGCGATGGCCAAGCGGGCACTGCGGCTGATGGACCGCGACGACAGCGGAGACGACCCGCTGCGCGCCGCCTGGTTCTGGGCGCAGCGCTCCCGGGTCACCGAGGCGCTCGGCCGCGGCGACGGCTGGGACGAGCTGTCGCGCGCCCGCGAACTGGTCCGCGGCCAGCCGCCGTCCGCCGCGCACGCCGAGGTCCTCACGATGATCGCGAGCTGGATCATGGTGCACAAATCCGGCGCCGAGGGCATCGACATCGGGTGCCGCGCCGTCGAGTACGCCCGGCAGGCCGGCGCCCGCGACACCGAACTGCACGCCCGCGTCACCCTCGGCCTGCTCCAGGCCGACGGCGGTGACATCGACGGCGGCATCGCGGAGGTCGAGGAGGTACGGCGGCTGCTCAGCGGCGACCACGCGGTGCCCGGCGCCATCGCCCGCACCTACGGCAATCTGTCCTCCGTCCTGGAGGGCGCGGGCCGCTCCCGCGAGGCGGTCGCCGTCGCCCGCGAGGGCCAGCGGCTGATCGGCGCGCGCGTCTCGCTCGGCATCCGCTCGTGGCTGCTCACCAACGAGGGCGAGTCGCTGATCTCCCTCGGCCGGTACGCGGAGGCCGCCGTCGCCCTCGCCGAGGCGCTGCGGTACGCCGACGGCTCGTATCCGCGCGCGGGCATCGAGATGCACCACGGATTCCTCGCCCTGCTGCTCGGCGACACCGAGGCCGCCGTCCGCTACCAGGCCGCCGCCCGGGCCGGCCTCCTCCACGACACGCAGCCGCAGCACCTCATCCCGAGCCGCACCCTGGCACTCCAACTGGCCTCGGCCCAGGGCCGGTTCGACGACGCGCGCCGCGAACTCCTCGGCGCGATCGACAGCGGCTTCGCCACCGGTACCACCCGCTTCGCCTGGCCTCTGCTCGCCGCGGGAGCCGCCGCCGAGGCCGACGGCGCCGCCGACCCGCGCGTCCTGGAACGTATCCGCGCCGCCGCCCGCGAGCTGTCCCGGCCGACGCCGCTCGCCGAGGCGTACGCCTTGGTGGTCGACGCCGAACTGGCCCGCGCAGAAGGCCGTACGGAGCCCGACCTGTGGGCCGCCGCCGCGCTCGCCTTCGCCCGCCAGGAACGGCCGTACGAACTGGCCGCCGTACGCCACCGGCACGCCGAGGCGCTGCTGGCCGCGGGGTCCGAGGGCCGTGAGGAGGCCGGGTGCCTGCTCGCGCAGGCGTACGCGACGGCGGACGCCTTCGCCGCGCGCCCCCTGCGCGACCGGATCACCCGACTGGCCCAGCGCGGTCGCCTGCCTCTGGACAGCCCCGCGCCTCCCGCCGCGGACCCCGTCGAATCCCTCGGGCTCACCGCCCGTGAACGCGACGTGCTCCGCCTGGTCGCCGACGGCCTCACCAACCGTCAGGTCGCCGAAGTCCTGTTCATCTCACCCAAGACGGCGAGCGTCCACGTCTCCAACATCCTCGCCAAGCTTTCGCTGTCCACCCGCGGTGAGGCCGCCGCGCTGGCCCACCGGCTGAATCTCTTCGCCCCGGCGGCGTCCTGACGCCGCCCGCGCGGGTCAGCTCACCGTGAGGTGCAGGATGCGGTCGTCGCCCTTGGCGGGGGTGCCGCGGCCGTCGGTGTTGCTGGTCGTCAGGTACAAGGTGCCGTCGTCGGCGGCGACGACGGTGCGCAGGCGGCCGTAGGTGCCGGTGAAGAAGGACTGCGGGGCGGCGGCGGTGCGGGTGCCGTCGAGGGGGATGCGCCACAGCCGGGCGCCGTGGAGGGCGGCCATCCAGATGGACCCGGCGGCGTAGGCGATCCCGCTGGGCGACGCCTGGTCGGTGTGCCACTGTACGACGGGGTCGACGTACCCCGCGCGGTGCGCGATGCCCTCGACGACCGGCCAGCCGTAGTTCTTGCCGGGCTCGATGAGATTCAGCTCGTCCCAGGTGTCCTGGCCGAACTCCGAGGCCCACAGGCGGCCCTTGTCGTCCCAGGCCAGGCCCTCCACATTGCGGTGGCCGTCGGAGTAGTCGAGGGAGCCGGGCGTGGGGTTGTCCTTCGGCGGCTGCCCGTCGGGCGTCATCCGCAGGATCTTCCCGGCGAGCGAGGACTTGTCCTGCGCGAGCCCGCGCTGGTTGGTCTCACCGGTCCCGGCGTACAGCATCTTGTCGGGGCCGAAGGCGATCCGCCCGCCGTTGTGGATGGTGCCGCTGGGGATGCCCCGCAGGATCGTGTCGGGGGCGCCGAGTTGCTGGCCCTCGGCGTGCGAGGTGTCGTACAGCATGCGGACGATGCGGTTGTCCGACGCGGTCGTGAAGTACGCGTAGACGAGCCGGTCGGAGCCGAAGTCGGGGGAGACCGCGAGGCCGAGCAGGCCGCCCTCGCCGCCCGCCTGGACGCCGGGCACGGTGCCGACCGCGCTGGTGGTCTTCTTGACCGGGTCCACGCGGACGATCCGGCCGGTGTCGCGGGAGCCGACCAGCATGGTGCCGTCGGGCAGCGTCGCGACACCCCACGGGGTGTCGAGCCCGGAGGCGACGGTGCCGGTCACCTTCGCGGTGCCCTTGGCGGGCGCGGCGGACTCCGACGGGCTGGTGGGCGGCGCGGTGGTCCCGGCCGTGCCGCCGCTCGGGGAGGGCGCGGACGGCGAGGCGCCACTGCCCGACGGCCGGGGAGTGACGAGATTCGGGCCGTCCGACGAGCAGCCGCCGAGGACGAGTACGGCCACGGCGGCCATGGTCCCGGCCGCCGTCCGGCGGACCGGTCCGCGGTGCACTGCGCTCCAAGACCTCATGGCGCTCACTCCCTCGTTTCGCCCCAGCACATCACACGCGAGCGGCGTCCCGCCCGCCGATCACCCGTACCCGCCGGGGCCGTACGGCAGACCCGCGTCAGTCCCACGAGCCGCGCGCGGCGGGCAGCTCCGCGATCTCCGACAGGTCGTCCGAGGTGAGCCGCAGCCGCGCGGCTCCGGCGTTCTCGGCCGTCCAGCGGGCCGACTTGGCGCCGGGGACCGGCACGACGTGCGGCCCCTGGGCGAGGACCCAGGCCAGGGCGACCTGGGCGGCGGTCGCGTCGTGCCGCTGGGCCACCCGGCGCAGTCCGGCCACCACGGGCTGGTTGGCGGCCATCATCTCGGCGGTGAAGCGCGGATGCCGGGCGCGCAGGTCGTCCGGCTCGAAACCGCCGCCTGGCGTCAGCGTGCCGGTGAGGAAGCCGTTGCCCAACGGCATCGCGGCCATGAAGCCGATCCCGCGCGCCGCGCACCACGGCAGCAGCGACTCCAGGGCCTCGGCCGCCCACACCGACAGCTCGGCCTGCACACAGCTGACCGGGAAGACCTGCTGGGCGCGTACGAGGTGCCGGATCGTCTCGTCGTGCAGGTGCGCGCCGGTACGGCGGTTGCCGCGCGCGCCGACCGCGCACAGGCCCAGCGCCCGCACCTTGCCCGCCGCGACCAGTTCCGCCATCGCGCCCCAGGTCTCCTCGATGGGCACCTCGGCGTCCACCCGGTGGAGCTGGTAGAGGTCGATGACGTCGGTCTGGAGGCGGCGCAGCGACGCGTCGCAGGCGCGTTTGACGTACCCGGGGCGTCCGTTGGCGACGATGTGCTGCTCGCCGACGAGCAGCCCGCACTTGGTGGAGACGAACGCGTCGCGCCGCCGCTCCCTCAACACCCGCCCCAGCAGAAGCTCGTTGGTGAACGGGCCGTACATGTCGGCGGTGTCCAGCAGCGTCGAACCCGAGTCGAGCGCGGTGTGCACGGCCCGCAGCGACGTCTCGCCGTCCTGGCGCGAGGTGCTGTACGCCCAGCTCATCGGCATGCATCCCAGGCCCACGGCGCCCACTTCGAGAGCTGCTGCACCGATTGTCCTGCGCTCCACCCGACCGTCCTCCCTCAAAGGGCCGTTCGTGATCCGCCGGACCGATCCCAGCCGCCGCCCCACTGTGTCATAGCCTCCTGACCATGAACGACATGACCCGAGACCGCCGTCCCCAGGTGTGGCTCTCCGTGCCGCCCGAGGGCGTGGACGGACTGCCGGACGCCTTCGAGTACGTCTTCTGGGACGGTGACGGCGACTTCCCCGCCGACCCGGCGGACGCCGCCTTCTACGTCGTCCCCTACATGAAGGGCGCGACCGCGGGAGCGCTGCCGCTGCCGCGGATGACCGGGGTGCGCGCCGTGCAGACGCTCAGCGCCGGAGTGGACCACATCCTGCCGCACCTGGAGCGACTGCCGCCCGGCGTGAGCCTGTGCAACGCGCGCGGGGTGCACGAGGCGAGCACCGCGGAGCTCGCCCTCGCGCTCGTCCTCGCCTCGCTGCGCGGCATCCCGCGCTTCGTGCGCGGCCAGGACGCCGAGGAGTGGCACGGCGGTTTCTACCCGGCGCTCGCCGACCGCGAGGTGCTGATCGTCGGGTACGGCTCGATCGGCGCGGCCGTCGAGGAGCGGCTGATCCCGTTCGAGTGCGAGGTGGTGCGGGTGGCGCGCGGCGCCAGGAACGCGCCGCGCGGACCGGTGCACGCCCTCTCGGAGCTGCCGCGCCTCCTTCCGTCCGCCGACGTGGTGGTGCTCACCACCCCGCTGACCGAGCAGACCCGCGGCCTGGCCGGCGCGGAGTTCCTGGCCCGGATGAAGGACGGCGCGCTGCTGGTGAACATGGCGCGCGGCCCGGTCGTCGACACCGAGGCGCTGCTCGCCGAGACCGGGGCGGGGCGGCTGACCGCGGCGCTCGACGTCACCGACCCCGAACCGCTGCCCGCGGGGCACCCGTTGTGGCACGCGCCGGGCGTGCTGATCAGCCCGCACGTGGGCGGCAGCACCTCCGCCTTCATGCCGCGCGCCCAGCGGCTGATCCGCGAGCAGCTCGTACGCTTCGCGGCCGGTGAACCGCTGGAGAACGTCGTCGCGACGAGCTGACCGGCCGGCCCACCGACCGGCTGACCGGCCGATGGCCCGACCGAGACGCCCCGCGCGCGGCCGATGCGTATTCGTGATGCGGGGCGGGCACGCCTACAGCACGGGGGAGGACGGCCCTTCGGCACGCGGCGACCGCACGCGCATCCGCCATCTTCCCTGTGGTTACGCTGAGTAGAGGAACTATGTCCCTGAGTGACGGATCTGGTGTATCGTCCCGATCGGGGGACTCACCGGGGCCGGGAGGGACGGCCACGGTGATGTGAACGACGAGCAAGTGAAGGGGGGCGACGGGCGATGCACGGCCAATGGACTTACTCCGGTCACTCCAGCGCGCGGGCCCAGAGCGCCGTACTGAGCAGCACACCGCGGCCGTTCGGCCCGCGCCGACGACACCGGACCGCACGGTGAGTTCCACCGGGGCGGTGCTCGCCCGCCCTTCGGCGCGCGGCGGCCGGGGGGCGGGCCTGCTGCCCCAACTGCTGGTCGCGGTCCTGTGCGGCGGCTACACCACCGGCGCCGTGCTCGGCTGGGGCTCCAGCGAAGTCGCCCTGGTCATGGGTGACTTCGGCCTCTCCGCCGCCGCGGCCACCGCCACCGTCTCCTCGCTGGTCTACGCGCGCAAGGTCTGCGGCCAACACCGCCCCGCCTGGCTGCTGTTCGCGGTCTCCTCCGCGATGGTCGCGCTCGGCAACGGCATCTGGGGCTGGTACGAGGTGGTGCTGCGCCGCCCGGTGCCGCAGACCTCCGCCGCCGACTTCTGCTTCCTGATGTTCGCGCCGCCCGCCATCATCGGCCTGCTCGTCCTGGCCAAACGCCCGGTCACCAGGGCCGGTTGGGTCTGCCTGGCGCTGGACGCGTCGCTGATCGGCGGCTCGCTGCTCACCTTGTCGTGGAGCCTGGCGCTGGCCCACACCGCGGCCTGGGACGGCCCGAGCACCGCCCGCATGGCGCTCTCGCTGGCCTACCCGCTGCTGGACATCGTCCTGGTCAGCATGGTGCTCGCACTGCACTTCCGGCGCTCGGCCGCCAACCGCGCCGCGGTCAACACCGCCATCGCCGCGCTCGCCATGACCGTGCTGTGCGACGCCCTGTTCACCTCGCCGATCCTGCGCGAGCACTACCGCTCGGGCCAGATCCTCGACGCGGGCTGGTTCGCGGGCAGCATGCTGCTGGCATACGCGCCGTGGACCGGCACCCGCACCGACCCGGTGCGGCGCACCGCCACCGCGACCCGCAAGGTCACCGGCTCGCTCGCCGCCCTCACGCCGTATCTGGCCGCCGCCGTCTGCACCCTCGGCATCCTCTACAACGTGATAACCGGCCAGAAGTGCGACCGCGTCGTCCTCTTCACCGGCTGCACCGTCGTCCTCGCCCTCGTCGTACGCCAGGGCATCATGCTGCTCGACAACATCTCGCTCACCCAGGAACTGGCCCAGAAGGAGAACCACTTCCGCTCCCTGGTCCAGGGGTCGAGCGACGTCATCATGATCGCCGCGCCCACCGGAGTGCTGCGCTACGTCAGCCCCGCCGCGCAGGGCGTCTACGGCCGTGACCCGGAGGAACTGGTCGGCACCGAACTGGCCGCGCACATCCACCCCGACGACCTGGGACGCGTCGTCCACGAGGTCCGCAGATTCCTCGCCGCGCCGCCCGGCGACGAACCCGCCACCCGGATCGAGTGCCGCATCCGCTCCGGCCACACCCGCAACCAGGACGGCTCGATGGCCGACGACTGCTGGCTCAGCGTCGAGTCCAGCGTCAACCGCTACCAGGGCGGCCTGATCTTCAACAGCCGGGACGTCACCGAACGCGTCAGGCTCCAGGCCCAGTTGCAGCACAACGCCTCGCACGACCCGCTCACCGACCTGCCCAACCGCGCGCTGTTCACCGAGCGCGTCACCCGCGCCCTGAGCGGCCGGCGGGCCGGTGACGCCCACGCCGCCCTGCTCTACGTCGACCTCGACGGCTTCAAGGCCGTCAACGACACGGTCGGCCACCAGGCGGGCGACGAACTGCTCGTCCAGGCCGCCCGGCGGATACGGGACGCGCTGCGCTCCGGCGACACCGCGGCCCGGCTCGGCGGCGACGAGTTCGCCGCCCTGGTCTGCGGTGCCAGCGCCGACCCGCGTGAGCGCGAGTTCCAGATCCTCGACATCGCGGAACGCCTGCGATCGGTGCTCTGCGAGCCGTACGGGGTGGAGGGCGGCGAGGTACGGGTCGCCGCCAGCATCGGCATCGCCTTCGCCGAACCCGGCGCCACCCCCGGCGAGCTGATGCGCAACGCGGACCTGGCGATGTACCGCGCCAAGCAGGCGGGCAAGGGCCGCGTCGAGGTCTACGCACCGCAGATGCAGGCCGACGTCGTCCGCCGCACCGAACTGGCCGGCAGGCTCCGCAAGGCGCTGCACGACGGCGAGTTCACCCTGCTCCACCAGCCCGTGGTGGAACTGGACAGCGGCCGGGTCACCTCCGTCGAGGCGCAGGCCCGCTGGCGGTCCGCGCAGGGCATCCTCTTCACCCCCGCCGAATTCCTGCGCGCCACCGAGGACACCGACCGGTCCTTAGAGCTGGGGCGGTGGCTGCTGGAACAGGCGGTGGAGCAGGCGGCGCTGCGGTACGGGGCCGGTCACACCGTCCCCGTCGCCGTCCGGCTCCCCGCCCACCGCCTGCTCCACCGCGACCTCCCCGTGTCCGGCATCGAGACCATGCTCACCCGCCACGGACTGCCCCCCGGCGGCCTCGTCCTGGAGCTGGCGGGCGGTGACCCCCGGATCGCCCTGGACGACCTGGAGCGGCGGCTGTCCGCGCTGCGCAGGATGGGCGTACGGATCGCGCTCGGCGGCTTCGGCGGCGGCTACGCCTCGCTCACCGCGCTGCGCAGGCTCCCCGTCGACCTCGTCAAGCTCGACCGCTGCTTCGTGGAGGGCGTCGTGGAGTCGGCCCGGCTGCACAAGATCACCCGCGGTCTGCTGCGGATCGCCCACGACCTGGGCGTGGGCAGCGTCGCCGACGGCGTGGACCGCCCCGAGCAGCTGCACGTCCTGCGCGACATGGGCTGTACGCACGGCCAGGGCATGGCCTTCTCCGGGCCGCTGGACGAGCACCGGCTGCGCGGCTCGCTGACCCGCGGGGGCTATCCCGTACCGCGGGAAACACCCCGTGAACAGGTCACATCGAACGGACTTCCGCTGCCCTCGCGTCGCTCAAATACTGAGACGCGTGTCCCACCGGCTTGACACCCGCCGGGGTCCGGGAGGAAGGTCAAGGCCATGCGCACCCGAATTCTCGTACTTGGAAAGCGCGTCGGCTGACCGAGGCCGTACAGCCTCGCACACGCACCGACGCGCTCCCCTCGCTTGCCTCACGGCACGAGGGGTTTTTTGTTGTCCGGCCCCCGTCGGACACCCCCACAAAACCCTCATCACCCCCATCTTCGAGAGAAGAGAACGCAGATGACCGAGCAGGCCAACGGGTCCCACCATCCGCAGCCGCGGACCCGCAGCGCGGCTCCCGCCGCAGCAGCCACCCCCGAGCGCATGACGGGCGCGCAGTCGCTCATCCGCTCCCTCGAGGCCGTTGGCGCCGACACGGTATTCGGCATTCCCGGGGGCGCGATCCTGCCCGCGTACGACCCGCTCATGGACTCCGCGAAGGTCCGGCACATCCTGGTCAGGCACGAGCAGGGCGCGGGTCACGCCGCCACCGGCTACGCACAGGCCACCGGCAAGGTCGGCGTGTGCATGGCCACCTCGGGCCCCGGCGCGACCAACCTCGTGACGCCGATCGCCGACGCCCACATGGACTCGGTGCCGATCGTCGCCATCACCGGGCAGGTCGCCGCCAAGGCCATCGGGACCGACGCCTTCCAGGAGGCGGACATCTGCGGCATCACCATGCCGATCACCAAGCACAACTTCCTGGTCACCGACGCGGCCGACATCCCGCGCACCATCGCCGAGGCGTTCCACATCGCCTCCACCGGCCGCCCCGGCCCGGTCCTGGTCGACATCGCCAAGGACGCGATGCAGAACGAGACGACGTTCTCCTGGCCGCCGCAGCAGGACCTGCCCGGCTACCGTCCGGTGACCAAGCCGCACGCCAAGCAGATCCGCGAGGCCGCCCGGCTGATCAACGAGGCCAAGCGCCCCGTGCTCTACGTCGGCGGCGGCGTCATGAAGGCCCGCGCCACCGGCGAGCTGCGCATCCTCGCAGAACTGACCGGCGCGCCCGTCACCACCACCTTGATGGCGCTCGGCTCCTTCCCCGACAGCCACCCGCAGCACGTCGGCATGCCCGGCATGCACGGCGACGTCGCCGCGGTCACCGCGCTCCAGAAGGCCGACCTGATCGTCGCCCTCGGCGCCCGCTTCGACGACCGCGTCACCGGCCGCCTCGACACCTTCGCGCCGTACGCCAAGATCGTGCACGCCGACATCGACCCGGCCGAGATCTCCAAGAACCGCGTCGCGGACGTCCCGATCGTCGGTGACGCCCGCGAGGTGCTCGCCGATCTGATCGTCGCCGTCCAGGCCGACCACGAGGCCGGTCACAAGGGCGACTACACCGGCTGGTGGGAGCACCTGAACTTCTGGCGCAACACCTACCCGCTCGGCTACGACCTGCCCTCCGACGGCAGTCTGTCCCCGCAGCAGGTCATCGAGCGGATCGGCCAACTCGCCCCGGAGGGCACGCTGTTCGCCGCGGGCGTCGGCCAGCACCAGATGTGGGCCGCCCAGTTCATCAAGTACGAGAAGCCCTCCACCTGGTTCAACTCCGGCGGCGCGGGCACCATGGGCTACGCGGTCCCGGCCGCCATGGGCGCCAAGGCCGGCCGCCCCGAGGCCACGGTCTGGGCGATCGACGGCGACGGCTGCTTCCAGATGACCAACCAGGAACTGGTCACCTGCGCGCTCAACAACATCCCGATCAAGATTGCGATCATCAACAACGGCGCGCTGGGCATGGTCCGCCAGTGGCAGAACCTCTTCTACGGCGAGCGGTTCTCCAACACCGTGCTGCACTCCGGCGCCGAGAACGTCCCCGGCTCCACGCAGGGCGTCGGCTCCATCCAGAACCGCGGCACCCGCGTCCCGGACTTCGTGAAGCTGTCCGAGGCGATGGGCTGCGTGGGCTTGCGCTGCGAGACCCCCGAGGAGCTGGACGCGGTCATCGCCAAGGCCAACTCCATCAACGACCGCCCCGTCGTCGTGGACTTCATCGTCCACGAGGACGCGATGGTGTGGCCGATGGTCGCCGCAGGCACCTCCAACGACGAGATCATGGCCGCCCGCGACGTCCGCCCGGACTTCAGCGACGAGCTGGACGACTGAAGCGACCGCGGACACGTGAGAGAAGGAATCCCGACCATGTCCAAGCACACCCTCTCCGTCCTGGTGGAGAACAAGCCCGGTGTCCTCGCCCGGATCACCGCGCTGTTCTCCCGGCGCGGCTTCAACATCGACTCCCTCGCGGTCGGCACCACCGAGCACCCCGAGATCTCCCGCATCACCATCGTGGTCAACGTGCTGGACGAACTGCCGTTGGAGCAGGTCACCAAGCAGCTCAACAAGCTCGTCAACGTGCTGAAGATCGTCGAACTCGACCCCGCGTCGGCGGTTCAGCGCGAACTCGTTCTGGTGAAGGTGCGGGCCGACAACGACTCGCGCTCCCAGATCGTGGAGATCGTCCAGCTCTTCCGCGCCAAGACCGTGGACGTCTCCCCGGAGGCCGTCACCATCGAGGCCACCGGCGGCGCCGACAAGCTGGAGGCCATGCTCAAGATGCTGGAGCCCTTCGGCATCAAGGAACTCGTCCAGTCCGGCACCATCGCCGTCGGCCGGGGCGCCCGTTCCATCACCGACCGCAGCCTGCGCGCGCTGGACCGCTCCGCGTAGCACCGCGGCGTCACGTAACGCCTCCTCGCCCGAATCCGTATGGCGAGACCCCGCAACCCCCGTGTCCCCACCCGTCGTACGGTGGGCCGTACAACCCGATCCAAGGAGAGACCCGAAGTGGCCGAGCTGTTCTACGACGACGACGCCGACCTGTCCATCATCCAGGGCCGCAAGGTCGCGGTCATCGGATACGGCAGCCAGGGCCACGCCCACGCGCTGTCGCTGCGTGACTCGGGCGTCGACGTGCGCGTCGGTCTGCACGAGGGCTCCAAGTCCAAGACCGTGGCCGAGGAGCAGGGCCTGCGTGTGGTGTCGGTGGCCGAGGCCGCCGCCGAGGCCGACGTGATCATGATCCTGGTCCCGGACCCGATCCAGGCCAAGGTCTACGAGGAGTCCATCAAGGACAACCTGAAGGACGGCGACGCCCTCTTCTTCGGCCACGGCCTCAACATCCGGTTCGGCTTCATCAAGCCGCCGGCCGGTGTCGACGTGTGCATGGTCGCCCCCAAGGGCCCCGGCCACCTGGTCCGCCGTCAGTACGAGGAAGGCCGCGGCGTGCCCTGCATCGCCGCCGTCGAGCAGGACGCCACCGGCAAGGGCTTCCCGCTGGCCCTGTCGTACGCCAAGGGCATCGGCGGCACCCGCGCCGGCGTCATCAAGACCACCTTCACCGAGGAGACCGAGACCGACCTCTTCGGCGAGCAGGCGGTCCTGTGCGGCGGCACCTCCGCGCTGGTCAAGGCCGGCTTCGAGACCCTGGTCGAGGCGGGCTACCAGCCGGAGATCGCGTACTTCGAGTGCCTCCACGAGCTGAAGCTGATCGTGGACCTCATGTACGAGGGCGGCCTGGAGAAGATGCGCTGGTCGGTCTCCGAGACCGCCGAGTGGGGCGACTACGTCTCCGGCCCGCGGATCATCAACGAGAACACCAAGGCCGAGATGAAGAAGATCCTCGGCGAGATCCAGGACGGCACCTTCGCCAACAACTGGATCGCCGAGTACAACGCCGGTCTGCCGAAGTACAACGAGTACAAGAAGGCCGACGAGGACCACCTGCTGGAGACGACCGGCCGCAAGCTGCGCAAGCTGATGAGCTGGGTCGACGAAGAGGCGTAACACCCCTCCCGCGGTCTCGGGGGCTCTCGGCCGCCGGGCGGCCCAAGGGGTCTGTCCGGCGGGTGAGAAGCCCCTTGGCCGTGGCGTACAACCACCTTCGGGTGATCCTTACACCAAGGCGTAGGGTGCCCGTCAACGCGCCGATACACTGCCTTAACAAGCGCGTCAGGCTCACAGCGTCGTGCGTCTTCCACGCGGCATGCCATCCCCTCCCTCCCTGGAGCGACCGCGGGACCGGCCGCCCACGAAGGACAAGTGAGGACCACGTGAGCCAGAAGCCTGTCGTACTCATCGCAGAAGAGCTGTCGCCCGCCACGGTGGACGCGCTCGGCCCGGACTTCGAGATCCGGCACTGCAACGGGGCGGACCGAGCCGATCTGCTGTCCGCGATCACCGATGTCGACGCGATCTTGATCCGCAGCGCCACCAAGGTCGACGCGGAAGCCGTGGCCGCCGCGAGCAAACTCCGGGTCGTCGCCCGCGCGGGCGTCGGCCTCGACAACGTCGACGTCTCCGCCGCCACCAAGGCCGGCGTCATGGTCGTCAACGCGCCGACCTCCAACATCGTGACCGCCGCCGAGCTGGCCTGCGGTCTGATCATCGCCAGCGCGCGCAACATCGCCCCGGCCAACGCCGCGCTCAAGAACGGCGAGTGGAAGCGGAACAAGTACACCGGCGTCGAGCTGAGCGAGAAGACCCTCGGCGTCGTCGGCCTCGGCCGGATCGGCGTGCTGGTCGCCCAGCGGATGTCCGCCTTCGGGATGAACATCGTCGCGTACGACCCCTACGTGCAGCCCGCGCGCGCCGCGCAGATGGGCGTCAAGCTGCTCACGCTGGACGAGCTGCTCGAAACCGCGGACTTCATCACCGTGCACCTGCCCAAGACGCCCGAGACGCTCGGCCTGATCGGTGACGAGGCGCTGCACAAGGTCAAGCCGTCGGTCCGGATCGTGAACGCCGCGCGCGGCGGGATCGTGGACGAGGAGGCGCTGGCCTCGGCGCTCAAGGAGGGCCGGGTCGCGGGCGCGGGTCTCGACGTATACAGCAAGGAGCCGTGCACCGACTCCCCGCTGTTCCAGTTCGACAACGTGGTGGCCACCCCGCACCTGGGCGCCTCCACCGACGAGGCGCAGGAGAAGGCGGGCATCGCCGTCGCCCGCTCGGTGCGCCTCGCGCTCGCCGGTGAGCTGGTCCCGGACGCGGTCAACGTCCAGGGCGGCGTCATCGCCGAAGACGTCAAGCCCGGTCTGCCGCTCGCCGAGAAGCTCGGCCGGATCTTCACCGCGCTGGCCGGGGAGGTCGCGGCCCGCCTCGACGTCGAGGTCTCCGGCGAGATCACCCAGCACGACGTGAAGGTGCTGGAACTCAGCGCGCTCAAGGGCGTGTTCGAGGATGTCGTCGCCGAGACGGTCTCCTACGTCAACGCGCCGCTGTTCGCGCAGGAGCGCGGGGTCGAGGTCCGCCTCACCACCAGCTCCGAGTCGCCCAACCACCGCAATCTGGTGACGGTGCGCGGCACGCTCGCCGACGGCACCGAGGTCTCGGTCTCCGGCACGCTGGCCGGCCCGAAGAACATCCAGAAGATCGTCGCGGTCGGCGACGTCGACACCGACCTGGTGCTCGCCGACCACATGGCCTTCCTGCGCTACACCGACCGCCCCGGCGTCGTCGGCACCCTCGGCCGGATCCTCGGCGAGGTCGGCGTCAACATCGCCGGTATGCAGGTCGCCCGCGCCGCCGCCGGCGGCGACGCGCTGGTCGCCCTCACTGTCGACTCCACGATCCCGGCCGGTGTCCTCAGCGACATCGCGGCGGAGATCGGCGCGACGTCCGCCCGCGCGGTGAACCTGACGGACTGACGGTCCGCACGCGTACGACGGCGCCGCCTCCCACCGGGTGTGGGGGCGGCGCCGTCGTATCTCCGGCCGCCCTACAGCCGCGCCGCCTTCAGGGCCATATGGAGCAGCAGCCGCGACTCGCCGTCGGCCAGGTCGAGGCCGGTCAACTGCTCGATGCGCGAGAGCCGGTAGTAGAGGGTCTGGCGGTGGATGGCCAGCGCGGTGGCGGTGCGGCCGGCCTGCCCGGCGTTGTCGAGGAACGCCTCTGCGGTGTGGGCCAGTTCGCGGTGCGCGGGGGAGAGCAAAGGGGCGATCACCGGGTCCGGCGGGACGTCCGCCGGGAGCGCGGTCAGTAAGCGGTAGGGGCCGATGCCCGACCACTTCGCGATCGGCCCGTGCAGCGGCTGGGCGAGCGCGGCGCGCGCGGCGTCCCCCGCCTCCCGCCACGCCTCCGGCAGCTCCGCGAGCGACTTGCGCCCGTCGCTGACCCCGGCCACCGCGCCCTCCGAGGCCACCGCCCCGAGTACCCGCGCCGCCGCCGACCTGGCGGTGGCCAGCAGTTGTACGGTGCGCAGCCGCACCAGCAGCGCGACGCAGTCGCCGCGCGGGCCCGGCACGAAACAGAGCGCGGCGGCCGACGGGATCGTCCGCGGCCCCGGCAGGTCGTCCTCGCCGCCGGACGGCGGCCGGATGCAGACCAGCGCGTGCGGCTCGTCGGCGTCCGGGCCGAGCGCCGTACGCAGCGCGTCCTCCGCGTTGTCGCGGGCGGCGCGGGTGCGGGCGGTCAGCAGGTCGCGCAGTGCCCGGCCGGTGCCCGCGCCCTCGCGGGCCGTCACCGCGAGCCGGTCGCCGATCCTGGCGGCCACCGCCATCGCCGCGTCGAGCTGGGTGGCGGTGTGCTCGGCCTCGTCCAGCAGCCAGACGTAGCCGTGCACCACGCCGCCGTGCCGCACGGGCAGGCAGAGTCTGCCGCGGAAGACGCCCGCCGAGGGCGCGGCCGGAATCCGTACCGGCCCGGTGGCGCGGGTGATGCCGAACTGCTCGAACCAGGCGCGGACCTCGGTGGTGGAGCCGCGCGTGAGGATCGACCGGGTTCGCACCGGGTCCATCGCGCCGTCGTCACCGTCGTGCACGCCGAAGGCGATCAGCCGGAAGTCCCGGTCCTCCAAGGTCGCGGGCGCCCCCAGCAGCGCCGACACCTCGTCGACCAGCTCCTGGAGATCGCCGCCGAAGCCACTGAAACCGCCGCTGCCGCCGTAGTCACTACGCACTCGTCCATTCTCCCTCATACATCTGTATGAGGGACCACCCCCTGATGCGTGACAGGTGTCGCTGGTCCAACGGGTAGGCGAATCCTAGATTCGGGGCGACGGCCGGAGACGGCCGTTCCCTCGTACCGCCCTCGTCCCGGAGGAGCCACCGTGCTCGGTCCCGTGTTGCTCGCCGCCTCGCGCAGCGACCGTATGCGCCGCGTCGTCGCCGCCGCACCCGTCACCCGTCCCGTGGTGAACCGCTTCATCGCGGGCGACGAACTGCGCCCCGCGATGGACACCGTGCGGTCGCTCACCGCCTCCGGCCTCGACGTCACCCTCGACCACCTCGGTGAGGACGTCACCGACCGCGCCACCGCGCAGGCCACCAGGGACGCGTATCTGCGGCTGCTGGAAGCGCTGCGGAACGACGGCCTCGGCAGCCGCGCCGAGGTGTCGGTGAAGCTGTCCGCCTTCGGCCAGACGCTGCCCGACGGCGGCCACGACATCGCGCTGGCCAACGTACGGCGGGTCGCCGAACTCGCCGCCGAGGTCGGCACCACCGTCACCCTCGACATGGAGGACCACACCACCGTCGACTCGACGCTGGCGATACTCCACGAGCTGCGCCGCGAGCACCCCGGCACCGGCGCCGTCCTCCAGTCGTATCTTTTCCGCACCGAGGACGACGCCCGCGCGCTGGCGGTCGCGGGCTCGCGCGTGCGGCTGGTCAAGGGCGCGTACAAGGAGCCCGCCGAGGTCGCCTTCCAGGCCAAGGCCGACGTGGACAAGGCGTACGTCAGGGCGCTGCGGATCCTCTTCGCGGGCGACGGCTACCCGATGGTCGGCTCGCACGACCCGCGCATGATCGCCATCGCGCAGGACCTGGCGGCGCGCAACCACCGGCCGGCCGGGTCGTACGAGTTCCAGATGCTGTACGGCATCCGGGCCGCGGAGCAGCGGCGGCTCGCGGACGAAGGCGAACGTATGCGCATCTATGTGCCGTACGGCGCAGACTGGTACGGATACTTCATGCGCCGCCTCGCGGAGCGCCCGGCGAACCTCGCCTTCTTCCTCCGCTCCTTCCTTCCCGCCCGCTGATCCGGCCCGCCGGTCCCGGGCCCCTGATCCGCCCGTCGACTCCCGCCCGCTGATCCCCCTTTCTTCACCGAAGGAGAAACGCTTCATGGACGCCGTGACCCAGGTTCCCGCGCCGGTCAACGAGCCGGTGCACTCGTACGCGCCGGGCAGCCCGGAGCGCGCCCGTCTGGAGGCGAAGCTCAAGGAACTGGCGGGCAACCCCGTCGACCTGCCGATGTTCATCGGCGGCGAGCAGCGCATGGGCGGCGGCGAGCGCTCCGACGTCGTGCAGCCGCACAACCACGGCGCCGTGCTCGGCAGCTACGCCGAGGCCACTGCCCAGGACGCGCAGGACGCGGTCGACGCCGCGCTGGCCGCCGCCCCCGCCTGGCGCGCGATGGCCTTCGACGACCGCGCCGCGATCATCCTGCGCGCCGCGGAACTGCTCGCCGGACCCTGGCGCGAGACGATCGTGGCCTCCACGATGCTCGGCCAGGGCAAGACCGCCCAGCAGGCCGAGATCGACAGCCCCTGCGAACTGGTCGACTTCTGGCGGTTCAACGTCCACTTCGCGCGCCAGATCCTGGCCGAGCAGCCGGTCGCCAACGCCCCCGGCGTCTGGAACCGCCTCGACCACCGCCCGCTCGAAGGCTTCGTCTACGCGATCACGCCGTTCAACTTCACGGCCATCGCGGGCAATCTGCCCACCGCGCCCGCCCTGATGGGCAACGTCGTGGTGTGGAAGCCGTCGCCGACGCAGACCCACTCGGCCGTCCTGCTGATGAAGGTGCTGCGCGAGGCCGGGCTGCCCGACGGCGTCATCAACCTGGTGACCGGCAACGGCATCGCCGTCTCCGAGGTCGCCCTGACCCACCCGGACCTCGCCGGTATCCACTTCACCGGCTCCACCAAGACCTTCCAGCACCTGTGGCGCACGGTCGGCGAGCACATCGAGGGCTACAAGTCCTACCCCCGGATCGTCGGCGAGACCGGCGGCAAGGACTTCGTGGTCGCGCACCCGTCCGCCGACCCCGCGATCCTGAAGACCGCGCTGACCCGCGGCTCCTTCGAGTACCAGGGCCAGAAGTGCTCGGCCTCCTCCCGCGCCTACATCCCGCGCTCGATCTGGGACGGCGGCTTCAAGGAGGAGTTCGCGGCCGAGGTCGACGGCATCACCATGGGCGACGTCACCGACCTGTCCAACTTCCTCGGCGCCGTCATCGACGAGCGGTCCTTCGCCAAGAACAAGGCCGCCATCGACCGCGCCAAGGCCGACCCCACGATCGAGGTCGTCGCGGGCGGCACGTACGACGACTCGGTCGGGTACTTCATCCGCCCGACCGTCCTGGTCTCCACCGACCCGGCCAACGAGATCTTCCGCGAGGAGTACTTCGGCCCGGTGCTCGGTGTGTACGTCTACGAGGACGCCGACTTCGAGACGATGCTCGCGCAGATGGAGTCGGTCTCGGCGTACGGCCTGACCGGCTCGGTCATCGCGCAGGACCGGGCCGCGGTGGCCGACGTGATGGAGAAGCTGCGGTTCGCCGCGGGCAACTTCTACATCAACGACAAGTCGACCGGCGCCGTTGTCGGCCAGCAGCCGTTCGGCGGCGGCCGGGCGTCGGGCACCAACGACAAGGCGGGCGCCGCGCAGAATCTGCTGCGCTGGACGTCCACGCGCTCCATCAAGGAGACGCTGGTCCCCCCGACGGACTACCGCTACCCGCACCAGGGCTGACCACGCCCTGCCCTCAGCGGCCCCCGTCACCGGTCCCCATCCGGTGGCGGGGGCCTCCTCATGAGTGACGGTCGTCTCAGATAGTAGGAAGTCCGAGTAATTGTGGCGACAGGACGGCCACGCTGACCTAACTTTGTAAGAAGCCGAACGTCTCGCTCCATCGAGCGAGCGGCGGATGCGAGCAGCGCCCTTCGCGCGGGTCACCCCCGCGGCGCCCGCTCCCCGCCCCGTTCCGTGGCGACCGCCATCCATCTCCTCAAGTTTTCCCTGGAGTTGATCACCATGGACGAGACCGCCCGCCAGAACGCCCTCCGCGCCCTCCAGCGCAGCATGGACCGCCGCGACAACGGCGGCAGCACGGGCCACGAGGCCCGCTGACCGCACCTCGCACGAGCGGCGCGCGGCCGGCGCCGCCCGCGGGGTGGCGACCGGCTGACGCCCAGGATGCCGGGTACCTCCGGTCGTCCGGCATGCGGACACGCCGTGTCAGAGGCTGGGACGCGGAGTAGGGTGCACGGCATGTCTCGCAGCATCAGCCTCGCAGTGATCCCCGGTGACGGAATCGGCCAGGAAGTCGTGACGGAGGGCCTCAAGGTCCTTGCCGCCGTGCTTCCGCAGGACGTCAAGCTGGAGACGGAGGAGTTCGACTTCGGCGCGAAGCGCTACCACGCGACCGGTCAGACGCTGACCGACGACGACCTCGGCCGGCTCAAGGCGCACGACGCGATCCTGCTGGGCGCGATCGGCGACCCGTCGGTGCCGTCGGGCGTGCTGGAGCGCGGCTTCCTGCTCAAGCTCCGCTTCGCCTTCGACCACCATGTGAACCTGCGGCCGAGCAAGCTGTTCCCCGGTGTCGCCTCGCCGCTCGCGGGCACCCCGGAGATCGACTTCGTCGTGGTCCGCGAGGGCACCGAGGGCCCGTACACCGGCAACGGCGGCTCGATCAGGACCGGCACCGAACACGAGGTGGCCACCGAGGTCAGCCTGAACACCGCCTTCGGCATCGAGCGCGTGGTGCGCGACGCGTACGCCCGCGCCCAGGCCCGCCCCCGCAAGAAGCTCACGCTCGTGCACAAGAACAACGTGCTCGTGTACGCGGGCCACCTGTGGACCCGGATCTTCGAGCAGGTCGGCGCCGAGTTCCCCGAGGTCAGCACCGACTACCTGCACGTGGACGCGGCGACGATCTTCCTCGTCACGCAGCCCGAGCGGTTCGACGTGATCGTCACCGACAACCTCTTCGGCGACATCATCACCGACCTGGCCGCGGCCGTCTCCGGCGGCATCGGCGTGGCCGCCAGCGGCAACATCAACCCCAGCCGCGACTTCCCCTCGATGTTCGAGCCGGTGCACGGCTCCGCGCCCGACATCGCGGGCCAGTCCAAGGCCGACCCGACCGCCACCGTGCTCTCGGTCGCCCTGCTCCTGCGGCACCTCGGTTACGAGGCCGAGGCCGAGCGGATCGACGCCGCCGTCCAGGCCGACCTGTCCGAGCGCACCGGGCAGCCCGCCCGCAGCACGGTCGCGATCGGCGACGCGCTGGCCGCCCGGGTATCCGCCTGACGCGGCGGTCCGGCCTCGAGGCCAGGGGCTGCCCCGGCCCCACCTGTAGGTACCCGGCCCCACCGCTGCGATAATCGGCGGTGGGGCCGCGGTGCGACCGGATGCTCGGACGTCCTAGGACCTGTCCCGGTGTCCCCGCCGCCACGACGGCGAACGACAACGGCTGACCTGCGCTGACAGCACCTGCCAGCGCACGACGGCGAACGACGGCGAACGACAGCGAACACGGCGAAGGACACGGACATGACGACACCCACGATCGAGCTGAAGCCCTCCGCCCACCCGCTGGCCGCCGCCGAGCGCGAGGCGATCCTGGCCGACCCCGGCTTCGGGCGGTACTTCACCGACCACATGGTCACCATCAAGTGGACCGAGGGCCGCGGCTGGCACGACGCCCAGCTCGTGCCGTACGCCCCGCTCTCGATCGACCCGGCGAACATGACGCTGCACTACGCGCAGACGATCTTCGAGGGCCTGAAGGCGTACCGCCAGCCCGACGGCACCGTGGCCACCTTCAGGCCCGAGGCCAACGCGCGGCGCTTCCAGTCCTCCGCGCGCCGCCTGTCGATGCCCGAGCTGCCGGTCGAGACCTTCATCGAGGCGTGCGACGTGCTGGTCAGGCAGGAGAAGGCGTGGGTGCCGGACGCGGGCGAGGCGTCCCTGTACCTGCGGCCCTTCATGATCGCCACCGAGGTCGGCCTCGGGGTGCGCCCGGCCAACGAGTACCTCTTCCTGGTGATCGCCTCCCCGGCCGGTTCCTACTTCTCCGGCGGCGTCAAGCCGGTCTCGGTGTGGCTGTCCGAGGAGTACGTGCGCGCCGCGCCCGGCGGCACCGGCGCCGCGAAGGCGGGCGGGAACTACGCCGCCTCCCTCGTCGCCCAGGCCCAGGCCATCGAGCACGGCTGCGACCAGGTGGTCTGGCTCGACGCGATCGAGCGCCGCTGGATCGAGGAGATGGGCGGTATGAACCTGTACTTCGTGTACGGCAACCGCATCGTCACCCCCGAGCTGTCCGGCTCCCTCCTGCCGGGCATCACGCGCGACTCCCTCCTCACCATCGCCGCGGACCTCGGCTACGAGGTCGGCGAGGGCCGGATCTCCGTGGACGACTGGAAGCGGGACGCCGCCGACGGCACCCTCACCGAGGTCTTCGCGTGCGGCACCGCCGCCGTGATCACTCCTGTCGGGTCCGTCAAGTCCACCCGCGCGAGCTGGCCGGTGGCCGACGGCGCGCCCGGCGCGGTCACCATGCGCCTACGGGAGGCGCTTCTCGACATCCAGGGCGGCCGGGCCGCCGACCCGTACGGCTGGATGCACCCGCTGGGCGGCTGAGCGCGGGCAGGGGCGGCGCGTCGGACCGAGGGGCGCCGCCCACCAGGTGAGCGACCGAATGGTGAGACCGGCGTCCCGAGCGGTCCGGTTTGTGGCACACTGCCAGCGTGCACCCGTACGCCAACGTGATTATTGGCCGCAGGCACGCCGGTCCGCAGTGACTGACCCCCTGACCACAGGGGAGCGTCACCCGCCCAGACCCGCGTGCAGACCTCTCGCATCCGCGAGAGGTTTTTTCGTTTTCCGGCCCACCACCGCCGGGAGGCGGAGCGCGAGGGACGATGGGGGCAAGTGGAGCTGGATCCTCCCGATATCCGCATGTCCGGACGGGAACCCACTCACCCGACAGGAGTTACGACAGCCATGACCGCCGAACTGGACGACAGCTTCCACGTCTTCGACACCACGCTGCGCGACGGCGCCCAGCGCGAGGGAATCAACCTCACCGTCGCCGACAAGCTGACGATCGCCCGGCACCTGGACGACTTCGGAGTGGGGTTCATCGAGGGCGGCTGGCCCGGCGCCAATCCCCGGGACACCGAGTTCTTCGCCCGCGCCGCCACCGAACTGGACCTGAAACACGCGACGCTGGTGGCCTTCGGCGCCACCCGCCGCCCCAACGCAGTCGCCGCGCAGGACCCGCAGGTCAAGGCCCTGCTGGACTCCGGCGCCCCGGTCATCACCCTGGTCGCCAAGTCCCACGACCGGCATGTGGAACTGGCCCTGCGCACCACTCTCGAAGAGAACCTGGCGATGGTGACGGACACCGTCTCCCACCTCGTCGCCCAGGGCCGCCGCGTCTTCGTCGACTGCGAGCACTTCTTCGACGGCTACAAGGCCAACGCCGCCTACGCCACCGCCGTCGTACGGGCCGCGCACGAGGCGGGCGCGTCCGTCGTCGTCCTGTGCGACACCAACGGCGGGATGCTGCCCGCCCAGGTCCAGGCCGTCACCGGGCTGGTCCTGGCCGACACCGGCGCGCGCCTGGGCATCCACGCGCAGGACGACACCGGCTGCGCGGTCGCCAACACCCTGGCCGCCGTGGACGCGGGCGCCACCCACGTCCAGTGCACCGCCAACGGCTACGGCGAGCGCGTCGGCAACTCCAACCTCTTCCCGGTGGTCGCCGCGCTGGAGCTCAAGCACGGCCGCCGCGTCCTGCCGCCCGGCACGCTCGGCGAGATGACCCGCATCTCGCACGCCATCGCCGAGGTCGTCAACCTCCCGCCCTCCACCCACCAGCCCTACGTCGGCGTCTCCGCCTTCGCGCACAAGGCCGGTCTGCACGCCTCCGCGATCAAGGTCGACCCCGACCTCTACCAGCACATCGACCCCGAGCAGGTCGGCAACACCATGCGGATGCTGGTCTCCGACATGGCGGGCCGCGCCTCCATCGAGCTCAAGGGCAAGGAACTCGGCATCGACCTCGGCGGCGACCGCGAGCTGGTCGGCCGAGTCGTCGCGCGCGTCAAGGAACGCGAGCTGAAGGGCTACACCTACGAGGCCGCCGACGCGTCGTTCGCGCTGCTGCTGCGCGAGGAGCTGGAACGCGCTGAGAACGGCGGCCCGCGCCGCTTCTTCCGCACCGAGTCCTGGCGCGTCATCACCGAGGACCGCCCCGACGGCACCCACGCCAACGAGGCGACGGTGAAGATGTGGGCCAAGGGCGAGCGCATCGTCGCCACCGCCGAGGGCAACGGCCCGGTCAACGCCCTGGACCGCGCCCTGCTCGCGGCCCTCGGCCGGATCTACCCGCAGCTCGCCGCCTTCGCGCTGGTCGACTACAAGGTCCGTATCCTCGAAGGCCGTTCGGGCACCGACTCCACCACCCGCGTCCTGATCACCACCACGGACGGCGCCGCCGAGTGGTCCACGGTCGGCGTCGCGGACAATGTGATCGCCGCGTCCTGGGCGGCACTTGACGACGCGTACACGTACGGGCTGCTGCGCGCGGGCCTCGAACCCCAGGAGCAGTAGCGGGATTTCGCCCCCGGGCGTCACCCTTCGTGGGCCGTTTGCCGGCCTTTACCGGTCTTTGCCGTGCCCCGGGTCCCGGTCGTGTTCCTCGCGACCGGGACCGTTCATGTGCGGACACTGGCGGACGCGCGTAGACCTCGGGCACACTCCTCCTGCGCCACCTGCACACCGGTCACCCGCACACCACCCACCCCAGCGGAAACAGCAGGAGGAATCGCATGACGCTACGTCTGCGCGCCCGATCCGTGCTCAGTGTCCTGACTCTCGTCCTCACCGCGGTGTTCGCCCCCGGCATCGGACTGGCTAGCTCCACCGACGCGTTCGCCGTCACCAAGCTCACCCACGCCCAGGCGACGAGCATGTTCAGCGGCGCGGGCATCACCTGGTCGTCCTCCGGCGGCTGCTCCAACCGCAACGTCTCGACGTGTACGTCCTTCGACCAGCTCAACCTCACCACCGCCCAGGGCGCCGTCACCCTCAAGCACGCCAGCGGCTGCGCCCTCAACATCACCGGCGGCACCGAGACCGGCCACGCCAGCGGCACGTACTCCCACTGGAACGGCTACAAGCTCGACTTCGGCAAGAACACCTGCATCACCAACTACATCCACAACGCCTTCACCTACATCGGTCTCCGCGGTGACGGCTACCCCCAGTACCAGGCTGCCTCCGGCAACATCTACGCCGACGAGGGCAGCCACTGGGACGCCCTCTTCTACACCTGCGGCGGCTGCTAACCCCCTCCGGGGCGCGCCCCTTTCCCCCAGGGGCCGCGCCCCTCTCCCCAGGACGCGGCCCCTCAAAAGATCGGCGAACCGCCCCACAGCAGTAGGGGAACCGCACGGGGCCGCGCCCCGGGAAGGATGAGTACGGATGCTCAGGCCCGCGCCGGATGCGGACGGCTAGCGTCGGGGAAGGCGAAAGGAGCCCCCCGTGCTGTGGTTGGTGATGCTGCTCGGAGCGGCGACAGGTCTGCTCGGCACGCGGCGGCACCGCCGCACGGCGGCCCGCATGGGCGAACGCCTCTTCCCCGGCCGGCTGGCCGTCTACGGCGCGCGTTCCCGCTTCCCCGCGGCCGGCGGCGCCGAGGTGATGTTCCGGGTGACGGACGACCCGGACGCCGTCGTGCGGTTGAGGGTGGACCGGACGGAGCCGGAAGAGGACGAGCTGCGGAAGGCGGTGGCGGACGCCCTGGAACGGGCGCAAGCGTGGCGCAGCCTCAACGCGGCGTTCCGCGAAGGCGGTTACGAGGTGTACGCCCTCGGCAACGTCGTCGCCGAGCCGTGGATCGCGGCCGACCCCCGTAACGGAACGGTCGACGACCTCCTCACCCGTATCGCCGCGTGCCTGACCCGCTGGTCCCGCGCCACGCCCACGACCGTACTGATCGCCCACCCCGACCTGGTGGCGGGGCTGAAGGACCGCGACCCGAGCGCCCCGACGCTGCTGCGGGTGACCGCGAGACGGCGGCTCGCCGCCCTGTCCGGCCAACGCCCCTACTACCGTGCCTGGTTCGCATGGCGCGACGGCGTCCCCGTCCCCGGCTCAGGGCGCCTGGACCTCGTCCGCCCCTTCGACGACAGCCAGCGCTTCGGCGCCGCCGTGGAGGCGAGCGCCGCCGCGTGGCTGGCCGAGGCGGTCCCGGAGGCGACGGTGTGCTCCGCGACCGGCGTGTGGCGACTGCTCCCGAACCGCGTCGACCGCGTCACCGGCTTCGTCCTCTACCGCGACGAGCCCGAGCCGGGCCCCGTCTACCTGGGCAAACACGCCCTGCGGGTGACGGCGGACCTGGAGGGCGCGCTGGTCGGCGACCCGACCGTCCTGCCCAACGTGCGGGAGGGCCGGGGCCGCCTGCACCTGCCCGCCCTGTGAGGAGCGCCGCCCGCTGCTCCGTCACGCGTCCCGCCCCCGCAGCAGCAGCCCGCCCCCGAGCAGGGCAGCCGCCGCCCACGCGGCCAGCACCCCGAGTCCCGCCCACGGCGGCAGCGGCAGCGCGCCCACGTCGACCGTGGCCTGGATGCCCAGCCCGGCCGTCATCGGCTCGACCCGCTGAAGCCGCCGCTGCCAGTCCTGGTCGGTGACGAGCCGGGCGACCAGCGGCAGCGCGTAGAGCAGGCCGAGCACGACCGCCACGGCGGCGGCCGAGTCCCGTACGGCCGTCGCCGCGCCCAGGCTGAGCAGCGCGATCAGCGCGAGGTACAGCACGGAACCGGCCGCCGCCCGCAGCACGGACCCGTCCGTCAGCGAGATCGGCACCAGCAGCCGGGCCGTCACCAGGCAGCCCGCGACGGTGACGGCCCCGGTCACCAGCACCAGCCCGGTGAGGACGAGCGCCTTCGCGGTCAGTACGACGTGCCGCCGGGGCACCGCCGTGAGCGTCGTCCGGATCATCCCGCTGCTGTACTCGCCGCTGATCGTCAGCACGGCCAGCACCGCCACGACCGCCTGGCCGACGTAGATCCCGGTCAGCGCCGTCTTCGCCACGTCCTGGCGGCACCCGGCCGCCGTGCAGTCCGCCGTACCGGCCGCGAGCGCGCTGACCAGCACCGTCAGCGTCAGCACCGCGAGCAGCAGCCACCCGGTGCCGGGCACCGTACGCGCCTTCGTCCACTCGGCGTGCAGCGCGCGCTTCATACGTCCCTCCGCCGCAGCAGGACCACGGCCACGCCGAGCGCCGCCGCCGTCCACGCGGCCAGGACGGCGAGTCCGCCCCACGGCGGGAGCGGGAAGTAACCGAACGCGGGGGTGTACGTGCTGTCCACCCAGCCGTAGCGCGGCATGTTCTGCTGGATCGCGAAGCCCGCGGCCGGGGTGGTCCTGAGCAGCCAACTGGCCGGTCCTTCGGGGAGGATGGAGCCGGTGGCGAGCAGGTAGGGGACGACGGTGGCGGCGAAGACCGCCGTCACGGCGGCCACGCTGCGGCGCAGGGCCGCGCCCGCGGCAAGCGCGAGCACGGCGCAGAGCGCGAGGAGCGCGGCGGTGCCCGCGATGACCCGCACTTGCGTGAGCGCGGTCACCGGGAAGGTGAAACCGTTCGGCCGGACCAGCCACTTGCCCAGGAGCACGGCCGCGGCGGCGGCGGGCAGCGCGGCGGCGAAGGTGACGGCGCCGATGACGACGGCCTTCGCGGCCAGCGCACGGCCGCGCCGGGGGCTCGCGGTGAGAGTGGTACGGATCAGCCCGCGCCGGTACTCGGCGGTGATGAACGTCGTACCGATCACGATCACCACGATCAGCCCGGTGAAGGTGCCGAGGAGGCTGCGCTCGATGGTCTCGCCGCCACCGGCGGACGGTCCGCCGACGTTCGGCGCGATGTCGCCGGTACCGGAGACGGTGAAGGTGCCGTCGGGCTGTTCGCGGTAGCCGGAGGGCCCGGCCGTCTCGCCCGCGATGTCGCCGCCGATCTGCTCGCCGCGCCATGTGCCTTCGGTGGCACCGCCGTTGAGGGCGACGTGGTCGAAGGTGCCGGTGGCGCGGGTGGCCTGGTCGGTGCTGTTGACGCCGCCGTAGCGCTGGCGGGACGCCTCGGTCAGCGGGGGAGAGGTGGTGAACAGGCCCGCCTGGGCCGGGGCCGAGGCGGACGACAGCCCGGTCAGCCGCGCCGTTCCGACCGCCGTCCAGTGCGTACCGTCCGTCGACTCCTCACCGGTCAGCGTCGCGCCCGACCTGGTCAGCCGCAGCCAGCGCGGGGACGCGGCCGATACGGCGCCGGGCGCGCCGGCCGTGTCGTGCGTGAAGTCGTGCTGGAGGCGGACGCCGTGGGCGGCCGTCACCATCAACGCGGCGTAGGAAGAGCCCTGTTGGGTGCCCGCCTTCACGAGAATCCCGGCTTTGGCCCAGGGGGCGGCGGAGCCGGTCAGTGAGGTGACGCGGACGGTGAGGCCGCCGTGGTCCGCGAGTGTCCGGTGCACGAAGTAGAAGGAGTCGGTCACGGCCTGGCCGCCGGGCGCCCTCGGGCCCGTGCAGGGCTGGTCGGGGCGCTGGTCCGGGCAGGTGGCGTGCGAGGTCTGCGCGCTGAGCACGCCGACGACGACGGTCACGAGCGCGGCGGCGACGAGGCCGATCACCCAGCCGCGCACCGTGCGGAATTTGGTCCATTCGGCGCGGAGTTGACGCAGGACGGGACCGCTCATCGGGCTGGCTCCCCACCGGGGAGGTCGTGGCGTACGGGCTCGGTGGCCCGGAATTCCACGGCGTCACGGGTGAGTTCCATGTACGCCTCCTCCAACGTCGCCCGGTGCGACGACACTTCGGAGAACGGCACGCCGCTCCCGCCGAGCAGCCGTACGACGTCCTCGGGCGGTAGCCCTTCGACGGTCAGCGTCTCGCGGTCGATGGCCGCCACGGTCGCCCCGGCCCGTGCCAGGACCGTCATCGCGTCGGAGCGCGCCGTCGTCCGCAGTGTCACCCGGTCGCCGGACGCGGCCCCGATCAGTTCGCTCACGCTCGTGTCCGCGATGACCTTGCCCCGGCCCACCACTACGAGGTGGTCCGCCGTGTCCTGCAACTCGCTCATGAGGTGACTCGACAGCAGGACGGAACGGCCTTGTGCGGCAAGCGACGTGAGGAAGCCGCGCATCCAGGCGATGCCTTCGGGGTCGAGCCCGTTGAACGGCTCGTCCAGCATCAGCACCGGCGGGTCGCCGAGCAGCGCCGCCGCGATCCCCAGGCGCTGCCGCATCCCCAGCGAGAACCCCGACGCCTTCCGCCGCCCCGCCGATCCCAGACCCGCCTGCTCGATCACCTCGTCCACCCGGCGCGCCCCCAGGCCCTGCGCGTGCGCCAGCCACAGCAGATGGTTCCGCGCGCTCCTGCTCGGCTGGAGGGCCGCCGCGTCCAGCAGCGCCCCCACCTTCCGCAGCGGATCCCGCAGCTTCCCGTACGGCGTCCCCCCGATCAACGCCGTCCCCTCGTCCGCCTCGTCAAGGCCCAGCACCACCCGCATCGTCGTCGACTTCCCGGCCCCGTTCGGCCCGACGAACCCCGTCACTTCCCCCTCCCTCACCCCGAACGTCATCCCGTCCAACGCCGCCGTCCCCCCGTACCGCTTCCGCAGCCCCCGCACCTCAATCTCCATGCCGCCCAAGCTATGCACCCCCCACCCCCCGGTCGTCCCCCACCCGAGCGACCCCCTGCGGGGGGTGCCCCGTTGGGGGCGCGGGGAACTGCGCGCTCAGCCGTGTTGCTCCCGCAAGGAAGGGACCGGCCCCAGCGGGGCAGACGCTGTTGTTCATGGGCCGCGGGGTCCCTCGGGTGGGGGATGGCGGGTAGGGGAGGGGTGGGGAGAATGAGGGGGTGAGGGAAGCGGACCGCAGGGTGGGGGTGGGGGCGGCGGTGGCCGCGGCGGGCGCGGTGGGGGAGTGCGTCGCGCGGACGAGCGCCAGCGGGGTGAGCGGGAGGTTCGCCGCCGCGATGGTGCTGCTCGCGCTGGCGACGACGGTGCCGCTCGCGGTCGTACGGCAGAACCCCACCGCGGCGACGGTGACCGTGACGGCGGCGGCGACGGTGGCCGTGACACCGTTCCACGCCCTGACGGTGGGCGGCGCCTGCGCGCAGGCGGCGGTGCTGCACGAGCTGGGCCGCAGAGGCCCACCGGTGGCGGCGGCGGTGCTGGCCCTGCCGTACGTGGCGCTGACCCTGGCCCACGAGACGGCGGTTCTGACGCTGCTGCTCGCGGCGGCGGCCCCGGCGGCGGCCTGGTCGGGGATCGCGCGCCGGGCGCGGGACGAGGCCAAGGCGCACAGCGCGGTGCGGGAGCGGCTGACCGGATCGCTGGTCGAGCACACCGCGCGTGGCGAACGGGCCCGTATCGCACGGGAGTTGCACGACGTCGTGGCGCACCACATCTCGATGGTCGCGGTCCAGGCGGAAACGGCGCGGCTCACGACGCCGGGAATGCCGGAGGCGGGAGCCGCGAAGCTGTCGGCGATCGGCGACACGGCACGGTCGGCGCTGACCGAGATGCGGCGGCTGCTCGGCGTCCTGCGCGAGGACGCCGAAGCCGAGCCGCCGCGCGAGCCGCAACCCGGCCTGCTCCAGCTCAACGAGCTGCTGGACGAGGCACGCGACACCTCGGGCACGGGCGCGCGCCTCATCGTTCGCGGCGCGGCCCTGGAGCTGGACCCGGGCGTCGAGCTGGCCGCGTACCGCATCGTCCAGGAAGCCCTGACCAACGCCAGACGGCACGCCCCCGGCGCCGCCGTGGACGTCGAACTGCACTATGAAGAAGGGACGTTGGCGCTCCGCATCCGGGACAACGGACCGGGTCCGCCCCCCGCGTCACCGCCCGGCGGCGGCCTCGGCCTGCTCGGCATGCGCGAACGCGCGGCGGCCGTCGGCGGCGAGCTGCGCACCGGCCCCGCGTACGGCGGCGGGTTCCTCGTCGAGACGGTCCTGCCCGCCAACTCCGCCCCGGAGCAGCCCCGATGACCCCGGACCGGGCCACACCCCCACCCGCACCCGCACCCGCACCCGCACCCGCACCCGATGCCGCGCCCGTGCCGGACGCGATCCGTATCGTCGTGGCCGACGACCACCACGTCGTCCGCACCGGCTTCGCCGCCCTGCTCGACACGCAGCCCGGCTTCACCGTCGTCGGCACGGCGCGCGACGGAGCCGAGGCCGTACGCGTCTGCGCCGAACTGCGCCCGGACGTCGTCCTGATGGACGTACGGATGCCGACCATGGACGGCATCGAGGCGACCCGGCGGCTGGCCGCCCAGCCCGGCTCCGCGCAGGGCCCGCGCGTCCTCATCCTGACCACGTTCGACCTGGACGAGTACGTGTACGACGCCTTGCGCGCGGGCGCGAGCGGCTTTCTGCTCAAGGACGTCACCGCTGAGCGCCTGTTCGACGCGGTGCGGGTCGTCGCGGAGGGCCAGGCCCTGCTCGCCCCCACGGTCACCCGTCGGCTGATCAGCGAATTCGCCAACCGCCGCCCGGAGCACGGCGATTCGGGGCAAGGCGACCAGGAGCCGCCGAAGGCCCCGAGCGCGCACGCGGCCCTCGCCGCCCTCACCCCCCGCGAGACGCAGGTGCTGCGCCTGGTCGCGGAGGGCCTGTCCAACCCGGAGGTCGGCAAGCGGCTGCTGATCACCGAGGAGACGGTGAAGACCCATGTCAGCCGGGTGCTCATGAAGTTGGGGCTGCGCGACCGCACGCAGGCGGTCGTCGCCGCGTACGAGTCCGGGCTCGTGGTGCCCGGCGCGCGCGACCGAGCCTGACGCCCAGGGCCGGGCCCAGCCCGAGCCCGAGCCCGAGCCCGAGCCCCAGCCCCAGGACCGGGCCCACGCCAACGCCCACGTCCTCGCGCCCGAAGGCCGCCCGCCCGCACCTCCCCGCCCCCACCTCCCCGCACCCACGTTGTCCAGACCATTGCTGTCCTGTGCGCCGTCGTGTTAGAAACCGTTTGCACTTGAGCGGAAACACTCCCGATGCGCCCGGAGGTTCCCCTGACATGCCCCCGACCTGGTCTCGCCGCACCCTCATCCAGTCGCTGAGCGCCGCAGCCTGCGCCGTCCCCCTCGCGAATCTGCTGCCCGCGGTAACCGCTTACGCGGCAGCGACGGCCGACGCGACGACAGTGGCCGCCGATGCCTACGACACCCTGCGCGCCCGCTGGCGCACCCTCCTTCTCGGCACCGGCTTCGACCCGGCCGCCGCCCCCTACGCCGCCAAGCTCACCGCCCTCGGCGCCAACGCCCGTACGTACGCGGCGAGCATGGCCCCGGCCACCGGCTCGCTCTGGCCCGACTACCCCTTCCTGACCGCCTCGGCCGGCGTCACCAACAGCTACGCGCGGCTCAGCACGATGGCCCAGGCGTGGGCCCAGCCCGGCACCGGCTCCACCGCCGACCCCGCCCTGCTCGCCAAGGTCGTGACCGGCCTCGACCACCTCCACACGCAGGCGTACAACGCGACCCGGGCCACGTACGACAACTGGTGGGACTGGCAGATCGGCAGCCCGCGCCTGCTCCTGGACATCTGCGCCCTCGCCTACGACAGCGGCAGCCTCTCGGCGGACCGGATATCCGCCTGGACAGCGGCGGTTGACCACTTCGTGCCGGACTCGGCGGTCGCGTCGTACGCGGGTACGAGCACGGGCGCCAATCGCGTCGACCTGTGCCGGGTGCTGGCGCTGCGCGGGGTGATCGGCAAGAGCGACGCGAAGCTCGCGCTGGCCAGGGACGCGCTGTCGCCGGTGTTCCCGTACGTGACGACGGGCGACGGCTTCTACGCGGACGGGTCGTTCATCCAGCACACATGGGTGCCGTACACCGGGTCGTACGGGCAGGTGCTCATCGACGGGCTCGGACGGCTCTTCGCCCTGCTGGGCGGCTCCGGTTGGGCGGTGACCGACCCGAACCGGCAGCTCTTCCTCGACATGGTCGAGAAGGCGTACGCGCCGTGGATCTACAACGGCCTGCTGATGGACCCGGTGGTCGGCCGCGCCCAGAGCCGGGGCGTCTCGGCGGCCGACGCGCAGCACGTCAAGCAGGACGACCACCTGCGCGGCCACACCCTGCTGGCCAACATCGCGGTCCTCGCGCAAGGCGCGTCCGCCGCGGAACAGGCCCGCTGGAACGGCCTGTTGAAGGGCTGGATCGGCCGCGACGCCTTCAGCCCGGTGCTGTCCGATCCCCAACTCGGCGTCGCCGACCTGTCCCGGCTGAAGTCCGTCGCCGACGCCACGGGCACGGCGGCCGTCGCCGAACCCGTCGCGCACCGGCTGTTCGGCTCCATGGACCGTGCCGTGCACCGCCGTTCGGGCTGGGCGGCGGCGATCAGCATGTGCTCGGCGCGCACCACGTTCTACGAGACCGGCAACGGTGAGAATCTGCGGGGCTGGCACACCAACAACGGCATGCTGAGCTGGTGGGGTGCCGGCTTCGGCAACGGCCAGTACAGCGACGACTTCTGGCCCACCGTCAACCCGTACCGGCTGCCCGGCACCACCGTCTCGACGAAGCCGCTCGCCGACGCGTACGGCGGCGCGTGGGGTGCGGCGCGGCCGGACACGGTGTGGGCGGGCGGCGCCACGGACGGCGAATTCGCGGCGGTCGGGCAGTACGTGAAGGGCCTCGGCTCCACGATGCTCGGCAAGAAGTCGTGGTTCTGCCTGGACGACGCGATCGTCTGCCTCGGCGCCGGGATCAAGGCCACCGACGGCGTACGGATCGAGACCGTCATCGACAACCGCAACCTCGGCGCGAGCGGCACCCACGCCTTCACCGTCGACGGCACCGTCCAACCCGCCACCCTCGGCTGGACGAAGACCTTCACCGGCGCCAAGTGGGCCCAGCTCGCGGGCTTCGGCGGCTACGTCTTCCCCGGCGGCGCCACCTTCAGCGCCCTGCGCGAGGCCCGCACGGGCTCCTGGCACGACATCAACACCGGCGGCACGACGGACGCCGTCACCCGCCGCTACCTGACCACGTGGTACGACCACGGCGTCGACCCGACCGCCGGTACGTACGCCTATCTGCTCATGCCCGGCGCCACGACCACCGCGACCGCGGCCCGCGCCGCCGCCTCCTCCTGGCTCACCGTCCTCGCCAACAACGCTGCCCAGCAGGCGATTTCGGTTCCCACGCTGGGCGTGACCGCCGCCAACTTCTGGAACGCGGGGACCGTCGGCGCCCTCACCGTCACGGCACCGGCCGCCGTTCTCATCCGGGTGACCGGCTCCACCGCCACCGTGTCCGTCAGCGATCCCACGCACACCGGCACCGCCTTCGACCTGACCTGGTCCCGGGCGGTCACCGCGGTCACCGCCCACGACCCGACGGTGACGGTCGCCGCGACCGGGGCCGCTCTCCGGCTGACCGTCGCGCCGGGGAAGGCGGGGGCCTCTCACCACGCGACGGTCACGCTGGGGTAGCCGATCGCGCGAGGGCCCATCGCGTGCGGGCCGATCCCGTGCAGGGCCGATCCCGTGCAGGGCTGATCCCGTGCAGGGCTGATCCCGTGCAGGGCCGATCCCGTAAGGGCCCGTCCTCCGAGGGGCGCCGGAAAATGGGTCGAGCCCACGGCCCCCCATACGTAAGGTCACGCGGGTGACAGACACCCCCGAGACCATCGTCAGGGACGCGGTGGCGGCCGACGCCGCCGCCATCGCGCACGTCCACGTCACCTCGCGCGAGGTGACCATGCCGTACCTGCCGCCGCGCAAACGGACGGACGCCCAAGTGGAGGCGTGGGTGCGGGACATCGTGCTGCCCGGCTCGGCGGTGTGGGTGGCCGAGCAGGGCGGCACCGTCGTCGGCTACGCGTCCGTCGAGGACGGGGTCCTCGACGCCCTCTACCTCCTGGCGGAGGTGCGCCGCCAGGGCATCGGCAGCCGCCTCCTCGCGCGCGCCAAGGCGCACAGCCCCGGCGGCCTCACCCTCTTCGCCTTCCAGCGCAATACCGACGCCCGCGCCTTCTACGAGCACCACGGCTTCACGCTGGTCGACACCAACGACGGCTCCCGCAACATGGAGAAGGAGCCCGACCTCTCCATGCGCTGGCCGTAACCCCCTTTCCAGGGGCGGCGGGTGTCAGACCCCGGCCCTAGCATGCGACGCATGGGCATGATCGAGAACTACGCACGTCTGACACCCGCCGAACTCGACCGCGCAGTCCGGGAACCGGACTGGACGCAGGAGTTCGTCTTCGACCTGATGTACACCGAGTCGGAGGAGACCACGGGCGCGGGTCAGCCGCGCTGTCTCGACATCGACAAGGCGTGGGACGCCCTGGACTTCCTGTTCCGGCGGATCGAGTTCCCGCTCGACATCGTCCACGGCGGCCAGCCGATACCCGGCGCCGGCGACTGGGGCTACGGCCCGCCCCGTTACCTCACCCCCGACCAGGTCCGCACGGCCGCCGCCGCCCTGACCGCACTCCCGGGCGCCGCCCTCACCAAGGACCTCACCGAAGCGGAGGTCGAAGAGGGCGTCCTCTACCCGAGCGTCGAGGGCCAAGCGCTCGAAACGCTTGAATACGCGACCTACCACTACGAGGCCCTCGTCCCCTTCTTCCAAGCGGCAGCCACCGAAGGCGACGCGATAGCCCTCTGGCTCAGCTAGCCGCCCCCGGCGCCTCCAGCCCCTCACCCACCGCCCTCCCCACAGCCTCCGGCGGGGGCTCAGGGCAGGGGAGGGGGCGGGGTGAGCTGGGCTTCGGTGCGGGCCAGGCGGTGGGTGGTGCGGCGGGTGAAGGGGAGGGTCGTGAGGAGAAGGAGGGCGGCAAGGGCCAGGTAGATGGCGGCGAGGTCCTTGGCGGTGGGACCCCAGAGGAGCAGGGCGGTGCCCAGGGCGGCGAAGAGGGTGGCGAGGACGAGCGCCAGGCGGCGGGTGGTGCGGGCTGCCCGGCGTTGGCGGTGCAGGAGGAGGGTCATGGCGTGGCGGGCCGTGGGGTCGGAGGGGATGGCCTCCTTGCGCATGAGGCGGGCGGCCACGGCGACCTGCCGGGGGGTGAGCCCGGTCTCTGAGGCGATGTGCCGCCGGGCTCTCAGGTCTCGCCACGCAAACGCCAAGCCGCTGGCCATGCCGCCGACGACCGGGACGGTGGGGGCGGGCAGCCAGAACAGGCACACGGCGACGTAGAGCACGGCGGGCGCGAGGCGGACCCAAATGTTGTCGCGCCAGGGACGTTCGCGGTCCCAGTCCATCGAGGCGGGCCTATCCGTGTCCGGGCGCCCCGGCGGCAGGGCCGGGGCGCCCGGACAACAGGGTGCGGGTCAGGGCTTGATGACGACGGAGTGGACGAGCTTGTCCGCGAAGGTCTGCTTCTTGGCGTCCCAGGCGGGCCACAGGAAGCCGAGGTAGCAGGGCAGAGCGTCCAGGATGTGCAGCAGGCGCCGGCCGAAGGCCAGACCGAAGCCGAGGACCTGGCCGTCCGCCTCGCGCAGCGTGCGGGTGCCCACGATCTTCTTGCCCGGCGTCTGCCCGGTCGTACCCTCCATGTAGGAGAAGTAGATCGAACCGGCCAGGGCGACGACCGCGCCCAGCAGGGCCCCGGCCGTGCCGCCGATGCCGAAGCGCAGGATCGCGTACGGGACACCGAGGATGAGCGCGTCGAGGAGGTACGAACCCGCCCGCGCGCCCCAGTTGGCCAACGGGGGCATTCCGGTCGGCTGTTGGCCGTAGTTCGCGACGTCAGGCTGGCCGCCGCCGGGGTAGGACGGTATGGGTCCCTGCCCGTAAGGGCCGGGCTGGCCATAGGGGTTGGGCTGTTGCTGTCCCTGCGGGTTGTGCTCCCAGGGGCCGGACTGTCCGCCGTTGTTGCCGTCGTATGGAGGTGGCTGTCTGTCACTCATGCCGCCGAGTACACAGGGCCCACCGGCAGGAGACAACCCTCTACCTGCAACGATTGCGTACCGCTCGCCCAGCCGGGGCCGGTCAGCCGATCGGTTCGACGTACGTGGCGAGGTTGGCGAGCGAGGAGGCGATGCCGGTTTCGTGGTCGGCCTGGTCGATACCGGGCGGTACGTCGGTGGCGGTGACGGCGACCTCGGTGGCGTCGCCGGCGGCGTCGTCGGTGGGCGTGAGAGACCAGGTCATCGTCATGGTGCCCGCGTACAGAGGGTCGTCCGCCTCGAAGACGGCCTGCTGGACGACGCGGCGGTGCGGGACCAATTGCGTGAAGGCGACCGTGACGACGTCCGTCGCGTCCGAGGACTTGCCCGGGCTGTCGGCCGCGTCGAGATACGTGAGCACCATACGGAAGCCGCCGCCGGGGCGGGGGTCCCAGTGCTCGATCCGGCCGCGCATACCGTCCGGCGGCAGCCAGGCTTCGAGGGAGTCGCGGTCGATGAGGGCGCCGTAGATGGTCGCCGGCGGTGCCGCGATCACCCGGCTGGCGCGGTCGGTCCTACCCATGAGCCGAGTCTAGGACCGGAGCGGCGGCGCCCGCACTCACGCCGTGCGGGCGATCCGTCGGACGTGTCGCCCGATACGTCAGAGCGCGGGCTGCTGCGCGGCGGCGAACGTCACGAACGCCGACCACGCGGCGGGCGTGACGGTGAGCGCCGGGCCCTCGGGGTCCTTCGAGTCGCGGATGTGAATCGCCTGCGGATGCGCGGCGACCTCGACGCAGTTGCCGCCTTCGCTGCCGCTGTGTGAGGACTTGTGCCAGTCGCACGCGACCTCGACGCAGTTCCCGCCCTCATCGCTGCTGTACGAGGACTTGCGCCAGTCGTAGGCGAATTCGACGCAGTTCCCGCCCGCATCACTGCTGAAGCTGGACTTGACCCAGACGAGGTCGGGGGAGGGGCTTGGCCGTGCTGCGCGGTTCATCGGTCTCCTAGCAGATCGTCCATCAGGCTCATGCTCTCCTCGAGCGTGAGGGCCTGTGAACGCAGCATCCCATATTTCTGTTGGAGCAGAGCGACATCATCTGGATCATCGACCAGGACGCTCACGTGTTGACCTTCCAGGTATGCCAAGCGCTCGTGAGCGGGCGTTTCCAGCAGCACCATCGGACCTGCGAGCCCCGCGTGATTCTCACGGTCGGTTGGCATGATCTGGATGTTCAGAAAGGGGAGTTGGGCCAGCTCCCGCAGGTGTGCGATCTGGCGGTGCAACTCCCTGCGGCCGCCGATCGGCCGCCGCAGGATGGACTCCTCCAGGACGAATGTCATCATCGGCGGCCAGGGCAAGCGATCGAAGATGCTCTGCCGGGTCACTCGGTCGGCGACCTTCTCCTCAAGCTCGTCGGGGCTGAGCGGCGGGTACAGGTTGCCGAACACGGCTCGCGGGTAACCCTCGGTTTGGAGCAGGCCCGGCACGACCTGGTTCTCGTACGACATCAGGCTCAGCGCCAGCGGCTCCTCCTCCATGTAGTCCTGCGCGAACAGCGGATACCGCTCCGCCTGCGGGACTTCGGCGACGGCCACCTCCAGCGTCTGGCTCGTGCGGAGCAACTGGTCGAGCTGGCGGGCCAGCCGCAGGCCGAGCGGTCTGCGGCCCTGCTCGATCGATGCGATCTGGTCCAGGCTGAGGTTCACCTCGTCGGCGAGCCGCTGCTGCGACATACCGCTCGCACGCCTGAACTGGCCGACCGTGGCGCCGATGACGCGCCACGCTGAGTTTTTTCGTGGTCGCTTTCCGTAGGGCATGCGATCTCTATTTCCGTCCCAAACCCGCGCCACCCTCGTCCGGCTCGTACAGTCCGGTTGTACGGGTTCACGCGGGGTACGGTCCCGCGCCTCTTCTTCAGTAGCGGGCCGAAATCCACGGCCCCGCCGAGGCCGTCAACTGCCTCGGGGCGGTCCGGCTTGCCCTGGGGCCGACTACTTCCCGGCCGGAGGCCCGTACCACTGGAGTGCCTGGCCGGTAACGGCCGCGACGCACTCGAAGTCGCGGTCGCGGTGCAGGAGGGTGAGGCCCTGCAGTTCCGCTGTGGCGGCGACCACCAAGTCCACGGCGCCGGCGCTGCGGTGCTCTCCGCGTTCCGTGAGTAGGCCCTGCACCTGCCAGGCGCGGTCGTACGCGCGGTCGTCCACGGGCACCCAGCCGAACAGCATGCGCATGTCCGCGCTGGCTTGCGCACGGTCGGCGGCCGACCGTGCGCTGTAGAAGAACTCCAACTCGGTGATCGGGCAGGTGGCGATCAGACCGGCCGCTGCCGCTTGGTCCCAGCCGAACTGCTCCGCGTCGCCGCGCATGATCCGTGCGAGGGCGCTGGTGTCGATCAGAAACTGCGCCGCGCTCACCGCCGGTAGTTCCTCTTGTCCTCGAAGATCTCCAAGTCGAAGGCCTCGTTGGCGGCTTGGGCACGCAAACGCGTGAGGGCGAGCGCTCGTCTCCGGTTGTCCAAAACCTCACGCAGGGCTGTGTTGACGGTCTCTCTCTTCGTGCCCGTGCCAAGGGCCTGGGCCACATCGGCGAGCAGTTCGTCGTCCAGGTCGATCACGGTCCGGCTCATATGATGCACCTCCGGTGATATCAACTTAGGTGTCGAGTATATCTCGCTCGATATCGAAACGAGCCGGTGACGAACGGCACACGTACTGTCGGGTAACCCGGAGAGGGGCGCGGTCATAAGGTGAGCGGCGTACGGATGGGCGCGGGCGGGCTCATACGTGCGCGCACAGACGTAGGCTCCCCACCCTCGATCGATGAAACGGGAGATGGCATGCGCTCGGCGAAGGACTTCTTTCGGCCGTTGGCCGTGGGGGCACCGGCCCCCGTGCGGGAGGTGCCGTTCCGGCCCTCGCGGATGATCCACTTCTTTGATCCCGGCAACGAGAAGATGGCGGCGAAAGTGCCGACGCTCGCTCCGCAGGTCGACGTGCTGCTGGGGAATCTGGAGGACGCCGTACAGGCGGACCGCAAGGTGGCGGCGCGCGAGGGCCTGGTGGCGGTCGCGAAGGCGAACGACTTCGGCGACACGCAGTTGTGGACGCGGATCAACAGCCTGGACTCGCCCTGGGCGCTGGACGACCTGCTGACGCTGGTGACGGAGATCGGCGACCGGCTCGACGTCATCATGGTGCCGAAGGTGGAGGGCGCGGCGGACATCCACTACGTGGACCGGCTGCTGGCGCAGCTTGAGGCCAAGGCACACGTCGAACGGCCGATCCTGGTGCACGCGATCCTGGAGACGGCGACCGGCGTCGCCAATGTGGAGGAGATCGCGGGCGCGAGCCCCCGGATGCAGGGGCTGTCGCTCGGCCCGGCCGACCTCGCCGCGAGCCGCCGGATGAAGACCACCAGGGTCGGCGGGGGACACCCCGGCTACCTGGTGCGGGAGGACCCGAAGGGCGACGGCGCGCCCCGGGCGACGTACCAGCAGGACCTGTGGCACTACACGATCGCCCGAATGGTCGATGCCTGCGCGGCGCACGGGATTCTGCCGTACTACGGGCCCTTCGGGGACATCCAGGACGTGACGGCCTGCGAGGACCAGTTCCGCAACGCCTTCCTGCTCGGGTGCGTCGGCGCGTGGTCGCTGCACCCGGTGCAGATCGCCGTCGCGAAGCGGGTCTTCTCGCCCGCCCCCGAGGACGTGGCCTGGGCGCGCCGGGTGATCGACGCCATGGGCGACGGTACGGGCGCGGTGATGATCGACGGCAAGATGCAGGACGACGCCACGTACAAGCAGTGCCTGGTGGTGTCGGAACTGGCGGACGCCCTCGCCGCCCGCGACCCGGAGCTGGCCGACGCCTACGCGGCGGCGGAGAAGGCCGAGAAGGCCGACAAGGAGGACACCCGATGAACGACCGGACCACCCCCCGCCCCCGCCGCTCCGTCCTCTACATGCCCGGCGCCAACGACCGCGCCCTGGAGAAGGCCAAGACCCTCCCCACCGACGCCCTCATCCTCGACCTGGAGGACTCCGTCGCCCCCGACGCCAAGGCCGACGCCCGCAAGCGCGTCGCCGAGGCCGCGGCGAGCGGCGAGTACGGTTACCGCGAGGTGACCATCCGGGTCAACGCGCCCGGCACCCCCTGGCACGCCGACGACGTGAAGGCCGCGGCGGAAGCGGCCCCGGACGCCGTCGTCGTACCGAAGGTCGACTCCCCGGAGACCGTACGGGAGGTCGAGGCGGCCCTGGTGAGGGCCGGAGCCCCGGACCGCACCGCGATCTGGGCGATGATCGAGACACCGCGGGCCGTCTTCGCCGCCGCGGCCATCGCGGCGGCCTCCCCGCGGCTCACCGTCCTCGTCATGGGCACCAACGACCTCGCCAAGGAACTGCGCGCCGAGCACGTACCGGGCAGGGCCCCGCTGCTCACCGGTCTGTCGCTCGCCCTGCTCGCGGCCCGCGCCAGCGGCAAGGCCGTCTTGGACGGTGTCTACAACGACGTACGTGATCTGCCCGGCTTCGAAGCCGAGACCCGACAAGCCAGGCAGCTCGGCTTCGACGGCAAAACGCTGATCCACCCCACGCAGCTCGAACCGTGCAACCGGATCTTCGCCCCCGCGCAGGAGGAGATCGACAGGTCCCGCCGGATCGTCGAAGCCTTCGAAGAGGCCACGTCACAGGGGCGCGGCGTGGTCACCGTGGACGGCAGGATGATCGAGAATCTGCACGTGGAAGAGGCCCGCAGGGTCCTCGCCCTGGCCGAGGCGGTCGCCGGACGTTGACCCGAATGCCCGTCAAGGACGGGCAAAAAGCGACAAGAAGCGGGGCCCGGCCAGCGGGGGGTGGGGCCCCGCCCGCGTGCGCTTCTGTTGGGATCCACCATGAAGTGCGGACGGACACTGTACGAAGTAGATGGCCCGTTATTCGGTTCCCGCTCGTACTGTCGAGGCATGACCACATCGCAAGAGGTGCCTGCGGACGTGAACGACGCCCGCGGTCGCGTAGCCGATCTGCTCGCCATCCGCGAGCAGGTCCGTCGCGGGCCGAGCGAGCGGGCGACCGAGGCCCAGAAGGCCAAGGGCAAGCTCACCGCCCGCGAGCGGATCGATCTGCTGCTCGACGAGGACAGCTTCCGCGAGGTGGAACCGCTGCGGCGGCACCGTGCGGTCGGCTTCGGTCTCGAAGCCAAGCGGCCCTACACCGACGGCGTCATCACCGGCTGGGGCACCGTCCACGGCCGTACGGTCTTCGTCTACGCCCACGACTTCCGGATCTTCGGCGGCGCGCTCGGTGAAGCGCACGCCACCAAGATCCACAAGATCATGGACATGGCCATCTCGGCCGGCGCGCCCCTGATCTCCCTCAACGACGGTGCCGGAGCCCGCATTCAGGAGGGCGTCTCGGCGCTCGCCGGATACGGCGGCATCTTCCAGCGCAACACCAAGGCGTCGGGCGTGATCCCGCAGATCTCGGTGATGCTCGGCCCGTGCGCGGGCGGCGCGGCGTACAGCCCGGCGCTCACGGACTTCGTGTTCATGGTCCGCGAGACCTCGCAGATGTTCATCACCGGTCCCGATGTCGTCCAGGCCGTGACCGGCGAGAAGATCACGCAGAACGGGCTCGGCGGCGCGGACGTCCACTCCGAGGTCTCCGGCGTCTCGCACTTCGCGTACGACGACGAGCAGACCTGCCTCGAAGAGGTGCGCTACCTGCTCTCGCTGCTCCCGCAGAACAACCGCGAGAACCCGCCCGCCGTCGAGAGCCACGACCCGGCCGACCGGCGCGGCGACGTCCTGCTCGACCTGGTGCCGGCCGACGGCAGCCGCGGCTACGACATGCGCAAGGTCATCGAGGAGATCGTCGACGAGGGCGAGTTCCTGGAGATCCACGAGCGCTGGGCGACCAACATCATCTGCGCGCTGTCCCGGCTCGACGGCCAGGTGGTCGGCATCATCGCCAACCAGCCGATGTCGCTGGCCGGTGTGCTGGACATCGAGGCGTCCGAGAAGGCCGCCCGCTTCGTCCAGATGTGCGACGCCTTCAACATCCCGCTGGTCACGCTGCTGGACGTGCCGGGCTTCCTGCCCGGCGTCTCCCAGGAGCACGGCGGCATCATCCGGCACGGCGCGAAGCTGCTGTACGCGTACTGCAACGCCACCGTGCCGCGCATCTCGATCATCCTGCGCAAGGCGTACGGCGGCGCGTACATCGTCATGGACTCGCAGTCCATCGGCGCCGACCTGACCTACGCCTGGCCCACCAACGAGATCGCGGTGATGGGAGCCGAAGGCGCCGCCAACGTCATCTTCCGCCGCCAGATCGCGGAGGCCGACGACCCCGAGGCGATGCGGACGCGCATGGTCAAGGAGTACAAGGCCGAGCTGATGCACCCGTACTACGCGGCCGAGCGCGGCCTCGTCGACGACGTGATCGACCCCGCGGACACCCGCGCGGTGCTGATCAGCTCGCTGGCGATGCTCCGCACCAAGCACGCGGACCTGCCGTCGCGCAAGCACGGCAACCCGCCCCAGTAGTCATGGAGACCACCTTGAGCACTCCCGCCGATTCCCTCGTGCGCGTCGAGAAGGGGCACGCCGCTCCTGAGGAGCTGGCCGCGCTCACCGCCATCCTGCTGGCGCGTGCCGCCGCCGGTGACGCCCCCGAGGCCGCCGACTCCCCCAAGCGCCGCTCCACGGCCGGCTGGCGCCGCCTGGAGCGCACCCCCGGCTTCCGCGCCCCGCACTCCTGGCAGGGCTGAGCCGCACCTTCCACGGGCCGCCCGGCGCGACCCACGACGACTTCGGGCCCCACCGCGAAAGCGGTGGGGCCCGAAGCCGTTACGGGAGAGGGGACCCGGCGCCTACCGCAGCCGCGCCATCAGGGCGTGCTCGACCAGCGTGATGAGCGCGCTCTTGGCGTCGCCGCGATTGCGCGCGTCCGTCGTGATGATGGGGGCCTCGGGCCCGATCTGGAGGGCCTCGCGCACCTCCTCGGGACCGTACGGCTGGTGTCCGTCGAAGCCGTTGAGGGCGATGACGAACGGCAGGCCGCTGTTCTCGAAGTAGTCGACGGCAGGGAAGCAGTCCGCCAGGCGCCGCGTGTCGACCAGCACGATCGCGCCGATCGCGCCGCGCACGAGGTCGTCCCACATGAACCAGAAACGGTCCTGCCCCGGCGTGCCGAACAGATAGAGGATCAGATCCTCGTCGAGCGTGATGCGGCCGAAGTCCATCGCCACGGTCGTCGTGGTCTTGTCCGGCGCGTGCGTCAGATCGTCGATCCCGGCCGACGCGGACGTCATCACTGCTTCGGTGCGCAACGGATTGATCTCCGACACGGCCCCGACGAACGTGGTCTTGCCCACGCCGAACCCGCCGGCCACCACGATCTTCGCAGACGTGGTCGACCGGCGGACCGTATCGCCCCCGCTGGAGCCCCCGCTAGAGCTTCCGAAGTCCACTGAGCACCCTTTCAAGCAATGTCACGGCTGGCTGTCCGCCCGAGGACTCGTCGCCGCCGGGCTGGTGGATCTGGACCAGTCCGGCCTCAGCCAGGTCGGCCACGAGAATCCGGACCACACCGAGCGGAATCGTCAGCAGAGCGGAGATCTCCGCGATCGACTTGATCTCCCGGCAGAGCAGGCAGATCCGCTGGTGTTCCGGCAACTGCCCACGCAGTCGCTCGGGGTCGGCGGTGGTACTGACCAGCGCCTCTATGGCGAGCTGGTAACGCGGCCTGGTACGGCCGCCGGTCATCGCGTAAGGGCGGACGAGCCCGGAAGGGGCGGGGGGCCGCTTGCTCGCGTCGCCGCTCCCACCGCCGTTCCCGTAACTGCCGCCGCCCCCGTGACCGCCGCTGCCGCCGCCGTGGCGGGGGCCCTGCGGCGGCGCGTAGGGCTGGATACGCGGTTGCCGGTACTGCGGCTCGGGTTCCGGAGAGGGCGCCGAGGGGAAGTTGTAGGGGTTGAGGGGCGGCTGATGCTGGCTGCCGTACGGGTCTCCACCGGGGGACGTGCTCACGAGTCCTCCTCCTGATACGGCTGCGATCCCCCGTCCGAGTACCCGGCTGGTACTCGGACGACCGCTGCCCTTCGCTTTGTTGACGCTGTTCGAGCTAGTTGAGCAGGCTGCCCTGAAGCTCGGCCCGCAGGTCCGGGGTGAGGACGGTGCCCGCTCGGTCGACGAGCAGGGCCATTTCGTAGCCGACCAGGCCGATGTCGCACTCGGGGTGCGCCAGTACGGCCAGCGAGGATCCGTCGGAGACGGACATGATGAAGAGGAAGCCGCGCTCCATCTCCACCACGGTCTGGTTGACGGAGCCGCCCTCGAAGATGCGGGAGGCTCCGGCGGTGAGCGACGTCAGCCCGGAGGCGACGGCGGCGAGCTGGTCGGCGCGGTCGCGGGGGAATCCGTCGGACATCGCGAGCAGCAGGCCGTCGGCGGAGACCACCACCGTGTGGGACACCCCGGGGGTGTTGTCCACGAAGTTGGTGATCAACCAGTTCAGGTTCTGTGCCGCCTGGCTCATCGGACTCAACTAGCGCTCCTGGTTCTGGGGGCCGCCGAATGGGTGCTCGGTGGCCTGTCCGTTCGTATCAGTTCCAGCAGTGCGTCCCTTCTGGACGCCACGCCGCAGGTTACTCAACCTGCCGCGTACGTCCTCGGGGGCGCGGGAGACCTGTGGGCCGCCCTGCGGGGTCTGCGCCGCGGTACCCGGGACCAGATTGGCCTTGGGCACCCGTCGGGGCAGGCCCGAGGGGGTGACCCCGCCCGCCTTGGGCTCGCGGACCTGCTCGGCCCGGTGCCAGTTCTCGTCATTCGTCGACCGCCATTCGGTCGTCGGCTCCGGTTCCCGGTGCTGCCGGGGCTCTGGAGCCTCCTGAGCAGGCTGTTCCTGAGGTGGTTCCGGCCGCTGGCGGTCACGGCGCGGCAAACCCGCGTCCGTCAGCGAAGGGGAGCCTACGCTCTCGGACGGCCGCTGGGGGAGCGGCGGAGCGGATTCCGTTACGTCCGCCCGCGGCTCGGGCTCCTGCGGGGGCTCCGGAACCGGCCACTCCTGCGACGGTGCCTGGTAACCGGTGAACTCCGGCTGGAAGCTCTGGCCGTACGCGGGGTCGTAGGACTGGTCGAATCCCTGGTCGAAGCCCTGCGGGACGCCCTGGTCATAGCCCTGCTGGGCGCCCTGTCCGTACCCCGGCACCGCGCCGTCGTCGAAGGCCCGCGCGCTCTCGGGGAAGCCGTTCTGCTGGTAGCCCTGCTGCTCGTAACCGGACTGGAAGCCCTGCTCGTAGGTCTGCTGCTGATAGCCGGGGTCGAAGCTCGGGTCGTACGCGGGCTGCGCCTGCCGGCCCTGCTCCGGGTAGCCGTTCTGCTCCGCCTGCTCCGGGTAGCCGCCCTGCCCGGGGAAACCGTTCTGCTCCGGGAAGCCCGGCTCGTCGGCCTGCCGGTCCGACGTGGCCGCTTCGAGCTGGGCGCGGCGCTCCTCGCGGACCAGCGACCGGCCCACCGGGTCGAGCGTCGGCGCCGCCGTACCGTCGGCGGTCTCGTAGCGCGAGTCGTCGAAGCCCAGCTCGGCCGCGGTCGGCATGTGGCCGACGTCCTGCACCGACTGCTCGGGCACGATCCGCGAGACGGTGAAGTCGCGCTCGTCGTCCTCCGGCAGCAGGGCCTCGCCGCCACCGCCGTGGGTGATCGGCTCGGGCAGCATCACCAGCGAGGTCGTACCCGCCTGCTCGCCCGACGGCCTGAGCTGCACCCGGATGCCGTGCCGGTCGGACAGCCGCCCGACCACGAACAGGCCCATCCGCTTGGCGATCTCGACATCGACGGTCGGCGGGTCGGCCAGCTTGTGGTTGATGTCCGCGAAGTCCTCGGCGGTCAGGCCGATGCCCTTGTCGTGGATCTCCACCATCACCCGGCCGTCCGGCAGCCGGGTCGCGGTCACCCGTACCTTGGTCTGCGGCGAGGAGAACGTCGTCGCGTTCTCCAGCAGCTCGGCCAGCAGGTGCACCAGGTCGGTCACGGCGCTGCCGTGGATGTCCGTCTCCGGGATGCCGACCAGCTCTATACGGTCGTACGCCTCCACCTCGGACGCGGCGGCGCGGAGCACGTCGACCAGCGGAATCGGCTGATTCCACTGCCGGCCCGGCTCCTCACCCGCGAGGACCAGCAGATTCTCGCCGTTGCGGCGCATGCGGGTGGCGAGGTGGTCCATCTGGAAGAGGTGCTCGAGCTGGTCGGGGTCGGCCTCGTTGTTCTCCAGCTCGGTGATCAGGGTGAGCTGGCGCTGGATGAGGCCCTGGTTGCGCTGAGAGAGGTTGGTGAAGATCGCGTTGACGTTGCCCCGCAGCAGCGCCTGCTCCGCGGCGAGCCGCACGGCCTCGCGGTGCACCTGGTCGAAGGCGCGCGCGACCTCGCCGATCTCGTCCTGGCTGTTGATCGGGATCGGCGCCACGGTGGTGTCCACCCGGCCCGGGTCGGTCCGCGAGAGCTGGTCGACCATCGACGGCAACCGCGTCTCGGCGATCTCGAAGGCCGCGCCGCGCAGCCGCCGCATCGCCCGGCTCATCGAGCGGGCCATCATGCCCGCCACGATGAAGGCCAGGATCAGGGCCACGATCACGATCGCGGAGTTCACGATCGCGTCCCGCTTGGCGTTCGACGCGATCGTCGAGGCGTCGGCCGCGGCCTGGTCGGCCAGCGAGTTCTCGACCGTGTGGTACGCGTCGAAGGAGAGCGTGGAGGCGGCGAAGTACGACTCGGGCGTGATGCCCTCGGCGCGCAGCTGCGCGACGGTCTTCCCCGGCGTGGCGATCTCGGTGACCATCTTCGGCAGGTCCGGCGGTACGACGAACGCCGTGTGCGCGGCCTCCGCCTTGCGCTGCGCCTCGCCGATCAGGTCGGTGCCCTTCTTCTCCGCGGCGGCCTGCGCGTCCTTCAGCCGCTGCACGTCCGCGGCCGTACCGCTGCCGTTGTACTCCGCGACCGAGATGCCCTGGAGGTACTGGTACGAGCCCAGCGCGGTCTTCTGGAGGGCCAGCTCCTTGTCGGAGACCGGCTTCTGCACCAGGATGTGCGTGCCGATCGACCTGGTCAGGGACTCGGCGGCCTTGGCCAGTGACACCGCGTAGAGGGTGCGGCCGTAGGCGGTGACATTGCTGGTGCCGTAACCCAGCTCATTGTCCAGTTCCAACAGCGGGTGCTGGATCTTGACGTAGAACTCCTCGGTCTGCACCCCGGAGAGCTGACGGGTGTACGCGACCTTGCGGAGCGTGGCGAGCTGCGGCTCGACGGTCCTGAAGTTGGCCATCCGGCGCTTGAGCCCGGCCTCGTTCGGCATCTTGGCCGCGGCGGCGTCGAATTCGCGGGCCGCCTCGTCGGTGGCGGCACGGGCTGTGGAGACCGCCGCATCGTCACGCTTTCCGGCCAGCAGCGGAACCGCGGTGACATCACGTTCGTTGATCAGTGCGTGACTGTAGGTCGTGGCGGCGCGTACCAGATTCGCGGTACGTACGGCGTCGTCGGCCTGGTTCCAGGTGTCGACCGAGCTCTTGACCCGGAAGCCGCCGAAGACGAGGGCGACCAGGACCGGGATCAGCAGGATGACGTTGAGGCGGGTCGCGACCCGCCAGTTGCGCATGCTCAGCCGGGTGCCCGGGTCGTCCGGCGGCTCGGGAGCCGAGATGGCGGGTGCGCCCCCGGGACGTTGGGGCGGCGTGAAGTTCCCCCGCGGACCCTGAGCAGGGCCCGCTTCTGCTCGCCTCGTGTTCCTCACTGGACCAACAACCTCTCGGCGACGGCACGAACGAAGGCCGTTACTACTCTCGGGTTCTGCGAATTCCAGCACGTCATGTAGGCCCCAGCCAAACGTCCGGCATATGGGACGCGGCACAGTAACGGCGAAGATAAAACGGGCATAAGTAAAATCCCCCGTCAAACCATATGACAGATGTACGCGCTGCGACACCGGCTGAGCGCGAGCCGTGTTCGACGGCCGCCTAAACTCTCTCGAAATGTTATGAAGACGGGGACCGGCCGTGTCTCCTGACACAGCCGGTCCCCGTGGCTTGTTTTCACCAGCAACTCGCCGCTGGCGCCTGTCTGTTGAGCCTTCTTCCGAGCCTGCCCGCTACTTCAGCCGGGCAAGCAGCGCGTGCTCGACCAGCGTGATCAGCGCGCTCTTCGCCTCGCCGCGATGGCGGGCGTCGGTCGTGATGATGGGGGCCTCGGGCCCGATCTGGAGGGCCTCGCGCACCTCCTCCGGACGGTACGGCTGGTGTCCGTCGAAGCCGTTGAGGGCGATGACGAACGGCAGGCCGCTGTTCTCGAAGTAGTCGACGGCCGGGAAACAGTCCGCGAGCCTGCGGGTGTCCACCAGCACCACGGCGCCGATCGCACCGCGCACCAGGTCGTCCCACATGAACCAGAAACGGTCCTGGCCGGGCGTCCCGAACAGGTACAGGATCAGGTCGTCGTCCAGGGTGATACGGCCGAAGTCCATGGCCACCGTGGTGGTGGTCTTGTCCTGGACGTGGCTCAGGTCGTCGATCCCGGCCGAGGCCGAGGTCATCACGGCCTCGGTGCGCAGCGGGTTGATCTCCGACACGGCACCCACGAACGTGGTCTTGCCGACACCGAAGCCACCCGCCACCACGATCTTCGCAGACGTGGTGGACCGCACCGATTGCTGCGCGCCGTACGCCGGCTGCGGCTGCGGCCTAGAGCTTCCGAAGTCCACTGAGCACCCTCTCAAGCAGTGTCACATCAGGCTGGCCGCCCGCCTCGCCGCTGCCCGGCTGATGGATGGCGACCATGCCGGCCTCGGCGAGGTCGGCCACAAGAATCCTGGCCACACCGAGCGGGATGGCGAGCAGAGCGGAGATCTCCGCGACCGACTTGATCTCGCGCGTGAGATGGCAGATCCGCTGGTGTTCCGGCAGCAGCCCCGCGTACTGCCCCGGGTCGGCGGTTGTGCTGACCAGCGCCTCGATGGCGAGCTGGTAGCGGGGCCGAGTGCGGCCACCTGTCATGGCGTACGGCCGAACCAGCGGCTGATCGCCTTCCACCCCGTACGGCGCGTGGTGGGACGCGCCGTACGGGCCCGGCGAAGCGGGTGGCGGGGTCATGAGGGTCCTCCGTGTCCGGGCAGTGCTGTCGCGGTGCGGGAAGTACGGAAAAACATGGGGGGAGACGGATGGTTCAGTGCATGAGGCTGCCCTGGAGCTCTGCACGGAGATCCGGGGTGAGGACGGTGCCCGCTCGGTCGACGAGCAGGGCCATTTCGTAGCCGACCAGGCCGATGTCGCACTCGGGGTGCGCCAGCACGGCGATGGAGGAACCCTCGGAGACCGACATGATGAAGAGGAAGCCGCGCTCCATCTCCACCACGGTCTGATTGACCGCGCCGCCCTCGAAGATCCGGGACGCCCCGGCCGTGAGGGAGGTCAGCCCGGAGGCGACGGCGGCGAGCTGGTCGGCGCGGTCGCGGGGGAATCCGTCGGACATCGCGAGCAGCAGGCCGTCGGCGGAGACCACCACCGTGTGGGACACCCCGGGGGTGTTGTCCACGAAGTTGGTGATCAACCAGTTCAGGTTCTGTGCCGCCTGGCTCATCGCACTCAACTAACGCTCCTGATTCGTACCGAAACCACGGCCGTCGGTGTTGCCCCCGGCCTCGCGGCCCTGCTGGATACCACGGCGGAGGTTGGTCAGACGTCCGCGTACGTCGTCGGGTGCCCGCGAGATCTGCGGGCCGCCCTGCGGCGCTTGCTGCGGCGCCGCGCCACCGGCGACGAGGTTGGCCCTCGGCACCCGGCGCGGCAGCCCCGACGGAGTGACCCCGCCGGCCGAGGGTTCGCGGATCTGCTCGGCCCGCTGACGCAGCGCGTCGTTGGGCGAGGTCCGCCAGTTCGGGGTCTCCCTGGGCAGCGGCTGCGCCACCGGAGCGGCGGGCGCCTGGCCCTGGTACTGCGCCGAAGCGGGCACGGAGGCGGGCGGCGCCTGTACGGGCTGCTGCTGACCGCCGCCGGGGCGCTGGACGCCGTTCCCGTTGCCGTTCCCGCCGTTGCCGTTGCCGACACCGGGCGCCGTCGTGCCGGGGCGCTGCGGGCGGAACCGCTGCGGGGCCGCGGGCGGAGCCGTACGGCCCACCGGGCGGACCGGCGGGGCCTCCTGGCCGCGCGCGCTCTGCTCCACGTGGATCTGCTGCATCCGCTCGGCCTGGCCGGTACGGAACCAGTCCGACTCGATCGACGAGAAGATCGGCGTCGGCTCGTCCCCGCGGGTCGGGGCCGGGGGCAGCGCCATCGGCTCGGCGGGCTGCTGGGGCTGCTGCTGCTGAGGCTGCGGCGCCTGGGGCTGCTGCGGGCTCTGCATCGGCTGCTGGACCGGGTACTGACCGGTGTTGCCCTGCTGCGGCTGCTGCGGCTGCACGGGGAACTGCCCGGTCCCGTACGGGTCCTGGTACTGCTGCTGGTTCTGGTCGTAGCCCTGGCCGCCGTTGCCCTGCTGGGGGCCGCCGCGCTGCGGCAGACCCTGGCCGGGGAAGGCGTCGGGGCGCGGGCCGCTGGGGGGCGGGCCCTGGTACTGGTTGTTGCCGGGGAAGCCCTGCTGCTGACCGGGCTGACCGCCCTGTCCCTGCTGACCGCCCTGGCCCGGACGGCCCTGCGGCTGCTGGCCGGGCATCCGGAACTCGCCCGTGCCGTCGGGCTGCACGGCCGGGAACTGCGCCGTGTCGCCGGGACCGCCCTGACCCTGGCCGCCCTGCGGCTGGCCGGGCATCGCGAACTGGCCGGTGCTGTACGTCTCTTCGGGGCTGCGGGCACCGCGCTGCGGCAGGCCCGGGTTGGGGCCGCCCTGCACCGGGAACTGCCCGGTGTCGCTGTTGCCGCGACCGCCGCCCTGGTTGCCCTGGTTGCCGTGACCCTGGCTCTGGCCCTGGCCGCCCTGGCCGGTCGGTGCGAAGTCGTCGTCGCGGACCGGCGGGAACTGCGTGGTGTCAGCGGGGCCGTTCTGCCGCGGCGCGGGGCCCGAGCGACCGCCGAACACGTCGGAACGGAAGCCGGAGGGGCCGGTGCTCTGCGGCTGCGGCGGCGGGAACTGGCCCGGCTGCTGCTGACCGCTCTGCTGGCCACCTTGCTGACCGCCCTGCCGGCCGCCGAAGTTCTGGCCGCCCTGCTGACCGCCCTGACCGCCCTGGCCGAAGTCCTGACCGCCGCCCGGGGGACGGCCGAAGGCGCCACCGGGCTGCTGGAAGTCGCCGCGCGGGCCCTGTCCGGGAGCGTCGAAGGCGGAGGCCGCCTCGACGTCCTCGTGGCCACGCGGGGTGTCCTGGAGACCGCGGTCGTCGGGGAAGCCCTGCTGGCCGCCGTTCTGGTCCTGCGCCCAGCGCGGCGTGCCGCCCTGCTGCGGGGGACCGCCGGGACGTCCCGCTCCGGGGTTCAGCGCCGGACGCTGCTGGCCGCCCGCGACCGGGGTGCGCTGCGGCGGCCGGTTGACCGGCGCGGCGTTGGGCGAGTTGCCGAAGGCGCCGGCGATGCCGGAGCCCGCGGCGGCCGGGGGAGCGCCCGGGGGGCGCCCGCCGCCCATCTGGCCGATGTTCTTGGAGTTACGGCCGCCCTGCGTGACGTCCACGGGCAGCATGACCAGCGCGGTCGTACCGCCGGAGTCGGACGGGCGGAGCTGGATCCGGATGCCGTGCCGCAGGGACAGGCGGCCGACCACGAACAGACCCATGCGGCGGGAGACGGAGACGTCCACCGTCGGCGGATTCGCCAGCCGCTCGTTGATGTCCGCGAGGTCCTCGGGCGACAGGCCGATACCGGTGTCGTGGATCTCGATCAGCACCCGGCCGTCCGGCAGCGAGTGACCGGTGACCTTCACCTTGGTCTGCGGCGAGGAGAACGACGTCGCGTTCTCCAGCAGCTCGGCGAGCAGGTGGACGAGGTCGTTGACGATACGGCCGGTGACCTCGGCCGACGGTACCGACGTCAGTTCGATCCGCTCGTACTGCTCCACCTCGGACGCGGCGGCGCGGAGCACGTCGACCAGCGGGACCGGGCGGGTCCACCGGCGGCCCGGCTCCTCACCGGCGAGGACCAGCAGGTTCTCACCGTTACGGCGCATGCGGGTCGCGAGGTGGTCGAGCTTGAAGAGCGAGGAGAGCTGGTCCGGGTCGGCCTCGCGGGACTCCAGTTCGGAGATGAGCGAGAGCTGACGCTGGATGAGGCCCTGGCTGCGGCGCGAGAGGTTGGTGAACATCGCGTTGACGTTCCCTCGCAGGAGGGCCTGCTCGGCGGCGAGTCGTACGGCCTCGCTGTGGACCTCGTCGAAGGCCCGCGCCACCTGGCCGATCTCGTCGCGGCTGTTGATGCCGATCGATTCGACCGAGGTGTCGACGTCCTGCGGGTCGGTCTCGGAGAGCTGCTTGACCAGCTCGGGCAGCCGCTTCTGGGCCACGTCGTTGGCGGTCTGCTGGAGCCTGCGCAGCGACCGGATCATCGAGCGGGCCACGATGAAGGCGCCGACCACGGCGACGCCGAGGACCAGCAGGATGATCGCGCCGGAGATCAGCGCGGACTGCTTGGCCTCGCTCTGCAGCTTGAGGGCCTTCTGCTGCATCTCGTTGAGCAGCGACCGCTCGATCTGGCTCATCGCCTGGATCTTGGTCTTGGCCGCGTCGTCCCAGTCGAGGTACGAGCTGTCGATCTTGGTGATCGCGTTCTGCGAGGCGGCGATGCGCTGGCGCGTGGTGTCGTGCGCGCTGATCGTGAGGTTGCCGCCCTCGATCGGGGTCAGCAGCGCCGCGCTCTTGGGTCCGTAGATCTTCTGGAACCGGGTGAGCGCGGTGTCCTCGTTGGCTGCGCCGTACTTCACCGACTGGTAGTCGTTGGCGTTCAGCTTGCCGCCGGTGGCCAGCGCGGCGCTGATCACCGCGCGCTGGATCGACTCGTACTCCTTGGCGGAGGAGAAGGCCGCCAGCGCGCGGGTGCTCTGGATCATCTCGGGGTTGTTGGTCGCCTGCGCCATGTCCTGGGACAGCGAGAGCAGGGACTGCACCAGGTCGTCGTACTGCGAGACCGTCTGCGAGATGGTGGAGGTCGAGGTGTACGCCTCGTCGCGGATCTCCGCCAGGTTGGCGAGCTGCGTGCCGATCGCCAGCAGGGTGGCGCGGACGCCGGAGAAGACCGGGTCGCGCTCGGAGACGTTGTCGCTGGCGTTCAGATACTGCTTGTACTCGCGGTCGGTGGCCTGCCGGGAGGCCTCGACCGCGTCGTTGGTCTTGTCGCCGGACGACAGCGGTCCGGCCGAGCTGTCCCGTTCCTCCTGGAGCGCGGCGGCGAGCTGCGTCGCGTGCTCGGTGATGTCGGTCAGCGTCTTCATGTGCTCGAGCTGGTTGATGTTGTCCAGCGAGCTGTTGATGCGCATGCCACCCAGGACGGTGGCGGTGACCACCGGGAGGGCGAGCAGGGAGACGAGTCTGGTGCTGATGCGCCAGTTGCGCATGGCTATTCGGGGCCCCGGCTTGCCCGCGAGACCGGTGATCTTGCCCGCCTCGATGCCGCTGGGCGTGCTCGGTCGTCCGGTGGCAGCCGTCGTGCCCGGCGCAGTGCTCGCCGAGTCACCCGCCTGCTGCGGTGTCGGGCCGTTGCCGGTCCCGCCGGGCTGCTGCTCCGGGTCGCCCGCAGCGCCGCTGTCCCTCTTGAAACGTCCCTGCACTAGCGTCGCAACCTCTGGACCAGGCGTCCCCCGCGATGAAGCGGACAGGACGGTGTCGAGTCATGGGGGCTCAGGCCGCCCCGGGTTGCGAGGAGGCCGATTGATGCCCTTCACCACCGCTCGGTGCTCGAACGCGCCCCCTGCGCGCCGGCTCGATGTGATGCGGCGGTCCGGGGAATTCCAGCACAGTGCTGGATCTCCCAACAAGGGCCGTAGCCGACCTGTTGGAATCCGTTACTCGTCGCGTCGGGCCAAGCACTGAGTGTTGACATCTGATTTGGTGAAAGCGGGGGATTCCGGACCTAGTGCCCCCCTGTTCGCACGAGTCGCTCGCTGTCCCAGTCGGGTCGATGACGGCTGAATCGTACGACTGTGTGGGACTTGACCGGTTTGAGTCTGCCGGTCGGATGCGCGCAATGCCTGCTTTGCGACTCACTTAGTGAGCAAAATCACAGCCTGATGCATGTCTGGGCCACGTTGTTCCGGGAAAGGGCCGCACTAGCCTGGTGCTTTACACATCGCGGTTTTCTGTCAACCCGCGCCCTGCGGGCGCCCCGAGCCACCGAGGTCCACACGGCCGATGAAGACCACCATGCTGTTCCGTCCGATCGCGAACCCGCGCCGCACCACCCTCGCGCACCTCAAGGACGCCGCTGAACTCGGGGTCCCCGCCGCGTCGGGCACCGAAGCCGCTACGACCGCCGAGCAGGCCGTCGCCGAGCCCCTGCCGCAGGTCACCGCGAACCCGCGCCGCACCGTCCTGCACGAGCTGCCCACCGCCTGATCGGCGCGTATGGGCCCGGCCACTAAGCTGGGCCCATGCGTATCGCGAGGTTCTCGATCGACGGCAATGTCGCCTTTGGGGCTGTCGAAGCGGCCGAAGGCACCGACGGCGGCGAAGGCGACGGCGGAACAGCCGGCCACGACGGCCTCGTCATCAACATCATGAAGGGCATCCCCTTCGCGGACTTCGAGCTGTCCGGTACGCGGGTCCCGCTCGACAAGGTGCGGCTGCTGCCGCCCGTGCTGCCGAACAAGGTTGTCGCCATCGGCCGCAACTACGCGGACCACGCGAAGGAGTTGGGCCACGAGGTGCCGACGGCGCCCTGGGCCTTCTTCAAGCCCTCCACCTCCGTGATCGGCCACGGCGACCCGATCGTGTACCCCTCCTTCTCGCAGGAGGTGCACCACGAGGCCGAACTGGCCGTCGTCATCAGCCGGTTGTGCCGCGAGGTGCCGCGCGAGCGGGTCCGCGACGTCATCCTCGGCTACACCTGCGCCAACGACGTGACGGCCCGCGACACCCAGCGCACCGAGAAGCAGTGGGCGCGCGCCAAGGGCTTCGACTCCTCCTGCCCGCTCGGCCCCTGGATCGAGACCGACCTCGACCCCTCCGACCTCGCCATCACCGCGACGGTCAACGGCGAGCTGCGCCAGGCGGGCCGCACCGCCCAGATGATCAACTCGATCGAGGACCTGATCGTCAACATCACCGAGGCGATGACGCTGCTCCCCGGTGACGTGCTGCTCACCGGCACCCCCGCGGGCGTCGGCCCGATCCGGCCGGGTGACGAGGTCTCCGTGACGGTCGAGGGCATCGGCACCCTGACCAACAAGGTCGTCGCGCGGGGCTGACCCGCTTCGTACCCTGGGCGTTATGCCGATACGAGCGGTTCTCTGGGACATCGACGACACGATCTTCGACTACGCGAGCGCCGACCGCGTCGGCCTGCGGGCCCATCTGGCCGTCGAGGGGCTGCCGGACGGGTGCGAGAGCGTGGACGCCGCCGCGCTGCGCTGGGCCGAGCTGACCGAGCTCCACTGGGCGCGGTTCTCGGCGGGGGAGTGCGATTTCGAGGCGCAGCGCAGGGACCGCGTGCGCGACTTCCTGGGGCTGCCGCTGACGGACGCGGAGTCCGAGGAGTGGTTCGACCGCCACCGCACGCACTACGAGGCCGCCTGGTCGCTCTTCCCCGACGCCGTACCCGCCCTGGACGGCCTCACCCCTCACTACCGGCACGCGGTGCTGTCCAACTCCGCCTTTGTCGTACAGGACCGCAAGCTGCGGGCGCTGGGCGTACGGGACCGCTTCGAGGTGCTGCTGTGCGCCGCGGAGCTGGGGGTCTCCAAGCCCGCCGCCGCGGCCTTCCACGCGGCCTGCGAGGCGCTGTCCCTGGAGCCGCACGAGGTCGCGTACGTGGGCAACGAGCCGGACATCGACGCCCGCGGCGCGGCCGACGCGGGCCTGGTCGGCATCTGGCTGGACCGCCACGACCTCGGCTCCCGTCCCGACCTCACCCGTATCACCGGTCTCGCCGAGCTTGCTGACCTGCTGCGCGGCGATACTCGTTTTGGAGCGGTGTCCCGCATCGGGTAATGTTCTTCCTGCGCCGCCCGAGAGGGCCGAAAGGTCCGGCAGGGGGGCGTGATCCAAGCACAATCCCGCAAGGGGTTGCGTTTTGATGGGGTATGGTGTAATTGGCAACACGGCTGATTCTGGTTCAGTTGTTCTAGGTTCGAGTCCTGGTACCCCAGCGCATAGTTCAGTGCATTGCAGTGCGAGCCCCCGTTGTGTAGCGGCCTAGCACGCCGCCCTCTCAAGGCGGTAGCGCCGGTTCGAATCCGGTCGGGGGTACAGATCCTTCCCGCGTGATCACCTGGGTCGCACCCGTTGGTCATGATGCAGGATCGCTAGGGCCCCCGTTGTGTAGCGGCCTAGCACGCCGCCCTCTCAAGGCGGTAGCGCCGGTTCGAATCCGGTCGGGGGTACGCAAGCAGAGAAGTAACGGTACGGCCGAGGTCCTCACTCAGGTGGGGGCCTTTTTCATTTCCGGCCGCCGTTCTCGGCCGTCGTCCTCTCCCGCGGGTCCAACCGCCGTACCGGGCAGGGGCGTTCGCACACCGGCGGCCCCTGCCGAGGACGGTTCAGCCGCTGCGGCGCAGCGCCTCGCTCAGCCGGGCCGCGGCGTCGATGACGGCCTGCGCGTGCATCCGGCCCGGGTGCCGGGTCAGCCGCTCGATCGGTCCCGAGACGGAGACGGCGGCGACCACGCGGTTGGAGGGGCCGCGGACCGGCGCCGACACCGAGGCGACACCGGGCTCCCGCTCGCCGATCGACTGCGACCAGCCGCGGCGGCGTACGCCCGACAGCGCGGTGGCGGTGAAGCGCGCGCCCTGGAGGCCGCGGTGCAGCCGCTCGGGCTCCTCCCAGGCCATCAGGACCTGTGCGGCGGACCCGGCCTTCATCGGGAGCGTGGAGCCGACCGGCACGGTGTCCCGCAGGCCGGAAAGGCGCTCCGCCGCGGCCACGCAGATGCGCATGTCGCCCTGACGGCGGTAGAGCTGGGCACTTTCTCCCGTGACGTCCCGCAGGTGGGTCAGGACCGGGCCCGCCGTCGCCAGCAGCCGGTCCTCGCCCGCGGCGGCGGCCAGCTCCGACAGCCGCGGTCCCAGGATGAAGCGGCCCTGCATGTCGCGGGCCACCATGCGGTGGTGTTCGAGCGCGACCGCCAGGCGGTGCGCGGTGGGGCGGGCCAGGCCCGTGGCGCCGACGAGGCCGGCCAGGGTGGCCGGTCCCGACTCCAGTGCGCTGAGCACCAGAGCCGCCTTGTCGAGAACGCCGACGCCGCTAGAATTGTCCATGCAACGATATTCGCGTCTCACACTGTGAAACGCAAGCTCAATTTTCCAGGGAAGCCGTCAGGCTGGGGGCACAGGGCAGGACCGCCGTGCTCCCGCGGAGACACCAGGGGAACCGACGGCGTCCGGCATACACGTGCACCACACACGAGTTGGCCCGCGAGGGTGCGGGCCGGAGGGACAGCGATGGGTAGGACACTCGCGGAAAAAGTCTGGGACGACCATGTCGTCCGCCGCGTCGAGGGCGAGCCCGATCTGCTCTTCATCGATCTTCACCTGCTCCACGAGGTGACCAGCCCCCAGGCGTTCGACGGGCTGCGGATGAACGGCCGACCGGTGCGGCGTACCGACCTCACCATCGCCACCGAGGACCACAACACCCCCACCCTCGACATCGACAAGCCCATCGCCGACCCGGTCTCCCGCACCCAGCTCGAAACGCTGCGCAAGAACTGCGCGGAGTTCGGCGTACGGCTGCACCCGCTGGGCGACGTCGAGCAGGGCGTCGTCCACGTGGTGGGCCCGCAACTCGGGCTGACGCAGCCGGGCACCACGGTGGTCTGCGGCGACTCGCACACCTCCACGCACGGCGCCTTCGGCGCGCTGGCGTTCGGCATCGGCACCTCCCAGGTCGAGCACGTGCTGGCCACCCAGACGCTGCCGCTCGCGCCGTTCAGGACGATGGCGATCACCGTGGACGGCGAACTGCCGCCCGGCGTCACCGCCAAGGACCTGATCCTCGCCGTGATCACGCAGATCGGCACCGGCGGCGGCCAGGGTTATGTCATCGAATACCGCGGCTCCGCCATCGAGAAGCTGTCGATGGAATCGCGGATGACCGTCTGCAACATGTCGATCGAGGCGGGCGCGCGGGCCGGCATGATCGCCCCCGACCAGACCACGTTCGACTACCTGGAAGGGCGCGTGCACGCCCCCAAGGGCGCGGACTGGGACGCGGCGGTGGCGTACTGGAAGACGCTGCGCACCGACGACGACGCGGTCTTCGACCACGAGGTGCGGATCGACGCCGCCACCCTGGCGCCGTTCGTCACCTGGGGCACCAACCCCGGCCAGGGCGCTCCGCTGAGCGCGGCCGTGCCGGACCCGGCGTCCTTCGCCGACCCCGGCGACCGGCTCTCCGCCGAGAAGGCGCTGGAGTACATGGGCCTGTCCGCGGGCCAGCCGCTGCGCGAGGTCGCCGTGGACACCGTCTTCGTCGGCTCCTGCACCAACGGCCGGATCGAGGACCTGCGGGCCGCCGCGTCGGTCGTCGAGGGCCGCAAGGTGGCCGACGGCGTCCGCATGCTGGTCGTGCCGGGCTCCGTACGGGTCGCGTTGCAGGCCGTCGAGGAGGGCCTGGACAAGGTGTTCACCGCCGCCGGCGCCGAATGGCGGCACGCGGGTTGCTCGATGTGCCTGGGTATGAACCCGGACCAACTCGCCCCCGGCGAGCGCTCCGCGTCCACCTCGAACCGCAACTTCGAGGGACGGCAGGGCAAGGGCGGCCGTACGCACCTGGTCTCCCCGCAGGTGGCCGCCGCCACCGCGGTGCTCGGCCACCTCGCCTCGCCCGCCGACCTGTCCGACGCCCCTGTCCTGACGGAGGTCTGAGCCCCCATGGAAGCCTTCACCACGCACACCGGCCGGGCCGTACCGCTGCGCCGCGGCAATGTGGACACCGACCAGATCATCCCCGCGCACTGGCTGAAGAAGGTCACGCGCAACGGATTCGAGGACGGGCTGTTCGAAGCCTGGCGCAAGGACGAGAACTTCGTCCTCAACGCCCCCGAGCGGCAGGGCGCCACCGTGCTCGTCGCCGGACCCGACTTCGGCACCGGTTCGTCGCGCGAACACGCGGTCTGGGCCTTGCAGAACTACGGCTTCAAGACCGTGATCTCGTCCCGCTTCGCGGACATCTTCCGCGGCAATTCGCTGAAGAACGGCCTGCTCACGGTCGTATTGCCGCAGGAGACGGTGGAATCGCTCTGGAAGCTGGTCGAGGCCGACCCGCAGGCCGAGATCACCGTCGACCTGGTGGCCCGCGAGGTGCGCGCCGAGGGCCCCGGTGTGTCGCTGACCGAGGCGTTCGAGCTGGACGACAACGCCCGCTGGCGGCTGCTGGAAGGGCTGGACGACATCAGCCTGACCCTCGCCAACGAGGCCGACATCTCGGCGTTCGAAGCCGGCCGGCCGTCCTTCAAGCCGAGCACCGTGCAGGTCTGACCGACCCGTTCGGCCCCGTTCGGCCCCAAGAAGCGCCCTCTGCCCGTCCGCAGAGGGCGCTTCTGCGTGTCCGGGCGATGTCTGGGCCGGTCCCGAAGTGCCCGTGGGGGCGGCCCAGGAGGGTCCCTCCGGGCGGTCCAGGAGTGTCCGGAAAACGGCCCGGAACACCCGGTTGGCCCTGTCGCTCCCGACAACTCGCCGCAGATGGCACAATCGACGCATGGAACGCGACGGCCAACTCCAGCTCTACGGGGTTCTCGCCGCGCGTCTGAAGCAGGCGCATCTGCGCGTCGCGAATCCCGAAGTCCCTGATGGGACACGGCGGGAGTTGAGTCGCCGGCTGCTCGCGGTGACCGCTGTGGCGAAGCACGATCTCGCCGACGCGGCACGGCGCCTGGACGTGTTAACGGCTGAGTTGGACGACCTCGGAATCCCGGATCGCTGATCCCGTAGAGCACCGAGTTCGTTGCGGCACAAGGGTGATTCGCCCGTTTCGTATTTGATTTGCGGTATATATCCGCCTAGCGTGCGAAAAAGCCCGCACTCATTCGCCGGGCAAGTTTCCGAAGGGGAAGACGTGAACAAGGCGCAGCTCGTAGAAGCGATTGCCGACAAGGTAGGTGGCCGCCAGGCCGCCGCGGACGCGGTTGACGCGGTTCTCGACGCGATCGTCCGTGCGACGGTCTCGGGCGACCGGGTCTCGGTCACCGGTTTCGGTTCGTTCGAGAAGGTGGAGCGTCCGGCCCGTTACGCCCGCAACCCCCAGACCGGGGAGCGGGTCCGGGTCAAGAAGACCTCGGTGCCGCGGTTCCGCGCGGGTCAGGGCTTCAAGGACCTGGTCAGCGGCACCAAGAAGCTCCCGAAGAACGATGTCGCGGTGAAGAAGGCGCCCAAGGGCAGCCTCAGCGGCGGTGCTTCCACCACCACCAAGACCACCACCAAGAAGGCGGCGGCCAAGAAGGCCACCGCGGCCAAGAAGACGGTCGCGAAGAAGACCGCCACCAAGAAGACCGCCGCGGCCAAGACCACGGCGGCCAAGAAGACCACCGCCAAGAAGGCCACGGCCAAGAAGACCACCGCCAAGAAGGCGGCGGCCAAGAAGGCCCCGGCCAAGAAGGCCGCCGCGAAGAAGGCCCCGGCCAAGCGCGCGACCGCCCGCAAGACCGCCGCCAAGCGGAGCGCCACCAGGTAGTAGTCCGTCCCACGGACCGCGACGGGCCGGGTTCCCCCAGGGGAGCCCGGCCCGCGCTCGTTTTTTCTGCGGCCTTCCCCCCGGACTCCGTCCGGGGGTGCCCCCATGGGCGGCTTGGACCCGCCTTCGGCTCGCCGGCTACCGGCGAACCGCCCTGCGTCAGGGAGCCCCTTCGCTACACCTTCGGTCCCATCGGGTCCGGGAAGGTCTGGAGGGTGATGAAGACCACCCGGCGGGTGTCGGCGGAGCCGTCGGTGCGGATGCGGACGCGCTGGCCGGGGCGCAGGAGGCGCAGGCCGCCCGCGTCGAAGGCGGCGGCGTCGAAGGGCAGCGGCGTCCCGTCGTCGAGGAGCACGCTGCCGCCGCGGGTCTCGGGGTCGTAGGTGAACGCGGTTGCCTGCATGGGCCGCAGCCTAGTGCCCGGCCCGGGGGAGACCGCCGGTCACGGCACGGGTGCCCGGCCTGGCCGGTGGTTCAGTCCGCGATCAGCAGCCCGGCGGCGGCCAGCGCCGTACGCTCGCCGACGCCCAGGGCCAGGGCCGCGCGCAGGTCGTCGCCGGTGTCCACGTCCTGCCGCACCGACGGCACCCGCCGCAGGGCGATCTCGCGGGCCCCGGTGGCCAGGTGGCGGGCGCGGGAGGCGCCGCCGAAGGCGGGGGAGAGGGCCGAACCGCGCGGAGCGGCGAGCAAGGTTGTCCCCACACCGGCCGCGTCGGCCAGAAAAGCCCGCTCCTGGCCGCCCGCCGCCTCCCGGAGCACCAACGCCAGCTCAGCGGGCCGCAAGGCCGGGAGATCGCCGTTCAGCGCCGCGACCGCCGCGTACGGATCGCGGGCCCGCACCCGGTCCGCCCCGTACCGCAGCGCGGCGTTCAGCCCCGCCGCCGGGGCGTCGGGCACCACGAAGGCTCCCAGGGCGGCCAGCTCCGCCCCGGCCCGCTCGTCGTCCGTGACCACGGTCACGTCGGCCACCTCGGCGCAGGCCAGCGCCGCCGCGACCGTGTCCAGCGCGAACGCCAGGGCCAGCGCGGGCCGCACCGCACCGGCCGCCGTGGCCAACCGGCTCTTGGCCACGGCCAGCGGCTTCAGCGGCACGACAAGGGACCACTTCCAGGTCACATCTATCGCCACCGCACCATTGTGCGGCCTTCCCCAGGCGCCCCACGGGCCGCCGGGCCCTGGCGTTAACGTGTCCATAGCCGCAGACTTGTGCGGCTGCCGCACGGGTGGTGCTGCACGAGCCTGTACGAGCGCAGCGTCACAGCAACGAAGAGGAGTCCTGGTGTCCCGCCGCAGAATCGGTTTCTGGTACCGCCTGGCGGCCGTCATCGCGAAACCGCCGCTCATTGTGCTGTTCAAGCGGGACTGGCACGGAATGGAGCACATTCCGGCCGACGGCGGTTTCATCACGGCGGTGAACCACAACTCGTACCTGGACCCGCTGTCGTACGCGCATTTCCAGTACAACACCGGCCGCGTCCCCCGCTTCCTGGCCAAGGCGGGGCTCTTCAAACCCTTCTTCGTCGGCACGATGCTGCGCGGCACCGGCCAGATCCCCGTCTTCCGCGAGACCACCGACGCCGCGAACGCCTTCCGCGCCGCCGTCGACGCCATCAACTCCGGCGAGTGCGTCGCCTTCTACCCCGAAGGCACCCTCACCCGTGACCCCGACATGTGGCCGATGGTCTCCAAGACCGGCGTCGCCCGCGTCGCGCTGCTCACCAAGGCGCCAGTGATCCCCGTCGCCCAGTGGGGCGCCAACGAGGCCGTGCCGCCGTACGCCAGGAGCAAGCGCGTACGCCTGCTGCCGCGCAAGACGCTGCGGGTCCTCGCGGGCGAACCCGTCGACCTGACCGCGTTCTACGGCCAGGACCCCACCCCCGACGTGCTGCGCGCCGTCACCGAGACCATCATGCTCGCGGTCACCGCGCTGCTCGCCGAGGTACGCCGGGAACCCGCGCCCGCCGGTCTCTACGACCCGCGCAAGGCACGGGAGGGCGCATGACGGTCCGCTGCGCCGTCTACGGCACCGGCTCCTGGGGCACCGCCTTCTCGATGATCCTCGCCGACGCCGGGTGCGAGGTGGCGCTCTGGGGCCGCCGCCCCGAGCTGACCGCGGCGATCAACGCCGAGCGCAGGAACCCCGAATACCTCCCCGACCTCGAACTGCCCGCCGCCGTCACCGCCACCGCGGACCCCGCGGAAGCCGCCGCCGACGCCGAATTCGTCGTCCTGTGCGTCCCGTCCCAGACGCTGCGCGCCAACCTCGCCGACTGGGCACCGCTGCTGCGCCCCGACGCGGTCCTGGTCAGCCTGATGAAGGGCGTCGAACTGGGCACCGCCAAGCTGATGAGCGAGGTGATCGAGGAGGTCGCCAAGGCCGGACCCGACCGCGTCGCCGTCCTGTCGGGCCCCAACCTCGCCCCGGAGATCGCCGCCAGGCAGCCCGCCGCCGCCGTCGTCGCCAGCCGCGACGAAGCGGTCGCCCGCCGCTTCCAGGCCGCCTGCCACACCGGCTACTTCCGCCCGTACACCAACACCGACGTCGTCGGCGTCGAACTGGGCGGCGCCGTCAAGAACGTCATCGGCCTCGCGGTCGGCATCGCCGACGGCATGGGCCTGGGCGACAACACCAAGGCGTCCCTGATCACCCGCGGCCTGGCCGAGACCGCCAGGCTCGGCATGGCGATGGGCGCCGACGCGCACACCTTCGCCGGCCTCGCGGGCATGGGCGACCTGGTCGCCACCTGCTCCTCACCGCTGTCGCGCAACCACACCTTCGGCATGAACCTCGGCCGGGGCATGACCCTGGCAGAGACCATCGCCGTCACCAGCCAGACGGCCGAGGGCGTCAAGTCCTGCGAGTCCGTGGCCGATCTGGCCCGCAGGCACGGCGTCGACATGCCGCTGACGGACACCGTGGTCGACATCGTGCACAACGGGAAACCGCCCGTCGTGGCCGTACAGGAGTTGATGTCACGCTCCGCCAAGCCGGAACGGTAGGGTCATCGCGACATGAGCAACCTTGCATCCCACGACAGCTCCCAGAGCCCTGACCGGCGCGAATCCGGCCCGGACCGGACCGCGGACCCGTACGCGGACCGGCGCGTGGTAGGCCACGCGAGCGAGAACTACCCGCGCAAGCCGCGGGTCGCGGTCGTCTTCGGCGGACGCAGTTCCGAGCACGGCGTCTCGGTGGTCACCGCGGCCAGCGTGCTCAGCGCCATCGACCGCGACAAGTACGACGTCCTGCCCATCGGCATCACCTCCGAGGGCCGCTGGGCACTGACCGCGGACGCCCCCGAGCGGATGGCCATCGCCGACCGCCGGATGCCGACCGTCGAACAGGTCACCGACCACGAGGGCGCCGTCATGCTCCCGGTCGACCCGGCCAACCGCGAGGTCGTCTACACCGAAGCGGGCGCCGTCCCCAAGGCGCTCGGCGAGGTCGACGTCGTCTTCCCCATGCTGCACGGCCCGTACGGCGAGGACGGCACCCTCCAGGGGCTGCTCGAACTCTCCGGCGTCCCGTACGTCGGCGCAGGCGTGCTCGCCTCCGCCGTCGGCATGGACAAGGAGTACATGAAGCGCGTCTTCACCTCCTTCGGCCTGGCCGTCGGCCCCTACACCGTCATCCGTCCCCGCGAATGGGAACGCGACAGCGACGCCGTACGCCGCAAGGTCACCGACTTCGCCGCCGAGCACGGCTGGCCGCTGTTCGTGAAGCCCGCCCGCGCCGGATCGTCCTTCGGCATCACCAAGGTCGAAGGCCCGGAAGGGCTCGACGCGGCCATCACCGAGGCCCGGCGGCACGACCCCAAGGTCATCGTCGAAGCGCTGCTGCGCGGACGCGAGATCGAGTGCGGCGTCCTGGAGTTCGAGGACGGCCCGCGCGCCTCCGTACCGGCCGAGATCCCGCCGGTCACCAGCCACGCGTTCTACGACTTCGAGGCGAAGTACATCGACTCCGCCGAGGGAATCGTTCCTGCGCCGCTCACCGAGGAGCAGACCGCCGAGGTACGGCGGCTCGCCGTCGAGGCGTTCGAGGCCGCGTCCTGCGAAGGCCTGGTCCGCGCCGACTTCTTCCTGCTGGACAGCGGGGAGTTCGTCATCAACGAGATCAACACGATGCCGGGCTTCACCCCGATCTCGATGTACCCGCGGATGTGGCAGGAGACGGGCGTCGACTACCGGCAACTGGTCGACCTGCTCATCCAGGCGGCGCTGCGCCGCTCGACCGGCCTGCGCTAGCACGCCGGGGCCGCGCCTGTGCGCGGCCTTCAGACGGACAGCCGAACCCCGAGGGGGTCAGACCCCCTCGGGGATCGTGCGCTTGATCGCGTCCGCGAGATCCGTCAGCGGACTGATGTCATGGGCGAAACGCTTCGGCAGAGCCACCTCGACATACGCCTTGCGCAGCGTCGTCGTCATCAGCACCCCACCGTCGGCTCCCTGCTCCACCGACCAGGAGACGCCGTCCACCTCGGCGCCGTAAGTGGAGGGGTCCGCGTCGGCGGCCGGCCGCGGGACACCGCAGCGCAACACGATCGGCGGATTGCCCCACCCGGCTGTCAGTTCCGATTTCGGCTTGAGATCATGCCGGGAGAGACCGTCGACCTTCGCGGGCAGATCGCCGTACAGCGCGTGACAGTATCCGGCGACACGTGCGTCAGGAACCGGTACGGCGATCGCTTCGTCCGTACCGGACGTGAACGCGTAGACCGCCGCCGCAGAAAGGCACGCGACGGCGGACACGGCGGTCAGTACGACTCGGCGATACAGCATCACCGGTGAGCATAGTGGGGGCTAGATATGGACGACGGGGCAGGTCAACGTTCGAGTGATGCCGTCCGCCTGCTGGACTTTGGCGACCACCATGCGGCCGAGATCATCGACCGTGTCTGCTTGGGCCCTGACGATGACGTCATAAGGACCGGTGACGTCCTCGGCCTGAATGACTCCTTCGATCTTGGAGATCACCTCCGCTACTGCCGAGGCTTTGCCGACCTCGGTCTGGATCAGGATGTACGCCTGTACCACGGAACCTCCAGGGCGGCTTCGAGGATCATGTGGGAAGGGGGACGCCACGTTATCGCGTCGTCGCGCACAGCGGGGAGACCCGCGCGGTACCTGACCCCCGTATTGACGGGTCTCACGCCCGTATTGACGGGAAACACGCAGCAGAACCGGCTCAGGCCGCGACTCGAGGGGACGTTGGGATGAAGGGGACTGTGGGCGAGTTGGGCGAGTTCGGGCTCATCAGGGAGTTGACCTCCCGGCTCACCACCACACCCGCGGTGAAAATCGGACCGGGTGACGACGCGGCCGTGGTCGCCGCGCCCGACCGCCGGGTGGTCGCCACCACGGACGTCCTCATCGAGGGCCGCCACTTCCGCCGCGACTGGTCCACCGCCTACGACGTGGGCCGCAAGGCCGCCGCGCAGAACCTCGCCGACATCGCCGCCATGGGCGCCTTCCCCACCGCCGTGCTGCTCGGCCTCGTCGTCCCCGCCGAACTCCCCGCCACCTGGGCCGTCGAACTGATGGACGGCATCCGCGACGAGTGCCAGGTCGCGGGGGCCGCCGTGGTCGGCGGCGACGTCGTACGCGGCGACACCATCACGGTGGCCGTCACCGCGCTCGGCGACCTCCGCAGCCGTGAGGCCATCACTCGTTCGGGTGCCCGTGCGGGCGACATCATCGCCGTCACCGGCTGGCTCGGCTGGTCGGCCGCCGGACTCGCCGTGCTCTCCCGCGGCTTCCGCTCCCCGCGCGCCTTCGTGGAGGCCCACCGCCGCCCGGAACCGCCGTACCACGCGGGCCCCGCGGCGGCCGAACTCGGCGCCACCGCCATGACCGACGTCAGCGACGGCCTGGTCGCCGACCTCGGCCACATCGCCGCCGCCAGCGGCGTCGACATCGACCTGCGCTCCGCCGACATCGACGTACCCGCCCAGATGTCCGACATCGGGCAGGCCGTGGGCGTCGACCCGCTGCACTGGGTGCTCACCGGCGGCGAGGACCACGCGATCGTCGCCGCCTTCCCCCGCGATGTGAAGCTGCCCGCCCGCTGGCGGGTCATCGGGGCCGTCAGCGCCCCCGGGGGCCGCACCCCGCAGGTCACCGTGGACGGCGCGCCCTGGGACAAGGCGGGCGGCTGGGACCACTTCGGGGACGAGGAGTGACCCTCCCGCACCCCGGCCTCCCGAACCCCGGCCTCCCGCGCCCCGCCGTCCCAGCCCCCGACCTCGCGCGCCCCGCGCTTGGACGGGCCGCCCCCGCCCGGGTGCTCACCGTCGCCGGATCCGACTCCGGCGGCGGCGCGGGCATCCAGGCCGACCTCAAGACGATGCTCGCCCTCGGCGTGCACGGCATGAGCGTGCTCACCGCCGTCACCGCGCAGAATTCGCTGGGCGTGCACGGCGTCTGGGACCTGCCGGAGGCGGCCGTACGCGCCCAGTTCCACGCGGTCGTCGGCGACATCGGGGTGGCGGCGGTCAAGACCGGCATGCTCTCCTCGGCGGCCCTCACCGAAACCGTCGCCGGTCTCCTCGCCGCACTGGACGGCCGCGTCCCCGTCGTCGTCGACCCGGTCGGGATCTCCAAGCACGGCGACGCGCTGCTCGCCGCGGAAGCCGTCGAGACCGTACGCACCCGGCTGCTGCCGCTCGCCACCGTCGCCACCCCCAACCTGGACGAGGTCACCCAGCTCACCGGCCGTACCGTCCACGACGAGGCCGGCATGCGGGCCGCCGCCGACGCCGTACTCGCCCACGGGCCGCGCTGGGTCCTGGTCAAGGGCGGCCACCTCGCCGAAAGCCGCTCGGCCGAGGCCGTCGACCTGCTCACCGACGGCGCCGCCGAGCACTGGTACCGCGCCCCGCGGCTCGACAACCGGCACACCCACGGGACGGGCTGCACCCTGGCCAGCGCGATCGCCTGCCACCTCGCCCTCGGCCGCGACGTGCCGGACGCCGTCGGACGAGCGAAGACGTACGTGACCGGCGCCATCGCGGCGGGCTTCCCGCTCGGCGCCGGGACCGGCCCCGTCGACCACGGCTGGCGCACGCGCTGAGCCGTCATCCCAGCCGCACGGGCACCCGTACAACGCACGAAAACCGGCCCACCCTGAGGTGGACCGGCATTCGAGTAGCCGCTAAGGCTGCGCTGCTACGACGTGATGTACGACGACGCGTCAGCGCGAGACCGGGTTACCTCCGCTTGCGCGGAGAAGGTTCGGCCGCTCGCCAGCTAGCGCGAGACCTTACCGGCCTTGATGCACGAGGTGCAGACATTGAGGCGCTTCGGCGTCCGCCCGACCACTGCACGCACGCGCTGGATGTTGGGGTTCCAACGACGCGGGGTACGGCGGTGCGAGTGGGAGATGCTGTTGCCGAAGCCCGGCCCCTTGCCGCAGACGTCGCAGTTGGCAGCCACGGGTCACTCCAAAGACTTCAGATGCACTTACGATGAAAAGCCTGAGAGAGCCCCAGGCAACCGGAGCAGCATACAACGACCGCTCCCGTACAACGAAACTACCATGGTCCGCGGGCGCCCAGATCCGGACGCCCGCCCCGGTGACCGGGGTCACCACCAGGCCGTTTCCGTGCGGTCACGGGCGGTCCCTTCGCCGCCCGGACCGCTCGCGACCGCCCCGAAAGGGCCTAGGCTCGCCTGGCAGTGCCCGATATCCCGGTGTTCCGCAGGAGGACCTGTTGCCGCCCTCGCTCGACGCTTCCGCGGTGCTCGCCTGGTGCCGCCTCTCGCTCCAGGCACTGGGCAGGGCCCGCGAGGAGATCGACGCGATCAACGTCTATCCCGTCGCGGACGGGGACACCGGCACCAATCTGTACCTGACGTTCGAGTCCGCCGCGCAGGCCGTGGAAGCGGTCTTCGACGCGCACGCGACGGCCGCCGCCCCCGCGACCCGGCCCACCCTCCCCGACGTGCTCCGCGCCATGTCGCACGGCGCCCTCATCGGCGCCCGGGGCAATTCCGGCACGATCCTCGCCCAGCTCCTGCGCGGCATGAACGAGGCGGTCGCCTCGCCGGCCGACGCCCCTGAGCGGATCGGGGCCGCCGAACTGCGGCGGGCCCTGCGGATCGCCGCGGAATCGGCGTACGACGCGGTCGCCCGGCCGGTCGAGGGCACGATGCTCACGGTGGCCGTCGGCGCGGCCGACGCCGCGGAGGCCGCCGCGGGCGGCGTCGACGAGGTCGTACGGGCCGCGTACGCCGGAGCGCGCGCCGCGCTGGCCGCCACCCCGGGACAGCTCGGCGTGCTGCGCCGCGCGGGCGTGGTCGACGCGGGCGGCCTCGGCCTGGTCGCCGTGCTCGGCGCGCTGGCCGACGCCGTGACCGGCGACGCCCCCGAACAGCCCCTGGCCGGAACGGACTTCCGCGCCGGGCACACCGTCCCGGTCGAGGACGAGGACCTGTGCCCCGACGACGCGGTCCCCGACGGCCCCGCCTTCGAGGTGATCTTCCTGCTGGAGGCCGCCGACTCCGCCGTCACCCTGCTGCGGGCCCGGCTCGACGCGCTCGGCGACTCCCTCGTCGTCGTCGGCGGCGACGGGCTCTTCCATGTGCACGTCCACGTGAACGACGTCGGCGCCGCCATTGAGGCGGGCATCGAGGCCGGCCGCCCGTACCGCATCCGCGTCACCCACTTCGCCGACCAGACCAGGCCGCGCACCGAACCCGCGCACCGCGCCGTCGTCGCCGTCGTCCGCGGCGACGGCCTGTCGGAACTGTGCGCCCGCGCCGGGGCCACCGTCGTCGCCGTCCGCCCCGGCGAACAGCCCGCAAGCGGCGAGATCGCCGCCGCCATCCGCCGCGCCCACGCCCTGGAGGTCATCCTGCTGCCCAACGACCGCGACCTGCGGCACGCGGCGGGCGCCGCAGCGGAACAGGCCCGCGCCGACGGCGTCCGGGTCGCCCTCATCCCCACCCGCTCGGCCGTCCAGGGCCTGGCCGCCCTGGCCGTCCACGAGCCCTCCCGGCGCTTCGACGAGGACGTCGTCGCCATGACCTCCGCCGCCGGAGCCACCCGCTACGCCGAACTCGCCGTCGCCGAGCACCGGTCCTGGACCTCGGCCGGCATCTGCCAGGCCGGCGACATCCTCGGCCTCATCGACGGCGACGTCTCCGTCATCGGCACCACGCTCGCCGGTACCGCCACCGCCGTCCTGGACCGCATGCTCGCCGCCGGCGGCGAACTCGTCACCCTCATCCCGGGACCCGACGCCCCCGCCGACCTCACCGCCCACATCGAGTCCCACGTCCGCGAGGCCCACCTGGCGGTGGACACCGTGACCTACGAGGGCGGCCAGGGCACCTGCCCCCTCCTGGTGGGCGTCGAGTAACCCGCCCCCCGCAGACCGCCGCGCGGACCTGCCCGAGGGGGATTTGTCGGTGGGGTGCGCCAAGATAGATCCCGATGTCGAACCCCATGGACGATCCGCTGCGGAAAATCGTCGGTGACCGTACCGCGAAGGTGCTCGCCGACCACCTCGGGCTGCACACCGCCGGTGACCTGCTGCATCACTATCCGCGCCGGTACGCCGAGCGCGGGGAGCTGACGCGGCTGGCGGATCTGCCGGTGGACGAGTACGTCACGGTGGTGGCGCAGATCGCGAAGGCGGACAAGCGGACGTACGGCCGCGGGTCCGGGGTGCGGCTCGAAGTCGTGGTGACCGACGGCAGCGGTTCGCTGACCCTGGTGTTCTTCAGCAAGGCGGCGCACGCGCACGCCCACCGGCTGATCCCGGGGCGGCGGGGGATGTTCTCGGGGAAGGTCTCGGTCTTCAACCGGACGCGCCAACTGGCCCACCCGGACTACCAGTTGCTGGACGCGGACGAGGGAGCGGAGAAGGACGCGCTGGACGCGTTCGCGAACCGGCTGATCCCGCTGTATCCGGCGTGCAAGCAGATCACCTCGTGGCGGATCGGGCAGGCGGTGGACACCGCGCTCAACTCGCTGACGGCGATCGGCTGGGAGGGCGTGGGGGAGCCGCTGCCCGCCGCGCTGCGCGAGGCGCGCGGGCTCGCGCCGCTGCCGGAGGCTCTGGAGCGGATCCACCGGCCGCGGACGAAGGCGGACATCGCGGCGGCCAGGGACCGGCTGAAGTGGGACGAGGCGTTCGTGCTCCAGGTGGCGCTGGCCCGCCGCAGGGCGGCGGACTCCGCGCTGCCCGCGGTGCCGCGGCGGCCGGGCCAGGACGGGCTGCTGACGGCGTTCGACGCGAAGCTGCCGTTCACGCTGACCGACGGCCAGCGGAGGGTGTCGGGCGAGATCTTCGAGGACCTGGCGGCCGAGCACCCGATGCACCGGCTGCTCCAGGGCGAGGTCGGCTCGGGCAAGACGATGGTGGCGCTGCGGGCGATGCTCGGGGTGGTGGACGCGGGCGGCCAGGCGGCGATGCTCGCGCCGACCGAGGTACTGGCCCAGCAGCACCACCGCTCCGTCACCGAGATGATGGGCGAACTGGCCGAGTCCTCGGGCATGCTGGGCGGCTCGGACCTCGGGACGAAGGTTGTGCTGCTGACCGGTTCCATGGGGACGCCCGCGCGGCGGCAGGCGCTGCTCGACCTGGTGACGGGCGAGGCCGGGATCGTGATCGGCACGCACGCGCTGATCGAGGACAAGGTGAAGTTCCACGACCTGGGCCTGGTCGTGGTCGACGAACAGCACCGCTTCGGCGTGGAGCAGCGGGACGCGCTGCGCGCCAAGGCCGCCCAGCCGCCGCACCTGCTGGTGATGACGGCCACCCCGATCCCGCGCACCGTCGCCATGACGGTCTTCGGCGACCTGGAGACGTCCGTACTGGACCAACTGCCCGCCGGGCGCTCGCCGATCGCCACCCATGTCGTACCGGCGGCCGAGAAGCCGCACTTCCTCAGCCGGGCCTGGGAGCGGGTACGGGAGGAGGTCGAGGGCGGGCACCAGGCGTACGTGGTGTGCCCGCGGATCGGCGACGAGGAGGAGGGCAAGGGGAGCGGCAAGGCCAAGGCGGCCAAGAAGGACAAGGAGCCGGGGCCCGACGACGACGAGCGCAGGCCGCCGCTGGCGGTGCTGGACGTCGCCGAGCAGATCGCCCAAGGGGCCCTGCGCGGGCTGCGCGTCGAAGTGCTGCACGGCCGGATGCAGCCGGACGCCAAGGACGACGTGATGCGCCGCTTCACCGCGGGCGAGGTGGACGTCCTGGTCGCCACCACGGTCATCGAGGTCGGGGTGAACGTGCCGAACGCCACCGCGATGGTGATCATGGACGCCGACCGCTTCGGCGTCTCGCAACTCCACCAGCTGCGCGGCCGGGTCGGCCGCGGCTCCGCGCCCGGCCTGTGCCTGCTGGTCTCCGAGGCGCCCGAGGCGACCCCGGCCCGGATGCGCCTGGACGCCGTGGCCGGGACGCTGGACGGCTTCGAACTCTCCGAGATCGACCTCCAGCAGCGCCGCGAGGGCGACGTCCTCGGCCAGGCCCAGTCCGGCAGCCGCTCCTCCCTGCGGGTGCTCACCGTCATGGACGACCGCGACGTCATCGAGGCCGCCCGCGAGGAGGCCACCGCGGTCGTGACCGCCGATCCCGAACTCACCGCGCACCCCGATCTCCGCAGCGCCCTGGACAGCCTGCTGGACGCGGACCGCGAGGAGTATCTGGAGAAGGGGTAGCCGGGCCCGGGCCCGTATCGTGGGGCGCGTCGGACCAGGTCCCCGCACCGGAAGTGAGTTCCATGACCCGCGTGATCGCCGGCGCCGCCGGGGGGCGGCGCCTCGCCGTACCGCCGGGCGACGGCACCAGGCCGACGTCCGACCGCGCCAAGGAGGGGCTGTTCTCCACCCTTCAGTCGCTGCGCGGCACGCTGGAGGGAGCTAGCGTGCTCGACCTCTACGCGGGCTCCGGCGCGGTCGGCCTCGAAGCGCTCTCCCGCGGCGCCGAACACGTCCTGCTGGCCGAGGCCGAGCCGCGGGCGGCGCGGGTGATCAGGGAGAACGTGGCGGCGCTGAAACTGCCCGGCGCCGAGGTGCGCTCGGGACGCGCGGAGAAGATCGTCGCGGGACCGGCGCCGCGGCCGTACGACGTGGTCTTCCTCGACCCGCCGTACGACGTCGAGGACGGCGAACTGCGGGAGATCCTGCTCACACTCCTGGCCAATGACTGGCTGACGGAGGAAGCGCTGGTCACCGTGGAGCGCAGGACCCGGGGCGGCGAATTCGGCTGGCCCCCGGGTTTCACGGGCCTGCGGTCCCGGCGGTACGGGGAAGCGACGCTTTGGTACGGTCGCGCCGCCCGGGTTACCGCCGGGTCATGAGCCCGCGGAGTCGGCATGAACCCGCACCATGAGCCGTAGCACCCGCCGTACGGAGAGCGAGGAACCACTCTTGCGCCGCGCCGTCTGTCCGGGGTCCTTCGACCCCATCACCAACGGACACCTCGACATCATCGCCCGCGCCTCACGGCTGTACGACACCGTGTACGTCGCCGTGATGATCAACCAGTCCAAGCAGGGCCTGTTCACCATCGAGGAGCGCATCGCGCTGATCGAGGAGGTCACGGGCGACCTGGGCAACGTCAAGGTCGAGTCGTTCCACGGCCTGCTGGTGGACTTCTGCAAGCAGCGCGAGATCCCGGCCATCGTGAAGGGCCTGCGCGCGGTCAGCGACTTCGACTACGAGTTGCAGATGGCCCAGATGAACATCGGCCTCACCGGTGTCGAGACCCTCTTCGTCCCCACCAACCCCGCCTACAGCTTCCTGTCCTCGAGTCTGGTCAAGGAAGTCGCCCAATGGGGCGGCGACATCTCCCACTTGGTGCCGTCCGTCGTCCTCGACGCGCTCAAGCCCAAACTCCGACAGCGCTAGGCTCTCCCCCGTGGACGTCCAGAAGAAGCTCGATGAGATCGCGGCCACCGTGGCTAACGCCCGGTCGATGCCGATGTCGGCCTCCTGCGTGGTGAACCGGGCCGAGCTGCTCGCCATGCTCGACGAGGTCGCCGCCGCGCTTCCCGACTCCCTCTCCCAGGCGCAGGCGCTGCTCGGCGACCGGGAGACGATGGTCGGGGAGGCCCGAGCCGAAGCCCAGCGGATCATCGAATCGGCACACGCCGAACGCGGATCGCTGGTCTCCGACACCCAGGTGGCCCGCCAGTCGCAGGACGAGGCGGAGCGGATCGTCGCCGAGGCGCGCCGCGAGGCCGCCGAGATCCGCGCCGAGGCCGACGACTACGTCGACAGCAAGCTCGCCAACTTCGAAGTGGTCCTCACCAAGACCATCGGCTCGGTCGACCGCGGCCGGGAGAAGCTGCTCGGCCACGACCCCAACGGCTACGAGCAGGGCTACGACCAGGCCGAGGAGGACGCGGACGCCCCCGAGCGCAGCGCCGACCCGGAGACCCTGCGCCGCCGCGCCGACGAGTACGTGGACGCCAAGCTGGGCGCCTTCGAGGCCGTCCTGAGCAAGACCCTGGAGGCCGTCGGCCGCGGGCGTCTGAAGCTCACCGGCCACAATCCGATCGACGACCTCGCCGCGCAGATGGCCGCGCAGGACGCCGCGGACGGCGAGCACGGCGGGCAGCGGCAGAGCGACGCCGACTACATGGCGGGCCTGGCCGCGCCCACCGCCCCCGAACAGGCCGACCTGGCGCAGTACGGCTACGACCCGGCCCCGCAGCAGGCCGCCGCCGCGGCGGCTACCGGCTACGGCTATCCGCAGCAGGACACCGCGTACCAGCAGGGCGGCTACCAGGGCGACGGCGGCTACCAGCCCGAGTACCAGCAGGCCGCCGCCGACTCCGGCGCTTACGTCGACTACGGCACCCAGGCCCAGGACCCGTACGGCCAGCAGCAGCCCGCGTACCAGCAGGACCCGTCCGGCTACGGCTACGACCAGCAGCAGTACGACCAGCAGATCCCGTACCAGCAGCAGGGCTATCCGCAGCAGCAGCCGCAGGGGCAGCAGCCCGCGGCGCTGGACGAGACCAGCTTCTTCGACACCGGACTGATCGACCTCAACCGGCTGAGAGAGCTGGAGCAGGGCCGCTGAGGACGCCCGCGGGAGCCTGCCGGCGGCCCCGGACAGGCTCCGTTTGGGTGCGGGCGGGGTGGTCCAGTATCCTGTCACTTCCAGCCGTGTGAATTCCCGGCGCTTTGGCCTGCCCGCCCGCAAGGGTCGCCCGCGAGGGCCGCGGGGCAGGCCGTACCGATGAAAGCAGGAAGCCCTGAACACCCGCCTCGACCACCGCAACCCACTCGTGTTCGACACACACGAGCTGGGTCGGCGTCCTGGTGCGATGAGGAAGGTCTCCCGCTCGGTGCCGGCCCCCAAGGACCTCGGCCTCGTCGATGTCATCGGGGTGCCGGAGGGTGCCACGGTCGAGCTGGAGCTCCGCCTGGAGTCGGTCATGGAGGGTGTGCTGGTCACCGGCACCGCCCATGCACCGGTCACGGGGGAGTGCGTAAGGTGTCTGGAGCCCGTCGAGCGTGAGCTGGACGCGGAATTCCAGGAGATGTTCTCCTACCCCGACGCCGACACCAGGACCGCCCGCAAGGACGAAGCCGGTGACGACGCCGAGGACGAGGACGCGCTGGAACTCGAGGACGATCTCTTCGACCTCGAACCCGTACTGCGCGACGCGGTGGTGCTCGCACTGCCGTTGCAGCCGGTGTGCCGGGAGGACTGCGAAGGGCTGTGCTCCGAATGCGGAGTTCGCCTCGCGGACGACCCGGACCACCACCACGAGGTCACCGACATCCGGTGGGCGGCCTTGAAGGATCTCAACCAGAGTTTCGGTACCGAACATGGTGCCGACGAGAACCAGGAGAAGTAGCCGTGGCTGTTCCGAAGCGGAAGATGTCGCGCAGCAACACGCGCCACCGCCGTTCGCAGTGGAAGGCTGCGCCCGTGAGCCTGGTGGCGTGCGAGCGCTGCCACGAGCCGAAGCTCCAGCACATCGCGTGCCCGAGCTGCGGCACGTACAACCGCCGTCAGGTCATCGACGTCTGATCGGCAGGTGACAGGCTCCATGTCAGACGCCTCAGCGCCACAGTCGGCCACGGCGGACAAAGCCTCGTCCCCCACGCTTCTGGAAGGGCGGCTCGGGTACACCCTCGAGCCCGCCCTTCTGGTGCGTGCGCTGACCCACCGCTCGTACGCGTACGAGAACGGCGGGCTGCCCACCAACGAGCGGCTGGAGTTCCTCGGGGACTCCGTGCTCGGCCTGGTGGTCACCGACACCCTCTACCGCACCCACCCCGACCTGCCCGAGGGCCAACTGGCCAAGCTGCGGGCCGCGGTGGTCAACTCGCGTGCCCTGGCGGGCGTGAGCCGCGGGCTCGACCTCGGCGCGTTCATCCGCCTGGGCCGGGGCGAAGAGGGCACCGGCGGCCGGGACAAGGCATCCATCCTCGCGGACACCCTGGAGGCCGTCATCGGCGCGGTCTATCTCGACCAGGGGCTCGATGCGGCCTCCGAGCTGGTGCACCGGCTCTTCGACCCGCTCATCGAGCAGTCCTCCAACCTCGGTGCGGGACTGGACTGGAAGACCAGCCTCCAGGAACTCACCGCAGCCGAAGGGCTCGGCGTTCCCGAGTACGTGGTCACCGAATCAGGACCCGACCACGAGAAGACCTTCACGGCTGCCGCCCGCGTCAGTGGCGTCGAGTACGGCACCGGCACCGGCCGCAGCAAGAAGGAAGCCGAGCAGCAGGCGGCGGAGTCCGCCTGGCGCTCCATCCGCGAAGCCGCCGCCTCAGCGGCGAGCTGAGCCCCGAAGGGGCGCGGGGAACCGCGCGATCAAGGTCACCACCGGCCCCGGCGGGGCAGACCGGTTGTCTCCCGACCACCGGCCGTGGGGGGCCTGTCGCGCGGTTCCCCGCGCCATGGCGGGGCACACGCACCCGCGTGGAACATGAGGGGACGTCATGCCGGAGCTGCCGGAGGTGGAAGTCGTCCGGCGCGGACTCTCGCGCTGGGTCTCGGGCCGCACCGTCGAGACGGCCACCGTTTTCCATCCGCGGGCCGTACGGCGGCACTTGGCCGGGCCCGAGGACTTCGCGGCGCGGCTCAAGGGCGCGGCGATGGGCGAGGCGCACCGCAGGGGCAAGTATCTGTGGCTGCCGGTCACCGAGGACCTGTCGCTGATGGCCCACCTGGGGATGAGCGGTCAGCTCCTGGTGCAGCCCGAAACCGCGGCGGCCGAGACCCACCTGCGAATCCGTATCCGTTTCCAGGACACCCTCGGCACCGAACTGCGCTTCGTCGACCAGCGCACCTTCGGCGGGCTGTCCGTGCACGAGGCGGTGCCGGGCGCGGCGGACGGCCTCCCGGCGGTCCTGGCGCACATCGCGCGCGACCCGCTGGACGACTCCTTCGACGAGGACGCCTTCCACACGGCGCTGCGCCGCAAGCGCACCACGATCAAGCGGGCGCTGCTCGACCAGTCGCTGATCAGCGGGGTCGGCAACATCTACGCCGACGAGGCGCTGTGGCGCACGCGGCTGCACTACGAGCGGCCGACGGCGTCGATGACCAGGCCGCGTACGGCGGAGCTGGTCACGCACATCCGCGAGGTGATGGGCGACGCGCTCGCCGCGGGCGGCACCAGCTTCGACAGCCTGTACGTCAATGTGAACGGTGAATCGGGCTACTTCGACCGGTCGCTGGACGCGTACGGCCGTGAGGACGAGCCGTGCCGCCGCTGCGGCACACCGATCAGGCGCCGGCCGTGGATGAACAGGTCGAGCTACTTCTGCCCGCGCTGTCAGCCGGTGCCGCGCTCCGCGTCGTAGCGCTCGCGCGCGGCCAGCACCTCCGGCATCCGGCCCTCGACCAGCGCGATCAGCGACAGCAGGCGCGCGGCGGTCTCCCGGCCGAGCGGGGTGAGCCGGTATTCGACGTGCGGCGGATTCGTCGGCCGCGCGTCCCTGACGACCAGGCCGTCGCGCTCCAGCGCGTGCAGCGTCTGCGACAGCATCTTCTCGCTGACCCCGTCCACACGGCGGCGCAGCGCGTTGAACCGCAGCGTGTCCTCGTAGAGCGCGCCCAGCGTCAGGCTGCCCCACCGCCCGGTGACGTGCTCCAGCGTCCCGCGCGACGGGCAGGACCGCGCGAAGACGTCGAAGGCGAGCCTGCCGTCGTCCTTCACTGTGGCCGCGGCGCACTCCGCCGTCCGGTCGCTGTCTGTCATACGCCCAGCGTACCCCCGCACAGCGCGCACTCCAGGGGTGCGCGATCCGCCGGTTAGCGCCCTGGTCAGGGCGGCTCCGGCTCCAGCGGCTCCCACGGCTCTACAGGCCGCGACGGCTCCAGCGGCCTCAGAAGCCGAAGTCCTGGGTCCACCAGGGGCCGCCGCTGCCGTAGTGGATGCCGACGCCGAGGGTCTTGTAGTCGCAGTTGAGGATGTTGGCGCGGTGGCCGGGGCTGTTCATCCAGGCGTCCATGACGGCCTGGGCGGTGGCCTGGCCGCGGGCGATGTTCTCGCCGCCGAGGTTGGTGATGCCCAGCGCCTTGGCGCGGTCCCACGGGGTCTTGCCGTCGGGGTCGGTGTGGTCGAAGAAGCCGCGGGCGGCCATGTCCTCGCTGAACGCCTGGGCGAGACCGTCGAGGGAGGAACTGGCGGTGAGCGGCGAGCAGCCCGCGCTCGCCCGCTGGGTGTTGACCAGGGAGAGGATCGCCGCGCGGGCCGCCGTGACGGCGTCGGTGGAGGCCGGGGCGGCGGTCGTGGGCGGCTGGGTGCGGGCCGCGGTGGTGGTCGGCACCGGGGTGGTGGGCGCGGCCGTCGTACGGGTCGGCGTGGGGGCGGCGGCCGGGCTGGTGGCCGTACGGGACGGCGTCGCCGTGTTCGACCGCATCGTGCCCGGCTTCGACGGCGTACCGGAGGACGGGGTGCCGGGGGAGCCGGTCTGCCCGGGGGTCGGCGCCGTGCTGTCGCCCAGCGGCGAGGGCATGTCGCTGCCGTCGCGCGACGGGTCCGCCGGGCCGTCGGCCTGCGTGTGGCCCGCGTCGCCCTGGCGGTAGTCGAGGCCGGAGGTGAGGCCGCTGAGCATCCCGGAGGACGCGGCGACCGCGCCCACGGCCATCGCGGCCGACGTGGCGAGCAGTCCGGTACGGACCGGGTGGTGCTTACGGCGCCCGCGGTGCGAGCGGGGTCCCGTCTCCGGCGCTGCCGGTTGCGCATGACGGCTGTGACGGCCCATCCTTCGCGCTCCTCTGGTCGGCTCGGTTCTGGCGGCCCGATTCGGCGGATTAACCCGAACGGGTGACCCCGTTGTCGGGTGACTGTAGCGAATGACGCCGCCCGCCGATGTGCTGCTGATCCAACTGGCGGGATAGCGTGCGGACATGAACGAAGATGTCCGGCTCACCGCGTGGGTGCGCGGCCGCGTCCAGGGCGTCGGCTTCCGGTGGTGGACCCGGGCCACCGCCCTGGAACTGGGCGGCCTCGTCGGCTACGCGGGCAATCTGGGCGACGGCCGGGTCCAGGTCGTGGCCGAGGGCACGCGCGGACAGTGCGAGCGGCTGCTGGAGTGGCTGCGCCGCGGGGACACGCCCGGACGGGTCGACGGAGTGACCGAGATCTGGGGCCGGCCGCGGGGCGGATACGAAGGTTTCGAGATCCGCTGAGCAATTTGGTTGCCATACGACGATCGCCGTGTCAGGCTGCCCCCATCGAGCATGATCCCTATGCCACGCGGGCAGCCCGCGGCGCCGTCAGCGCCGTGTTTTCTGAGGCGGACCCGACGACTGGGCTGTGATCGTGTTGACCGTCCCGTTATTTGGTGAGACTCTGGAAGCCCCGCGCATCGTGACTCCAGGATTGTTCAGCGGCGGTCACGGCACTCACCCTGCGCGGGCGAGCAACCCTCACCCACGACCCAAACCGCATTCGGTCGGTCACTCAGCGTGGAGGACCATCCATCATGGCAAAGGCGCTTCTCGGTTACGTCGGCGGTCCCGACCCGCGACTTCTCGCCGAGATGCGAAGGCTCCAGCAGCGCGTTCAGGATCTGGAATCCGAGCTTGTCCGGATGCAGGCCGAGAACGACGCTCTGACTGTCGCATCGCACGAAGAGTCGCTGCTCAGCAGCATCGACGTATCTCGCGCGGAGCCCGTGCTCGCCTGAACCGGCCCTCGGCCCGGACAGGTGTCCCCGGACACCGCCTGAGAATCTGCAGAATCCGCGAGGGACGCTTCGGCGTCCCTTTCGTCATTCCGCGCGCTGTCCCCTCGCCCTGCTCCCCACCCGCTCCCCGCCTGGACGTTCGCTTCTTAACGCATGATGTGCCCTGCGCCTTCCTCGGTGAAACCGAGGACGACTAGTAGAGTCGACCGGCGTGCATCTCAAGAGCCTCACGCTGCGCGGTTTCAAGTCGTTCGCCTCGGCGACGACCCTGCGCTTCGAACCCGGAATCACCTGCGTCGTCGGCCCCAACGGGTCCGGCAAGTCCAATGTGGTGGACGCGCTGTCCTGGGTCATGGGCGAGCAGGGGGCCAAGTCGCTGCGCGGCGGCAAGATGGAGGACGTCATCTTCGCCGGCACCACGGGCCGCCCCCCGCTGGGCCGCGCCGAGGTGTCCCTGACCATCGACAACAGCGACGGCGTCCTGCCGATCGAGTACGCCGAGGTCACCATCACGCGGATCATGTTCCGCAACGGCGGCAGCGAGTACCAGCTCAACGGCGACACCTGCCGCCTGCTGGACATCCAGGAACTCCTCTCCGATTCCGGTATCGGCCGCGAGATGCACGTCATCGTCGGCCAGGGCCAGCTCGACTCCGTGCTGCACGCCGACCCGATGGGCCGCCGCGCCTTCATCGAGGAGGCCGCGGGTGTGCTCAAGCACCGCAAGCGCAAGGAGAAGGCGCTGCGGAAACTGGACGCGATGCAGGCCAATCTCGCCCGTGTGACGGACCTCACCGGTGAGCTGCGCCGCCAGCTCAAACCGCTCGGCCGCCAGGCCCAGGTCGCCCGCCGCGCCGCCGTCATCCAGGCCGACCTGCGCGACGCCCGGCTGCGGCTGCTCGCCGACGACCTGGTCACGCTGCGGGAGGCGCTGAGCGCCGAGGTCGCCGACGAGGCCGCGCTCAAGGAGCGCCGCGACGCCGTCGAGACGGAACTGGCCGCCGCCGTCCAGCGCGAGGCCCGCCTGGAGGAGCAGGTACGCGCCCTGTCGCCGCGCTTGGCCGACGCGCAGGCCACCTGGTACGCGCTGTCCCAGCTCGCCGAACGCGTACGTGGCACGATCGGCCTCGCCGAGCAGCGGCACCGGCACGCCACGTCCCAGCCCGCCGAGGAGCGGCGCGGCCGGGACCCGGAGGACATGGAACGCGAGGCCGCCCGCATCCGCGAGCAGGAGGCCGAGCTGTCCGAGGCGCTGGACGCGGCCCAGCGCGCCCTGGACGACACCGTCGACCACCGCGCCGAGTTGGAGCGCCGGCTCGCCGAGGAGGAGGCCCGGCTCAGGACCGCCGCCCGCGCCATCGCCGACCGCCGTGAGGGCCTGGCCCGGCTGCACGCCCAGGTCAACGCCGCCCGCTCCAAGGCCGCCTCCGCCGAGGCCGAGATCGGCCGCCTCGCCGCCGCCCGCGACGAGGCCCGCGACCGGGCGGAGTCCGCGCAGGGCGAGTACGAGGAACTGCGCGCGCAGGTCGACGGCCTGGACGCGGACGACTCGGAGCTGGAGGAGCGGTTCCAGGCCGCGCGCCGCGAACAGGCCGCGGCGGAGGAGGCGTTCAGCGCCGCGCGCGAGGCCGCCACCGCGGCGGAGCGCCGCCGCGCGGCCGTCGCCGCCCGCCGGGACGCGCTCGCGCCGTCGCTGCGGCGCAAGGACGGCACCGGCGCGCTGCTCAGCGCGGGCGAGGGGCGCGACGCCCTGCCCGGCATCCTGGGCTCGGCCGCCGCGCTGCTCCGCGTCACCCCCGGCTACGAGATCCCGCTCGCCGCCGCGCTCGGCGCCGCCGCGGACGCCGTCGCGGTCACCGGCCCCTCCGCCGCCGCGGACGCGCTGCGCCTGCTCCGCAAAGAGGACGCGGGCCGCGCGGCCCTTCTCCTCGCGGCCCCGGCCGCCGATCCTGTGGCGGCCCGCGACCACCGCCCGCCGACGGAGGCCGCTCGCGACGCGGCCGACGGGGACGGTCAGGGTCTCGCGAGCGGGGGCGTTTCCGGGGGCGGCGCGGGGTCCGGCGGGTCGGGCCGGGTCCCGGCAGACGCGGGCGCGTCCGACCCGGGGTCGGACGTGGCCGAAGCGGGCGGGCGGCGTGCCGCGCTGCCGGGGCAGGCGGGCGGCGGCTCCGCCGGGTCCGGTGACGGGGGTGGCCTTCCGGCGGCGACGGCGGGCGCCGGTGTGCCGGGGCCGAGGCCGGAGGCCGCAGGGCTGCCCGGGCAGGCGCGGTGGGCCGTGGAACTGGTCGCCGCGGACGGGGAGTTGCTGCCCGCGGTGCGGCGGCTGCTGGACGGGATCGTCGTCGTGGAGTCGCTGGAGGAGGCCGAGGCGCTGGTCGGGCGGCGTCCCGAGCTGACCGCGGTGACCTCGGAGGGCGATGTGCTGTCCGCGTATCTCGCCCAGGGCGGCTCGGCGAAGGCGCCCAGCCTGCTGGAAGTGCAGGCGCAGGTCGACGAGGCGACGGCCGAGCTGGAACAGCTCGACGCGCGCTGTGCGGCGCTGGCGACCGAGCAGCAGGACGCCAAGGAGCGCCGGGCGGTGGCGACGCGCGAGGTCGAGGCGCTGACGCAGCTGCGCCGCGCGGCGGAGAAGGAGAAGTCCTCGGTCGCGCAGCAGCTGGGCCGGTTCGGCGGCCAGGCCAGGGCGGCGGCGGGGGAGGCGGACCGGGCCGCCGCGGCCGTGGGCCGCTCCGAGGAGGCGCTGGCGGCGGCCCGCGAGGAGTTCGAGGAGCTGTCGTACCGGCTGAGCGAGGCCGAGGAGGAGCCCGGCGAGGAGGAGCCGGACACCTCCGTACGGGACCGGCTGTCCGCCGACGGCGCGAACGCCCGGCAGACCGAGATGGAGGCGCGGCTCCAGGTCCGTACGCACGAGGAGCGGGTCAAGGGTCTGGCGGGCCGGGCCGACGGCCTGGACCGGGCGGCGCGCGCCGAGCGCGAGACCCGGGCCCGCGCCGAGCAGCGCAGGGCTCGGCTGGCCTACGAGGCGTCCGTCGCGGCGGCCGTGGTGGAGGGCGCCCGCGCGCTGCTGGACTGCGTCCAGATCTCGCTGGGCCGCGCCGAGGAGGAGCGGGCCGCCGCCGAGCACGCGAGGGCGGAGCGCGAGGCGGAGCTGGGCCAGGAGCGGCGGCGCGGCCGGGACCTGAAGAGCGAGCTGGACCGGCTGACCGGCGACGTCCACAAGGGCGAGGTGCTGGGCGCGGAGAAGCGCATGCGGATCGAGCAGCTGGAGGCCAAGGCGCTGGAGGAGCACGGCATGGAGCCCGCGGGGCTCGTCGCCGAGTACGGCCCCGACCAGCTCGTGCCGCCGTCGCCGCCCGCCGAGGGCGAGATCCTGCCCGAGGACCCGGAGGACCCGCGCAACCAGCCGCGCCCGTACCACCGCCCCGAGCAGGAGAAGCGGCTGAAGGCGGCGGAGAAGGCGTACGCGCAGCTCGGCAAGGTCAACCCGCTGGCGCTTGAGGAGTTCGCGGCGCTGGAGGAGCGGCACAAATTCCTCACCGAGCAGCTGGAGGACCTGCGCAAGACGCGAGCCGACCTGCTCCAGGTGATCAAGGACGTGGACGAGCGGGTGGAGCAGGTCTTCACCGCCGCCTTCCATGACACCGCCCGCGAGTTCGAGGGCGTCTTCTCGCGGCTTTTCCCAGGTGGGGAGGGTCGGCTGCTGCTCACCGACCCGGACAACATGCTGACCACAGGTGTGGAGGTTGAGGCGCGTCCGCCCGGGAAGAAGGTCAAGCGGTTGTCGCTCCTGTCGGGCGGTGAGCGCTCGCTGACCGCGGTGGCGATGCTGGTGTCGATCTTCAAGGCACGGCCGAGTCCGTTCTATGTGATGGACGAGGTCGAGGCCGCGCTGGACGACACCAATCTCCAGCGGCTCATCCGGATCATGGAGGAGCTTCAGGAGAGTTCGCAGCTCATCGTGATCACGCACCAGAAGCGGACGATGGAGGTCGCTGATGCCCTGTACGGCGTATCGATGCAGGGCGACGGTGTCTCCAAGGTGATCAGCCAGCGGCTGCGGAACGGCAAGCAGCCGGCCGCGTAGGGCTCCGGGTCAGGCCCGGTTCCCGAGTGGTGGTGACCGACGCGTCGGCTGACACTCGAAGATCCAGACCCTCATGTGAGGGCTCACCGCCGAGCCCGAGGAGCCATCTTGACCAGCACCGCACGAGCCTCCGCGTCGGCAGATCACAACGCGCTGCCGGAGCACATCGGCCACATCATCTTCATCACGGCCGCCGCCGCCATGGGCGGCTTTCTCTTCGGCTACGACAGCTCCGTCATCAACGGCGCCGTCGAGGCCATCCGTGACAAGTACAACATCGGCTCCGGCACGCTCGCCCAGGTCATCGCCATCGCCCTGATCGGCTGTGCCATCGGCGCCGCGACCGCCGGCCGGATCGCCGACCGGATCGGCCGTATCCGCTGCATGCAGATCGCCGCCGTCATGTTCACCGTCAGCGCCGTCGGCTCGGCACTGCCCTTCGCGCTGTGGGACCTGGCCCTGTGGCGGATCATCGGCGGCTTCGCGATCGGCATGGCCTCGGTCATCGGCCCGGCCTACATCGCCGAGGTCTCGCCGCCCGCCTACCGCGGCAGGCTCGCCTCGTTCCAGCAGGCCGCCATCGTGCTCGGCATCGCCGTCTCGCAGCTCGTCAACTACGCCATCCTCAAGGGCGCCCACGGCGACCAGCGCGGCCACATCGTCGGCCTGGAGGCGTGGCAGGTCATGCTCGGTGTGATGGTCATCCCCGCGGTGGTCTACGGGCTGCTGTCGTTCGCGATCCCCGAGTCGCCGCGCTTCCTGATCTCCGTGGGCCGCGAGCAGGACGCCAAGGCCGTACTCGCCGATGTCGAGGGCTCGGACACCGACCTGGACGCCCGTGTCGCCGAGATCGAGACCGCCATGCGGCGCGAGCACAAGTCGACCTTCAAGGACCTGCTCGGCTCCCGCGGCGGTTTCCTGCCGATCGTCTGGATCGGTATCGGCCTGTCGGTCTTCCAGCAGCTCGTCGGCATCAACGTGGCCTTCTACTACTCGTCCACGCTCTGGCAGTCGGTCGGCATCAACCCCAGCAGCTCGTTCTTCTACTCCTTCACCACGTCGATCGTGAACATCATCGGCACGGTGATCGCGATGATCTTCGTGGACCGGATCGGCCGCAAGCCGCTGGCGCTGATCGGCTCCACCGGCATGGCCGTCGCGCTCGCCCTGGAGGCGTGGGCCTTCTCGTCCAAGTCCGGTGCCACCCTGCCGAACACCGAGGGCACGGTCGCCCTGATCGCCGCCCACTGCTTCGTGCTCTTCTTCGCCCTGTCGTGGGGCGTCATCGTCTGGGTCTTCCTCGGCGAGATGTTCCCCAACAAGATCCGGGCCGCGGCCCTCGGCGTCGCCGCCTCCGCGCAGTGGATCGCCAACTGGGCCATCACCGCGAGCTTCCCGAGCCTGGCGGACTGGAATCTGTCGGGCACGTACGTCATCTACGCGTGCTTCGCGACGCTCTCCATCCCGTTCGTGCTGGTGTTCGTGAAGGAGACGAAGGGCAAGACGCTGGAGGAGATGGGATAGCCGGACGCCAAGCTCGCCGGACGCCAAGCTCGCCGGACGCCAAGCTCGCCGGGCGCCGGGCGCCGGGCGCGGGGCGCGGGGCGCGGGGCGCCGGAGGCTACGCGGCGAGCTTGGGGAGCACCTGCTCCGCGAGCAGCCGCAGGCTCCGCCAGCCCTCGTCGAGGGGCATGCCCCCGCACAGCGGGTGCAGCACCAGGCTCGCCTGGTCACCGCCCGCCTCGGCGAGGGCGACGCACTGCGCCGGTGTGACGATCCGGTAGACGCCCTCCGCGCGCAGTTCCGCCACGCCCGACGCGGCCGAACGGACCGCCGAGTGGATGTCGCCCGACTGCCAGGACGCGTAGGTACGCGCCTCGTGCAGCAGGTGCCCGCCGTACTCGGCCCAGGCCCGGTCCGGGTCCTCCGCGATGTGCAGCAGCGGCACCTCGGCCGGGGGCATCAGGCACCAGCCCTGCGTGCCGTACGCGGCCAGCCGCTCCTCGTAGTACGCCGCCAGCTCCGGCAGGTGCGCGCTGGGGAAGAACGGCAGGCCGAGCCGGGCCGCCCTGCGGGCCGCGGCCCGCGAGCTGCCGCCGATCAGCAGCGGCGGATGCGGCCGGGAGTACGGGCGGGGCGTGACCCGTACGGTACGGCCGCGGTAGTCGAAGGGCTCGCCGGTCCAGGCCGCGATCAGCGTGTCGAGCACCTCGTCCTGGAGGACGCCGCGCCGGTGCCAGTCCTGGCCGAAGGCCGCGTACTCCTCCGGGCGGTAGCCGATCCCGGCCACCGTGACCAGCCGCCCGCCGCTGACCAGGTCCAGTACGGCCAGGTCCTCTGCCAGCCGCAGCGGGTCGTGCAGCGGCCCGATCAGCGCGGACACGGTCACCGAGATCCGGCTGGTGGCGCCGAGCACGGCCCCCGCGAAGGCCAGCGGCGCCGAGAGCCAGTTGTTCTCCGCGCCGTGGTGCTCCTCGGTCTGCACGGTGGTGACACCGTGCTCGTCGGCGTACCTGGCCATCTCCAGGGCCGCCCGGTACCGGGCGCCGAGCGCCTTCGGCTCGGCCCCCGGATCGATCAGATTCATGCGCACGACGGTCACGGTCATGGCGGACGGCCCCCTTCGCCGGATGCGGGCGACCGGAGATTAGCTGACGCGGCGTCAGATTCACAGGGCCGTGTCGGGCCGGGCCGGCTGGGGCGGGCCGGGAAGGGCGCGGTCCGCCGCTCGCTCGCCGCCCGCGCGGCGCGGATACGGGCGCGGGTCCTGGGCGGGCGGGGGGTTTCCCGTACGGTTGACGTGCGCGTGTGCCTGACCGAGCCGTGACGCCTCGGTGGTCCCGAGCGTCGGTGGGCTAGCATGCACACGCCCTGACCTGGTGAAAGGCTCCGAAAGAAACCATGGAAATCGTCGTCCTTGCCGTAGTCATCGCCCTGGTCGTGATCCTCGGCGCCGGTGGACTGGTCGTCGGCAGCCGCCGCAAGAAGCGGCAGCTCCCGCCGACGCCGCCGAGCAGCCCGTCCGTCACCGCGCCTCCCGCGGAACCGCACGTCGGTGACGAGGCCGAGGCCCCGCGGGAGGAGCCCCGCAGGACCATCGAAGAGGTCGCCCTGCCCGGCGCGACCGCCGCGCCCGACGCCGTGGAGGAGGTGCAGGTCCCCCAGGCGCCGGTGCTCGAACAGCCGGAGCCCACGGCGGGACGCCTCGTCCGGCTGCGCTCGCGGCTGTCGCGCTCGCAGAACTCGCTGGGCAAGGGCCTGCTCACGCTGCTCTCCCGCGAACGCCTCGACGATGACACGTGGGAGGAGATCGAGGAGATCCTGCTCACCGCGGACGTCGGCGTCGCGCCCACCCAGGAGCTGGTCGAGCGGCTGCGCACCCGCGTGCGGGTGCTCGGCACCCGGACCCCGGACGAGCTGCGCGGGCTGCTCCGCGAGGAGCTGATCACGCTCCTCGACCCGGAGCTGGACCGCACCCTGCACACCGAGAGCCACGAGGCGTCCCCGGCCGTCCTGATGGTCGTCGGCGTCAACGGCACCGGCAAGACCACCACCACGGGCAAGCTCGCCCGTGTGCTCGTCGCCGACGGCCACAGCGTCGTGCTCGGCGCGGCCGACACCTTCCGTGCCGCCGCCGCCGACCAGCTCCAGACCTGGGGCGAGCGCGTCGGCGCGCGTACGGTACGCGGCCCCGAGGGCGGCGACCCCGCCTCCATCGCCTTCGACGCGGTCAAGGAAGGCATCGCCGAGGGCGCCGACGCGGTGCTCATCGACACCGCGGGCCGCCTGCACACCAAGACCGGCCTGATGGACGAGCTGGGCAAGGTCAAGCGCGTCGTGGAGAAGCACGGCCCGGTCGACGAGGTGCTGCTCGTCCTCGACGCCACCACCGGCCAGAACGGCCTCGTCCAGGCCCGCGTCTTCGCCGAGGTCGTCGACATCACCGGCATCGTCCTCACCAAGCTCGACGGCACCGCCAAGGGCGGCATCGTCGTCGCCGTCCAGCGCGAGCTGGGCGTCCCGGTCAAGCTCATCGGCCTCGGCGAGGGCGCCGACGACCTGGCCCCGTTCGAGCCGGGCGCCTTCGTGGACGCGCTCATCGGGGACTAGACCCTGTCGTACGGCTGCGGTAAGGGGCGCTCACCCAGGTGGGCGTCCCTTACTCGTACCTGGTTGTGTACGGCAGGCGGCAGGCGGCAGGCGGCAGGCGGCGAGGAGCGAGCAGCAAGCGGCGAGCGGGACGGCAGGGCTCAGGCGAAGGCGCTGTCGCGGTGGCTGACGTACGCCAGAGTGCCGAGCAGGAGGCGGGCCTCGGGGGGCTGGGCGGCCGAGTCGAGGACCGGCTCGCGGAGCCAGCGGACCGGGCCGTGGCCGCCGAGGTCGGACGGGGGAGCCGTCACATGGTTGCCGGGGCCCAGGCAGCGCAGGTCGAGGCGCGCGTCGTCCCAGCCCATCCGGTAGAGCAGGTGAGGCAGCTCGGCGGCGGCGCCCGGCGCGACGAAGAACTGCGCGCGCCCCGTCGGGGTCAGCAGGACCGGACCGAGCCGCAGCCCCATCCGCTCCAGCCGTACCAGCGCCCGGCGCCCGGACGCCTCGGCCACGTCGAGCACGTCGAAGGTCCGCCCCGCGGGCAGCAGCACCGCGGCCCCCGGCACCTGTGACCAGGCATGGGCGGCCCGCTCAAGCGTGGTCCCCGCCGGGATCTCGTCGGCGAAGGGCAGCGGATGCGCGCCCGGCTCCTTGCAGTCGTCCGCGCCGCACGAGCACGAGCCGCCGCCGCGCGAGGCCCGCGCGCCGGGCACCACGGCCCAGCCGCACAACCCCGTGTACTCCGCGACAGTGGTGCACACGGCGGCGCGCGTTCGCCGGCGCGCGCCGGGCCGAACCCCGGACCGCCCTCCGGTCCGCTGCTGCCGGATCTCCCGCATGCTGCCGATCGTGAACACCATGACACCTCCAACGGATCGCCGCGCCCGATGGTTACGCACCCGCCTGACCTCGTCCGACCGGCATGTGTCAAGTGAATCGCCTGTCGCCATAGTCGAGTTCATTCGAAGGGGTGGCGAATGGTGGCGTTTCCGCAACAACGGTCGCGGACCGGTGATCGTAGGATTACTTTCGGTTCGTAGGCCGACGAGGGCCGTCCGCACGCCTGCTCGTTATGCCGCAGGCATGCCTACGGCGGTGCGTGCGGTGTCGACAGGACTCAACCAGCTCTGGTATCCAAAGGGTTGAGCTGGTTCGGATGGGGGCTTGACCGTGGGCGGCACACAAGAGAAGCAGCCCAACGCGCAGTTGACCTCTTGGTTCGTGCGCAGCGGCTGGTCCAAGGGCGAGCTGGCCCGTCAGGTGAACCGCAGGGCACGCCAGTTGGGCGCCCACCACGTCAGCACCGACACCTCACGCGTGCGCCGCTGGCTCGACGGCGAGCAGCCCCGCGAGCCCATCCCGCGCATCCTGTCCGAGCTGTTCTCCGAGCGCTTCGGCTGCGTGGTGCCCGTCGAGGACCTGGGGCTGCGCTCCGCGCACCAGCCCGCCGCGGGCGGCGACGTCGACCTGCCGTGGGCGGGCCCGCAGACCGTCCAGTTGATCAACGAGTTCTCCCGCAGCGACCTGATGCTCGGCCGCCGCGGCTTCCTCGGCGCCTCGCTCGCGCTGTCCGCGGGCCCCGCGCTCATCGAGCCCATGCAGCGCTGGCTGGTGCCCACCGGCTCCGCCGCGGGCGGCCCGCAGGGCCCTTCGGGGGCCGACGGACCGCTGCTCACCGCGCCCCGCGACACCGCGGGGCGCCCCTCAAGGCTGTCGGAACAGGAGTTGCAGCTCCTGGAGTCGACCACCGTGATGTTCCGCGAGTGGGACAACCAGTGCGGCGGCGGCCTGCGCCGCAAAGCCGTCGTCGGCCAGCTCCACGAGGTCACCGACCTGCTCCAGGAACCGCAGCCCGAGGCCGTGGCCCGCAGGCTGTACCGGATCACCGCCGACCTCGCCGCGCTCGCCGGATGGATGAGCTACGACGTCGGACTCCAGCCCGCCGCCCAGAAGTACCTGGTCCTCGCGCTGCACGCGGCCAAGGAAGCGGGCGACCGGCCGCTCGGCGCCTTCATCCTGTCCTCGATGAGCCGTCAGATGATCCACCTGGACCGGCCGGACGACGCCCTGGAGCTCATCCACCTCGCCCAGTACGGCAGTCGGGATTCGGCCACCGCCACCACCCAGGCGATGCTGCACTCGCTGGAAGCCCGCGCGTACGCCAACATGGGCCAGGTCAACAAGTGCCACCGCGCCGTCCGGATGGCCGAAGACACCTGGAGCGACTCCCGCTCGGCCGAGGACCCGTCCTGGATCAGCTTCTTCAACGAGGCCGAACTGAACGCGGAGAACGCGCACTCCTACCGCGACCTCGCCTACATCGCGGGCCGCAGCCCCACGTACGCCTCCCTCGCGCACCCCGTCATGGAGCGCGCCGTCGAGCTGTTCAGCGACGACCCGGTGCACCAACGCGCGTACGCGCTCAATCTGGTGGGCATGGCCACCGTGCACCTGCTCCAGCAGAACCCCGAGCAGGCCGCGCACTTCACCGAGCACGCCATCACCGTCGCCAAGCGGGTCCGCTCCGAGCGCGTCAACACCCGTATCCGCAAGACCACCCAGTCCGCGGTACGCGACTACGGCGGTGTCGCCGAGGTCGTCGCGCTCTCCGACCGGCTCTCGGTGGAACTCCCGGAAGTCGCCGCGTCCGCGTAAACGTCCGCGTCCGCGTGAACGTCGAGGCATCCGCGTAAACGTCGCCGCGTCCGCGTGAACGTCGAGGCGTCCGCCTGAGCGCGGCCGTTCGCGTAACGCGGCATTACTGTCACGCCTGTCCCGGCCGTCCCGTATACCGACGGGTATCCGACCGGCTTCCCCGACTCGTGGCCGGTCCGTATCCGCTTCGTATCCCATCCCACGTCACACGCGTATACAGCCTTCCTGTCACGTACGGCCGGTTCACCTTCACGTAACACGCGCGACTTCTTCGTCACGGCGCCGAAACACCGTGCGGCATCGTCGGAAACCCGCCTGAGCGAATCTCTTGGCGAAAACCGGCCCAACCCTTGCACCGCCCGCACGGGCCGTTCGGATGACGAGGAGACGCCGATGGCACCAGCCATCATCACGCTGGCCGCGGATGCGCCCAAGCTCGATACCGGAAGTACGGCGTTCATGCTGATCAGCGCCGCCCTAGTGATGGTGATGACCCCAGGTCTCGCCTTCTTCTACGGCGGCATGGTGCGCGTCAAGAGCGCCCTGAACATGTTGATGATGAGTTTTATCAGTCTGGGCATCATCACCATTCTCTGGACGCTGTACGGATTCAGTTTCGCTTTCGACAGCGGTAGCGGCTTCATGGGCGGCACCGACTGGCTGGGCATGCGCGGTATCGGTATCTCGGAGCTCTGGCCCGGATACGGCATCCCGGTCTATGTCTTCGCCGTCTTCCAGCTCATGTTCGCGATCATCACACCGGCGCTTATCAGCGGCGCCCTCGCCGACCGCGTCAAGTTCACCGCCTGGGCGCTGTTCATCACCCTGTGGGCCACGGTCGTCTACTTCCCGGTCGCGCACTGGGTGTGGGCCTCCGACGGCTGGCTGTTCAAGAAGGGTGTCATCGACTTCGCCGGTGGTACCGCGGTGCACATCAACGCCGGCGCCGCGGCCCTCGGAGTCATCCTCGTGATCGGCAAGCGCAACGGGTTCAAGAAGGACCCGATGCGCCCGCACAGCCTCCCGCTGGTCATGCTCGGCTGCGGCCTGCTGTGGTTCGGCTGGTTCGGCTTCAACGCGGGCTCCTGGCTCGGCTCCGACGGCGTCGCCGCCGTGGCCTTCACCAACACCCAGGTCGCCACCGCCGCCGCGATGCTCGGCTGGCTGATCTACGAGCGGATCAGGCACGGCTCCTTCACCACCCTGGGCGCCGCGTCCGGCGCGGTCTCCGGTCTGGTCGCCATCACCCCGGCCTGCGGCTCGGTCTCCCCGCTCGGCGCCATCGCCGTCGGTCTGATCGCCGGTGTCGCCTGCGCCGCGGCCGTCGGCCTGAAGTACCGCTTCAACTACGACGACTCGCTCGACGTCGTCGGCGTCCACATGGTCGGCGGCATCGTCGGCTCCCTGCTCATCGGCTTCTTCGCCACCGGCGGCGTCGGCCAGACCGCCAAGGGCGTCTTCTACGGGGGCGGCTGGCACCAGCTCGGCCTCCAGTTCATCGGTGTCGGCGCGGTCCTCGGCTACTCCCTGGTGTGCGCCGCGATCCTCGCCAAGCTCATCGATGTCACCATGGGCTTCCGGGTCACCGACGACGAAGAGGTCACCGGCGTCGACCAGGTCCTGCACGCCGAGACCGCGTACGACTTCGCGGGTGTCGGCGGCCGGTCCTCCGTCCCCGTGCCCGGTGCGAACAGCGAGGCGGACGCCTCCAGCAAGAAGGTGGACGCGTGAAGCTCATCACCGCCGTCGTGAAGCCCCACCGGCTCGACGAGATCAAGGAAGCACTCCAGGCGTTCGGCGTCCACGGCCTCACGGTCACCGAGGCCAGCGGCTACGGTCGGCAGCGTGGACACACCGAGGTCTACCGGGGCGCGGAGTACACCGTCGACCTGGTGCCGAAGATCCGCATAGAGGTGCTGGCGGAGGACGCGGACGCCGAACAGCTCATCGAAGTGATCGTGAAAGCGGCCAGAACCGGCAAGATCGGTGACGGCAAGGTGTGGAGTCTGCCGGTCGACACGGCCGTCAGAGTCCGCACCGGCGAGCGCGGCCCCGACGCGCTCTAGTGCCGTGACCGGCGGTGTTCGCCGGGAGGGGCACCAGGACCACACCATTGGCCCCCAGCGTGGAGAACGAGTGACCGACAGCGTCGAAGCGCAGGACAGCAGTTACGCGGCGGCCCGGCTGCGTCTCCTCAACGAGGAGGCGCGGTCCGGGCCGCCGCGCCGCGCGGCCCTGGCCGCCCTCACCGACCAGTGGCTCGCGCAGCTCGCCGGCGAGGCCGCGGCGGCCACCGGCACCACGGGCTTCGCCCTGCTGGCCGTCGGCGGCTACGGACGCGGCGAGCTGTCACCGCGCAGCGATCTCGACCTGGTGCTGCTGCACGACTCGCAGAAGACCGTCGCGGCCCTCGCCGACCGCATCTGGTACCCGGTGTGGGACCTCGGCCTGGCCCTGGACCACTCGGTACGCACCCCGGCGGAGGCCCGGCAGACCGCGGGGGAGGACCTCAAAGTCCAGCTCGGCCTGCTCGACGCCCGGCACATCGCGGGCGACTCCGCGCTCACCGCGGCCCTGCGCAGCAGCGTCCTGACCGACTGGCGCAATCAGGCACCCAAGCGGCTGCCCGCGCTGCACGAGATGTGCCAGGAGCGCGCCGAACGCCAGGGCGAGCTGTCATACCTGCTGGAACCCGACCTCAAGGAGGCCCGCGGCGGCCTGCGCGACGCCACCGCCCTGCGGGCCGTCGCCGCCTCCTGGCTCGCCGACGCGCCCCGCGAGGGCCTCGAAGAGGCCCGCACCACCCTGCTGGACGCCCGCGACGCCCTGCACCTGGCCACCGGCCGCGCCACCGACCGGCTCGCCCTCCAGGAGCAGGACCAGGTCGCCGACGCGCTCGGCCTGCTCGACGCCGACGCGCTGCTGCGCCAGGTCTACGAGGCCGCCCGGCGGATCGCGTACGCCTCCGACGTCACCTGGCGCGAGGTCGGCCGCGTCCTGCGCTCACGCCAGCAGCGGCCCCGCCGCCGCGGACTGCTCGGCCGCGGCCGAACGACCCCCGCCGCCGTCCACACCCCCGAGCGCGTACCGCTGGCCGACGGCGTCGTGGAGCAGGAGGGCGAGGCCGTGCTGGCGCTGGCCGCCAGACCCGACCGCGACCCCGTACTGGCCCTGCGCGCCGCGGCGGCCGCGGCCCAGGCCGGGCTGCCGCTGTCGCTGCACGCCGTCCGCAGGCTCGCCGCGTCGGCCAAGCCGCTGCCCGTGCCGTGGCCGGGGGAGGCCCGCGAACAGCTCGTGACGCTGCTGGGCGCCGGTGAGTCCACCGTCCAGGTCTGGGAGGCGCTGGAGGCCGAAGGGCTGATCACCCGGCTGCTGCCCGACTGGGAGCGGGTCCGCTGCCGCCCGCAGCGCAACGCCGTACACCGCTTCACCGTCGACCGGCACCTGGTGGAGACCGCCGTACAGGCCGCCGAGCTGACCCGCCGCGTCGGCCGCCCCGACCTGCTGCTGACCGCCGCGCTGCTGCACGACATCGGCAAGGGCTGGCCCGGCGACCACAGCGAGGCGGGCGAGGTCATCGCCCGCGACGTCGCCACCCGGATCGGCTTCCACGAGGCCGACGTCGACACCCTCGCCCTGCTGGTCCGCCACCACCTGCTGCTCATCGACACCGCGACCCGCCGCGACCTCGACGACCCCGAGACCATCCGGTCGGTCGCCGAGACCGTACGGGACACCTCCACGCTGGAACTGCTCGCCGCCCTCACCGAGGCCGACGCGCTGGCCACCGGGCCCGCCGCCTGGAGCACCTGGCGGGCCTCGCTCCTGGCCGACCTGGTCGACCGGGTCGCCGGGGCGCTCGACAGCGGCGCGCTGCCGCAGGTCGCCGAGCGCGAGCCCACCGCCGAGGAGGAACGCCTGGCCATCGAGGCCGCCCGCACCGGCGGCCCGGTGCTGGCGCTGCACGCCCACACCGAGCCCGAGGCCGAGGGGGACGCCCAGGACGAGGCGCTGGGCGTGGAACTCGTCCTCGCCGTTCCCGACCGGCCCGGCCTGGTCGCCCAGGCCGCGGGCGTCCTCGCGCTGCACCGGCTCACCGTCAGGGCCGCCGACCTGCGCGCCGTCGACCCCCTCGGCGAGGGTCCGATCGCGCTGCTGACGTGGCGGGTCTCCGCCGAGTACGGCGCGCTGCCCGAGGCCGCCAGGCTCCGCGCCGACCTCGCCCGCGCCTTCGAGGGCACCCTGGACATCGAGGCCCGGCTCGCCGAGCGGGAGGCCGCCTATCCGCGGCGGCGCGGCATCACCCCGCCGCCGCCCCGCGTCAGCGTCGCCCCCGGCGGCACCTCGCAGACCGCCACCGTCCTCGAAGTCCGCGCCCACGACGCCCCCGGCCTGCTGCACCGCATCGGCCTCGCCCTGACCGCCACCGCCGTCACCGTCCGCTCCGCGCGCATCTCCACCCTGGGCGCCAACGCGGTCGACGCCTTCTACGTCGTCGGCAAGGACGGCGAGCCGCTGCCGCCCGCCCGCGCGGCCGAGGTGGCCCGCCAGGTCGAGAAGGCACTGCGGTGAGGGGGCGGCCGCGGCGGCGATGAATCGCGGCCCCGGCGGCGACAATGAATCCGGGGCGAACCGAACGGGGGTCGGCCAAGTACCCTTGAGGACGACCACCGCCCACCCCCGACGCGAGGATCCACGACCGACGTGTTCGATACCCTCTCCGACCGCCTTGCAGCAACCTTCAAAAACCTCCGGGGCAAAGGCCGTCTGTCCGAGGCGGATATCGATGCCACCGCGCGCGAGATCCGGATCGCGCTGCTCGAAGCCGACGTCGCCCTCCCCGCGGTGCGCTCCTTCATCGCGAACGTCAAGGAGCGCGCCCTGGGCGCGGAGGTCTCCAAGGCGCTCAATCCCGCGCAGCAGATCGTCAAGATCGTCAACGAGGAACTGGTCGGCATCCTGGGCGGCGAGACCCGCCGCCTGAGGTTCGCCAAGCAGCCGCCGACCGTGATCATGCTCGCGGGCCTCCAGGGCGCCGGTAAGACGACGCTCGCCGGAAAGCTCGGCAAGTGGCTTCAGGGCCAGGGACACACCCCGCTGCTGGTCGCCTGCGACCTCCAGCGCCCCAACGCCGTCAACCAGCTCAGCGTCGTCGCCGAGCGCGCGGGCGTCGCCGTCTACGCGCCCGAGCCGGGCAACGGGGTGGGCGACCCCGTCAAGGTCGCCGGGGACTCCATCGAGTTCGCGAAGACCCAGCAGTACGACATCGTCGTAATCGACACCGCGGGCCGCCTCGGTGTCGACGAGGAGCTGATGCGGCAGGCCGCGGACATCCGCGACGCCGTACGCCCCGACGAGATCCTCTTCGTCGTCGACGCGATGATCGGCCAGGACGCGGTCAACACCGCGGAGGCGTTCCGCGACGGCGTCGGCTTCGACGGCGTGGTGCTGTCCAAGCTGGACGGCGACGCCCGAGGCGGCGCCGCGCTGTCGATCGCGCACGTCACCGGCAAGCAGATCATGTTCGCGTCGAACGGCGAGAAGCTGGACGACTTCGACGCGTTCCACCCGGACCGGATGGCCTCCCGGATCCTGGGCATGGGCGACATGCTGTCGCTGATCGAGAAGGCCGAGCAGACCTTCAGCCAGGCCGAGGCCGAGAAGATGGCCGCCAAGCTGCAGAGCAGCAAGGGCGGCAAGGACTTCACGCTCGACGACTTCCTGGCCCAGATGGAGCAGGTCCGCAAGATGGGCTCCATCTCCAAGCTGCTCGGCATGCTGCCGGGCATGGGCCAGATCAAGGACCAGATCAACAATCTGGACGAGAAGGACGTCGACCGCACCGCCGCGATCATCAAGTCGATGACGCCCGGCGAGCGGCAGGACCCGCACATCATCAACGGCTCGCGCCGCGCCCGTATCGCCAAGGGTTCCGGCGTCGAGGTCAGCGCGGTCAAGGGCCTGGTGGAGCGGTTCTTCGAGGCGCGCAAGATGATGTCGCGGATGGCCCAGGGCGGCGGCATGCCCGGAATGCCGGGGATGCCGGGCATGGGCGGCGGTCCGGGGCGGCAGAAGAAGCAGCAGAAGCAGGCCAAGGGCAAGCGGCAGTCGGGCAACCCGATGAAGCGCAAGGCGGAGGCCGCGGCTGCCGCCGCCCGCCGCGAGCAGCAGGGCCAGGGGCAGGAGGGCGACAGCCCGTTCGGTCTGCCCCCGGGCGGCGAGAACTTCGAACTGCCCGACGAGTTCAAGAAGTTCATGGGCTGAGCCCGGCGACGGGACCCGGCGGCGTGCGCATCCCGGAGGCGCGCACGCCGTACGGGAGGCGATGATGGGCCCATGCGCGTTTCCATTCGAGAGCCCAGGCCCGCAGACGCCGAAGCCCACCGCGCGGCGGTGCTGCGCTCAGCGGAACACCTCAGGCCGTGGAATCCGGTGGACCCGGACGGCTTCCACGAGTTGCTGCGGCAGCAGGGCGGCGAGCTGCGGACCTTCCTCATCTTCAACGACGAGGACGGGGGCCTGGTCGGCAAGTGCAATGTCGCCAACATCGTGCGGGCCCGCTTCCGCAACGCCGCGCTGGGCTACGACAGTTACCTGCCGTACAACGGCACCGGCCGGATGAGCGAGGGGCTGCGGCTGGTGGTGGACCGCTGCTTCACCAGTTATCCGAACGGCCTCGGGCTGCACCGCCTGGAGATCAACGTCCAGCCGGACAACAGCCGTTCGGTCGCGATGGCCAAGCGGCTCGGCTTCCGCCACGAGGGCTTCTCGCCGCGCATGCTCTTCATCAACGACGCGTGGCGCGACCACGAGCGGTTCGCGCTCACCGCCGAGGAGTGGCCGGGCCTGCCGTCCGACTGACGACCGGCCGCCGTACGCGCGCCCGTATCCGTATCCGCAGGGGGCGATCGCAGGGCCCCGGCGCTCAGGCCAGCAGCCCGCGCAGCCCTCCGGCCCGTGCCAGCGCCTCCAGCTCATCCAGCGCGCGGACGGCCCGCCCGGCGGCCTCGGGGTCGGTGCCCGGCAGGCCGCTCGCCGCGAACTCGTCCTCGTCCAGGCGCAGTACGGCCGTGCCGTCGGCGGACACCCACAGGTCGAGGTCCAGATCCTCGACGGTGAGGCCGTCGGCCGCCACGAGCGCGGGCCTGGCGATGTCGCAGTACCAGCCCTTGAGCGAGCCGTCCCTGTCGCGCACCTCCTTCACGGCGTACCAGCGGTCGCGCCAGTAGGTCTCGGTGAACACGTCGCCGGGTTCGAAGCGGACGAAGCCGAAGTCCCTGGCCTCGGGCGCCGCCCAGTCGGCGCGTACGGTCACGCGTACGCCGTCGTCGTGCAGCACGGTCGCGGGATAGCGGCGCTTCTCGCGGCCGGCCTTCGTCAGGCGGACGGTGGTCGGGGCGGCGGCCGGGAGCGGCGGGGGAGTGTCGGGCATGCCGCCGACCCTGTCCGACGCGCGGCGGGGCGGGCCACCGAATTTCCGCGGACCGCCTGGTTCTCCGCGAGCCACCGGATGCCCGCGCACCACCGGATTCCTACGCCCCCGCGAGGTTTCGGCGGGTGGGCGGACCGGACCGCGTGAGCCGCTTCGTATACGGCGCCGACGCGGGTTCGGATGCGGACCCGTTATCGGAGCGGGGCAAGATTTTACCTACGCCCGCCTCCGCGCGGCCTGCCCGCCGGGCCGGTTTCCGCCGGGATCACCCGCGTCCGGCGTGCGGACGATCAGATACCGGAAGACGTTCTCCATCCGCACCGAGCCGTCCGGCCGCCGGTACGGGTGCAGCGCCTCGGCGATCTCCTTGTCGACCTGCTGCCGGTCGGTGGCCTCGACCGCCGCGTCGAAGAGCCCGGTGGAGAGCAGACCGCGCACCGCGCTCGGCAGATCCGGGTAGCCGAAGGGGCAGGACACCCGCCCCGAGCCGTCAGGGCGCAGCCCCGCGGCGAGCGCCAGATTCTCCAGGTCGTCCCGGCCGCTGAGCCGCACCTCCCGGGCGGCGGGCCCGCGCGGCTCCGCCAGCCGGGTCGCCACCCGCAGGACCCGCGAGGTCGCGCACCGCTCGGGCGGACCCCAGCCCGCCAGGACGATCGCGGTGTCCGGGTCCGCCGTGGCCGCCGCGGCGCACAGCGACGGCAGCAACTCGGCCGCGGGAGCCGCCGGGTCGAAGGCCGTGACCAGGTCGAAGCCGCCGGTGAGTCGGTGCGGAACACCCGCCGTCAGCCGCGTCCTGCCCCGGGCGCGGGCCGGTCCGCCCCAGGGATGCGCGGGAAGCAGCCGATCGCGGGCCAGCGCCAGCCGCTGCTCGTCCGTCTCGAAGCCGGTGACGGCCGCGCCCCGGTCCGCCGCCAGCAGCAGCGCGAGCCCCGCGCCGCAGCCGAGGCCCAGTAACCGGGTGTCCGCGCCGACCTCCAGCCGGTCGTACACGCTCTCGTACAGCGGGACGAGCATCCGTTCCTGGATCTCCGCCCAGTCCCGCGCCCTGCTCTCCGCGTCGGACCTGGTTCCGCGATAGAGCGTAGAAGCCATCGACCGCCCCAATCAGATGTGCGCCGTCGTTTTGCCCCCGTGGTGCCGTACCTGCCGCTTGCGTCCCCGAAAGCCAGACAACTGCTGAATCCCGACGCCGTCCAGGGTCCGGAGTGCCCATTTTTGGAACCACCCGCCCAGGCGCCGCACCGGTCCCGGGCCCGACCGGACCGATTCACGCTCGGGGCGGGCGGGGCCGTAACATCTGCGTCATGGCAAAGGCTCCCGTTCTCACCCCCCAGGCGGACGATTTCCCGCGCTGGTACCAGGACCTGATCAGCAAGGCCGAGTTGGCCGACAACGGCCCGGTGCGCGGCACCATGGTCATCCGGCCTTACGGCTACGGCCTGTGGGAGCGGATGCAGCAGGACATGGACGCGCGGATCAAGGAAGCGGGCGCGCAGAACGCGTACTTCCCGCTCTTCATCCCGCAGTCGTACCTGACGCGTGAGGCCGAGCACGTCGAGGGCTTCGCGCCCGAGCTTGCGGTCGTCACGCACGGCGGCGGCAAAGAGCTGGAAGAGCCGATCGTCGTCCGGCCCACGTCCGAGACGATCATCAACGAGTACTTCTCCAAGTGGGTGCAGAGCTACCGCGACCTGCCGCTGCTGATCAACCAGTGGGCGAACGTGGTCCGTTGGGAGCTGCGCCCGCGGCTGTTCCTGCGCACCACCGAATTCCTCTGGCAGGAGGGCCACACCGCCCACGCCACGTACGAGGACGCGCGCGCCTACGCCGCCCGGATCCAGAAGGACGTCTACGCGGACTTCATGGAGAACGTGCTGGCGATGGACGTCGTCCTCGGCCGCAAGACCGCCAAGGAGCGGTTCGCGGGCGCGATCAACACCCTCACCCTGGAAGGGATGATGGGCGACGGCAAGGCGCTCCAGCTCGGCACCAGCCACGAACTGGGGCAGAACTTCGCCAAGGCGTTCCACACGCAGTACCTGTCGAAGGACGGCACGCAGGAGCACGTCTGGCAGACATCCTGGGGCAGCACGACGCGGATGATCGGCGCCCTGGTGATGATGCACGGCGACGACAACGGGCTGCGGGTGCCGCCGAGGCTGGCGCAGACCCAGGTCGTGGTGCTGGCGATCAAGGGCGACGAGGCGGTCGTCGCCAAGGTGCGCGAGATCGGCGAGACGCTGCGCGCGGCCGGGCTGCGCGTGCACGTGGACGACCGCACCGACACCCCCTTCGGCCGCCGCGCGGTCGACTGGGAGCTGAAGGGCGTGCCCGTCCGCGTCGAGATCGGGCCGCGCGACCTGGAGGCGGGCACCGCGATGCTGGCCCGCCGGATTCCCGGCGGCAAGGAGCCGGTCGCGCTCGACACCCTGGCCGACCTGCTGCCCAAGGTGCTCGAAGAGGACCAGGCGACGCTGCTGCGCGAGTCCCGCGAGCGCCGGACGTCCCGCACCGTGGACGTCGCGACGATCGAGGAGGCCGCCGAGGCCGCCGCCACCGGCTGGGCCCGCATCCCCTGGGCCGACCTCGGTCCCGAGGGCGAGGCCAAGCTGGCTGAGCAGGGCGTTTCCGTACGCTGCCTGGTCGCGCCCGACGGTTCGGTGCCGGACGCCGACGACACTCCGGGCACGCTGGCGATCGTCGCGCGCGCCTACTGAGGCCGCTCGCGTCCGCTGACCGAAAAGCGGCGTGCGTTATATGTGAATCGTCCGTCGATGGGGCGGGTGCGCGGGTTCTCCACAGACCTGCACACCCGCCCTTCGTCATGCGCATCATCCGGAACTGACCGATCAGTGCAAATTATTTACGGTAGCCCGGTATCGGAACACCGGGAGCGCCCGGCTCGTTGTCACGGCGTGAGCACGACACCACCTGTTCTCGCCGCCGAGCTGGCAGTCGCCTGGGCCGATATTCAACGGCACCATCCCGAGCTGCCCGACCTGGCCGCGCCCGAGTCCCTGATCGGAGAGTCGTCGTCCGCCTGCGGCAACGAGCTCTCCTTCGAAAGGCTGCTGCACGAGGCCGTGCACGGGATCGCCGCTGCCCGCGGAATCCGTGACACCTCGCGTGCTGGCCGCTACCACAACCGCCGATTCCTGGCCATCGCCGACGAAATGGGCCTCGATCACGCGGAGGAGCCGCACCCGAGCAGCGGCTTCTCCCTCGTGGTGATGCGCCCGGACACCCGGAAGCGTTACCGGGTCACCATCGACCGGCTACAGCGCGCTCTCAAGGCGCACACCGTGGCCACCACCGCCGACACCGCACGCTCCTTCCGCGGGCCGGCCGCCAGGCACGGCTCGTCGGGCGGCGGGGTACGGGTCAAGGCCGTGTGCGACTGCGGGCGCAATGTCCGGGTCGTCCCGTCGGTGCTGGCCCAGGCGCCCATCATGTGCGGGGCCTGCGGGCAGCCGTTCCGGATCCCGGAGGTCGTCGGGGTCGGCTGAGTGTGGCAGAATGTCCAGTCGAGAACTCGACAGCCGTGCAGGAACCCTCTCTCCTTCGGCTGACGCGTCCACCGGGCGCGACGACTCCCACAACCCCACGTGGAAGTCCGCTGTGCCCAAACACGTCAATTCCAGGAGAACCCACTCCCGTGGCAGTCAAGATCAAGCTGAAGCGTCTGGGCAAGATCCGTTCGCCTCACTACCGCATCGTCGTCGCCGACTCCCGTACCCGCCGTGACGGCCGGGCCATCGAGGAGATCGGCCTGTACCACCCGGTGCAGAACCCCTCGCGCATCGAGGTCGACTCGGACCGCGCGCAGTACTGGCTCTCCGTCGGCGCCCAGCCGACCGAGCCCGTGCTCGCCATCCTGAAGCTCACCGGCGACTGGCAGAAGTACAAGGGCCTTGAGGCCCCGGCACCGCTGCTCGTCGCCGAGCCGAAGGCCGACAAGCGCGCCCTCTTCGAGGCCGCCGCCAAGGACAGCGCGGACGAGCCCAAGGGTGAGGCGATCACCCCGAAGGCCAAGAAGTCCGAGAAGTCCGAGAAGAAGGCCGATGACACCGCCGAGGCTCCGGCCGCGGCCGAGTCGACCGAGGCCTGAGCATGCTCGAGGAGGCCCTTGAGCACCTCGTGAAGGGCATCGTCGACAATCCTGACGATGTGCACGTGGGTATGCGCACCCTGCGTCGCGGCAGCGTGCTCGAGGTCCGGGTGCACCCCGACGACCTCGGCAAGGTGATCGGCCGCAACGGCCGTACCGCCCGCGCGCTGCGTACCGTCGTGGGCGCCCTCGGCGGCCGTGGTGTCCGCGTCGACCTCGTCGACGTGGACCAGGTTCGCTGAGCGGGCCGACACAGAGAACACCGGCGCGGGCCGGGGGTGGCAGTCGCCGCTCCCGGCCCGCGCCGCGTTCGTACCCTTTTCATCCCTGTTCCGGAGTCGGAGAGTGAGCCGTACATGCAGTTGGTAGTCGGCAGGATCGGCCGCGCCCACGGCATCAAGGGCGAGGTCAGCGTCGAGGTGCGGACCGACGAGCCGGAGCTGCGGCTCGCGCCCGGGGCCGTCCTCGCCACCGACCCGGCCGCCACGGGCCCGCTGACCATCGCCACCGGACGCGTGCACAGCGGCCGGCTGATGCTGCGCTTCGAGGGCGTCGCCGACCGCACCGCCGCCGAAGCGCTGCGCAATACGCTGCTGATCGCCGAGGTCGACCCGGAGCAGACGCCGGAGGACCCCGAGGAGTTCTACGACCATCAGCTCATCGACCTCGACGTGGTGACGGTCGACGGGCGCGAGGTCGGCCGGATCGCCGAGATCAGCCATCTCCCGTATCAGGACCTGCTGATCGTCCGGCGGCCTGACGGCACCGAAGTGCTCATCCCGTTCGTCGGCGAGATCGTGCCGGAGATCGACCTGGAGGAGCAGCGCGCGGTGATCGACCCGCCGCCGGGGCTGCTGGACGAGGCCGACGCGGAAGTGGCCACGTCCGGCGAGCACGCCGGTGACGCCACGGATGACGGCGCCACTGATGCCGACGCCACGTCCGGCGACGACGCGGACGGCGTCTGACATGCGGATCGACGTCGTCACGATCTTCCCCGAGTACCTGGAGCCGCTGAACGTCTCGCTGGTCGGCAAGGCGCGGGCGAGCGGGCGGCTGGACGTGCGGGTGCACGACCTGCGCGGGTGGGCGTACGACCGGCACAACACGGTGGACGACACCCCGTACGGCGGCGGACCCGGCATGGTCATGAAGACCGGCCCCTGGGGCGAGGCGCTCGACCAGACCCTCGCCGACGGCTACGAGGCGGGCGCCCACCGCCCGGCGCTCGTCGTCCCCACCCCCAGCGGCCGGCCCTTCAGCCAGGCGCTCGCCGTGGAACTCTCCGCCAGCCCCTGGCTGATCTTCACACCCGCCCGCTACGAGGGCATCGACACCCGGGTCACCGACGAGTACGCGACCCGGCTGCCGGTCCACGAGGTCTCCATCGGCGACTACGTGCTGGCCGGCGGCGAGGCGGCGGTCCTGGTGATCACCGAGGCGGTGGCCCGGCTGCTGCCCGGCGTCCTCGGCAACGCCGAGTCGCACCGCGACGACTCCTTCGCGCCGGGACCGATGGCCAATCTGCTGGAGGGCCCGGTCTACACCAAGCCGCCGCAGTGGCGCGGGCGTGGCATCCCCGACGTGCTGCTCAGCGGCCACCATGGCAAGGTCGCGCGCTGGCGGCGGGACGAGGCGCTGCGCCGTACCGTCGCCAACCGGCCCGACCTGGTGGAGCGTTGCGACCCCGCGGCCTTCGACAAGAAGGACCGGGAGATGCTCTCCATCCTCGGCTGGGGCCCCGGCCCCGACGGCCGATTTGGGCCCAGCCCGGAGGCCGTGGAAGAATGAGCCGCTGCTGTCCGTCCGGCGCGCGCCCCTGCCACAGGGGGAACGACGTCCGTCCGACGCGGTGGCACCCCATTTTTTGGCAAATCCGCATCGCGACATTCCGTCGATGACCTGTGGCATCGGCGAGGAAGCAGAATCTCATGCCCAACCTGATCGACAGCGTCAACAGCGCTTCGCTGCGCACCGACATCCCGGCCTTCCGCCCCGGCGACACCGTCAACGTCCACGTGCGCGTCATCGAGGGCAACCGCTCCCGTGTGCAGCAGTTCAAGGGTGTTGTCATCCGCCGCCAGGGCGCGGGCATCAGCGAGACCTTCACGGTCCGCAAGGTCAGCTTCTCCGTCGGCGTCGAGCGCACGTTCCCCGTGCACACCCCGATCGTCGAGAAGATCGAGGTCGTCACCCGCGGTGACGTCCGTCGCGCGAAGCTATACTACCTCCGTGAGCTGCGCGGCAAGGCCGCGAAGATCAAGGAGAAGCGCGACAACTGATCCATGGGAAGGCCGGATAAGCTCTGGCCTCGATGGACAGCGAAGCGACACTTCCGGAACGCGACCGTTCCTCTCCCGCCGACGAGGCGGATACGGAGGAGCGGTCGCGTTTCGTCGTGTCAGGACGCGATGCGGCGGGTCCCGTATCCCGGTCCCCGATGCGGGTCTTCGTGCACGAGGCCGTGCCGCGCTGGTGGGCGGAGTGGCGGCGCACGGTGCTGCTCGCGGTCGGCTGCGTCGTCGCGCTGCTGCTGGTGAGCACGTATGTCGTGCAGCCCTTCCAAGTGCCCAGCGGCTCCATGGAGAACACGCTGCGGGTCGGCGACCGGGTGCTGGTCAACAAGCTGGCGTACCGTTTCGGCGGCCATCCACGGCGCGGGGACGTGATCGTCTTCGACGGCGACGGATCGTTCACTCAGCAGGGTGGAACGGACTACGTGAAGCGCGTCATCGGCGTCGGCGGCGACCGCGTCACCTGCTGCGACAAGCAGGGCAGGCTGCTGGTCAACGGCCGCCCGCTGGACGAGGGCTATCTCTTCCCCGGCGACGTGCCCTCGCGGGTGCCTTTCGACATCGTGGTGCCGGACGGAAGGCTGTGGGTGATGGGCGACCACCGCGACGACTCCCGCGACTCACGGGACCACCTCGGGGAACCGGGCGGCGGCACCGTACCGCTCGGCAAGGTCATCGGCCGCGCCGAGTGGATCGGCTGGCCGTTCGGCCACTGGACCCGGCTCAACCGCCCCGCGACCTTCGCCGCCGTCCCCGCACCCGCCGCGGGTCACCATGGGTAACCGCGGGCGGCCCCGCTACGGCCACCACCGCGCCGCCCCGGTGACGGGCGCGGCGGGCTCCGGCACGGGCGGCGCCCCGGGAAACGGTACGGGCGACGGCGCGTACGGCGGACCGCCCGGCGGCGGCAGCACCCGTATCGAGCGCCGCAAACTGGCCCGCAAGGTCAAGCGCAAGCGCCGCCGCTCGCTCGCCAGGGAGGTGCCGCTGCTGGTCATGGTGGCCCTGCTGATCGCGCTGGTGCTCAAGACGTTCCTGCTCCAGGCGTTCGTCATCCCCTCCGGGTCGATGGAGCAGACCATCAAGATCGGCGACCGGGTGCTGGTCGACAAGCTCACCCCGTGGTTCGGCGCCGAGCCGCACCGCGGTGACGTCGTGGTCTTCAAGGACCCCGGCGGCTGGCTGCCGCCCGAGGAGCAGAAGAAGCCCGACCCCGTGGTGATCAAGCAGGTGAAACAGTTCTTCACCTACATCGGCCTGCTGCCGTCCGCCGACGAGCAGGACCTGATCAAGCGGGTCATCGGCGTCGGCGGCGACACCGTGAAGTGCTGCGACGCCGACGGGCGCATCACCGTCAACGGCGTGCCCCTCAGTGAGCCGTATCTTTACGCCGGTAATCCACCCTCAATGATGAAATTCACCGTGCACGTACCGCAGGGCAGGCTGTGGGTGATGGGCGACCACCGGTCGGATTCGGCCGACTCGCGGTACCACACGGACAAGCCCGGAGGCGGCACGATTCCGCTGAATCTGGTGGTGGGAAGGGCCTTCGTCATCGCCTGGCCGTTCGGTCACTGGGAGCGACTGAAGGAACCCGGTACGTTCGCTTCCGTCCCCGACGCGCAGGTGGCGGCGACCGCGGCCACAGCCGGGACGGCTAGGGTGGCCCAGGCCAACAACGGTCAAGGAACGAGCCAGACACCGACTCCTGCGGAACTCCCGCTCGTTATGGGAGTGGCGGGCCTGCGCCGGAAACGGGGCAGGCGGCGGACTGGAGTGAGGAGTGGATGTGGGGGACCTGGTGGTCGGCGCACGGTCTGGATCCGGCGAGCCCGAAAAAGGGGATGTCACGGTGCCGTCTGTCGACAAGTCGGAGGCCGATGGCCGAGTCCCCGAGCCCGCGGACAGTACGGAGTACGGCGGCGGGCAGTACCCGGGCGGCGGGTCGTACCCCGGCAGCCACGCCGATGCGGGTCAGGTTCCCGGCCAGGCTCCGGAGGCCCCCGTGGGGCCGGCGGACGGCACGGACCCGCGGGACCCCGCGGCGGCCGGTCCCGCTGACCGCCCGCAGGGCCCCGGCGGCCCCGGGGACCCCGGCTCGGGTGACGAGCCGCCGTCCCGCTCCTCGGGCGGCTCCGCGAGCAAGAACCGGTCGTTCTGGAAGGAACTGCCGCTCCTGATCGGCATCGCGCTGGTCCTGGCGCTGCTGATCAAGACCTTCCTGGTGCAGGCGTTCTCCATCCCGTCCGACTCCATGCAGCACACGCTGGAGCGCGGCGACCGCGTCCTGGTCGACAAGCTCACCCCCTGGTTCGGCTCCAAGCCGAGCCGCGGCGAGGTCGTCGTCTTCCACGACCCGGGCGGCTGGCTCGGCGAGAATCCGCCCGCCGGCGGCAACGCGGTGACCAGGGGCGTGCAAAAGGGCCTCAGCTTCATCGGCCTGATGCCGTCCGCCGAGGAGAAGGACCTGATCAAGCGGGTCATCGGCGTCGGCGGCGACACGGTCGAGTGCAACGGCACGGGACCGGTGAAGGTCAACGGCAAGGCGCTGGACGAGCCGTACGTCTTCGCGGGCAACACCCCCTGCACCCCCGACCGGCCGTTCAAGGTCACCGTGCCCAAGGGCCGGATCTGGGTCATGGGCGACCACCGCCAGGACTCCCTCGACTCCCGCTACCACATGACGCTGCCCGGCGGCGGCACCGTGTCCGACAACGAGGTCGTCGGCCGCGCCGTGACGGTGGCCTGGCCGGTCAACCGCTGGGACTGGCTCTCCATCCCCAGCACCTTCAGCCAGCCGGGCATCAACGCGGCGGGCACCGCGGGCCCGGCCGCGGTGGGCCTCCTCGGTGCGGCGCCGCTGGTGCTGATGCGCCGCCGCAGGCTGCTGCGCGCACAGCCGCCGGTCACTCCGGAGACGGAAGAGGACTGACGGACGTACCCGGCCCACGGCGGCGGGCGCCCGATCGAGCACCGACGGGCGTCCGGGCCTACGGTCCGGGGCGTACCGCCGGGTAGGGTTCCGGTCCATGAGCAGCAGCAGTGCGATACGCAAGGGTGAGGGCCGGTTCGGACGTACGGTGTCCGGGCTGGCCATCGCTCTTGGCTGTGCCCTGTTCCTCGGCGGCTTCGCCTGGGGAGCGGTCGAGTACCGGCCGTACACAGTGCCCACCAATTCCATGCAGCCGACCGTGCACCCGGGGGACCGGGTGCTGGCCCAGAAGGTCTCGGGCTCCGATGTGCGCCGCGGCGACGTGGTGGTCTTCCAGGACAAGCTCTGGGGCGACCTTCCCGAGGTCAAGCGGGTCGTCGGCGTCGGCGGCGACGTCGTCAAGTGCTGCGACACCCAGAGCCGCCTCACGGTGAACGGCACGGCGGTCGACGAAGAGGGCTATCTCGACGGCTCCGACGCCTCCGCCGCGCCCGGTGGCTCCGGCCTTCCCGGCGTTCCCGCCTCCGTGACGAAGTTCAGCACCACGGTGCCGCGCGGCTCACTCTTCCTGCTCGGTGACAACCGCGCGGTCTCCCAGGACTCCCGTATCCGCCTCACCGACGCCCAGCACGGCGCGGTCCCCGTGAGCGCCGTGAAGGGCCGCGTGGACGGCACGGTGTGGCCCATGGGGCGGATGGGAACGCTGTCGCCCACGACCGCCTTCAAGGCCGTGCCGGGCGGCGGTACGTCCGCCGAGGGGCCGCTGCGCTGGATCGTCGTCATGGTGGTCGTGGGCGCCCTGCTGATTCTCGGCGGCGCGGCGTACGGACCGGTGGCCGGGCTGCTGAGGCGGCGCAGGTGACCGTGGTGCGTCGACGCGTCGCCCGTGTGGTGCTGCTCGACCCGGCGGACCGGATCCTGCTGCTGAACGGCGTCGATCCGGCCGATCCGGCGGTGGGCTCGTGGTTCACGCCGGGCGGCGGGGTCGAGGGCGGTGAGAGCCTGGAGGAGACGGCGCTGCGCGAGCTCGCCGAGGAGACCGGCATCACCGATGTACGGCTCGGTCCCGTGCTGTGGGAGCGGACCAGCTCCTTCAGCTTCGACGGGCGGCGCTGGGAGCAGGACGAGTGGTACCACCTGGGCCGTACCGACACCGTCGACATCGACACCAGCGGCCAGACGGACCTGGAACGCAGAAGTGTCTCGTCGTTGCGCTGGTGGACCTGCGAGGAACTTTTGCGCACTCGTGAGACGGTGTACCCCATCAGACTCGCTGAGCTGCTGCGTACGCTGCTCGACGAAGGCCCCCCGCAATCCCCGATCCCCCTGGGGACGGAGCGCGACTGACGCACAATGGGGGGCACGTACGGCTGAAGGGGAACATGCCATGAGCGCCGAGGACCTCGAAAAGTACGAGACCGAGATGGAGCTGAAGCTCTACCGGGAGTACCGCGATGTCGTTGGCCTGTTCAAGTACGTGATCGAGACCGAGCGGCGCTTCTACCTCACCAACGACTACGAGATGCAGGTGCACTCGGTCCAGGGCGAGGTCTTCTTCGAGGTCTCGATGGCCGACGCCTGGGTCTGGGACATGTACAGGCCCGCCCGCTTCGTCAAGCAGGTCCGTGTCCTCACGTTCAAGGACGTGAACATCGAGGAGCTGAACAAGGCGGATCTGGATCTGCCGTCGGACGAATCGGGCTTCAATAGTTGAAGCTGAGGCCCTTTTTTGAGGGGGCTCCGGGGGTGCCGGTGCGCTCTTGGTGGGGCGCGACCCGGGCGCCGGTGCGGGCCCCGGCGCAGGGGCGCGGCGCGGGTTACGGTGCGGGGCGCGGGGAGTTATCCACAGGCTGGGACCAAGATCATCTTCGGCGGTCGAACTCTGTCACAGTGAGTGACGGAGGTGGTACGCATGAACGCACGAGGCGCGCTGGGGCGGTACGGCGAGGGGCTGGCGGCCCGCACGCTGGAGGCCGCGGGACTGACCGTGCTCGACCGGAATTGGCGGTGCGGGCGCGACGGGGAGATCGACGTTGTGGCGTCCGAGGGGGACGCCCTCGTGGTGTGCGAGGTGAAGACCCGCCGTGACGGCGGCTTCCAGCACCCCATGGCGGCGCTCGGGGCGCGGCAGATCCACCGGCTGCGGTCGCTCGCCGACCGCTGGGCGGCGGAACACGGCGGCGCGCCACCGGGCGGCGTGAGAATCGACCTGGTCGGCGTCCTGCTGCCCGCCCGCGGCGCGGCCCGCGTCGAGCATGTGCGGGGGGTGGCGTGATGGGCTTCGCCCGTACGTGCTCGGTCGCGCTGATCGGCGTCGAAGGCGTCGTGGTCGAGGTCCAGGCGGACCTCGAACCCGGCGTGGCGGCCTTCGCCCTGGTCGGCCTGCCCGACAAGAGCCTCACCGAGAGCCGCGACCGGGTGCGCGCCGCGATCGTGAACAGCGGCGAGGTCTGGCCGCAGAAGAAGCTCACCGTCGGCCTCAGCCCGGCCTCGGTGCCCAAGGGCGGTTCGGGGTTCGATCTCGCCGTGGCGTGTGCGATCCTCGCCGCCGACGACCGCATCGCCCCCGGATCCATCGCCGACCTCATGATGATCGGCGAACTGGGACTCGACGGACGGGTCCGCCCGGTCCGCGGGGTGCTGCCCGCCGTCCTCGCGGCGGCCGACGCCGGATACCGGCACGTCGTGGTGCCCGAGCGCACCACGGCCGAGGCATCCCTGGTCCCCGGCGTCTCCGTCCTCGGCATCCGCACCCTGCGGCAGCTCGTCGCCCTCCTCAACGACGAGCCGGCCCCCGAGGAGGACCAGGACCCGGCGCGGGCGGACGGCCGCCCCGACCCGATGCTCGCCGGACTGACCGTGCCGGGCGGCGGCGTCGGGACCGGACTGGCCGGCAGCCTCGGCGACGCCTCGCTCACTGGGCACGGCCCCGACCTGGCCGACGTCGCCGGACAGCGGACCGCCCGCACCGCCCTGGAGGTCGCCGCGGCCGGCGGACACCATCTGTATCTGAAGGGCCCGCCGGGCGCTGGCAAGACGATGCTCGCGGAGCGCCTGCCCGGCATCCTGCCGCCGCTCACCCGCCAGGAGTCCCTGGAGGTCACCGCCGTCCACTCGGTGGCGGGCATCCTTCCGCCAGGACGGCCCATGGTCGACGCCCCGCCGTACTGCGCGCCGCACCACTCGGCCACCATGCCCTCGCTCGTCGGCGGCGGCAGCGGACTGCCCCGACCGGGCGCGGTCTCGCTCGCTCATCGTGGGGTTCTCTTTTTGGACGAGGCTCCGGAATTCAGCGTGCGGGCGCTGGAGGCGCTGCGGCAACCGCTCGAATCGGGCCATGTCGTGGTCGCCCGCGCGGCGGGCGTGATGCGGCTCCCGGCCCGCTTCATGCTGGTCCTCGCCGCCAACCCCTGCCCTTGCGGGCGCTACTCGATGCTGGGTGAGGGCTGCGACTGCTCGCCCACCGCCGTCCGTCGCTACCAGGGCAGGCTTTCGGGGCCGCTGCTGGACCGCGTCGACCTGCGCGTCGAAGTCGAATCCGTCAGCCGATCCGACCTCCTCGGCCAGGGCCCCGGCGAATCGACCGCCACCGTCGCCGCACGGGTCGTCGCCGCCCGCGAGCGTGCCGCGACCCGCTACCGGGACACCCCCTGGAAGCTGAACAGCGAGATCCCCGGCCACGAGATGCGCACCCGTTGGCACGTCGCCCCCGGCGCCCTGCACCCCGCCGAGCGTGACATGGAGCGCGGCCTGCTCACCGCCCGCGGCCTCGACCGCGTCCTGCGCGTCGCCTGGTCCCTCGCCGACCTCGCGGGCCACGACCGCCCCGATGTCGACGACGTCTTCCAGGCGCTCCACCTCAGGACCGGTGTCAGCCGCGGCGTGCCCGTACCGGGAGGTGTGTGATGCGGCGGCGGAGCGGGTCACCGGGCCCCGATGGGGCCGGGCCGCCGGGGGAGGAGACGGCCACCGGATCAGCCGCCGAGGTTGGCGCAGCGACGGTTCGGTGTTCGCAGGCCGCCGATGGCTCTCAGACCGGCGCCGCGTCCGGTGGGGCCGGGCCACCGGCGCTGGCGGTGCCTGCTTTGGCGGCTGCCGTGCCGGAGGCAGAGCGGTTGGCGCGGGTGGCGATCACGCGGATCGCCGATCCCGGGGACGAGGTGGTGGGGCGGGCGCTGCGGGAGAGGGGAGCGGAAGAGGTACTGCGCGCGCTACGGGAGGGGGAGGCGCTGCCCGGAGCCGGTCCGCGGCGGACCGACGGATACCGGACGCGGTCGGCTCGGGCCGACCCCGAGGGGGATCTGGAGGCCGCACGCCGGGCGGGAGGGCGGTTCGTCTGCCCCGAGGACGCCGACTGGCCGGGGCAGTTGGACGACCTCGGGCCGCAGCGCCCGTACGGCCTGTGGGTACGCGGGCAGCCGTCGCTACGGCTGTGGGCGCTGCGCTCGGTGGCCGTGGTCGGCGCACGGGCCTGCACCGACTACGGCGCCCACATGGCGGCGCGGCTCGGCGGGGGACTGGCGCGGGCGGGCTGGGTGGTGGTCTCGGGAGCCGCCTACGGGGTGGACGGTGTGGTGCACCGGGGTGTGCTGCGGGCGGGCGGCGCCACCATCGGCGTGGTGGCCAGCGGCGTCGATGTGCCGTACCCGCCGGGCAACGCCCAGTTGATCGGCGAGATCGCCGAACGCGGCCTGCTCGTCGGTGAACTGCCGCCGGGCGACCACCCCACCCGCAGCAGATTCGTGCTGCGGAACCGGGTGATCGCCGCCCTGACCCGCGGCACGGTGGTGGTCGAGGCGCGCTACCGCAGTGGTTCCCTGGTCACCGCGCGGCGGGCCGCCCAGTTGGGGCGGGTGACGATGGGGGTGCCGGGACCCTGTACGAGCGGTCTGTCGGAAGGGGTGCACGAACTGCTGCGCGGGGACGCGGTGGTGGTGACCGACGCGGCCGAAGTCATCGAGATGGTGGGGGAGATCGGCGCCGACCTCGCGCCCGCCCGCCGCGGACCCGTACTGCCGCGCGATCTGCTCGACCCGGCGGCGGCCCGCGTGCTGGAAGCGCTCCCCGGTCAAGGGGACTCCTGCGAAGGGGAGATCGCCCTCGCCGTGGGGTCCACCAGCGACGACACGCTGAGACGGCTCTACGAATTGCAGGCCCTCGGCTTCGTCGAACGGGACGACGGGCGGTGGAAGTTGGTCCGTACCGCGCACGACGGCGCGCCGCGTCGGGAGGGTTGACGCCATCGACACACCATCAGGTGACAGGAAAACGCCGTGACCTGGGACGATCGTAGGACCGGCCGTGGGCGGCCCGGCGGGCCCCCATGATGGCCCGAGGGGCTCCCGCGCGGGCCCCGTACCGGGCGGTATAGCCGGTCCGGTGAGCGCGCACCGGTAGAGGAACGTATCTGCGCATGTCCCATACGGATGATGTAGCAATAAGCGACACTATGGTCACGCTACGCTCGCGGAGGCTCGATTTCCCGCCCACGTCTCGGCAGAACGGCTCAAAACGGCACATGCCCCAGCACACCCCCGGGTCCGAGCGGGCGACGGCGGCGACCGCCCCCCGCACCTCTCCTCGGCCAGCCGCCCCCACGTCGCTCGACGAACTGTGGCGGACCTATAAGTCCACGGGGGACGCCCGGCTGCGGGAGCAGTTGATCCTGCACTACTCGCCGCTGGTGAAGTACGTGGCGGGCCGGGTCAGCGTCGGACTCCCGGCCAACGTCGAGCAGGCCGACTTTGTCTCCTCCGGGGTGTTCGGACTCATCGACGCGATCGAGAAGTTCGACCCGGAACGCGCGATCAAATTCGAGACCTACGCGATCACCCGTATCCGCGGCGCCATGATCGACGAACTGCGCGCGCTCGACTGGATCCCGCGCTCCGTCCGGCAGAAGGCGCGCGCCGTCGAACGCGCCTACGCCACCCTTGAGGCCAAGCTGCGCCGCACCCCGAGCGAGCCCGAGGTGGCGGCGGAGATGGGCGTCGGGCTCGAAGACCTGCACGCGGTGTTCAGCGCGCTGTCCCTGGCCAACGTCGTCGCGCTGGAGGACCTCCTGCACGCGGGCGGCGAGGGCGGCGACCGGCTCAGCCTCGTCGACACCCTGGAGGACACCGGCGCCGACAACCCCGTCGAGGTCGCCGAGGACCGTGAGCTGCGCCGACTGCTCGCCCGCGCGGTCAACACCCTTCCCGAGCGCGAGAAGACCGTCGTCACCCTCTACTACTACGAGGGCCTGACACTCGCCGAGATCGGCCAGGTACTCGGCGTCACCGAAAGCAGGGTCAGCCAGATCCACACCAAGTCCGTCCTCCAACTACGGGCAAAGCTGGCCGACGTCGGGCGGTGACAGGCGCGGCACAGTGTCTACAGTGGTGGGATGCCCAGGATTCGAGCGGCCTCGGTGGCCGAACACCGGACGATGCAGCGCCAGGCCCTGCTGGACGCCGCGCGTTCGCTGCTGTCCGAGGGCGGCACGGAGGCGCTGACCTTCCCCGCCCTGGCCGAGCGCACCGGACTGGCGCGCTCCTCGGTCTACGAGTACTTCCGCTCCCGCGCCGCGGTGGTCGAAGAGCTGTGCGCCGTGGACTTCCCCGTCTGGGCCGCCGAGGTCGAGGCCGCCATGCAGGCCGCCGACACCGCCGAGGGCCAGATCGAGGCCTACGTGCGCAGCCAGCTCGCGCTGGTCGGCGACCGCCGCCACCGCGCCGTCGTCGCGATCTCCGCCGGTGAACTGGACGCGGGCGCCCGCGAGAAGATCCGCGCCGCCCACGGCGGCCTGGTCACGATGGTCGGCGCCGCCCTCGCGGCCCTCGGCCACGCCGAGCCCCGCCTGACCGCCATGCTCCTGCAAGGCGTGGTCGACGCCGCGGTCCGCCGGATCGAACTCGGCGCCGCCGAAGACCCCGTCCACATCACCGAGTCGGCCGTCACGATGGCGCTGCACGGGGTGACCGGCCGCCCCTGACCCGGGCTGCCGCCTCCGCCTTCCGTTCCGTCCCGCCCGCCGCCGCGCCGAACACCGGCAGCAGCCGGGAGGGCCCCGCGCGCAGCAGCCACGGCGGCAGCAGCGTCAACGGATCGAGGTAGACGTCACCCCGCAGGAGGCCCCAGTGGAGGCAACCGGGTGAGCGATGGACGGCGGAGTCGGTCACCACTCCCAGCGGCCCGCCCGCGGCGAGCCGCGTGCCGACCGCGACCGTCCCCCGTACCGGCTCATAGGTGACGCGCAGGCTCGCGTCCGGCCGGTCGAGCCGCAGCACGACGACATCGGTGCCCGCCACCTTCCCCGCGAAGGTCACCTCGCCGGGTGCCGCCGCCCGCACCACGCTCCCCGGCCCCGCGCGTAAGTCGACCCCGCGGTGTCCTGCGGCATAGGGCGTCGCGGGCGGCTCGAAGGCGCGCAGCACCGCCGGCCGCCCCCGTACTCCCGGCCCTGCCACAGGCCAGCAGCGCGCGTCCGAGCCGGCGCCCGCGCACCCCGCGCCGCCCGCCGTGCCCGCACTGCCGGCCGTCCCCGTGCCGCCCGGGAGGGCCGTCAGCAGGGCCGTCATCACCACCGTCAACCACATGTGAAGTGCCATGGCACGAGCATCCCGGATCCGGGCGGCGAAAGATGATCATGGTCCTGGCCTGTGGATAACTCGGGTGTCGCCCGGCACTCCACCGGTCCCGTACACTTTCTCTGGCGATCCGGGTCACCGGGTCGACTTCGCACGCCCCGCCACTCACTCCCCTCATCGGGACGGTGGCCGCGCCCCTCGGTCCCTCGTGGCACGGCGCGTCGGGACGTCAGGCGCGACCGTCGTCCGGCGGTCGCGATAACCGAGTACCTCAAGGAGTACGGCCATGGCCGTCGTCACGATGCGGGAGCTGCTGGAGAGCGGCGTCCACTTCGGGCACCAGACCCGTCGCTGGAACCCGAAGATGAAGCGCTTCATCTTCACCGAGCGCAATGGCATCTACATCATCGACCTGCTCCAGTCGCTGTCGTACATCGACCGCGCCTACGAGTTCGTCAAGGAGACCGTCGCGCACGGCGGCTCCATCATGTTCGTCGGCACCAAGAAGCAGGCGCAGGAAGCCATCGCGGAGCAGGCCTCCCGCGTCGGCATGCCCTACGTCAACCAGCGCTGGCTGGGCGGCATGCTCACCAACTTCTCGACCGTCTACAAGCGCCTCCAGCGCCTGAAGGAGCTCGAGGAGATCGACTTCGACGACGTGGCCGCGTCCGGCCTCACGAAGAAGGAGCTGCTGGTCCTCTCCCGCGAGAAGGACAAGCTGGAGAAGACCCTCGGCGGCATCCGCGAGATGCAGAAGGTGCCGAGCGCCGTCTGGATCGTCGACACCAAGAAGGAGCACATCGCCGTCGGTGAGGCGCGCAAGCTCCGCATCCCGGTCGTCGCGATCCTCGACACCAACTGCGACCCCGACGAGGTCGACTACAAGATCCCGGGCAACGACGACGCGATCCGTTCCGTCACGCTGCTCACCCGTGTGATCGCCGACGCCGTCGCCGAGGGCCTCATCGCCCGCTCCGGTGCCGCCACCGGTGACAAGAAGGCCGAAGGCGTCGCCGAGCCGCTCGCCGAGTGGGAGCGTGACCTGCTCGAGGGCGAGAAGAAGGCCGACGAGGCGCCCGCCGCCGACGCGACCGCCGCCGCTGCCGAGGCGCCCGCCGCCGAGGCCGAGGCTCCGGCCGACGCCGCTCCGGCCGAGACCGCCGAGACCGCCGAGACCGCCGAGGCTCCGGCCGACGCCGCCCCGGCCGCCACGGAGGGCGAGTCCGAGCAGGCCTGAGCCTGTTCCGACCCGTACCGACGGCGCACCGGCACCACCGGTTAACCGCACAGCAGCAGGACGCGTATCGCGTACGACGCGTACGACGTGAACCACGCGTGACGACGGCGGGGGCCCATGCCCCCGCCGTCCACCCGTAGATCCACCGACCATTCGGGAAGAGACTCAAACCCATGGCGAACTTCACCGCCGCTGACGTCAAGAAGCTCCGTGAGCTGACCGCCGCGGGCATGATGGACTGCAAGAACGCCCTTGTGGAGGCCGAAGGCGACCTGGACAAGGCCGTCGAGATCCTTCGGGTCAAGGGCCAGAAGGGCGTCACCAAGCGCGAGGGCCGCTCGGCCTCCAACGGTGCGGTCGTCTCCCTGATCGCCGCCGACAACTCCGAGGGCGTCCTCGTCGAGCTGAAGTGCGAGACGGACTTCGTCGCCAAGGGCGACAAGTTCGTCGCCGTGGCCGACGCCATCGCCGCCCACGTCGCCGCCAGCAAGCCGGCCGACATCACGGCGCTGCTCGGCTCCGAGATCAAGGACGGCCAGACCGTCCAGGCGTACGTGGACGAGGCGAACGCCACCCTCGGCGAGAAGATCGTGCTCGACCGCTTCGCCCAGTTCTCCGGCACCTACGTGACCTCCTACCTGCACCGCACCAGCCCCGACCTGCCCCCGCAGGTCGGCGTCCTGGTCGAGCTGGACAAGGCCGACGCGCAGGTCGCCAAGGATGTCGCCCAGCACATCGCCGCCTTCGCGCCGACCGCCCTGTCCCGCGACGAGATCCCGGCCGAGACGGTCGAGAACGAGCGTCGCGTCGCCGAGGCCACCGCCCGCGAGGAGGGCAAGCCCGAGGCCGCCCTGGCGCGCATCGTCGAGGGCCGGGTGAACGGCTTCTTCAAGGAGAACGTCGTCCTGGAGCAGGCCTTCGCGAAGGACTCCAAGAAGACCGTCCAGAAGGTGCTGGACGAGGCCGGCGTCACGCTGAAGCGTTTCGCGCGTTTCCGCGTCGGCGTCTGATCGCGCTGGACACGAAAGCAGCGAATGACCGACGGCCCGGCTAGGGTCGTACGCGGTCGGCCGCCCGCCGACCGGCCGCAGATGTGACGAGGAGGCCATTGCCGTACAGGGAACCCACGAGGACCCGCGGCAATGGCCTCCTTCGTACGTGCACGAGGAGAGCTCCATGGACAAAGGCGCCGATACGGCCCACCACACCACCGCCCACCGCCGCTATCTGCTGAAGCTGTCCGGCGAGGCGTTCGCCGGGGGAGGCGGTCTCGGAGTCGATCCCGACGTCGTGCACGCCATCGCCCGCGAGATCGCCGCGGTCGTCGCGGACGGCTACGAGATCGCCCTCGTCGTCGGCGGCGGCAACTTCTTCCGCGGCGCCGAACTCCAGCAGCGCGGCATGGACCGGGCCCGCTCGGACTACATGGGCATGCTCGGCACGGTCATGAACTGCCTGGCCCTCCAGGACTTCCTGGAGAAGGAGGGCGTCGAGACCCGCGTGCAGACCGCGATCACCATGGGCCAGGTCGCCGAGCCGTACATCCCGCTGCGGGCCGTACGGCACCTGGAGAAGGGCCGCGTCGTCATCTTCGGCGCCGGTATGGGCATGCCGTACTTCTCCACCGACACCACCGCCGCCCAGCGGGCCCTGGAGATCGACGCGGCGGCCATGCTGATGGGCAAGAACGGGGTCGACGGGGTCTACGACTCCGACCCCAAGCTGAACCCGGACGCGGTGAAGTTCGACGCCCTGGAGTACGGCGAGGTCATCACCCGCGACCTGCGGGTCGCCGACCTCACCGCGATCACCCTCTGCCAGGACAACAAGCTGCCGATCCTCGTCTTCGAGCTGCTCGCCGAAGGGAACATCGCGCGGGCCGTGAAGGGTGAGAAGATCGGCACGCTGGTCAACGACCGGGGCTCCAGGGCTTAATGACCGCCCGAGCGCCGGGTGGTGACACGTCCCGGTTCGCCCGGTCCGGGGATGGACAACAGGCTGCCGGTCGGACACCGTGCAGGAAAGACGCGCGCAGGGGCCCGACCGTCAGGCTCCGCCTTCTGAATACCAGGAGCACATGGTGATTGAAGAGACCCTCCTCGAGGCCGAGGAGAAGATGGAGAAGGCCGTCGTCGTCGCCAAGGAGGACTTCGCGGCGATCCGTACCGGCCGGGCGCACCCCGCGATGTTCAACAAGATCGTGGCCGAGTACTACGGCGCGCCCACCCCGATCAACCAGCTCGCCTCGTTCGCGGTGCCCGAGCCGCGGATGGCGGTGATCACTCCCTTCGACAGCAGCAGTCTGCGCAACATCGAGGAGGCGATCCGCAACTCCGACCTCGGCGTCAACCCGAGCAACGACGGCCGGATCATCCGGGTGGCGTTCCCGCAGCTCACCGAGGAGCGGCGCCGGGAGTACATCAAGGTCGCCAAGACCAAGGGCGAGGACGCCAAGATCTCGATCCGCAGCGTCCGCCGCAAGGCCAAGGAGACCCTCGACAAGCTCGTCAAGGACGGCGAGTCGGGCGAGGACGAGGTGCGCCGCGCGGAGAAGGAGCTGGACGACACGACGTCGAAGTACGTCGCCCAGGTCGACGAGCTGCTCAAGCACAAGGAAGCCGAGCTGCTGGAGGTCTGACCGGGCGGGCCCGAGGGCCCGCCCCGGAAACACCGCCCCGGACATCTCAGTCCGTCCGGACACGCCCCTCCTGGCGCCGTTCCTGACGCCCGTCCGGACACCAGCAGTACGACCGTATGCACGATCCCGCCCTCAGCCCTTCCCGGCCGACACACGACGACGCGAGGCGAAGCTCAGTGAACGACTCTTCCTGGGGCGCTTCGCCACGCGCCGGTCACTGGGGAGCGCCCGAGGACACGGTCACCAACGGCGCGGCCGACGGCTCGATGGTGGATGACACGATCATCTATCCGGCGGGTTCCGCACGCGATTCCGGGCGCGGCGGGAAGACTCTTCCTATGCCAACCGCCCCGGAGCCGACACCGCCGCCGCAGCCCCCCGCGAAGAAGTCCGCAGGGCGCAATCTGCGCGCGGCGATAGGGGTCGGCCTCGGCCTCGGCGCGGTCATCGTCGCCTCGCTCTTCATCGTGAAGGCGGTGTTCGTCGGCGTCGTGGTCGTCGCCGCCGCCGTCGGCGTCTGGGAGCTGACCTCGCGTCTGGCGGAGCGCAAGGGCATCCGCGCCCCGCTGATCCCGATCGCGGCCGGCGGTACGGCGATGATCATCGCCGGGTATCTGCGCGGCGCGGACGGCGCCTGGGTGGCGATGGCCCTCACCGCGCTCGCCATCCTCGTGTGGCGCATGACGGAGCCGCCCGAGAACTACCTGCGCGACGTCACCGCCGGCGTCTTCGCCGCCTTCTACGTGCCCTTCCTGGCCACCTTCGTGGTCATGATGCTCGCCGCCGACGACGGCCCGCGCCGCGTCCTGGTCTTCCTGCTGCTCACCGTGATCAGCGACACCGGCGCCTACGCCGTCGGCTGGCGCTACGGCAAGCACAAGCTCGCGCCCCGCATCAGCCCCGGCAAGACCCGCGAGGGCCTGATCGGCGCGATCTCCTTCGCCATGGTCGCGGGCGCCCTGCTCATGCAGTACGTCATCGACGACGGCCGCTGGTGGCAGGGGCTCCTCCTCGGCCTCGCCGCTGCCGTCAGCGCCACCCTCGGCGACCTCGGCGAATCCATGATCAAGCGCGACCTCGGCATCAAGGACATGGGCACCCTCCTGCCGGGCCACGGCGGCATCATGGACCGCCTCGACTCCCTGCTCCCCACCGCCCCCGTCGTCTGGCTCCTCCTGGCCGTCTTCGTCGGCACCGACTGACCCCGACGGCCCCGCCGCCCGAGCGGCAGTTCCCGACCAGCGGGCGACCGGCCGACCCGTTTCGATCTGCGACACTTGTCAGATCATGCCTGTACCCGGAGAACTCAGTTCGGGCAGCTGATGATGTGGCACTGACCTCTGCTTTTGGTCCAGTACCTGCCGTTGGGAGTAGGTCACGGGCCGTCTGTGGGCCGTGACCTGAGAACCGCGGATGTCCGCAGCGCCACAAGCCCAGAGCCCATCCTCAGATGAGGATGGGCTCTCGTGGGTGCATCTTGTTGAATCTCTACTTGCCGCGCTGAGCCAGCCAGTAGAAGGTCAACGGCAGGAGCGCCACGGTCATGATGCAGAACCCCTTGATCAGCGGGTGCCCAGGCCCGAGCATGCTGAGCGCCCTGGCCATGCCGTACGGGGCGGCGATGGAGCCGCCGATGCCGACGAGCAGATCAAGAGATCCCATCATCCGCGCCGACTCCTTCGAGGGCACCGAGGCCTTGAAGGTGGGTCCGGTCGGCGTCGTCGTGATCATCACGAACGCCGCGGAGGAGGGTTCTTCCAATTCGCCGAGCGAGTCGACGGTTCCGATGATGCTGATGGTCTGGTCGTTGGTCACTGGGGCCTCTATCTGACCGGTTCAGCCCCCTAGGTCTGTCCTAGGTGGGCACCGGTAGCCGCCACTGCATAGGCGTGCCTCCTCCCTTGTCTGGCCAGCGGGTGACCTCAGCCTCCCCTACTCAGGCTGGGGTCGGGTGGACTACCTCTCTGGGAGGTCGCGCAAGCCGTCATCAATCACATTGATCTCCTCTCCTAGACCAGTGGTCGGCGCTTTTTGCCGACCACGTAGCCATACTTTAGCACCTAGAAAGTGCTCTCATGGCGCGATGCAGGTGCGTTGTTGCACCTGCAGGGTGGAAGCGTGATGCATCTAGTGGCACACTGTCGAGAGGCAGGCGTGTGAGCTGGTGCAATACGCCGCCGATAAGATCGCCACCTACGAGCGACCGGAGGAGAGGGATGCAGACGTCCGCGGACCAGGTACGTCCTCAAGCGAACGAGCGCTATTCGGTGACTCTGGTGCCGCCAGCTGTTGAGGCCATCAGCGAACTCACGCAGCACACTGGGTTGAGCAAGACGGACGTAATCAACCGAGCCGTGCAGATCTATGCCTTCCTGGAGGCTCAGAGGCGGGCAGGTAGCCATGTACTTCTTGAACGGCCAGAGGGCGGGACGGAGCGCGTGCACATCGTGTAGTCCCAGCAGTGCCTCGATCGATGGCGTGACGAAGCGGGTGGCGGTCCGGTTGGACCGCCACCCGCTTCTTGCTGAGGACTAGGAAGCAGGTGCGCTGGCCGTGAGGCTACGAGACGTCAAGACCCCGTCGACGGCCTTGCGCGCGCGTTCCTGGCTGCTGGGCATTAGGTGGGCGTACACCCGGAGGGTGGGTCTGCCGCACGATCGGGTGACATCTGAACTGGCTTGCCCTGTATGGCAGGTGGGAAGGATGTCGCTGTGCCCAAGCCCTATCCGGAAGAGTT
>NZ_JBIBHM010000008.1:0-131035 GCF_042957025.1 Streptomyces sp. NPDC008139
TGTGAGTTCCTGGTGGGCCAGGACGGCACGATCTCGTTCCTGGAGGTCAACACCCGGCTCCAGGTGGAGCACCCGGTCACCGAGGAGGTCTCGGGTATCGATCTGGTGCGGGAGATGTTCCGGATCGCCGACGGTGAGGCGCTGGGCTATGACGACCCGGTGCTGCGCGGTCATTCGGTGGAGTTCCGGATCAACGGTGAGGATCCGGGGCGGGGTTTCCTGCCCGCGCCGGGCACGGTGACGCGTTTCGACGCGCCGACGGGTCCGGGGGTGCGGCTGGACGCGGGCGTGGAGTCCGGCAGTGTGATCGGTCCGGCGTGGGATTCGCTGCTGGCCAAGCTGATCGTGACCGGTGCGACGCGTGAGCAGGCGTTGCAGCGTGCGGCGCGGGCGCTGGGCGAGTTCACGGTGGAGGGGATGGCGACCGCGATCCCCTTCCACCGGGCGGTCGTCGCCGATCCGGCGTTCGCGCCGACGGACGGGAGTGCGTTCACGGTGCACACGCGGTGGATCGAGACGGAGTTCGACAACACGATCCCGCCGTTCGTGGGCGCGGTCGTGGACGAGGACGACGCCCCGGGCCGGGAGACCGTGGTGGTGGAGGTCGGCGGGAAGCGCCTGGAGGTGTCGCTGCCGGCGTCGCTGGGGATGACGCTGGCGCGGACGGCGGCTGCGGGGGGTGCCAAGCCCAAGCGGCGGACGGCGGCGAAGGCGGGTGCGGCGGTCTCGGGGGACGCGCTGCCCTCGCCGATGCAGGGCACGATCGTGAAGGTCGCGGTCGAGGAGGGCCAGCAGGTCACCGCGGGTGACCTGATCGTGGTCCTGGAGGCCATGAAGATGGAACAGCCTCTGAACGCCCACCGGTCGGGCACCGTCATCGGTCTCAAGGCCGAAGTCGGCACCTCCGTCTCCTCCGGCGCCGTCATCTGCGAAATCAAGGACTGACACCGCAGCACGCACGAAGGCGGTACGGCAGCGGCCGTACGTACGAAACGCCGGTGGGGCCGGTCACGACGACCGGCCCCACCGGCGTTCGCGCGCCGATCAACGCGCGCGGCTCCGTACCGTCAACGCGTCACCGTCAACACAGCCCCGTCAACACGGCACCGCGTCGGCGCGGCAGCTTCCAACGTGTCACCCGTCGACGCGTCACCGTCAGCGCAGGGACACCGGTTTCGGGCTGCGCAGCGCCAGGACCAGGGCGACGGACAGGGCGGTGAAGACCGCGGCGGCGGTGAAGGCGGCGGTGGCGCCGTGGATGAACGGCTCGCTGTGCGCGTGGCGCGAGACGGTGCCGAACACCGTGACCAGGATGGACAGTCCGAGGCTGCCGCCGACCTGCTGCATCGTCTGGAGCAGCCCGGACGCGGAGCCCGCCTCCTTCGGCTCGACGCCGGAGAGGATGAAGGTGTTGAGCGGCATCATCGTGAAGCCGACGCCGACACCGATCAGGATCAGCGGGCCGAGGATGCCGCCCGCGTACCCGTCGGACGCGTTGAGCGTGGAGAGCCAGATCGTACCGCCGACGTTGAACAGACCACCGGTGGCGGCGACGCGCTTGGCGCCGAAGCGGGCGAGAGCGCGCGGGGCGAGGCGGGCGGCGACGAACAGCGGTCCGGCCAGCGGCAGGAAGGCGAAGCCGGTCCGCAGCGGGCTGTAGTGCAGATACGTCTGGAGGTACTGGGTCGAGAAGTAGAACACGCCGAACATCCCGGCGGGGACGAGCAGCATGATCCCGTACGCCAGCGCGCGGTTGCGGTCGAGGAAGAGCCGCAGCACGACCAGCGGGCGCTCGACGCGGGTCTCGTTGATCAGGAACGACACGAGCAGGGCGGCGGCGATGACGAAGCTGGTCAGGGCGCGGGAGTCGGTCCAGTGGCTCTCGCCGACGCGGATGAAGGCGTAGACCAGGGAGGCCATGCCGAGCGTGCCGGTCAGGGCGCCCGCGATGTCGAACCGGCCGCCGGGGTGCCGCTCGGTCTCCTTGATGTAGCGCGGGGCGAGCAGCACGATGGCCAGGCCCACGGGGACGTTGACGAAGAAGACCCAGCGCCAGGAGCCCCAGTCGGTGAGCATGCCGCCGACGGTGAGGCCGATCGCGGAACCGGCGCCGGAGATCGCGGAGAAGACGCTCAGCGCGCGGTTGCGTTCCGAGCCCTCGGAGAACGAGGTGGCGATCAGCGCCAGGGTGCTGGGCGCGGCCAGCGCGGCGGCGGCGCCTTGCAGGCCGCGGGCGATGAGCAGAGTGGTGGAGTCGTTGGCGACGCCGCCGGCGACGGAGGCGAGGGTGAAGGCGCCGACGCCCCACATCAGCGCCCTGCGGCGGCCGATCAGGTCGCCTATCCGGCTGCCGAGCAGCAGCAGGCCGCCGAAGGCGAGCGTGTAGACGTTCAGCACCCAGGACATGCCGGTGGGCGAGAAGCCGAGATGGGTGCCGATGCCCGGCAGCGCGACATTCACCACGGTGGCGTCGAGCAGCAGCATGAGCTGCGTGCCGACGATGGCCACGAGGGCGATGAACGGGCGCCCACGGGCGGGGGACGGAGTGCGGGATGCGGTGGAGAGCGCGCGCACTGCGGGTGTGGACATGCTGAGTAAGCCTCCAGCGGAGAGCAATAAACGGAGGGTTCCTCCGTTAACTATACGGAGACAGCCTCCGGTTCTACAATCGCTTTTGGGCGGGCTTTGACCAACGATGGGTTCCGGCGAGCCGCGGGCACGGGTGGCGTGGGCGTGGTCAGCCATGGACGTGGGCCCGCCGCGGGTACGGGCGAGCCGTGAGGACCGGCACTTCAGGAGGCATGACGCCATGCGGGCAGACGCGCAGCGCAATTACGACCGGCTGCTGGAAGAGGCCGCCCATGCCTTCTTCGTGCACGGCACCGACGTCGCCCTGGAGGACATCGCGCGGCAGGCCGGGGTGGGCATCGGCACGCTGTACCGCCACTTCCCCGACCGCTACACCCTGATGAACACCGTCTTCGAGCGGGAGCTGGTGAAGCTCAACGCGCGCGCGCAAGAACTGCTGGAGGAGCCGGACCCGGTCGACGCGCTCACCAAGTGGCTCTACGCGGTCGCCGTGCACTCCACCGCGTACCGCGGCCTCGCCAAGGCCATCATGTCCGCGCCGGACGCGAAGATGCCCGCGTGCAAGGCGCTGCTGCGCTCGTCGGGCGAGGCGCTGCTGCGGCGCGCGCAGGACGCGGGCGAGATCAGGTCGGACGCCACCATGTCCGACCTGCTCAAGCTGATCAACGCGATCGTGCTGACCGCGGAGAACAACCGGGAGGACAAGGGGCTGTTCGCCCGCCTGATGACGCTGACGCTGGACGGCCTGCGGACCCGGCAGGACACCGGCCGCGGGGCCGTGGAGGACACCGGCCGCGGAGCCGTGAGGGAGACGGCCGCGGAGCCGGTCTAGGAAGCTCGGGCAGCAGAGATCTCCAGTGGCGGAGGTCTCCAGTCGCGCCGATCTCCAGTGGCGGAGACTCCGGTAGCGGGGAGCTCCGGTGAGTGGAGAGCTCTCTGGTGAGCGGGGAGCTCCGGTGAGTGGAGAGCTCTCTGGTGAGCGGGGAGCTCCGGTGGGCGGGGAGCCCTAGCGACGGCGGACGTCCGCCAGCCGCGGGGTGGGCTCGGTGCCACCACCGCCGGCCAGCGGCTGGCCGCCACCGGGCAGCGGCTGGGCGCTGCGCAGGGGCTGGGGCCGCCGGGGTCCTGGCAGGGGCTGGTCGTGGCGCGGACGTCCGGCGGCGATGGCGTCCGCGCCGGTCAGCGGCGCCACGGTGATCTGCACGCCGCGGTCGGCGAGCGCCTGGAGTTCTGTACCGGCCCGCTCGTCGCCGCCGGGCGGCTCGTCGGTGACCAGGTGGGTGATGAGGTCGGTGGGCACGGTCTGGAACATCGTGTCGGTGCCGAGCTTGGTGTGGTCGGCGAGGACGACGACCTCGGCGGCGGACTGCACCAGCGCCCGGTCCACGCTCGCGGAGAGCATGTTGGACGTGGACAGGCCGCGTTCGGCGGTCAGGCCCGCGCCGGACAGGAAGGCGCGGGAGACCCGCAGCCCTTGGAGGGACTGCTCGGCGCCGCTGCCCACCAGGCCGTAGTTCGACCCGCGCAGCGTGCCGCCGGTCATCACCACCTCGACCCGGTTGGCGTGCGCCAACGCCTGTGCGACCAGCAGGGAGTTGGTGACCACGGTCAGTCCCGGCACCCGCGCGAGCCGACGGGCCAGCTCCTGCGTGGTGGTCCCCGCGCCGACGACGATGGCCTCGCCCTCGTCCACGAGATCGGCGGCGAGTTCGGCGATGGCCGACTTCTCCGCGGTCGCTAGATGGGATTTCTGCGGGAAACCGGACTCCCTGGTGAAGCCACCGGGCAGGACCGCACCGCCGTGCCGGCGGTCCAGCAGTCCTTCGGCCTCCAACGCCCGCACGTCGCGGCGCACGGTCACTTCTGAGGTCTGGACGACACGGGCGAGTTCACGGAGCGAGACCGCCCCGTTCGCCCGCACCATTTCGAGGATCAATTGGCGACGTTCTGCAGCGAACACGAAACCGACAGTAACGCCAACGTCCGTCGGCTTTCAGCACTTTGCACCAGATGCCGGAAGTCATGCACAAAAGAGACCGGCAAGTGCTATACGCCGACCATGCGTTCGCAAACGGCGCCTTTCCGGATGACGCGAGGGGCCGTCAGCCCAGATCCGCCTCGGCCGCCTTGCGGGTGTGCAACTGCCGTGCCACCTCGGCCACCGAGCCGGACAGCGACGGGTACACGGTGAAGGCGTTGGCGATCTGCTCGACCGTCAGATTGTTGTCGACGGCGATCGAGATGGGGTGGATCAGCTCGCTGGCCTTGGGCGCGACCACCACTCCCCCGACCACGATGCCCGTGCCGGGACGGCAGAACAGCTTCACGAAGCCGTCCCTGATGCCCTGCATCTTGGCCCGCGGATTGCGCAGCAGCGGCAGCTTGACGACATTGGCCACGATCCGCTTGTTGTCCACGTCGGCCTGCGTGTAGCCGACGGTGGCGATCTCCGGGTCGGTGAAGACGTTCGAGGAGACCGTCTTGAGGTTGAGCGGGGCCACCGCGTCGCCGAGGAAGTGGTACATCGCGATCCGGCCCTGCATGGCCGCGACCGACGCGAGCGCGAAGATCCCGGTCACGTCACCGGCCGCGTACACGCCGGGCGCGCTCGTCCGCGACACCTTGTCGGTCCAGATGTGACCGGAGTCGGTCAGCTTCACGCCCGACTCCTCCAGGCCCATGCCCGAGGTGTTCGGGATCGCGCCGACCGCCATCAGGCAGTGCGTGCCCGTGATCACCCGGCCGTCGGCCAGCGCGACCTCGACCCGGTCGCCGATCCGCTTGACGGACTGGGCGCGGGAGCGGGCCATCACGTTCATGCCGCGGCGCCGGAAGACGTCCTCCAGTACGGCGGCGGCGTCCGGGTCCTCGCCGGGCAGCACCCGGTCGCGGGACGACACGAGCGTCACCGTGGAGCCGAGCGCCTGGTACGCGCCCGCGAACTCCGCGCCGGTCACACCGGAGCCGACCACGATCAGTTCCTCGGGCAGCTCGTCCAGGTCGTAGACCTGCGTCCAGTTGAGGATCCGCTCGCCGTCGGGCAGCGCGTCCTCCAGTTCGCGCGGGCGCGCGCCGGTCGCCACGAGCACCGCGTCGGCGGTCAGCCGCTCGGTCGTGCCGTCCGCGGCCTCGACCACCACGCAGCGGCTGCCGTCGGCGGCGGTCTGACAGCCGTCGAGCCGTCCCCGCCCGCGCATCACCCGGGCGCCGGCCCGTGTCACGGACGCGGTGATGTCGTGCGACTGCGCGAGCGCCAGGCGCTTCACGCGTCGGTTGACCTTGCCCAGGTCCACCCCGACGACGCGCGCCGCGCGCTCCAGCGGCGGGGTGTCGTCGGCGACGATGATGCCGAGCTCCTCGTACGACGAATCGAACGTCGTCATCACCTCGGCGGTGGCGATGAGGGTCTTGGACGGTACGCAGTCGGTCAGCACCGACGCCCCGCCCAGGCCGTCGCAGTCCACGACGGTCACCTCCGCGCCGAGCTGCGCCGCCACCAGGGCAGCTTCGTAGCCGCCGGGTCCGCCTCCGATGATCACGATCCTTGTCACGTACCCCATTGTCCCGCACGCGCCAAGTGTTCTCCGCCAGGGGGCACGCTTGTCCGATCCGGGCGCCGCCGCCCGCCGTCCGGACACCCCGAAACGGCGTGCGGCCGTCCGCCGCGCGTGCTCCCGTACTCTCGTGGTCATGTCGCTCTACGCCGCCTACGCCAGCAACCTCGACGCGCGGCTGATGACCCGCCGCGCCCCGCACTCCCCCCTGCGCGGCACCGGCTGGCTCGACGGCTGGCGGCTCACCTTCGGCGGCGAACAGATGGGGTGGGAGGGCGCGCTCGCCACGCTCGTGGAGGACCAGGACAGCCAGGTCTTCGTCGGGCTGTACGACATCGCGCCCGTCGACGAGGAGTCGCTCGACCGCTGGGAGGGTGTGCCGCTCGGTCTCTACCGGCGGGCCACCGTCCGCGTCCACACGCTCGACGGGGAGGTCGCGTCCTGGCTCTACGTGCTCAACGACTACGAGGGCGGGCTGCCCTCCGCGCGCTACCTCGGTGAGCTGGCCGACGCCGCCGAGTCCGCCGGTGCCCCTCATGACTACGTCATGTCCCTCCGCAAGAGGCCCTGCTAGCGCCTGCGGCGCCTTGGCCTTTTCCGCCTGTGCCTTTTTGCCCGCCCGCCCACCCGTGCGGGTGTTTTCTTCGTCTGCGGGTGCCGCTTGTGCCTGGTCGGTGCCGGTCCGGGGTACCTCCTCGAAATGCGGCTGCCTGGTGCCTGTGTATCCGGCACCGTTCCTGTCACCGCATTTCTGCGGGGGCACCCCGGCCCGTCCCCTCCCGGTACGTCGGCGTCCGCCCGCCGGTGGGGGTGCCGGGGTGGGTGTCCAAGACCGTGAGGGCGCCCCGAGCGTCCTCCGCCCAGGGGGCTGGGGGGTGGCACCCTCACACGGTCCGAGGGTGGACGGGTGTCCAAGACCGTGAGGGCGCCCCGAGCGTCCTCCGCCCAAGGGGCTTGGGGGTGGCACCCTCACACGATCCGAGGGTGGACGGGTGTCCAAGACCGTGAGGGCGCCCCGAGCGTCCTCCGCCCAAGGGGCTGGGGGCCCCTCGGACGGCCCGCGGGCAGACGGGTGCCAAAGACAGATGGCCTCCGCCGATCCCCACGGTGGAGGAACAGCCGGGCCCCCTCACCGGTCATTGACACCTCCCCCAGCCACAGCGAACAGGCAAACGCCGACGTACCCGAGCCCACCCCAGCGGGTCGACAGCGGCACAGGGCCCGCACCCCACCAGCCCCTCCCCGGCAACCCCACCGGACCGTCGGACGCCGACGTATCCGAGCCCACCCACCCCCTCCCACCCACCCCGGCGGGTCGACAGCGGCACAGGAGCCGCACCCCACCCCCCTCCCGGCCACCCCCCTGGCCAGGCGGACGCCGACGTACCCGAGCCCACCCCCCTCTCCCCACCCACCCCCACCGGACCGTCGGACGCCGACGTACCGGAAGGGGACGGGCCGGGGTGCCCCCGCAGAAATGCGGTGACAAGAAGGGTGCCGGATGCACGGGACCAGGTAGCCGCATTTCGAGGAGGTACCCCGGACCGGCACCGACCCACGCACAAGCGGCACCCGCAGACGAAGAAAACACCCGCACGGGTGGGCGGGCGGGCAAAAACCGGCTCCTGTCGGAGGAGCCGCACTTCGTAAGCTCAGGGCACCGTCTACGCGCGTAGGCCGAGACAGGTTACCCTCATGCGCGTGAACGCTTCTGTGAATGCCGACCCCTACGCCGCGGCCGACGCCGCCGCCGCCCGCCTGCGCGAGCTGACCGGCGCCGAGACCCACGACGTCGCCCTGGTGATGGGCTCGGGCTGGGTGCCCGCGGCCGACGAGCTGGGCGTGGCGGACTGTGAGCTGTCGATCACCGACCTGCCGGGCTTCCCGGCCCCGGCGGTGGAGGGCCACTCGGGCAAACTCCGCTCCGTGCGGATCGGCGGAGTGCGCGCCCTGGTCTTCCTGGGCCGTACGCACCTGTACGAGGGCCGGGGCGTCTCCAGCGTCGTGCACGGAGTGCGCACGGCGGTGGCGGCCGGCTGCAAGACGGTGGTGCTCACCAACGGCTGCGGCGGCCTGCGCCCCGGTTACCTGCCGGGCCAGCCGGTACTGATCAGCGACCACATCAACATGACGGCGACCTCGCCGATAGTGGGCGCGAATTTCGTCGACCTCACCGACCTGTACTCGCCGCGGCTGCGGACGCTGTGCCGCGAGGTCGACCCGACCCTGGAGGAGGGCGTCTACGTCCAGCTTCCCGGGCCGCACTACGAGACCCCGGCGGAGATCGGGATGGTGCGGGCGATCGGCGGCGACCTGGTCGGGATGTCGACCACGCTTGAGGCCATCGCGGCCCGCGAGGCCGGCGCCGAGGTGCTGGGCATCTCGCTGGTCACGAACCTGGCCGCGGGCATGACCGGCGCGCCGCTCAACCACGAGGAAGTGCTGGAGGCGGGCCGCGAGTCCGCGACCCGGATGGGTTCGCTGCTCGGGCGCGTCCTCGGACGTCTGTAGGCACGTGGAGCCCGCGGGCGCGTAAAGCCGGGTGGACGGGCGGGGTAGTACGTAAAACTGACCCTGCCGGTGAAAACCGGCCCTGCCGCCCCGCGCGGCGGCATCGGCTGGAGGGGCGGGCCCTGGCGGCCCGGACCCACGTGGAACGGAGAGCGGCATGGCGGGCGGAAACGGCGGGCGTGAGCTGGTGGAGCGCGCGCGCCAGTGGCTGGCGGAGGACCCGGACCCGGACACCCGCGAGGAGCTGGCGGGCGTCCTGGAGGCCGCGCAGGCGGGCCCGGACGACCCGCGCGGCGCGCAGGCGCTCGCGGATCTGGCGGACCGTTTCAGCGGCACGCTCCAGTTCGGCACCGCGGGCCTGCGCGGCGAGCTGGGCGCCGGGCCGATGCGGATGAACCGCGCAGTGGTGATCAGGGCCGCCGCGGGCCTGGCCGCGTATCTCGGGGAGCGCACCGAGGACGGCCTGGTCGTGGTCGGCTACGACGCCCGGCACAAGTCGTACGACTTCGCGCGCGACACCGTGGCCGTGATGGTGGGTGCCGGGCTGCGCGCCGCGCTGCTGCCCTCGCCGCTGCCGACGCCCGTACTGGCTTACACCATCAGGCACTTGGGCGCCGCGGCCGGGGTGATGGTGACCGCCAGCCACAATCCGCCGCAGGACAACGGCTACAAGGTCTATCTGGGCGACGGCTCGCAGATCGTGCCCCCGGCCGACGCGGAGATCGCCGAACGGATCGCCGCGGTGGGCGCGTTGGCCGATGTGCCGCTGGCGGCGGGCGGTTGGCGGGTGCTCGGCCCCGACGTGGTGGAGGCGTATCTGACCCGCGCGGCGGGCGTGGTCGCCGAGGGCGGCGCGCGCGATGTGTCGGTGGTCTACACGCCGATGCACGGAGTGGGCCTGCGGACGCTGATGGCGGCCTTCTCCCGCGCCGGTTTCCCCGCGCCGACGCCCGTGTCCGAACAGGCCGAGCCCGACCCGGACTTCCCCACCGTGGCCTTCCCGAACCCGGAGGAGCCGGGGGCGATGGACCTGGCCTTCAAGTGCGCCCAGTCCGTCGGCCCCGACGTCGTCATCGCCAACGACCCGGACGCCGACCGCTGCGCCGTCGCCGTACCCGACCGCGACTCCCCCGCGGGCTGGCGGACGCTGCGCGGCGACGAGTTGGGCGCGCTGCTCGCGGTGCACCTGGTGCGTACGGGCGCGGCGGTGGCCGGGCGCGACACGTTCGCGGCGAGCATCGTCTCGTCGTCGCTGCTGTCGAGGATCGCGGCGGGCGCGGGCCTGGCGTACCGGGACACGCTGACCGGCTTCAAGTGGATCGCCCGCGTCGAGGGCCTGCGGTACGGGTACGAGGAGGCGCTGGGCTACTGCGTCGACCCGGAGGGCGTACGCGACAAGGACGGCATCACGGCGGCGCTGCTGATCGCCGAACTGGCCGCGACCCTCAAGCAGCACTCGCGCACGCTCACCGACCTGCTGGACGACATCGCGCTCGACCACGGTCTGCACGCCACCGACCAGCTCTCGGCGCGGGTCGCCGACCTCTCGCTGATCGCGGACGCCATGGCCCGGCTGCGCGATCGGCCGCCGGCCGCGCTCGCGGGCCTGGCGGTGACGTCGGCGGACGATCTGGCCGAGGGCAGCGAGCAGTTGCCGCCGACGGACGGGCTGCGCTACCACCTGGCGGGCGCCGGGACCGTCGAGTCGGCGCGGGTGGTCGTCCGGCCGAGCGGTACCGAGCCGAAGCTGAAGTGCTACCTGGAGGTCGTGGTGCCGGTCGCCTCGGCCGCCGATCTGGGCGCGGCGCGGCGTACGGCCGACGAGGTGATGGCCGCGCTGAAGGCGGATGTGGCGTCGGCGGCGGGTATTTGACGGTGCGTCACATCGCTTGCGGGTCGGGCCCGTTCAGTCGCGGGTCAGATAGCTGAAGCCGGTGTCCGGGCCCACGCAGGTCTGGAGGGTGAGGTCGCCCCAGTAGAGGCCGTTGTCGGGGCCGCCCCTGCCGGGGTTGATGTAGGTGGCGTAGACGTGGAAGGCCAGCGTGCCCTTCGGGGTGTCCAGGGTGACGCGGGTGCCGACCGGCAGCGGGGCGAGCTTGTCGTAGCCGCAGTAGTCGTGGCCGACGATGACGGAGGTCCGCATCTCGTAGCCGTCGGAGAGCGCCGGATCGGGTCCCGCGAACAGCACGGCCGCCCCGCACGCGTCGATGGTGGACTGGTCGCCGCGCACGACGGGCCGTGACCAGTCGCCGATCCGCAACACCGTGGTGCCGGGCGGGTATTGACGCTCGGCGGCGGCCTTCTTCGGCGCGGCGGGTGCGCCACGGGACGGGTTCGGCCCCGGCCGGGCCGCCGCCGTGGCGGGCGGCGGCGCGCTCGTAAGTGAGGGGGCGGCGGATGCCCCGGCTCCCTTCGTGCCCTTGGCGGCCTTGGCCTTCCCGGTCGGCGGCGGGAAGGCCGGTGGGGTGCTCGCGGCCGGATCGGCGTACGGATGCGGCCGGTTGGCGTCCCCGGCCGGTGACGCGGCGGACGGGTCGGGCGCGGTGGGCGCGGTGGACCCGGCGGGCGCGGACGGCCGCTGTACGGGGACGCGCGTACGGTCCGCGGCGGCCGGTGGGGGGTGCGCCGCCGGGTGGGCGCACGAGGTCAGGGCCGCGGCCAGCGCGGTGGCCACGGACACGGCCAGCAGCGCGGGTGCGTACGGGCGGCGCCGGGGGCTGCGCGGAGGTCGCACGGGCCGCCGCCGCTCAGCCGAACCGGCCGTTGACGTAGTCCGACGTGCGTGGGTCCTGTGGGCGGTTGAACATGTCGTCGGTCGGGCCGTGCTCCACGATGACGCCGGGCGTGCCCTGTTCGGCGAGGAAGAAGGCGCAGGAGTCCGAGACACGGGCAGCCTGCTGCATGTTGTGGGTGACGATGACGATGGTCACGTCGTCGGACAGCTCCCCGATGGTCTGCTCGATGCGCCGCGTGGAGGTCGGGTCGAGCGCGGAGCACGGCTCGTCCATCAGCAGCACGCGCGGCCGTACCGCCAATGACCGTGCGATGCACAGGCGTTGCTGCTGCCCGCCGGAGAGCGCGCCGCCGGGCTGCCGCAGCCGGTCGCGTACTTCCTTCCACAGACCGGCCTTGGTCAGGCACTCCTCGACCAGGTCGTCGCGCTCGCCGCGCCCGGCCTTGACGCCGTTCATCTTCAGTCCGGCCAGCACGTTGTCGTAGATCGACATCGCGGGGAACGGGTTCGGCTTCTGGAACACCATGCCGATCTCGCGGCGGGCGTGGGTGATCCGGCGGCCCCGGTCGTAGATGTCCTCGCCGTCGAGCAGGACCTGCCCGGCGAGCGAGGCGGTGCCGATCAGTTCGTGCATGCGGTTGAGGATGCGCAGGAAGGTGGACTTGCCGCAGCCGGAGGGGCCGATCAGCGCGGTGACGCGCTGCGCGGGCATGGTGAGCGACACCCGGTCGAGCACCTTGTGGTCGCCGAACCAGGCCGACACCTCACGGGCGTCGAGGGTCGCGGAACGGGAGGCGGAGCGGGGGCCGCCGCCGGTCGGCGGGTCGCCGGGGACGGGCGGCAGTACGACGGTCTCGTCAGTCGCTGACATCGTGTTCCTCATATGCGTCGGGTATGCGTCGGGGCGGTTCGTGGCGGGCTCGGTCCGAAAGCGGCTCAAGCGGTCAGGTCCCAGGTGGTCCCGTACCAGGCGGTCCGGTCCCGAGAGGTCCGGCCCCCAGCACGCCGGTCCCAAGTACGCCGTTCTCACAGCAGGTTGGGCAGCAGGCGGGTGGCCTCACCGGACAGGGCGACCACGACGGCGGCGAGCACCGGGACCGCGCAGATCCACGTCTGCCAGCGCCCCCAGCGCCGGTAGGTCCAGGTGACGGCGACGGCGACGAGCAGCAGCCCCTGCGTCCACAGCAGGATCGGCAGCCAGGCGGCCGGGTCACCGGCCAGCGGCTGCTCGGCCGCCGAGATGCCGCCGCCCGCCGCCGGGCCCGGCTGGACGTCGCTGACCAGTTCCGCGTCCACCCGCAGCACACCGTGCGGGGTGTAGAGGCCGCCGGTCGCGGTCATCAGGATCAGCCGGCCCTGTCCGGTGCCGGGCAGCGCCGGCGCCGGGTCGCCCGCGTGCCGCACCCCGGTCACCTGGTAGCGCTGCTGGCCCTGGCCCGTCGTGACGGTGATCGGGTCCCCGGCCTTCAGCTCGTCGATGTGGTTGAACGGGCTGCCGTACCCCCACTGACGGCCCATCACGATGCTGGTGCCCGGCTGGCCCGGCAGCGGGGTGTCCCTGCGGTGCCCCGGACCCGACCTGAGCACACCGGACGTCGTGCCCTGGAAGACGACCTCCTTGAGGCCGATCGCCTTGATGTGCAGCACCGCGACCGGCGAACCCAGCGGCACGGGCTCACCCTTGTCGTCCAGGCGGCCCACCGGGGCCGTGCCCTTGGCGAGTTGGGCGCGCAGATCGGCGTAGCCGGTCTGCTGGGCGCGGGCGTGCTCGACGTGGCCGAGCAGCGTGAGATTGACGACGAATCCGAGCAGCAGCGCGGCCAGCAGGGTCAGCGCCGCGCCCGGAATGACCAACCAGGCGGACGGCCGCTGTTCGGCCGCCCGCCCTTTCTGCGGCTCGGCCGGTTCCGGCGGCGGCCCGGCGGCCTCGCGGGACGGTGACAGTACGGCCACGGGTGGCGCTCCTTCGCGTGCGTGCGTTTCGCTGACGTGCTCGGACGGGGGGGGCGGCGCCGCAATCTCGTACGGGGCCCCGACAGCTGTCGTACGGACCGGTCGTAGCGGTCGGTCGTAACGGCCGGTCATACGGCGGTAGTACGGCCGGTCGCCGGGCGGCGGACGGTCGGAACCGCCCGCCGCCCGGCGTACCGCGTACCGCGTACCGCGTACGGTCAGTCGCGCGGCGTGGGACCGAAGGTGAGCAACTTGCCGTCCCTGCGCACCCGGTACGCGGCATAGCCGCCACCGGTCACCATCAGGAACGCCAGCACGCTCAGCGGGACGACGCCGGTGGCTCCGGTGGCCGCCAGCGGGCCGTTGTTGCCGCCGGAGCCGCCCGACGTCCCCGACGAACCGCCGCTGGACAGACCGCCGTTGGACGTGCCGCCGTCGGTCGACGTGCCTCCGCCGTCCGCGCCGCCGGTGTCGGTGGGCGTGTCCGTGGGGGTGTCGGTCGGGGTGTCCGTGGGCTCGTCGGTCGGCGTGCCGGTCGGATCGTCGGTCGGCGAGGTGCCCGCGCCCGCCTTGAACGCGAACGTCTGCTTGATGCCGCTGGTCGCGCCGGTCAGCACCAGGGAGTGGCTGCCGTCGGCGAGGTCGGCGGGCAGCGTCACCGCGTAGTTGGTGATCTTGCCGCTGTTGTCGGCGGTCGCGTCGTCGGCGGCCGGGGACCCGTCCAGCGCGAAGGTGATCTTCTCGCCGTTCCCGCCCGTGGGGCCCGGCAGGAACCCCTCTGCGGTGACCTTGATCTTCTGGCCCTTGGTGAGGGCCGGCGTGTCGTGCAGTTCGGTCCCGGAGTCGTCGAGCACGGTCAGGTCGGGCTCGGCCACCACGGGATACGACACCCCGTTCTGGCTGGCGGCGAACGTGAGCGGGTCGCTGGGCGTGAACTCCGCCGAGAGCGTGATGACGCCGGGGTTGCCGATCCCTGGAATGCTCGCCGTCGCCACGCCGTTGACCAGCGGAATCATGTTCCCGCCGGTGACGGGCACGGCGCCCTGCTTGAAGGTCACCGTGCCTTCGGCGGTGTCCGGCGTGACGGTGGCCTTGAGGGTGATCTTCTTGTCCGCCACGGCCCGGCCCGCCGGGTCGACGGTGAGAACGACGGAGGTCGACGTCGGCGGGGTGACAGTCTTCACCGCCCAGTCGGAGCCGGTGATCTCGATGAACGTGGTGAAGGTCGGCAGGTCCGCGGCGGACTGGTCGGCGGACTTGCAGACCACGTCGATCGGATACGTGCCGTCGGCGAGGTCCACGCTTGAGGCGTCGAACGCGGAGCTGATCGACCGGAGGATCGTGCCGTTGCCCCCCGAGGCAGGGAGCTGCGCGGTGATGGGAGCGGTCGAGAACGGGGCGCCGTTGGTCAAGTGGGTCGCCAGGAGCGACTCCGCGCCGTCGAGGACGATGTACACGCCCACGGCGTCCTGGTAGTTCGTGGGGCATGCCTGGTCGACCGAGACCGACGTGAAGGCCGGGGAGTCGTCGACGGTGCCGGCGGCGGGCGACAGCGTCACGTTCCCGGCCAGATCCGCGTTCGCGGTCCCCGCGGTGGTGAGGACCAGGGCCCCGGTGCCCAGGACCAGTGCGAGCACGCTCAGCAGCGCCGCGTGCATTCTTCGTTTCATGTCTCCTCGTCCCCTCGGGGATATGCGTCGGTCGTACGAGTCGTGCGAGTCGTGCGAGTCGTGCGGTGGTCACGTGGGGGTGGTGCGGTGGCGGTGCCGGTACTGCGGTGGTCACGTGCGGGTGGTGCGGTGGCGGTGCCGGTACTGCGGTGGTCACGTGCGGGTGGTGCGGTGGCGGTGCCGGTACTGCGGTGATGCGGTGCTGAGGTGGTGCGGCGGTGCCGTTTCCGCCGTGTCACGGGGGCGGCCGGGCATCTGGACGATGCCCGGCCGGTGGTACGTCTGTGCTGGTCAGCGCTGTTTCGCGGTCACTTCGTGGTGAAGGTGAAGGAGACCTGGACGAAGCTGCACAGACCGGTGAGGGTCAGGGTGTGGGAGCCGCGGGCGATCAGCTTCGGCACCGTCAGGTCGTAGCCGGTGACCGAGCCCCGCGCGTCGGTCGCCACCGGGGCGAAGAGCGCGAGGGCGTTGGACACGAACGGCAGCACCTGCTCCTGGCTCTGCGGCAGGAAGCCCTGCGCGGAGACCTTGATGTGCTGTCCGGGGGTCAACTGCGGGCTGTCCCCGAGGGCGTTGCCGTCCGCGTCGGTCACCGTGACGGACGGCGCGTTGACGAACGAGTAGCTGAGGACCGAGTAGTCCTGCGCGTAGGCGAGTTGGTCGGCGGGGATGAAGACCGCGATGTAACTGCGGACGTTCGGCGCGGTGTTGGCCGGCGGCTGGAAGGCGGCCACGCCGTTCACGACCGGTACCGGGGTGTCGTACACGGTGACGCCGTTGTCCGCCTCGAACTGGACGGCTCCGGGCACGCCGCCCGCGACCTTCGCGGTGAGCGTGAAGGGCTTGCCGACCTGGACGTGGTTGGCCGGGTCGGCGCTGAGCCTGACGCTGGTGGCGACCGGGGCGGCGTGGCCGGAGACCTGCCAGGTGTCACCGGTCACGTCGATGAAGCCGGTGAACGTCGGGTGCTCGGGGAAGTTCGCCCGGTCGGCGTTCGCGCAGGTCACGTGGATCGGGTAGGTGCCGTCCGCCACCGGGACACTGGCGACGTCGAAGGCGGTGGCGATCGACCGCACGATGGTGCCGTTGCCCGACGTCTCCGGGACCTGCGCCGTGACCGGGGCCTTGGTGTACGGGGCGCCGCTGGTCAGGTGGGAGGCGAGGAGCGACTCCCGGCCGTCCGGCACCACGAGCGACACCGTGAGGGCGTCCTGGTAGTTCGCCGGGCACGCCTTGCCGACCGACACCCGCGCGAACGGCGAGTCGTCGTCGATGCCGGTGCCGCGGGCGGTGAGGGTGACCGTGCCCGACGTCGCCGTCGGGGTACCGGTGGTGGCGCCGGCGGTGCCCGCCCCCGCGAGCAGCGCGCCCGTGCCCATGGCCAGTGCGAGCGCGCCGACCAGAACGCCGCGCAGTCTTCGTCTCGTCATAGTCTTCTCTCCCCCTGAAGGAGTCCGGTGTGTACGTGGCACCGCGTCGCGGTGCCGGGAGCGGCCGGGCGCCCCCGAGGGACACCCGGCCCGGCGGACGGTGGTCCGCCGCTGTGACGGGTCAGACGAGGTCGCGGCTGACCAGGGTGGTCGCGTTGCCGCAGTTGGCGTCGGTGCCGAAGCCGTACTTGTTGATCACCGTGGTGGTGGAGTCGTACTTGGCGGTGCACACCTTGGAGGCGCTGCCGACGAAGGTGTTCTTGATGAGCGTCTCGCCGGTCACCCGGCTGTCCGGGATGACGTTGTAGACCTCACGCGTGACCGGGAACGCGGTGTTGAGGTTCCCGCTCGCGTTCAGCGGCGCGGTGGAGTTGACGGTCTTGAGCACCGCGCCGTTGCGACGGTCGGTCACGCCCGGCAGGGAGCGGCCCTGCGCGATGTGCTGGGCGATCGAGAACGGCATGAGGTCGTTCGGGCCCTGGAGGGCGCTGCCGTTGTGCTCCTGGACGGCGGCGCCGTTCGCGGCGGTGTCCTTGACGCAGGACGGCAGGGTGGTGGCGTTGAAGCCCAGCGTCGAGGCCCAGAACTTGCGGGTGCCGGAACCGGCCTGCGGCACCAGCGGGTGGACGGTGACGCCGCCGATGGTCGGGTACGTGCCGGCCGGCAGCGGGTTGCCCGCCGTGTCCAGGCAGTTGTAGACCCGGGTCAGGTCGGAGGTGGCCTTCTGGGCGTTCGTCAGGGACGAACCGCCGGCCAGGTACGTGAAGTTGGCGGGCAGGTTGGTGGTGGTCGCCGTCGCCGCCGTCACCGCGTCCACGGCGAACGGGATGAAGGTGAACTGGCCCGTGGCGTTGGGGGTGGAGGAGGACCGGGCGAAGTCGATGCAGTGGCTGCCGGCCGCGATGTCGGCGCGCAGCGCGTTGACACCGGCGCCCGAGCCGTCGGGGCGGGTGACCGACGCACAGGTGGTGTCCCGCGTCGAGATCGTGGAGGAACCGGTGGCGTCGTAGGACGCGATCAGGTTGCCGTCCGAGGAACCGGTCGGGTTCGGGTCGGCGATCTTGTTGCCCAGGCCGTTGAGCACGTCCTGCGTGGTGTCGGAGCCGACCGCGACGAGCGTGCGGTGGACACCGGCCGCCGGGTCGGCCTGAGCCGTACCGGCCACGATGGTGACACCGAGGGTCGCTGTACCGACCACGATCGCCGCCCGCTTGGCGAATTTCACGTTCACTGTATTTCCTCCGAGTTGATGCGGATGGAATTTCGAGACGTGTGACACGCAAGGAGAATTGATAATTCCCCCCAAAAGACCTGACCTGTCGGTCCGGCCATGAATGATCCTGCCGATCTCTTCAAGAAGTGGCAACCAAAATTACCGCCCCGCAAAAGTGAACAACGGGTATTCCAAATTCTCTTTTATTTTCCTTCCAAGGGGCGCCCAAGTACCCGTCACACCGGTTTCCTGCCGCGGACGACGCCCGCGCGCATCAGCAGGGGTCCGGCCAGGGAGCCCGCGATGCCCGCGATGAGGACGATCAGCAGCACCCAGCGGATGGCGCCGAGAATCGCCTGGGGGGTGGTGCCGCCGGTCTGCGCGACGTTGCTGACGGGGGGCGAGGCGGCGGGTCCGCCGGTGGAGCCCTTGGTGGTACCGGCGGCGGGGGCCGACTGCGACGGGGACGCCGGCGGTGCGCCGCCCGGACCCGATCCCCCGCCGGTCGCCCCGTGGTCGGCGCCGCCGCCCGTACCACCGCCGGCCGTTCCCGTACCGCCGGAGCCGGAGCCGGAACCGCCGCTTGAGGACGTGTCACCCGGTCCCGTGGCCGGGGGCATACCGGCGAGCAGCGCGGACGCGGCCGTGAGGGCCTGTTCGCGCAGGGTGGCGGTCAGGGGTGCGTAGCCGAGCGGCAACAGGCCGAAGCCGATGCCCTGTTGCTGGCCGGAGCCCGCCGCGTACCGGATCAGCGCGGCGTAGGTCTTGCGGTCGGCGGCGTCCAGCGAGGTGGAGGCGGCGGCGTAGGTGACGGTGGTGAGCGGGTAGGCGCCCGGCGTCTTCAGGGAGGGGTCCGCGTCCAGGACGCCCGGGGCCTTGCCCGCCTTCATCCCGTTCACCGCCCTGGTCATCGAGTCGACCGTCGGGGCGACGAACTGGCCGTCGGCGTTGAGGAGTTCGGCGGTGCCGAGCCGGTAGCGGGCGGCGCTGGCCGCGTCCGTCAGGCCCATGATGAAGTTCGAGCCCGCGGGCTGCGTCTCGGCCTTCGTCAGCGCCGGGGGCGTGGACGTGGGGTTGAAGCCGGTGATGCCGCCGTTGTTGGCCTTGCGGACCGTCCTGGCGTCGTCGCTCAGACCGCTGCCGTACGGGTTCACGCCGACGGCCGTCAGCCGGATGTCGGGGAAGCGGCTGTCGGGCGCCCACACCGTCGGGTCCGGCTTGTCGAAGCCGGACGGCGGGGTGCTGACCGGTGCCAGCTCCAGGAAATACGGATTGATGACCGTACCCCACGGATCGGGTTTTCCGGAAAGGAAGCTGCGCGCGTCGGGGTCGGAGAGCAGCCATTTCCACAGCTGTCCTGCCGAATCGCTCGCGCCCTGCGGAACCCCGATACCGAATCCGCAGGAACTGCCCACGGGGTAGGGCACACCGGAGTTGAGCCGCGCGAATTCGGGGTCGCGCTCGATACCGAACGGGTTCTTCGCGGGAAGTCTGCCGCGCGGGAAGTCGTTGCCCGGCAGGTCGCACTGGTAGGACTCGGTGAGCATCTTCGCCACGAGCCGCGCGTTCAGCCGTATCCGGGGCACCTGTTGGGACGATCCGGCCACCTGGACGCTGTAGCCGATGACGAGTCCGGAGACCGCCACGGGTGCGTGGACGACCGGTGCCACGTCCGGCTGGGGCAGCACCGGGTTCTCGATGAAGGCGAGTCCGGCCGAGCCTGTGCCGGGGCTGGTGACCTGCGTACGGGAGAAGTCCTCGAGCTGCGGAACGTATCCGTAGGTGACCTTCTGCGAGGTGCACAGGGTCGGCGCCCAGGAGCTCATCGCCTCGAAGATCATCTCGGAGCCGATCGTGGGCTGTTCGTCCTGGCCGATCGGGCAGGGCGAGTCGGTCGGGGCGAAGTCGAGGCGGAACACGATGCGTTGGGCCCAGTTCCCCGCGGACAGCGGGGAGCTGATCAGTCCGTTGGGCGGCGGCGCTTCGGAGCCGTCGGGTTCGTGGGTGCCGCGGGGCACGACCACGAGCCAGCACGGCTCGGGCGCCTGACCGGTCCTCGCCACCGTGCCGCACCCCAGGATCGGCGAGGTGTCCGCGTCCTCCGCCTGGAAGATCGTCTGGCCGCTGCCGTCGACGCCGGTCGTGGCGAGGTCCTGCTCGTTGGTCGCGTACTGCGTGAAGAACTGGTTGACGTCGGTCGAGCTGGCGCCCTTCACCGTGGTGAAGGGCACGGTGTGCTGTGTCGGCTCCAGCGGGTCCAGATTGCCCACGCTCCGCCCGACGTTGAGCACGCCCGTGTTCGGCGGCGGGTTCCCGTACTCGCACTGTTCCGGGGTGGGGCCGGTCGCCGCGTCACCCCAGCACTGCATGAGCTGGAGGTAGTTGCCCGCGTTGTTGGGCGAGCTCTTCACCCCGCCCGCCCATGAGACCTTCAGTCCCTGCGTCCGCAGATCCCTCGTCTGCTCGACCGTCACCTTCAGGTGGGAGAAGTCGTCGTAGGGACCCTTGGTGCCGGGCTTGGTGACGGCGGAGCCGGTGTCCGTGCCGGTGTCCGCGTGGGCCTGTCCGCCGCCCGCCGACGGCGGCAGCAGGGTCAGGCCGACGGCGGCGAGCATCGAGGTGAGGAGCGCGCCGAGGCGGACCGACAGGACGCGGCCTCGGGCGGTTCCGGGGTGGTTACGCGCGGCCATCACGCCTCCCGTTCCTGGTCAGCCGCCTGGCGAGGGTGGGCGGGGCGAGGACGACCAGCAGCAGCGCCAGGGCGGAGAGCCCCATGAGCCAGGTCCGCATGCCCCAGAAGGTCTCGTTGCCGACGCCGACGCTGGAGGCGACGATGTCCTGGTTGCCGCCGGTGCCGCCGGAGTCGCCCGCGGGCAGTCCGGTGTCGGGGTCGACGCTCTGGCCGGTGCCGCCCGTGGCGGTCGTACCGCCGGTGGCGGCGCCGCCCGTACCGGCCGTGGTGCCGCCGGACGTGGTGCCCGTACCGCCGCTCGCGCCCGCCGTGGTGCCGGACGAGCCGCCGCCCGTGCCGCCGGAACCGCCCTTGCTCCCACCGGAGTTGCCGCCGTTGGAACCGCCGCCGGAGGCGGCGTTGGCCTGCGGCTTGACCGAGGTGGGCTGCTTGGACGCGCCGCCCGTGCCGTCGGAGCACTGCTGCGTGCCCTGCCGGTCGCACGCCTTGGGGAACGGCGCGTTCTTGGCCAGGGTGTTGGTGCCGTCGCTGGAGAAGGTCGGATTGTGGCAGCCCGCGAGATTGATGGTCTGGGCCTGCACACCGGGGACGCGTTTGAGCTGGTCGAATCCGGCCTGCACGAGGTTCTTCGGCAGCGGCGAGAAGCCCAACGGCTGGGCCTGCGACTGGCCTTGGCACAGGAAGTAGTAGCCGAACGCGCCGAGCGTTCTGCCCTTGTCCTCGGTCAGCGGCGAGTCCAGCGAGGTCGGCAGGATCATGTAGCTGTAGCTGGACAGCGGATACGTCCGCGCGTCCTGGTACGCGTAGACCTTGTCGAGGATCTGCGTCAGATACTGCGAGGAGTTCTCGTCCTGGTTGATCTGCGCCTGGGTCAGCGCCACGGCGACGTTGGAGGCGGTGGGCTCGGTGTAGTAGCCCTTGGCGTTGAGCACCTTGGCGACCGGGAAGCCGGTGGTCACCGCGTAGGAGTACTCGACGTAGGTGATGGCGCCCTCGGCGTAGTTCTGCCGGGTGTAGCCGGACACGCCCAGCGAGCCGGACTGGGCGATGAAGCCGGAGCCGGGGATCACCGGGTAGTACGACGTCAGGCCGCACGGGGTCGGCTTGTTGGCGCGCTTGCAGTAGTCGTTCCACACCGCGCCCTGCTGCTTGGACATCCACAGCGTGAACTGGGCGGTGGTGCCCGAGCCGTCGGAGCGCACCACCGGGATGATCTTGCGGGCCGGGAGGGTGAGGCCGGGGTTGTCGGCGGCGATCTGCCGGTCGGACCAGTTGGTGATCTGTCCGGTGAAGATCTTGGCGACCGTGCTTCCGCTCAGCCGCAGATTGGTGACCCGCTTGCCGCCGATCTTCAGGTTGTACATGAAGGCCGTGCCGCCCGCGACGATCGGCATGTACGCGTAGCCGCGCTTGGGCGGAGGTTCGCGCACCCCGAACTCGGTCATGCCGTAAGGGATTTCGGACACGGCGAAGTCGACGGTGCCGTTGGTGAACTGCTGGCGGCCGTCGGACGAGCCGCTGCCCGTGTAGTCGACGGTCATCCCGTACTTCTTGACGCTCGCCCGCCACTGGTCGACGGCGTTCTGGCTCCAGGTCGAGCCGGCGCCGCTGATCCTCGCGTACGAGTCGGCCTTGGCCGGCGGTGCCTGACCGAGGAACAGCAGCGAGATCAGCAGTGCGGCCATCGTCGCCGCTGCCGCCCTCGCCGCCTTTGCCGCCCTGAGGCCCGTCCAGCCGATCCTCTTCACGATCCGTCAACTCCCTGTGCAGGTTGGATTGTTGTCGTGCGGAAGGCCGGGGCGGCCGACGCCGACGAGTAGCCGTCGCGCGCCGCGGCGCGCTCGGTGAAGCGGCGCGTGTCCCGGCGGGAGGCGACGACCCGGCGGTGGGTGCCGCGCCTGCTCAACTGGCCCGCGTCGCGCCCGCCGAGGACCCGGGCGAGCGCGAAGAGCACCAGGACGAGCACCAGCAGCACCGACGCCGCACCGAACCCGCGCGCGATCATGGTGGGTTGGGGGGACTTCACGAACTCGAAGGTCGCGAGCGGCAGCGACACCATCGGGTTCTGCGAGGGGTCGTAGTTGGTGCTCGCGCCGAAGCCCGCCGTCAGCAGGACGGGAGAGGTCTCGCCGATGCCGCGGGCGGTGCCGAGGATGACGGCGGTGGTCAGCCCCGACCGGGCGGTGGGCAGCACCACATGCCATACGGTCCGCCAGCGCGGCGACCCCAGCGCGTACGACGCCTCGCGCAGGGTGCCGGGCACCAGCCGGATCACCACGTCGGAGGCGCGGATGATGATCGGCAGCATCATCACGGAGATGGCCAGCGACGCCGCGAAGCCCGACTTGGGGACGTTCAGCGCGAGGATCACGGTGGCGTAGATGAACAGACCGGCCACGATCGACGGCAGCGCGGTCATCGCCTCGACGACCGTACGGACGAAACGCGCGTAGCGTCCGGGCACTTCGTTGAGGAACACCGCGCACAGCAGCCCCGCCGGGACGGTGAGGACCAGGGCGATGCCGATCTCGATCAGCGTGCCGACCACCGCGTGCTTGATGCCGCCCGCGCTCAGCGGGTCGAGCGGCCCGGTGACCGACATGTCCTGGGTGAAGAAGTTCAGGTGCGGTATCGCCCTGCGGCCGGACCACAGCGTGTAGACGACGACGAACAGCAGCGCGACCAGCAGCAGCACCGCGATGCTGTGGACCACGGCGGAGGCGATCTTGTCGCGCACCACCGGGCCGTCCTCGTCGAAGGAGACCAGCAGCGCGTACAGCGCGATGAACAGCGCGTACCAGAAGACGACGAAGCCGAGGGCCCCGCTGAAGGGGGCGATCCTGGCGAAGAACAGCCAGGTGAGGGAGAGGGAGGCGGCTGCCGAGCCGAGCAGTCCGAGCAGGTCGGTCTGGCGGACGGTGGAGGTGGAACGCCGGCGTTCCGCTGCCGCGGGGGCCGGGCCGGGGATGACGGTGCCGGGGGCCTTCGTGATCTGAGGCGCCGGGGTCGGGGTCGCCGGGGCCGTGGCGGGCACCGTGGGATCGACGGCTTCCGGCTCTACGCTGTCCGGCCCGGCCGTACCGGTCCCGGCTCCGGTGGTGGCGGTCCCGGTGGTGGCGGTCCCGGTAGTGGCGGTCCCGGCGGATTCCGGCGCGGTGGTGTCGGAGTCCGGTGCGTCCGTGGTCATACGAGGGGGTCTCCTGGTTCCGCCGATCGCTCGGCCTACGGCGTGCGTGCGGCTGACGGATTCGGGCTGACGGCTGCGGGCTGACGGTGGGGCGGCGGCTCGGCTACTGGGCGGCTCGGCTGCTCGGCGGCTACTCGGCGGTGGCGCCGGACCGGCTGCGGGCGACGATCGACGAAGCGGCGAAGTTGACCACCAGGGTCATGAGGAAGAGGGCCAGACCCGCGGCCATCAGCGCGGACATGCCCAGCGGGCTGGCCTCGCCGTACCGCAGCGCGATCAGCGACGAGACGGAGCTGGTGCCGCTCTGGAGGATGTGCGGCTGGATGACGAAGATCGGCGAGATGACCAGGTAGACGCCGATGGTCTCGCCGAGCGCGCGGCCCAGGCCGAGCATGGTGCCGCCGATCATGCCGCCCTTGCCGTACGGCAGGACGACCGAGCGGATCATGCCCCAGCGGGTCGCGCCCAGCGCGTACGCGCCCTCCCGCTCCCCCACCGGGGCCTGCGAGAACACCTCGCGGATGATCGAGCAGATGATCGGGGTGACCATCATGGCCACGACGATTCCGGCGACGAAGGTGGAAGCGGTGTAGACGGTCGCGGTGGCGAGCGGGTCGTGCGGGTCGGCGCCGTCCACGTGGAAGAGCGGGATCCAGCCGAAGTACGTCGACAGCCAGCGGGCCAGGCCGATCACCTTGCCCTGGAGGAAGAACAGCCCCCACAGGCCGTAGACCACCGACGGCACGGCGGCCATCAGGTCCACGGTGCTGACCAGCGTGCGGCGCAGCCTGGCGGGGGCGTACTCCGAGATGTACAGCGCCGTGCCGATCGCCATCGGCACCGCGATGACGATGGCGACCGCCGCGATCAGCACCGTGCCGATGATGACCGCCGCGATGCCGAAGTGCCCGGCGTCCGGGTCCCACTCGGCGGTGGTCAGGAACGCCGGAACGCCCACCTCGCGCAGCGCCTGCCACGCCCGGTACAGCAGGAATCCGCCGACCAGCAGCATCACGACGAGCACCAGGCTGCCGCCGCCGCGCGCCACTCCCCTGAACACCCGGTCGGGCAGCCCCGAGTCGGCGTGCAGCCGCCGGGCGCTGTCGGCTCCGGGCCCGTCACCCTTGTCCGGCTCGCCGGTTCTCGCCAGTGTTCGCATCGTCACGCATTGACGCTCATGGTCCGCGATGGCCGCATTCGCAAGCCGATGTGAACGACAGCACCCGTAGGGGCAACTTCGGTTTCCGTACGGAATCACGTGGGCCGTACAGCCGTACGGGTCGGGGGGCGGGCGGGCGCGGGGGCCGGCCTGGCGGGGAAACACGGCGGCCACGTCCCGCCGCGCGTCGGCGCGGCACGGAACGTGGCCGTTGAGGTTCTTCGATCAGCTCGCGTCGTCCCAGGGCACGGATTCGGCGGCGCCGAGCCCGAGCAGTGTCAGACGGAACCGGTCGTACGCCGCCTGGCACGTCGAGTGCCGCTCGTACGCCCGCGCCGACACGGCCTGCACACGACCCTCACCGTCCCGTAACCGCCAGATCCAGCCATTGGACTCGGCGGCGTGCTGTACTCCGCCCGCCAGTCCCTCCGCGCTCTCGCACAGCCCCTCGAAGGACGCCCTGCACGCGGCGTCGTCCGGATACGCGTTCGCCCCGAGAGCGATCACCCGACCGTTGTTCGCCGTCAGTCGCCACGAGTGCCACCCGTTCTCGTCGATGTCGATCTGACACCGTGTCCCCACCACACTGGCCCCACCGATCTCTCCTGCCATCTGCCGCAACCCCACCCCTGATGACCTCTTTGTCGCCCCACGTCGAGGAAGGCCGCACGCGCGGTAGATCGTGCGGCACGGGCAATGTATGTGGCCTCAGATAATTGAGGGTTGTCTCACAGGTTGCCCACGGCATCCTTCACCGCGAAGTTGCCCCTTGTTCACGGACGGTCGCTAGGGGTGACGTTCGCAGGGCGCGCCGGGCGGCGCGGGGGCCTCGGAGGGCCTCCGCAGGGCTCAGGGAGCCTCGGGGGGACTCAGGGGGAGGGTCAGCCGCCGATGGCGAGGAGGACGACGAGGACGACGAAGCCGGCGACGGCCGGGGCGATGACCTCGTAGGCCCAGCGGACCTCGGGCTTCGGGGGCTCGGAGCCGTCGTCGGCGCCGTGCCGCTCCTTGAGCTCGCGCAGCTCGTGGATGGCCTGGTCGGAGGGCGAACGGAAGGCGCCGTCGTCGTCGACCGGGAGGCCGGGGCGCGGCTTGCGGCGCGCGGGCGCGCCGAAGGGGTCGTCGCCCGCCGCCTTGGCGCGCATCTGCTGCTTGGTCGCGCGCTTGCGCGCGCGCAGCGAGACCGGGATCGCCCAGATCTGGTACTTCTTGCCGCCCGCGAACAGCTCGTTCGAGAACGACGCGCGCAGCGACTCGACGCCGGCCCACGCCACCGAGATCGTCCTGAACGGGTTGCGGACCTTGAGCCGCTGCTCGCCCGCGTAGACGGCGGGCCGCAAGGTGAACGCCACGATCAGCGGGATCGCCAGCAGCAGCGAGGCCAGCGCCAGCCACGGCGCGTGTCCCTTGCCGTGCACCATGGCGTCGCCGCCCAGCCACAGCGCGAGCACCAGCAGCAGCACACCGGCGCACAATCCGGCCACCGAGCGGTAGACCCTGTCGGGGTACTGCGGTGTCCCGCCTGCCGGGTCGGGCGTGGCGGCCTGCGCGGCCGGGCGGTTGTGGTGGCTCGTCATAATCCCCGATTCTGCCCCACCGAGCCGCCGCCCTCGTCCCCAGCCCTATTGCGTTCCCGCATCTTTCCCCCAAACCCGCACCCTCCCCAGGCCCGCACCCCCCTGTGCCCGCCCCCCCTGACGGCGCACTTCCCGCCATACGGCGGCGTACGCGCGCCCCGCCAGGCGCGCGGGGAACCGCGCGCGCAACCCACCACCGGCCGGTGGCCGGGAAACAACCAGGCTGCCCTGCCACGACCGGTGGTGACCTGAGCGGAGCGCCCACGCGGCGGCAGCCGCAGATCAAACACGGTCCCGCGCCCCTGAAAAGATCGGCCCGCCGCCCAGGGTGGAAGGACCGTTCAGGGTCGAGCCCCGGGAGATCGGGGGCCGTCGATGGTGGGGGAACCCTCACCCGGAGGGGGGTGGCGGGTTGCTACGCGCGTAGATATGCTGAGGTGGTGACCATGTCTTCGCCGCCGCCTACGCCGGTAGTCCCCGCCTATGATCCCGATGCCGCGCGCCGTACGGCGACGATGTCGGATGTGACCTCTTCGGACAGCGCGCTGCGCCGCTTCCTGCACGGACTGCCGGGGGTGGACGCGGTGGGCCTGGAAGGGCGGGCGGCGTCGCTCGGCACGCGGTCGATCAAGACGACGGCGAAGGCGTACGCCATCGACCTGGCGATCTCGATGATCGACCTGACGACGCTGGAGGGCGCGGACACGCACGGCAAGGTCCGGGCGCTGTGCGCGAAGGGCGTGCGTCCTGACCCGACCGACCGCACGACCCCGAAGGTCGCGGCGATCTGCGTGTACCCGGACATGGTGGCGACGGCCAAAGAGGCCCTGGGCGACTCCGGCGTGCATGTCGCCTCGGTGGCGACGGCCTTCCCGGCCGGCCGGGTCGCGCGCGGCGTGAAGCTGGCCGACACCGCCGACGCGGTCGCGGCCGGCGCGGACGAGATCGACATGGTGATCGACCGCGGCGCGTTCCTGTCCGGCCGCTACATGGACGTCTTCGAGGAGATCCGCGCCGTCAAGGAGGCGTGCGCCCGCCCCGACGGTGAGAGCGCCGCCCACCTGAAGGTGATCTTCGAGAACGGCGAGCTGGCGACGTACGACAACATCCGCCGCTGCTCCTGGCTGGCGATGCTGGCGGGCGCGGACTTCATCAAGACCTCGACCGGCAAGGTCGCGGTCAACGCGACCCCCGCGAACACCCTGCTCATGCTGGAAGCGGTCCGCGACTTCCGCGCGGCCGTCGGCGTACAGGTCGGAGTGAAGCCCGCGGGCGGCATCAGGACCTCCAAGGACGCCGTGAAGTACCTGGTGATGGTCAACGAGACGCTCGGCGACGACTGGCTGTCCCCCGACTGGTTCCGCTTCGGCGCCTCCAGCCTGCTCAACGATCTGCTGATGCAGCGTCAAAAGCTCAGCACCGGCCGGTACTCCGGTCCCGATTACGTGACGGTGGACTGAAAACCATGACCGACCAGAGCACCGGCCAGAGCACTGGCCAGCCCGGCGTGCGACCCGGCCAGAATCCCGGCCGGCGACCCGGCCAGAAATTCGCGTACGCGCCCGCGCCCGAGTCGCGGTCCGTCGTCGACATCGCGCCTTCCTACGGCCTGTTCATCGACGGCGAGTTCACCGCCGCCGCCGACGGCACCGTCTTCAAGTCCGTCTCGCCGTCCAGCGAGGAAGTCCTCGCCGAGGTCGCGCGCGCGGGCGAGGCGGACGTGGACCGCGCGGTGAAGGCGGCCCGCAAGGCGTTCGAGAAGTGGTCCGCGCTGCCGGGCGCCGAGCGCGGCAAGTACCTCTTCAGGATCGCCCGCATCATCCAGGAGCGCTCCCGCGAACTGGCGGTGCTGGAGTCGCTGGACAACGGCAAGCCGATCCGCGAGACCCGCGACGTGGACCTCCCGCTGGTCGCCGCGCACTTCTTCTACTACGCGGGCTGGGCCGACAAACTGGCGTACGCGGGCTACGGCCCCGACCCGCGCCCGCTCGGCGTGGCCGGCCAGGTCATCCCGTGGAACTTCCCGCTGCTGATGCTGGCCTGGAAGATCGCCCCGGCGCTGGCCGCGGGCAACACGGTGGTGCTCAAGCCCGCCGAGACCACCCCGCTGTCCGCACTGTTCTTCGCCGACGTCTGCCGCCAGGCGGGCCTCCCGCGCGGTGTCGTCAACATCCTGACGGGGTACGGGGACGCGGGCGCGGCCCTGGTCGCGCACGAGGGCGTGGACAAGGTCGCCTTCACCGGCTCCACCGGGGTCGGCAAGGCCATCGCCCGTACGGTGGCGGGCACGAACAAGAAGGTCACGCTGGAACTGGGCGGCAAGGCGGCGAACATCGTCTTCGACGACGCCCCGATCGACCAGGCCGTCGAGGGCATCGTCAACGGCATCTTCTTCAACCAGGGCCATGTCTGCTGCGCGGGCTCCCGGCTGCTGGTCCAGGAGTCGGTGCAGGACGAGGTGCTCGACGCGCTCAAGCGGCGGATGGCGACGCTGCGGGTCGGCGACCCGCTGGACAAGAACACCGACATCGGCGCGATCAACTCGGCCGAGCAGTTGGCCCGGATCACCGCGCTGGCGCAGGCCGGTGAGGAGGAGGGCGCCGAGCGCTGGGCACCGGCGTGCGAACTGCCCGACGCCGGTTACTGGTTCGCGCCGACGCTGTTCACCGGCGTCACCCAGGCGCACCGCATCGCCCGCGAGGAGATCTTCGGCCCGGTCCTGTCGGTGCTGACCTTCCGCACCCCGGCCGAGGCGGTCGAGAAGGCCAACAACACCCCGTACGGCCTGTCCGCGGGCATCTGGACCGAGAAGGGCTCGCGCATCCTGTCGATGGCGAACAAGCTCCGGGCCGGTGTGGTGTGGGCGAACACGTTCAACAAGTTCGATCCGGCCTCCCCCTTCGGCGGCTACAAGGAGTCCGGTTACGGCCGCGAGGGCGGTCGGCACGGCCTGGAGGGGTACCTCGATGTCTGACGTCCGCGACGCTCGGCTGAGCGTGTTCAAGACCTACAAGCTGTACGTCGGGGGCAAGTTCCCCCGCAGTGAGAGCGGTCGGGTGTACGAGGTGACGGACTCCAAGGGCGGCGCCTGGCTGGCCAACGCGCCGCAGGCGTCCCGCAAGGACGCGCGGGACGCGGTGGTCGCCGCCCGCAAGGCCGTGTCCGGCTGGTCGGGCGCGACCGCGTACAACCGTGGTCAGGTGCTGTACCGCGTCGCGGAGATGCTGGAGGGGCGGCGCGAGCAGTTCGTCCGCGAGGTCGCGGAGGCCGAGGGGCTCTCCAAGACGAAGGCCGGGGCCGCCGTCGACGCCGCCGTCGACCGCTGGGTCTGGTACGCGGGCTGGACCGACAAGATCGCCCAGGTGGTAGGGGGCGCCAACCAGGTGGCCGGTCCTTACTTCAACCTCTCGACGCCCGAGCCGACCGGTGTGGTCGCCGTCCTGGCTCCCCAGGACTCGTCCTTCCTCGGCCTCGTCTCGGTCCTCGCCCCGGTGATCGCCACCGGCAACACCGCCGTGGTCGTCGCCTCCGAGCGCTCGCCGCTGCCCGCGCTCTCCCTCGGCGAAGTCCTCGCCACCTCCGACGTGCCGGGCGGCGTCGTCAACATCCTCTCCGGCCGCACCTCCGAGATCGCCGCACCCCTCGCCGCCCACCAGGACGTCAACGGCCTCGACCTCACCGGCGCCGACGCGGACCTCGCCGCCGAGTTGGAGCGGGGCGCGGCCGACAACTTGAAGCGGGTGCGCCGTCCGGCGCCGGAGGACTGGGGTACGGACCCCGGCCTCTCCCGCCTCACCGCGTGGCTCGAGACCAAAACCGTCTGGCACCCCATCGGCGCCTGACGGTTCCCCCTGCCGGGGAGGCCGCGCCCCGTCTGGGGCGCTGGGGGCACCCCCGGCCGAAGGTCGGGGGAGGAACTGCGCGACAAGCCACGACGTGCGTGCACGTCACCACCCGCCCCGGCGGGGCAGATCGGTTGTCTCCGGACCAGCGGCCGGTGGGGGCGGGCCGCGCAGTTCCCCGCGCCCCTAAAAACACGCCCTGCGCAAGGCGGACGCACAGGGGCCGCGCCTCTGAGAGCAAGGCCCTGAGCAAGCGCAGCGCCTCAGTGCGGAAGAAGCCCCGTCACAGGTCCCACCAGGGGAAGCGTGCCGAGGGAGCCCCCGTTGGTGATCGGAGCGGTCACGGCCGAGGTGGAGACGGGGTGAAAATCGGCGACCTGGGAGCCGACGGCGTTGTCGAGCGGGTCGACACCGGTGTTGCTCAGCGGATCGATCATGAGGTCGCGGACGGGGGCGACGCCCGCGCCGAGGGCGCCGGTGACGTACTGGGTGGGGAGCGCGGAGGTGACGTCGGACGTCGGGAGGGCGTCGGTGGCGCTCTGGGCCGCCGCGAGGGGATCGGCGGCGGCGACACCGGCCGGTACGACGACGGCGGCCGCGGCGGCGGTGAGGGTCAGGGCGAGGGCGGTACGGAGCGAGGGCATGGACCGGTTCCTGTCGACGGGAGTCTTCCTGGCGCAGCGTAACGTAATGACCGCGCAGGGTAGTTGTCCTACGGCGGGTCGTCCCCCGGCCGGGGATACGGGACAATTGTTCTCCGTGAGTTCATCCCCGGTGTCGCTTCGCTCCCGTGTGATCCTGCTGACCGGCCCCTCGGGGTCCGGCAAATCGTCCCTCGCCACCCGCGCCCGGCTGCCGGTGCTGGCCCTCGACGACTTCTACAAGGCGTGCGACGACCCGTCGCTGCCCGCTCTGCCCAGCGGCGCCGGCACCGACTGGGACGCCCCGGGTTCGTGGAACGCGGACGCGGCGCTCGCGGCCGTGGCCGCGCTGTGCGCGGACGGCGCCGCCGACACCCCGGTCTACGACATCGCGACGAGTTCGGTCACCGGCCGTACCCGCCTCGACCTCGGCGGAGCGCCCGTCTTCGTCGCCGAAGGCATCTTCGCCGCCGAGATCGCCGGGCGCTGCCGGGAGCTGGGGCTGCTCGCGGACGCGCTGTGCCTGCGCGGACGCCCGACGACGACCGCGCGCCGACGTTTCGTACGGGATCTGCGCGAGGGGCGGAAGTCGGTGCCGTTCCTGGTCCGCAGGGGCTGGAACCTCATGCGCGCGGAACGCGCGATCGTGGCCCGTCAGACCGCTCTCGGCTGCCACCCCTGCGGCCGTGACGAGGCGCTGGAACGTATCGCCGCGGCCGTCACCCCCGCGACCCCGCTGCCCCGCGTCCCGGCCGAGGCGTAACGCCGTAGAGCCGTAGAGCCGTAGAGCGGTACGGCGGCGGACGTACGACAGGGCCGGACGGCATTCCCCTGGCCGTCCGACCCTGCTCCCCCGTACCCCCCGGTACCCCCCCGTTTCCCCCTTGCTCCCCCGTACTTCCCCCGTGTCCCCCCGACCGGCCCCCGTACCGGCGTGTGGAAATCCTTGGCCTTGAGCTGGGCCTCGGACGGCCCTCAGGCGACCAGTTCGCCGAAGGCGTCCTCCTCGTCGCGGCCGAAGCTCAGGGCCTCGTCGTCGCGCATACGGCGCAGGGAGCGCCAGATGCTGCTCTTCACGGTGCCGACGCTGATCCCGAGGATGTCGGCGATCTCGGGGTCGGTGCGGCCCTCGTAGTAGCGGAGCACGAGCATGGTGCGCTGCTGCTCGGGCAGCCGGGCGAGCGCCTGCCACAGGACGGCGCGCAGTTCGGTGCCGCCCATCTCGTCGGTGTCGCCGACCGTCTCGGGCAGCTCCTCCGTCGGGTACTCGCTGAGCTTGCGCCGCCGCCAGGCGCTGATGTGCAGATTGGTCATGGTGCGCCGCAGGTAGCCGCCGACGGCCGCCTTGTCGCTGATCCGGTCCCAGGCCCGGTAGGTGGAGAACAGGGCGCTCTGGAGCAGGTCCTCGGCCGCGAAGCGGTCCCCGGTGAGGTGGTACGCGGTCGCGTAGAGCGACGCGCGGCGCTCCTGGACGTAGGCGGTGAAGGCCGCTTCGGCCTCGGCCTGCGCCGGGGTGCGGGCGGCGGCGCCGTCGAAGGTGCCGGACGGCTGGTCTGCGGTGGTCGCGGACTGTACGGGCTTCGCCTGGTGCTCGGCGCCGCTGTCGACCGCCGCTATGAACGGCGGGCGGTGCCGGGCGCTCGTCGGGTACGAGGTGCCGCGTACGGCGCCGCGGACGTACCCCCGTCCGTTCGCGGCGCCGGACTTCTCCGTGGTGCGGACGGCGCAGGTCCCCGTGGAGTGCGCCGAGTGCGTGTGCGTCGCATGAACCGCGGTGTCGGTGGTGATGTGCAGTGTGTTCATGTCCCGCCCCCGTCGTTGGAACCTGATGCGTGGTCTTCGGCGTCGCATCCGGTACGGCGTGCGCTCTTCCGATGTGACAACAGACTGCCGGGCCAGTTTCATGACGCTGTCCGCCGAGTGTCACAGGCCCGTCACAGAGGCCGCGCGCCGCGTGACCGGCCGGTCGGCCCAGGTGCGGCACCGCCGGTCAGCAGGTCACGAGCAGGTCACGCGGACAGGGTCATGTCAGGGCAGAAGGTCCCCGCACTTCATGCGGACGCCGTGGTTAGGCAACAATGACCGGCGTGCCTTTCCTGTTGCTTATCGAGGATGACGACGCCATCCGTACGGGCCTCGAACTCGGCCTGTCCCGTCAGGGTCACCGCGTGGTGGCCGCTGCGACGGGCGAGGACGGCCTGAAGCTGCTCAAGGAGCAGCGCCCCGACCTGATCGTGCTGGACGTGATGCTGCCGGGGATCGACGGGTTCGAGGTGTGCCGGCGCATCCGCCGTACCGACCAGCTCCCGATCATCCTGCTCACCGCGCGCAGCGACGACATCGACGTGGTGGTGGGGCTGGAGTCCGGGGCCGACGACTACGTGATCAAGCCGGTGCAGCCGCGGGTGCTCGACGCCCGCATCCGGGCGGTGCTGCGCCGCGGCGAGCGGGACAGCACCGACTCCGCGGCCTTCGGCGCGATCGTCATCGACCGCAGTGCCATGACGGTGACGAAGGACGGCGAGGACCTTCAGCTCACGCCGACCGAGCTGCGTCTGCTGCTCGAACTGAGCCGCAGGCCGGGACAGGCGCTGTCCCGGCAGCAGTTGCTGCGTCTGGTGTGGGAGCACGACTACCTCGGTGACTCGCGTCTCGTCGACGCGTGCGTGCAGCGGCTGCGCGCCAAGATCGAGGACGTGCCGTCGTCACCGACCCTGATCCGTACGGTCAGAGGCGTGGGATACCGCCTGGACACGCCCCAGTGACATCGCGGTTCGGCGACGGGAACGGCGGTCACGGCGGGAAGGATCGGCACGACCGGCAGGATCGGCACGACGGCCTCTCGGAGAGCGGCCCGACCGACAACGGCCCTTCGGACGACGGCGGTTCCGACGGCGGCGGCACCGGCACCGGCGGCGGCACCGGCCAGGAACGCGACCGGGGCTGGAACTGGTCGCCCGGCATGGTGCGTTGGACGAGTCTGCGGCTGCGCCTGGTCGCGGTCTTCGCGGCCGTCGCGCTCACGGCCGCCGTCTCCGTCTCCGGCATCGCGTACTGGCTCAACCGCGACGCGGTGCTGACCCGCGCGCAGAACAGCGCGCTGAACGACTTCCGCGACTCCTTGCAGCGCAACGCGGCCTCGCTGCCGGTCTCGCCGACCTGCGAGTCGCTGAACACGGCGGCGGGCCGGATCGGCGGACCCGACACGTACCAGGTGGTGCTGATCGACACGACGCGGGACAACGCGCCGTGCGCCGCGCCCTCCAACCGGGACGTGTTCACGCTGGACGACGTGCCCGCGCAGTTGCAGCGGGCGGTCAACACCCCGGACGCCAAGGACCACAACCGCTACCACCTGCGGTGGATGCGGATCTCGTTGCAGGGCCGCCCGTATCTGGTGGCGGGCGCGCGGATCAACGACGACGGCGCGACCGGCTACATGCTCAAGTCGCTGGACGCGGAGCGCAAGGACCTCAACTCCCTCGCGTGGTCGCTGGGGATCGCGACCCTGCTCGCTCTGGTGGGCGCCGCGCTGCTCGCCCAGGCGGCGGGCTCGACCGTCCTGCGTCCGGTGCGGCGGCTCGGTGAGGCGGCGCAGCGGCTCGGCGAAGGCCATCTGGACACCCGGCTGAAGGTGTCGGGCACCGACGAACTCGCCGAGATGTCACGGACGTTCAACAGCGCGGCCGAGGCGTTGGAGAGCCGCGTCGAGGAGTTGAGCGCGCGGGAGGCGGCCAGCCGCCGCTTCGTGGCCGACATGTCGCACGAGTTGCGCACCCCGCTGACGGCCATCACGGCGGTCACCGATGTGCTGGAGGACGAGGCGGAGGCGCTGGACCCGATGATCGCCCCGGCGGTACGGCTGGTGGTCAGCGAGACGCGGCGGCTGAACGAGTTGGTGGAGACGTTGATGGAGGTCACCCGCTTCGACGCGGGCACCGCGAAGCTGCGGGTCGACGAGGTCGACGTCGCGGACATGGTGATGGCCTGCATGGACGCCAGGGCGTGGGTCGACTCGGTCGAACTGGACGCGCCGCGCGGCCTGCTGGCCACCCTGGACCCGCGACGGCTGGATGTGATCATGGCGAATCTGATCGGGAACGCGCTCAAGCACGGCGGTTCCCCGGTCCGGGTCAGCCTGCGCAGGGAGGGGGGCGCCGACGGCGACGTCGTCATCGCGGTCTCCGACCACGGCCCCGGCATCCCCGAGGACGTACTCCCGCATGTCTTCGACCGCTTCTACAAGGCCGACGCCTCGCGCGCCCGCTCCGAGGGCAGCGGTCTCGGCCTGTCGATCGCGATGGAGAACGCGCACATCCACGGCGGCGACATCACGGCGGCCAACTCCCCGGACGGCGGCGCGGTCTTCACGCTGCGGCTGCCGGTCAGGCCGCGCACCGACGAGGACGAGGACGGCGCGGACGGCGACGGGGGCGCGAACGGCTCGGGCGCCACGGGCACCTCGCAGGGGCCCGGCGGTGACGCGCGATGAGACACCGCCCGACGAGATACGGCCTGATGAACCACCGCTCGATGAGACGCCGTCCGATGAGCCTCGGCCGGATGAGACATGCGCCACACAAGGTGCTGGCCGTCGTCCTGCTCGCCGCGCTGCCGCTGATCGGCGGCTGCGGCATCCGGTCGACCACGGTCCCGGTGGACGCGGGGCCCGCGCCGTCGCGGGTGTCGTGCGCGGTGCCGCGCGACGGCAAGGCGCCGGAGACGGACACCGTCGTACGCCAGGTGTATCTGGTGTGCAGCATGCAGACCACGCCGGTCAAGCGGAACGTGACGCTGCGGCCGGGCAGGATCGACCGGCTGACGCAGGTCAGGGAGTTGGTCGCGCAGTTGCAGCGCAGCCCGCTGTCGGCCGAGGCGCAGGCCGGTTTCTCCACCGAGGTGGCGGGCAGCCTGGAGATCCTGGGGCCGTTCAAGGGCGATCCCGCGAACGCGCTGCGGCTGAACCAGGCGGTGGACGAACTGCCGTCGTTCGCGCTCGCGCAGATCGTCTGCACGCTCGCCGACGACCCGTCGGTCACCGGCGACGGCGGTGTGGTGCTCGGCGGCGACGACCCCGACAGCAAGCTGCGCCGCTACGCGTGCACGCCCGACCTGCGGACCCGCCCGGACGCCGCGGACAGCGCGGGAACCGCGGTGGGGTGAAGCCGCGTCTTGCAGGGCGTGCGGCATGAAGGCTCCAGTTTCAGGGTGCGCGCGGCCGGGCTGCTGCTCACCGCCGCGTACCTCGCTTTCGTCGCCTGGCTGCTGCTGCGTCCGCATTACGTGACGTGGGTGCCCGCGCCGAATCTGCGGCCGTTCGGCACGATCCGCGCCGACCTGGCGATGAGCGCGGGCCAGGCGGCCCGGCGGATCGCCGAGGGCCTGGGTCTGCTCGCGCCGCTGGGCGTACTGCTGCCGATGGCGGGCGGCCGGGTCCACACCTCGGGCTTCGCGTCCTTCGCGCGGACGGTCTTCGCCTCGCTGATGGTGTCGCTGACCCTGGAATTCCTTCAGACGATGGTGCCGGGCCAGCTCTTCGACGTGGACGCGCTGCTGCTCAACACGGCGGGCGTGGCGCTGGCGCACCTCCTGGTGGTGCCGCCCGCGCGGCGCGCGCTGCGCAGGCGCGAGACACGCAAGCGGGCCGCGCCCCCTGCCGAGGATCGCTCGGCGGGGGCGCGGCCCGTGGGGGTCTGACCGGTCGGCCGACGTACCGAGGCCGTACGCGCCGAGGCGGTACGTACTGCGGCCGGTGCCTGCCTGCTTGCTCCGTGCCGACGGGCCGACCTGTCTGCGTATCTCCGTGCCGACGTATCCGCGTATCTCCGCGCCGACGTGTCCGCGGCTTACTTGCCGGTGAGGCCGCCGACCGGGAGGCCGCCGAGGAGGCCGTTCGCCGGGCTGACCTGGTTGCCGGAGGGCAGCAGCTTGCCCGGGTTGCCGGGGAGCGCGGAGGTGCCGTTGGTCAGCGCCTGCTGCGCGCCGTTGGCGCTGTCGGCGGCGCCGGGCAGGAGCTTGGCGGCGGTGCCGACCGGAGTCCCGTCGAGCACGGTGGGCGAACCGGCCTTGCCGAGCAGCGAACCGGCCTGGTCGGTGATCGGCAGGGCCGGGAGGGAGGCCGCGGAGGCGGTGCCCGCCGCGGCGGCGGCGAAGGCGAGGCCGAGCGCGGTGGTGGCGAGGGTCTTCTGGGTACGGGTCTGCATGACTTCGGAACGTAGTCAGATGTTGACCGGCCGTGCAAACGGCGTGGCGCGGCCGTAACCCCTCGGGCCGGCCGCGCCGTAAAGGTGTTCCGTCAGCCCTCGTCGGGCACGGAATCGCTGGCCAGGGTCGGTGCGGCGGCCGACTGCCGGAACAGCCACTCGGCCTTCAGCTCCGCGTACCCCGGCTTGATCACCTCATTGATCATGGCCAGACGTTCATCGAAAGGGATGAACGCTGATTTCATCGCATTGACGGTAAACCACTGCATGTCATCGAGGGTGTAGTCGAACGCCTCCACGAGGTGCTCGAACTCCTGACTCATGCTGGTGCCGGACATCAGCCGGTTGTCGGTGTTGACCGTGACCCGGAAGTGCAGCCGCCGCAGCAGACCGATCGGGTGCTCGGCGTACGAGCTGGCCGCGCCGGTCTGGAGGTTGGAGGTGGGGCACATCTCCAGCGGCACGCGCTTGTCGCGCACGTACGACGCCAGGCGGCCGAGCTTGACCTGGCCGCCGCGCCCGTCGGAGGAGATGTCGTCGATGATCCGCACGCCGTGCCCGAGCCGGTCGGCGCCGCACCACTGGAGCGCCTGCCAGATCGACGGCAGACCGAACGCCTCGCCCGCGTGGATCGTGAAGTGGTTGTTCTCGCGCTTCAGGTACTCGAAGGCGTCCAGGTGCCGGGTGGGCGGGTAACCGGCCTCGGCGCCCGCGATGTCGAAGCCGACGACGCCCAGGTCCCGGTAGCGGTTGGCCAGTTCGGCGATCTCCTGGGAGCGGGCGGCGTGCCGCATCGCGGTCAGCAGCGCGCCGACACGGATCCGGTTGCCGTCCTCGCGCGCCCGGCGCTCGCCTTCCCTGAAGCCCTCGTTGACCGCCTCGACGACCTCTTCGAGGGTCAGGCCGCGCTCCAGGTGCTGCTCGGGCGCGTACCGGATCTCGGCGTAGACCACGCCGTCGGCCGCCAGGTCCTGCGCGCACTCGGCGGCGACCCGTACCAGCGCGTCCCGCGTCTGCATCACGGCGCAGGTGTGCGCGAACGTCTCCAGATACCGCTCCAGCGAACCGGAGTCGGCGGCCTCGCGGAACCACGCGCCGAGCTTGTCCGGATCGGTCTCGGGCAGCGCGTCGTAACCGGTCGCGCGTGCGATGTCCACGATCGTGCCGGGGCGCAGGCCGCCGTCGAGGTGGTCGTGGAGCAGCGCCTTGGGGGCGCGGCGGATCTGTTCCGGGGTGGGAGTGCTCGGTTTGGCGTTCGGCATGCTCAAACGATAGCCCCTACGCGCGTAGATATCGCGCTGCGCACAACAATTTTCCGCCCGGCCATACAGTGCACACCCCTGCGTCTGCCATCGTTGCGCCATGGCTTCCCAAGCATTACCGGCGCGTGGCGCACGACTGGGCCGCCCGGTGCCGTCCGGGCTGGTGCCCGCGCCGAGGCAGCGCGAACACGATACCGGCGCCACGGTGCGCGCCGTCGTGCTCGCCCTGCCCGGCGGTGACGCGCTGAGCACCCGGCGCCGCTCCCCGGTGGCGGCGGCCGTCATGTGGCCGCTGGCCCGCCATCTCGTCCGCGAGGGGGCCGCCGACGGGGTGGCCGCGCACGTCGTGCACTACCGCTTCCGCGGCTGGAACGGCGGGCACGCCCATCCGGCCGAGGACGCCGAGTGGGCGGTGGGCGAGGCCGTACGGCGCTACGGTGACGTGCCCGTCTGCCTCGTCGGCATGGACATGGGCGCCCGCGCCGCCCTCCACGCCGCCGGTCACCCCGCCGTGACCTCCGTCGTCGCGCTCTCTCCCTGGCTGCCGCGCGGTGCCGAGCCCGAGCCGGTCAAGCAGCTCATCGGGCGGCGCGTGCTGCTCGTCCACGGCACCGAGGACGAGTCCACCGCGCCCGACATCTCCTACGGCTTCGCCGAACGCCTCAAGAAGGTCAACCGCGACACCTGCCGCTTCGAGGTGCACTCCGACGGTCACGGCCTGCACCAGCACCGCAGCGAAGTCTTCGCCCTCACCTCCGATTTCGTCCTCGGCTCCCTCCTCGACCGGCCCCACGCCCGGCCCATCGCCGACGCCCTCGCGGCTCCGCCGCCCCTCGGCCTCCGCATGCCCCTGGCCTCCGGCTTCGGCAAGTCGCTCCGCGTCTGACCCGCCGCCCCCCGGGAGGGCGCCCCGCACTGGGCCGCCCCGTCTTTCGCCCGGAGGCGAGCCACGTGTTTTCAGGGGTGTTGGGGGCGCCTCCCAGCGGTAGCTGGGGGAGAAACCGCGCGACCGGCCGAGACGCGGCCCCACGTCACCACCGGCCCCAGCGGGGCAGATCGGCTGTTGTCGGACCACCGGCCGATGGGGGTGGCTCGCGCAGTTCCTCCCCCAACCTTCGGCCGGAAGGTGCCCCCGGCGCCGCTGAAAACCAGGCCCTGCGCAGAGGCACCACGCGTAATCGGAACCTAGACGATGCGGTCGAGGATGATCGGGCGGGGGGAGAAGGAGGGACCCTCCGGGGCAACGGAGAAGGAGCCGTCGAGGGCTTCCTCCGCGTACGGAAACTTTTCCGGCGTGTCGGTGTGGAGGGTGAGCAGCGGCTGCCCGGCCACGACGGAGTCCCCCGGCCTGGCGTGGAGCTCGACCCCGGCCCCCGCCTGGACGGAGTCCTCCTTGCGGGCGCGGCCGGCGCCGAGCCGCCAGGCGGCGACGCCGACGGCGTAGGCGTCGAGGGAGGTGAGGACGCCGGAGGACGGCGCGAGGACGACCTGGGTCTCCCGTGCCACCGGAAGCGCGGCGTCGGGGTCACCGCCCTGGGCGCGGATCATGCGGCGCCAGACGTCCATGGCGGAGCCGTCGGCGAGCGCCTTGGCGGGGTCGGCGTCGGGAAGCCCGGCGGCGGCCAGCATCTCGCGGGCGAGCGCCAGGGTCAGCTCGACGACGTCGGCGGGGCCGCCACCGGCCAGCACCTCGACGGATTCGCGGACTTCGAGCGCGTTGCCCGCGGTGAGCCCGAGGGGTACGGACATGTCGGTGAGCAGGGCGACCGTGCGGACGCCGTGGTCGGTGCCGAGCCCGACCATCGTGGACGCCAACTCCCGTGCGTCCTCAAGGGACTTCATAAAGGCGCCGGAGCCGACCTTGACGTCGAGCACGAGCGACCCGGTGCCCTCGGCGATCTTCTTGGACATGATCGAGGAGGCGATCAGCGGGATGGCCTCGACCGTCCCGGTCACGTCGCGCAGCGCGTACAGCTTCTTGTCGGCGGGCGCGAGCCCGTCCCCGGCGGCGCAGATGACGGCGCCGACGTCGTCCAGGACGGCCAGCATCTCCTCGTTGGAGATCGAGGCGCGCCAGCCGGGGATGGATTCGAGCTTGTCGAGGGTGCCCCCGGTGTGGCCGAGGCCGCGCCCGGAGAGCTGCGGGACGGCGGCGCCGCACGCGGCGACCAGTGGGGCCAGCGGCAGCGTGATCTTGTCGCCGACGCCGCCGGTGGAGTGCTTGTCGGCGGTGGGGCGGGTGAGCGCCGAGAAGTCCATCCGCTCACCGGAGTTGATCATCGCGGCGGTCCAGCGGGCGATCTCGGCGCGGTCCATGCCGTTGAGCAGGATGGCCATGGCGAGCGCCGACATCTGCTCGTCGGCGACGGCACCGCGCGTGTAGGCGTCGATGACCCAGTCGATCTGGTCGTCGCTCAGCCTCTGGCGGTCCCGCTTGGTACGGATGACGGAAATGACGTCCACGAATAGTCCTAGCGGTCTAGCGGTTCAACCGCGTCAGCGGTTCAGGTCTTCCGGGCCGAACGCGTCCGGCAGGATCTCGCTCATCGGCCGGACGCCGCCCGCGGTGTCGACCAGCAGGCCGGGCCCGCCGTTCTCCCACAGCAGTTGGCGGCACCGCCCGCACGGCATCAACAGGTTGCCGCGCAGGTCGGAGCAGGTGAAGGCGGTCAGTCTGCCGCCGCCCGAGGCGTGCAGCGCCGAGACCAGCCCGCACTCGGCGCACAGCGCGACCCCGTACGCGGCGTTCTCGACGTTGCAGCCGACGACCGTACGGACCGTGCCGTCGTCGGCGACGGCCAGCGCCGCGGCGCCGACCGGGAAACCGGAGTAGGGCGCGTACGCCTTCTCCATGATCTCCCGGGCGGCGGACCGCAGGCGGTCCCAGTCGACGGCGGCCGGGTCGGTGACGGGAGGCGTCATCCGCCCTCCCCCTTCCGGTACGGGACCCCGTCCGCCTTCGGCATGCGCAGCCGCTGTGCGGACAGGCCCATCACGAGCAGCGTGGCGACGTACGGCGTGGCCTGGACGACCTCGTCGGGGACGGAGTCGGTCAGCGCGTACCAGACGGCGAGCAGGACGGCGAAGCCCAGCGCGACGGCGGCGGGCACGTAGGACTTGCGGAAGAACTTCCAGGCGGCCATGGCCAGCAGCAGCAGCGCGAGCAGGAGCAGCAGGGCGTGCACGGAGGAGCTGCCGTTGCGGAGCTGGAGGCTGTCGGCGTATCCGAACAGGCCCGCGCCCATGGCGAGTCCGCCGGGGCGCCAGTTGCCGAAGATCATGGCGGCGAGACCGATGTAGCCGCGTCCGCCGGTCTGGCCCGCGAGGTAGAAGTGCGTGCCGATGGCGAGGAAGACACCGCCGAGTCCGGCGAGGCCGCCGGAGATGATGACGGCCATGTACTTGTAGAAGTACACGTTGACGCCGAGGGATTCGGCGGCGATCGGGTTCTCGCCGCAGGACCGCAGCCGCAGGCCGAAGGCGGTGCGCCACAGCACGAAGAAGGTGGCGACGAAGAGCACCAGCGTGAGGATGGTCAGCGACGAGATGTGCGTGACCAGGCCGCCGAGGATGCCCGCTATGTCGGAGATCAGGAACCAGTGGTGGTTCTCGACGGTGGCAAGCCAGTGCGAGAGTCCGGGCACGGTGAAGGACTTGATGGAGTCCATCGGCGGGGACTGCTTGGGGCTGCCGCCCTTGGAGGCCGCCTCGCCGACGGTGAACCAGCGCTTGGCGAGGTACGCGGTGACGCCGGTGGCGAGGATGTTCATGGCGACACCGGCGATGATGTGGTCGACGCCGAAGGTGACGGTGACGATCGCGTGCACGAGGCCGCCCGCCGCGCCGCCGAGCACCCCGGCCAGGACGGCGAGCCACGGGTTGGTCTGCCAGCCCACCGCCGCGCCGAAGAAGGCGCCGAGGATCATCATGCCCTCGAGGCCGATGTTGACCACACCGGCCCGCTCGGACCACAGACCGGCGAGTCCTGCCAGGCCGATCGGTACGGCGCCGGCGAGCGCTCCGGCGATCTGGCCGTCGGAGGTGATGTCGTTCGCGCCGGTGATGATCCGGACCAGGGAGACGACGATCAGCGCGGCGGCGATCATCAGCAGGATCACCGGGAAGGTGATCTTGAGCCGGGGCGCCTTGCCGCCGTTGGTCACGCGCGGCGCGGCCGGCGGCGGGGTCTGGGTAGCGGTGGCAGTCACGCCGTCACCTCCTGCTTGTCGTCGGGGCCGGAGTCGGGGCCATTGCCGGTGCCGTTACCTGAACCGTTGCCCGTGCCGGGGCCTGTTCCGTTGCCCGGACCGGACGCCGCGGCGAGTTCCGCGCCCACCTGGCGCTGCTGGCGGGTGATGCCGTAGCGGCGGACCAGTTCGTAGGCGATGACGACGGCGAGGACGATGACGCCCTGGATGACGCCGACGATCTCCTTGTCGTACCCCTCGAACTCCAGGCCGTTGGAGGCCCGCTCCAGGAAGGCCCAGAGCAGGGCGCCGATGCCGATGCCGATCGGGTTGTTGCGGCCGAGCAGGGCGACCGCGATACCGGTGAAGCCGATACCGGTCGGGAAGTCCGTGCCGTACTCGTACGACTGGTTGAGCAGGGTCGGCATGCCGACGAGTCCGGCCATCGCGCCGGAGATCAGCATGCTGGTGACGACCATCTTCTTGACGCTGACGCCGCTGGCCTCGGCGGCGGACTCCGAGCGGCCGACCGCGCGCAGGTCGAAGCCGAAGCGGGTGCGCGAGAGCACGAACCAGTAGATGACACCGGCCAGCACCGCGAAGACGATGAAGCCGAAGACCGGGTCGGTGGAGGTGGTGAAGTTGAACAGGTGGCTGGAGGACGGCAGCGGCTTGGTGGAGATCATGTTCGCCGCTTTGTCGGTGACGCCGAGCCGTCCGTCGCGCAGGAAGTAGCCGATCACGATGCCCGCGAGGGAGTTCAGCATGATCGTGGAGATGACCTCGCTGACCCCCCGGGTCACCTTGAGGACACCCGCGATGGCCGCCCACAGCGCGCCGACGACCATGGCGGTGAGGATGATGACCGGTATCTGGATGATGCCGGGGATCGACATCGCGCCGCCCGCGGCGGCGGCGAAGAAGGCCGCGAGCCGGTACTGGCCGTCCACACCGATGTTGAACAGATTCATCCGGAAGCCGACCGCCACCGCGAGACCCGCGAGGTAGTACGTGGTCGCCTTGTTGAGGATGTAGACCTGGCTGTCGGTCTTGCTGCCGTAGTTCACCATCACGTCGAACGCGTGGAACGGCTCCTTGCCGGTGGCCAGCAGCACCAGGGCGGTGACCACCAGCGCGCCGACGACGGCGAGCACGGGGGCGGCGACGCCCAGGACCAGCCGGTCCTTGTCGAACTTCTTCATCGGTCCTCTCCCCCGAGCTTCTTGGGCCCGTCCTCTGAACCGGCCGAGGTGTCGGTCCCGGCCTCGTGTTCGAGATGGCCGCTGGCGGCACCGGTCATCGCGGATCCCAGCTCTTCCGGGGTGATGGTGGCGGGGTCGGCGTCGGCGACGAGCCGTCCCCGGTACATGACGCGCAGGGTGTCGGACAGGCCGATCAGCTCGTCGAGGTCGGCGGAGATCAGCAGCACCGCCAGACCCTCGCGGCGGGCCTCGCGGATCTGGTCCCAGATCTGCGCCTGCGCGCCGACGTCCACGCCCCGGGTGGGGTGCGCGGCGATCAGCAGCTTGGGCAGGTGGCTCATCTCGCGGCCGACGATCAGCTTCTGCTGGTTGCCGCCGGACAGCGAGGCCGCGGTGACCTCGATGCCCGGGGTACGGACGTCGTACTCCTTGACGATCCGCTCGGTGTCGCGGCGGGCGGCGCCCGAGTCGATCAGGAAGCCGCGGCTGTTGGGGCGCTCGGTGACATGGCCGAGGATGCGGTTCTCCCACAGCGGCGCTTCCAGCAGCAGGCCGTGCCGGTGCCGGTCCTCGGGGATGTAGCCGATGCCGTCCTCGCGCCGCTTGCGGGTCGGCACGTGCGCGATGTCGCGGCCGTCGAGCACGAGGCCGCCGGAGTCCAGCTCCCGCATGCCCATGATGGCCTCGACTAGTTCGGCCTGGCCGTTGCCCTCGACGCCCGCGATGCCGAGGATCTCGCCCTTGTGGATGGTGAAGGAGATGTCGTCGAGCACCTTGCGCTCGATGCCGTCGAGGTCGACGGTGCCCAGCCGCAGCCCGTCCACGGTGAGCATCGGCTCGGTGGTGACGGTGGACTCGCGGGTCTCGGGCGAGGGCAGTTCGCTGCCGACCATCAGCTCGGCGAGCTGCTTGGCCGTGGTGTTCCGCGGGTCCGCCTCGCCGACGGTGGTGCCCCGCCGGATGACGGTGATGACGTCGGCGACCGACAGCACCTCGCCGAGCTTGTGCGAGATGAAGATGACGGTCAGGCCCTCGGCCTTCAGCCCGCGCAGGTTCTCGAAGAGCGCGTCGACCTCCTGCGGCACCAGGACGGCGGTCGGCTCGTCCAGGATCAGCGTGCGCGCGCCGCGGTAGAGGACCTTGAGGATCTCCACCCGCTGCCGGTCCGCGACGCCCAGGTCCTCGACCAGGACGTCGGGGCGTACGCCGAGGCCGTAGGCGTCGGACAGCTCCTTGATCCGGGCGCGGGCCTTGCCGCCGATGCCGTGCAGGCCCTCGCTGCCGAGGACGGTGTTCTCCAGCACGGTGAGGTTGTCGGCGAGCATGAAGTGCTGGTGCACCATGCCGATCCCGCGGGCGATGGCGTCGCCGGGGTCGCCGAGCGTCACCACCTCGCCGTCGATGGCGATGGTGCCCTCGTCGGGCTTCTGCATGCCGTAGAGGATCTTCATCAGGGTGGACTTGCCGGCGCCGTTCTCGCCCACGAGGGCGTGCACGGTGCCGCTGCGCACAGTGATGTCGATGTCGTGGTTGGCGACGACGCCGGGGAACCGCTTGGTGATGCCGCGCAGTTCGACGGCGGGCGGCGCGGCGGACCGGCCGGGGGCCGGGGCGGCGGGTGGACTCGTGGACGCGTTGATGACGCACTCTCCTGGGGGGAAAGGCTCGGAGCGGCAGGGCGGGTGGGGTGAAGGTATCGCGTGAACGTATCGCGGAAATGGCACTCTACGCGCGTAGTTGTGTTCATTCCACAGGCTGGGGACCATGGGAATCCGACAGGACGGTTCCTGGGATTTCCGGGTGTTCCCGCATGGTTCCGCACAGTGATCGAGGCTCGGCGGGGGGTGCCGCAGCATCCCCCCGCCGAGCCTCGCGAACCGGTTGTCGTACCGCCGGTCCAGCGGGGACCCGTGGCCGGGTCCCCGGCTTACGTCACGGCTTCGAGCTCACCTTGATCGCGCCCGAGACGATCTTCTGCTTGGCCGTGTCGAGCTGCGACTGGATGTCGGCGATGAAACCGCCGGACGTCGCCAGCGACACACCGTCGTTGGCCAGGTCATACGTGTTGGTGCCGGTCTTGGCCTTGCCCTCGTGCACCGACTTGATCAGGTCGTACGTGGCCACGTCCACGTTCTTGACCGCCGAGGTCAGGATGTGGTCCTTGTACTTGGCCAGGGCCGGGTCCTCGTACTGGTCGGAGTCCACGCCGATCGCCCAGGCACCGGCCTTGCCCGCCACCGCCTGGATCGCGCCGTCACCGGACAGACCGGCGGCGGTGTAGATCACGTCCACGCCGCTGTCGAGCATGCCCTGCGCCTTGCCCTGCGCCGACGTCGGGTCGTTGAAGCCCTTGGTGTCGGTCTCGTACAGGTACTGGCGGGTGAGCTGGACCGACGGCTTGGTGTCCTTGACGCCCTGGGCGAAGCCCGCGTCGAAGGTGCCGATCAGGGTGTTGTGCACACCGCCGATGAAGCCGACCTTGTTGGTCTTGGTCTTCAGGGCCGCGGCCACACCGGCGAGGTACGAGCTCTGCTCGGTGGCGAAGACCATGGAGTCGACGTTGGGCAGGTCCACGACCGAGTCGACGATGCCGAAGGTCACCTTGGGGTACTTCTTGGCGATCTTCGTGACCGACTCGCCGTAGGTGAAGCCGACCGCCACGACGGGGTTGTAGCCGCCGCCCGCGAGAAGGTCGAGGCGCTGCTCGCGGTCGGACTCCGTCTCGCCGTTGCTGGCGGTCTGGTCCTTCGACCCGATCTTGAACTCCTTGACGGCCTTGTCCATGCCGCGGGCCGCGGAGTCGTTGAAGGAGTGGTCGCCACGGCCGCCGACATCGAAGGCGAGACCGACGCCCTTGTCCTTGCCGCTGTCCGAGGAGCTGCTGCTGCCGCACGCGGTGGCAGTGAGCCCCAGAGTCGCGGACACCATACCCGCGACGATGATCTTGGATACCCGGCGCAAGAGGGTCCCCTTCAGTCTGAAGCGCCCCGTCCGGCGCTGGCTAAGCGGGAGCTTAACGCGCGTAGATGTCAGGTAAAGACCGAATGACGGCCCGTTATCGGATCGACGCATTTCAGCCAGGTGACGGACCGGTAGCGGGGGGTTCACCCGGTGTCAGGACAGCAGGACAGCCGCCGTGAAAAGCTCCACGCCGACCGCGATCGCCCCCTCGTCCACGTCGAAATCGCCCTGGTGCAGATCGCGCTTGGCGGTGTCGCCGACCGGCCGCACGCCGAGCCGGGCCAGCGCGCCCGGCACGCGCTCCAGATACCAGGAGAAGTCCTCGCCGCCCAGGCTCTGCTCGGTGTCCTCGATCGCGTGCAGGCCGTAGCGCGCGGTCATCGCGTCCCGCAGCAGCTCCACCGAGGCCGCCTCGTTGACCACCGGCGGCACACCGCGCTGGTAGGTGATCTCGCACTTGGCCCGGTACATCGCCGTGATCTGGTCGATCACCTCGTGCACCAGGTCGGGTGCGTCGTGCCAGGCCGTCAGGTCCAGGCAGCGGACGGTGCCCTCCAGTTCCGCGAACTGCGGGATGACGTTGGCCGCGTGCCCGGCCTGGATACGGCCCCACACGATGCTCAGCCCGGACCTGGGGTCCACGCGCCTGGCCAGTACGGCGGGCAGTTCGGCGGCGAGCTTCGCGGTGGCCATCACCAGGTCGGTGGTCAGATGCGGGCGGGCGCTGTGTCCGCCGGGACCCTCCAGCGTCAGGGTCAGCCGGTCGGCGGCCGAGGTGATCGGCCCCTGGCGCAGCCCGATCCTGCCGACCTCCACCTTCGGGTCGCAGTGCACGGCGAGGATACGGTCCACGCCGTCGAGCACCTTCGCCTTGATCGCGTCCAGCGCGCCGCCGGGCATGATCTCCTCGGCCGCCTGGAAGATCAGCCGCACCGGGCGCGGCAGTGTGCCCCGCTTGTCCAGCTCCGCGAGGACCAGGCCGGTGCCGAGCAGGATCGTGGTGTGCACGTCGTGGCCGCACGCGTGCGCCCGGCCCTCGACTGTCGAGCGGTACTCCACGGTCTTGGTGTCGGGCACCGGCAGCGCGTCCAGGTCGGCGCGCAGGGCGAGGCGGGGGCGCTGGGAGCGGGCCGCGCCGCTGCCGCCGCCGCTGTCGTCCGTGTCGCCGATGTCGCACACCAGTCCGGTCCCGCCGGGCAGCACCCGCGGACTCAGCCCCGCCCGCTCCAGCCGCGCCCTGATCTGCCCGGTCGTCCGGAACTCCTGCCGCCCCAATTCGGGGTTCCTGTGCAGGTCACGGCGGAAGGCGATCAGCTCGGCGCGCAGTCCGTCGTCCACGACGGTCTCGGCGAGACCGGACAGCACAGCCGCGGTCAGCCCGTCGGACGGCGGTGTAGGTGAATCGTTCACCTCAGTCAGCGTAGGGCCCATCACCGGCTCCTCTTACGTGATCGGGAAAGTTTTTGTCCTGCGGGAGGAGAAGAAGTCGCCCGATCGGCGCATACCCAGTCACCCTCGGGGGTAAGAAAACTTTTTAGGTCTCTTACACCCATACTGGCTCAACGAGCCGTCCCACGCGAGGCAACGCGACCGTCCCCTGACGACCCCCGCCTCACGGGTGAGACCCCTTACCTTACGACCGTCGTGTTACGGCAACGTGTGCCCGCCCGCCCCACGCGGCCACGGTCCGGTGACGGTCGTCGGCCTCCGGCCGCCACGGCGTGGCGCTCTGCGGGGGATCAGGTGTCGGAGGTGCGGGGGCCCAGGAGGCGGGTGTAGAGGTCGAGGAGAGGGGCGGACTCGGTCTGCCAGGACCATTGGCGGAGGATGTCGGTGCGGTCGTATGCCTTGCGGTAGCGGCGCGGGTTGGTGAGGACGGCGCCGACCGCGCGGACGAAATCGGCGGTGTCGCGGGCGCGGAAGACCTCGCCGTTGCCGAGTTCGAGGGTGGCGGCGGCCATGGCGCGGACGTCGCTGACGACCACGGGCAGCCGGGCGTGGGCGTATTCGAAGTAGCGGGTGGCCAGCACCGTTTGGTGGTGCGGGAGTTGGTGGACGGGCAGGACGCCGATGTCGGCGGAGGCGAGGAAGCGCGGGATCTCGGCGACGGGGACGTACGGGAGAACGTGCAGCCGTCCGTGGACGCCGAGTTGGGCCGCGCGTTCGCGCAGCTCGCGCAGGTGCGGGTGGCCGGGGTCGGGCACGACGAAGGCGGCGTGCAGGTCGTACAGCTTGGGCAGCGCCTCCACGACGGTGGCCGGGCCGCGGTCCGGGGTGACCGGTCCTGTGTGCACCAACAGCGGGATGTCGGGCGCCAGATGGCAGCGCGCCCTGATGCCCGCGGGGTGCGCGGCGACGGAGGCCGCGGCCAGCGGCGGCGCGTTGCGGACCACGGCGGGTGTGGCCGACAGCCGGTGCCGTGCGCGCAACTCCCTTGCCAGGCCCTCGCCGACGGTGACGACTCCGTCGGCCTCGGGCGCGAAGGTCCGTTCGTACGCCTCGCCCGCCACGGTCGCGCGGCGGGAGGCGGCCGGGGTGCGCGGCGGCGCGTCCCACACGACCTCGATACGGTGCCCCGCCCCTTCGGCCCGCAGCGCCGCGCGGGTGGCGACGCCGAGCGCCCGGTGGCCGAGCGCGTGGATCAGGTGCGGGCGGACGGCGTCGAGCACCGGGCCGTACGCGACCTCCTCGTCCAGCAGGCCGGGGTCGAGGCGGCGCCAGGCGCGGCGGCCGAGCAGCAGCCGCAGCGTCTCGGTCACGAAGTTGTCCAGCCGGGCCGTCGGGCTTTCGCGGCGGCGGACCGCCGCCAGGTACTGCGCCGCGCGCAGCCGTGTCCATCCGGCCCGCAGTCCGTGCCGCAGCCACGCCAGCGCGTGGCCCGTGCGGGCCGCCGCGAGCAGCGGCAACGCCCGGTGCACGACGTCCAGTTCGGCGGTGCGGGTGACGAGCACCGCGCGCTCGGCCGTCACCAGAGTCGTCCGGTGGTCGTACGCCGCCGCGCTCCGGTACGCCAGCGGCCAGCGCAGCCCGGGTCTCGGCCGCCGCACCCGGTGCGCGCCGAGTACGCCGCGCACGGCGACCTTCCGTACCTCCACGCCCTTCGGCGTCACCGTCGCCGGTGCCCTGCCGATCAGCGTGACCCGATAGCCCGCCGCCCGCGCCGCGTCCGCCACCCTCAGGGCACGCGAGTCGCCGTCCAATCCACCGGGGTCGCCTCCGGCGAGGATCGCTACGTGGGCCGGGGCCCTTAAACCCTCCGTCATTCCCGAAGCCAACCTCACGAGGGTGATCATTTGGTTACGTCAGCCTTGACGTGAGGTGTCTTGCGGCTCGCTTCTGCGCGTGAGGGTGCCCCTCAGGGGCGCGGGGAAACTGCGCGCTCAGCCCCCACCGGGCCGGTGGTCCGACAACAACCGAATTGCCCCGCTGGGGCCGGTGGTGACGTGCGGCCGCGTGTCGGCCGGTCGCGCGGTTCCTCCCCCAGCTACCGCTGGGAGGCGCCCCCAACGCCCCTGAAGGATCGGCTCGCCCCACAGCGTCAGCGCGGCTCGCGGCGTCGCGGAGTTGTGGCTGCCCAGAGGAGGAGGGCGGACAGGCTCAGGGCGGCGCCGAGGGCGCAGACGGCGGGCCAGCCGGCGGCGGCGTAGAGGGTGGTGGCGGCGAAGGCGCCGGAGGCGCTGCCGAGGGAGTAGAAGACCATGTAGCCGCCGATGAGGCGGCTGCCGGCTTCGGGGCGCAGGGCGTGGATGAGGGTCTGGTTGGTGACGTGGACGGCCTGGACGGCGAGGTCGAGGACGATGACGCCGATGGCGAGGGCCCAGAGGGAGTGGCGGGTGAAGGCGAGGGGCAGCCAGGAGGCGGTGAGGAGGGTCAGGGCGATGCCGGTGGTGCGCTGGGACAGACCGCGGTCGTTGAGGCGGCCGGCGGCGGTGGCGGCCAGGGCGCCGGCGGCCCCGGCGAGGCCGAAGGCGCCGATCGCGGTGTGGGACAAGGAGAGCGGGGGCTCGCTGAGCGGCAGCGCGACACTGCTCCACAGGACGCTGAAGGCGGCGAAGACCAGGAGCGCGAGCAGGGCTCGTATCCGGAGCAGGCGTTCTCGCGCGAACAGCGTGACGGTGGAGCGCAGCAGCCGCCCGTATCCCCCGGACGTTCGCGGAGCGGTGGGACGGGACGGCAGCAGGCGGTGCAGGGCCAGGGCGAGCGCGCAGGTGAGGGCGGCGGAGGTGAGGTAGACCGAGCGCCAGCCCGCGAGGTCGGCCAGGACGCCGGAGGCGGTACGGGCGAGCAGGATGCCGGTGACCACGCCGCTGGTCACCAGGCCGACGACGCGCCCGCGTTCGCCGGGCGGAGCCAGCGACGCGGCGAAGGCGACGAGCGTCTGGGTGACCACCGCGAGCAGCCCCACGGCGGCGAGCCCGACGAGCAGCAGCGCCGCGTCGCCCGCCGTGCCGACCGCAGTCAACGCCCCTGCCAGGAGCAGGAGTTGTGCCACGGCGAGGCGTCTGCCGTCGAGCAGGTCGCCGAGCGGTACGAGGAAGAAGAGGCCGAGGCCGTAACCGACCTGGGTCAGGGTCACGATCGCGCCGACCGTCGCCGTACCGATCGAGAAGTCGCGACCCAGGGTGACCAGGAGGGGTTGCGCGAAGTAGACGTTGGCCACGGAGGTGCCGCAGGCGACCGCGAAGAGCAGGGTGATGCCCCGGGTCAGCGTGAATCCGGGTTTCGCCGCGCCGGGCCCCGCGCTCCGCGCCGTATCGACAGGAGCGGCCTCCCCCACGACCTCGCACGCTCTTCCCACGCCAAGCCCTCCCTCACTGGTTTCATCTTGCTACCAGGTGGACCATAGGCCGATCCGGTAGCATGATGCAACCAGGGCGGAACACGTCACAGAGGGAGGGCGACATGGTGGAGCGGACCCGCTTCGACGACAGCGACTGCCCCGTCGCGCGCTCGGTCGACACGATCGGCGACTGGTGGTCCCTGCTGATCGTGCGGGACGCCTTCGACGGCAGCCGCCGCTTCGGGGAGTTCCAGCGCGGTCTCGGCGTGGCGAAGAACATCCTCACCGCGCGCCTGCGCTCGCTGGTCGCCGCCGGGGTGCTCGACACCGTCCCCGCCTCGGACGGCAGCGCCTACCGCGAGTACGTACTGACGCCGAAGGGCAAGGACCTCTTCCCGGTCGTCGTCGCGCTGCGGCAGTGGGGCGAGCGCAATCTCTTCGCCCCCGACGAGCCGCACTCGGAGCTGACCGACCTCCGCCAGGGACGTCCCCTGCGCACGCTGGAGGTCCACGCCGCGGACGGGCGGCGGCTCGACGCCGACGACACCACCGTCACCAAAGTCACCTGAAGCAGCGGGACTTGGGCCGGACCCGGGGACCTGGGACTCAGGCGGGACTCGGGACCCAGGCCGGGCTCGGGGACCTGGGACTCAGGCGGGACTCGGGGACTCGGCCGCGTTCAGGCCGTGCAGATCACGGGCCGAGTGGTTGATGCCGGTCAGGAAGGTGTGGGCGCGCGGCGAGGCGGCGGCCGTCAGCCACTCCTGGTCGATGTCGATGACGACGATACGGACTCCCGTACCGCCGAGCGCGAGCGGCAGCGTGTGCACGACCGTGGAGGGGAAGGACAGGACGGTCCGGCCGATCGGGCCGCGGCGGGCGACGAGTTCGAGCGGGAGGTCGGGCCGGACGATCTCCAGGCCGGTCTCGGCGGCGAGCCGGTGGAGCTTGTCGACGGCCTCGCGGCGGTGGGCGAAGTACCGCTTGGCGCCGTGCCGTTCGGCGAGCGAGCGCACGACGGCGAGGTACCGCTCGGGGTCGACGACGCCGGTCTCGACGAGGGAGGTGCCGATCAGGTCGGTGCCCGCCAGGGTGCGCGGCGGCCCGAAGCGGCTGCGGGTCCAGGCGAAGCGGTTGGTGCGCAGCGCCATCCCCGGAGGCGGCGTCGCGGGCATCGCGCTGAAGAGTTCGACATGGCGCCGCTTGCCGGGCGTCAGGCGGCGGCGGGCCGCGGAGGAGAAGATCCCGAAGGCCGCGTCGACCGGCGAACGGCGCCGCCCCGAGCGGTGCCAGCGCACCAACCGGCCGCCTCTGGCGAGGATTTCGGTGAACTCCATGGTCGCGGTGCCGTCGTCCACGACGGTCAGCTCACGGGCGCGGCACAGCGGGAGCAGCACCTGGACGAGCCGCGAGAACGGGTCGCCGATCACGAGGTGCTCGACCCGGAAGAGCAGCGGCGCGAGCGAGACCGCCGTACGCAGGAGGCCGCCGCGGCTGCCGCGGGCCTCGAACCAGCGGACCACCGCGCCCTCGTCGCGGGCGAGTTCGGCCATGCGGCGCAGTTGGCCGCGGCTGGTGGGGTCGACCGGGGACAGGACGACGACGGTGAGCGGTCGCGCGACCGGTGCCGGTTCGGCGGGTACGGCCGGTTCACCGGTGGTGCGGGCGGCGGGGACGGTGGGCGGATGGATGTGCGCCCACTCCAGGACGTTGAGGAGCTGGACGGGTGACTCGACGAGCGCGACGGCGCCGATACCCGGTGCGGGCACCCGCCCGGCCGCGACTGCGGGCTTACCGGTCATGGCCGTTCCCCTTTTCCTCTGCGGTTGTGCGCGGGACCGGGAGACCCGAAGGTCCCGCGGTCCCGCCGGTCCTGGTCAGTGATCCCCGCCGCCCTTCCGGGGTCAGACGGCGGCGGGTGCCTCGACGCCCGCGGCCTCGGACTCGGCGACGACGCCCGCGACGCGGCGCAGCTTCTTCATCGGGCCGAGCTCGCCCTCGTAGACCTTCTTGACGCCGTCACCGAGGGAGGTCTCGATGATCCGGATGTCGCGCACCAGGCGCTCCAGGCCGGTCGACTCGACCGAGGCGGCCTGGTCGGAGCCCCACATGGCGCGGTCGAGGGTGATGTGCCGCTCGACGAAGACGGCGCCGAGCGCGACCGCGGCGAGCGTGGTCTGGAGGCCGACCTCGTGGCCGGAGTAGCCGACGGGCACGTTCGGGTACTCGGACTGGAGGGTGTTGATCATGCGCAGGTTCAGCTCTTCGTGCTTGGCCGGGTACGTCGACGTGGCGTGGCACAGCACGATGTTGTCGCTGCCGAGCACCTCGACCGCGTGCCGGATCTGCTTCGGCGTGGACATGCCGGTGGACAGGATCACGGTGCGGCCGGTGCCGCGCAGGGCGCGCAGCAGGTCGTCGTCGGTCAGGCAGGCGGAGGCCACCTTGTGGGCGGGCACGTCGAACTTCTCCAGGAAGGCGACGGACTCGACGTCCCACGGGGAGGCGAACCAGTCGATGCCGCGCTTGCGGCAGTACTCGTCGATCGACCGGTAGCCGGCCTCGTCGAACTCGACGCGGTGCCGGTAGTCGATGTACGTCATACGGCCCCAGGGGGTGTCGCGCTCGATCTCCCACTGGTCGCGCGGGGTGCAGATCTCCGGGGTGCGCTTCTGGAACTTGACCGCGTCGCAGCCCGCGGCGACGGCCGCGTCGATCAGTGCGAACGCGTTCTCCAGGTCGCCGTTGTGGTTGATGCCGATCTCGCCGGTGACGTAGACGGGCTGTCCGTTGCCGATGTGGCGGGAGCCGACGCGGCGGAGGTTTGCGGGGATGGATGTGGTCACGAGGGTGTTCCTTACGGGTTGGGACTGTCGGGGGGATGGAGGTGTGCTGCCGGCGGGGCCGGGGCCGGCGGTCGCCGGCGGCTGCTTGTCAGCGGGCGAGAGTGGGGCCCAGCAGCCAGGCGGCGATCTCTCTGATCGCGCCGTGACCGCCCTGGGCGGTGGTGATGGCGCGGGCCGAGGCGCGCACCACGTCGTGGGCACCGGCGACGGCGACGGGCCAGCCGACCAGGCCGAAGCACGGCAGGTCGTTGACGTCGTTGCCCGCGTAGAGCACCCGCTCGGGCGCGATGCCGTTCTCCTCGCACCACTGCTTGAGGGCGAGGTCCTTGCGGTCGATGCCGTGCAGCACGGGGACCTTGAGCTTGCGGGCCCGTGCGGCGACGACCGGGTTGGTCTCGGTGGACAGGATGAGGACGGGCATTCCGGCGCGGCGCAGGGCCGCGACGCCGAGGCCGTCACCGCGATGCACGGTGACCGACTCGTGCCCGTCGGCGTCGATCAGCACCCGGTCGTCGGTCTGGGTGCCGTCGAAGTCGAGGACGACCGCGTCGACGTCGCCCCAGCCGGGGGTCGTCGTGCGCGGGTCGAGCAGCGGGGCGAGGGCGCGGGCCCGTTCGAGGTCGGCGGGTTCGTCGATCTCCAGTACGCGGGCCGGGTCGGTGCGCACCAGCGCGGTCCTGCCGAAGAAGCGGTGGTTCGCGGCGCGGAAGCCGTCGGCGCGCATCGCGTACGCGGTGCCGGTCTCCAGCAGATCCTGCGGCCGGTCCTGGCGGCGCGGCCGGGTGGACTTGTCGTGGTTGACGCCGACGGCGCCCCCGGCGGCGGGCGCGGTGACGGCGGAGGCGGGCGCGGTCTCGGCGGGTGCGGTCTCGGCGGGTGCGGTGACGGCGGCGGTCCGGCCGGTGACGGCGTCCGCGGCCTCGCGCCATATGAAGCCGTGGAAGGGGGCGACGGTGTGGGCGGTGTCCGCGCCGCCGTCCAGCACCGCGGCGGCGACGCCGTCGACCTCCTCCGCGGTGATGAACGGGCTGGTGCACTGGACGAGCAGGACGACGTCGGTGGCCGCGCCACTCATCGCCTCGTGGGCGTCCATCGCGTGCAGCACCGCGGCCTCGCTGGTCGCGGTGTCGCCCGCGATCGCCGCCGGGCGCAGGACGACTTCGGCCCCCGCGGCCCGCGCGACCTCGGCGATGGAGGGGTCGTCGGTGGAGACGACGACCGCGGTCACCCGCCCGGCCTCGACGCAGGCCGCCACCGCCCGCGCCACCAGCGGCACCCCGCCCACCGGCGCCAGGTTCTTCCCGGGCACCCCCTTGGACCCCCCGCGCGCGGGGATGACGGCCAGGACGCTTCCGGCCGGGGTGGTGGATCGGTCGCTCATCGGGTGACTCCTGTCGTCTTTCGGGCGGTGCGGGCCCCTGCGGTTCCTCCGCCGAAGGGCACGGTTTGAGGGGCGCGGGGAACCGCGCGCTCGGCCGTCGACGGACCGCACGTCACCACCGGCCCCGGAGGGGCAATTCGGTTGTCTCCCGACCACCGGCCGGTGGGGGCGGACCGCGCAGTTCCCCGCGCCCCTGCGGGGCTCGACCCCGCAGGCGCCCACGCGTCGGCAGCCGCACCTCGGATGCGGTCCCGCGCCCCTGAAGGGGCACGTCCTGCGCGTATGCGGGCCGTCACAGCTGGCCCCAGCGGCGGATGGTGGGGGCGACGCGCTGGACGCCCTGGCGGTAGGCGGTGCGGGCGGAGTTGCGGACGAAGTCGCGGACCGCGCGGCGGACGGGGCCGGGGTCGCGCGGGGCGAGACCGCCGGCGGGTTCGCCCTTGGGGTCGAGGCCGTGGCGGGCGAGGACGCCGGGGAGGTAACCGGGGGCGGTGCGCAGCGTGTAGTAGGGCGCGATCCGCGGCAGTTCGGGTTCGGCGAGCAGCGCCTGGACGCGGGCGCGCAGGGCGGCGAAGGGCGCGAGGGCGGCGACACCGTGGGCCGCGGTCCAGTCGGGGTGGGCGTGCGGCACGTGGCCGTCGTCCAGTTCGTCCCAGGAGGCGAAGCAGCCGGAGCCGAGGAAGTGGTGGTTGCCGAGCGATTCGCGGATGCCGAGGTCGGTGAGGATCGCGGTCGGGATGCCCCGGTGCAGCGATTCGAGCGCGGCGGTCGAACTGACCGTGACGAGCAGGTCCGTACGGTCCAGGACCTCGGCCATGTTGCCGTAGACCAACTGGAGGTTGTCCGGCGGATCGAGGGCGGCGACCAGCTTCTGGTACGGGTGTTCCTCGATGTGCGTGGTGTGCTCGCCGGGCTTGCTGCGCAGCTTGACCAGCACCTCGCGCTCGGTGTGCCGCCGCGCGTGGTCGACGGTGCGGCGCAGCAGGTGCGTCCGGTCGGCCCGGCCCTCGGGCGCGGACGGCTGCACGGCGAAGGTGACGGTGAACGGCCGCTGGTCGTCGGGCCGGTACGGCTCACCGCCGAGAAACGGCAGCGCGGTCTCGACGATGCTCGTGGTGCGGTAGCCGACGCCTTCGTACACGTCCCTGAACCGCCGTGCGTCGTCGGCGCTGTTGGCGAGTACGACGTCGGCCCCGGCGCGCAGCAGCAGACCGTCGGCGAGCTTCTCGTATACGACGCCGACGTATCCGGTGACGACCAGCGGTCGCTGCGGACGGCCTTCCCAGGCGCGCGCGAAGCCGTGCAGGAGCGCCTGGACGGTGCCGCCGACGCAGGAGATGACGACCACGTCGCAGCTCTCCTCGTCGATGTCGGCCAGCATCTCGGCGGCGGTCGCCTCCTCCATGGAGTCGGCCGGAATACCGAGTTCCGCCAGTTGGCGGGGGGTGGGGGTGGCCCGGCCGCGCAGCAGCCGCGCGTCGAGTCGGGCCTCGGGGTCGATCCGGCGCGCGGTCAGCGCACCCCACTTCCACCGGGTGTCCGAGTCGGCGATCACAGTGACCCGCAATGGGCCGGGCTTACGTTTTGGCACGGCAAAACCTTAGGAAGCCGTTGAGTTCATCGCGCTAATTGGCGACCAACAGCAGGTAAACATAGAGCCGCCACTTAGCCATCTGCTGTGGATAGGCCAGGAGTTCTCTGACCGGCCGCAGAGCCCGTGCGGGGCCTGCTTCACCGCTCCGACATCTGCCGTTTACCCAGATGTACGCTCGACGCAAAGCAAAAGGACAGGCAAACGCCCTAAGGTACGGCGGGTGGTCAAGCTCACCGTTATCGTGCCCTTTTTCAATGTGCAGCAATTCGTACCCGACGCGCTGCGCAGTCTCCGTGCCAATGCACGCTCGGATTTCGAGTTCCTGCTGATGGACGACGGGTCGACCGACCGGACTCCGGAGCTTCTGGAGCAGGGGGTCGGCTCGCTGCCCGGCGCACGGATCATCCGGCGTGACCACACCGGGGTGGCGAGCCTGCGCAACGCGGGCATCGACGCGGCCAAGGGGACGTATCTGACGTTCCTCGACGGCGACGACTGGATGGCCCCGGGCTATCTGCCGCAACTGGTGCGGGCGATGGAGGAGTTGGACGTCGACTTCATCCGTACCGACCACGTGCAGTGCACCGGCAGCACCCGCAACATCATCCGGGCGCCGTACGGCCGCCGCGGTCAGCGGCTCGACCCGCGCGCGACGATCCTGCCCGCCGACCGCCCGACGCTGGTCGACTACCCGTACTCCTGGGCGGGCGCCTACCACCGGCGGATCGTGGACGAGGGGCTGCTGCACTTCCCCGAGCACCTGCGCACCGCCGAGGACCGGCCGTGGATCTGGCGGCTGCACCGCGAGGCGAAGTCCTGCGCGGTGCTCGGCCTGCTGGGCGTCTACTACCGGCGCGGCGTGGCCAGTTCGCTCACCCAGATCGGTGACATCCGGCAGCTCGACTTCGTCCGCTCCTTCGACCAGGTCATCGCGGAGATCACCGCGGACCGGGACGCGGAGCTGTACCTGCCCAAGGCGGTCCGCACCTACTGCGCGATCATCGCCCACCACCTCGACAACATCGACCGCTTCGAGCCCGTGCTGGCCCGCAAGCTCAAGGCGATCAGCGCCGCCGCGCTGAACCGGCTGCCGCACGACGTGCTCACCGACGCGCTGGACTCGATGGACCTGGAGCGCAGTGTGAAGATCCGCCGCCTGCGCTGGCGGGTGCCGGTAAGGACCGACGGCCTGGACGCCGATCCTTACCCGGAGCTGTCGCCCGCCGCACGGCGCACCGCGGCCTCCGCCTCCCCGGCCGCCGGAGCGGGGGCGGGCGCCGCGAAGCCCGAGGACGACGACGATCCGGACGCCACGGACAACGGATCGGCGGTCGCGTGATGGCACGTACCACTCAGCTCTTCATGGCCTCCACGCTGTACGGCGCCGCCACGCTGGCCGCCGGCCTGGACTCCGGGTCGTTCCCGCCCGCCGACCGCCGCATCCTGGTGGTCAGCAACAACGCGTCGGTGCCCGAGACCAATCCGGGGCTCGACCGGGCCCCCGGCTTCGAGGTGCTGCGCGACCGCTTCGACCGCGTCGTGTCGTGGAACGAGACGATCACCCCGCTGCACCCGGGCGGCTGGGTCCCGCGCCCGGACGACGTGCCGCTGTGGGAGCGGCATCTGCGGATGCTGTGGAGCCTGGGCGACGACGCGGTGGAGCTGATCGTCGAGTCCCTCCAGGTCGCGCCCGCGCTCTCCTTCGTGCAGGTCTTCACCGGCGCCCCGATCAGCGTGTACGCGGACGGCCTGATGTCGTACGGCCCGACCCGCAACAAGCTGGGGCTGCTGGTCGACACCCGGATCGACCGGCTCTACCACCTGGACCTGGTGCCGGGGCTGCGCCCGCTGCTGCTCTCCGAGCACGGCGTGGAGCCGCAGGTGGTCCCGACCGAGGGCTTCACCAAGGTGCTCTCCGAGGTCGCGGAGGCCTCCGCCGACCTCGCCGAGGAGCATCTGGCGGACGTGCCGGAGGGCGCGGCGCTGCTGCTGGGCCAGTACCTGTCGGCGCTCGGCATCCTCTCCGTGGCCGAGGAGGAGGAGCTGCACCTGTCGATGGTGCGCGGCGCCGCCGCCCTCGGGCACCGCGAGATCGTCTTCAAGCCGCACCCCACCGCCCCCGCGCACTGGACGGAGCCGCTGCGCGCCGAGGCCGAGCGGCTGGGCGCGACGCTGACGGTGCTCAACACGCCGGTGCTGGCCGAGGTGGTCTACCAGCGGGCCCGCCCCGCGCTGGTCGTCGGCTGCTTCTCCACCGCGCTGCTGACCGCGTCGGCGCTGTACGGCATCCCGGTGGCCCGTACCGGTACCAAGCTGCTGCTGGAGCGCCTGTCGCCGTACCAGAACAGCAACCGGGTGCCCGTGACGATCGTGCACGCGCTGCTGCCGGACCTGGCGGACGCCTCGGCCGTACGGTCCTGGTCCTCGCCGTCGCCCGAGCGGGTGGCGGCGGAGCTGACGCCGCTGCTGCACGCGGTGGGCTTCTGCATGCAGCCGAAGGCGTACCCGAAGCTGCGGGCCGGGGCCGAGGCGTATCTGACGGGTCATCTGAGCGCGGCGACCTGGCCGTACTTCAAGCGGCGGCGGCTGACCTCGCTCGGGCTGCCGGGCGCGGTACCGGCCCGGCTGGCGTTCGTGCCGCGCAATCGGACGGTCCGCAGGGTGGCCCGCAGGGCGCGCGCCCTGAAGAAGGCGACCATGGGGTGACATCCCTCACGATCGCCGCCGGTGGGGCATTCGCCCCTTTACCGGCGGCGTCGGACGGCGCATCGTGGAGGACTTCCGGGGGCCGCACCGGCCTGAGGGGCCGTACACCCACACGATGAGGACCGACACCGTGAGCGACTTCGCCGCACCCCGCCCGCACACCGAGCCCGGCACCGGCACGGGCGGGCCCAAGGACCGCAAGCACCTCATGGAGCAGGTGCTGGGCTGGACGCTCACCGTGCTGGTGGCGATGCTGATCACGCAGATCCACCTGCTCTGACGGCGTTCCCGGGGCCCGCGTGACGGTGTCAGCGGGCCCGGTCGCGGATCAGAAGGCGTCCGTGGGGACGTACGTGCCCCAGATCTCCCGCAGCGCGTTGCAGACCTCCCCGACGGTGGCGCGGGCCCGCAGCGCCTCCTTCATCGGGTAGAGGACGTTGTCGGTGCCCTGCGCGGCCTTTTGCAGGGCCGCCAGCGCCGCGTCCACGGCGTCCTGGTCGCGGCCCGCGCGCAGGGCGGCCAGCCGGGCGGCCTGCTGGGCCTCGATGGCCGGGTCGACGCGCAGCGGCTCGTACGGCTCCTCCTCGTCGAGCTGGTAGCGGTTCACGCCGACCACCACGCGCTCGCCGGAGTCCGTCTGGAGCGCGATCCGGTACGCGCTGCGCTCGATCTCCGACTTCTGGAAGCCGTTCTCGATCGCCGCGACCGCGCCGCCGAGGTCCTCGACCTTCGCCATCAGCGCCAGCGCGGCGGCCTCGACGTCGTCGGTCAGCTTCTCCACCACGTACGACCCGGCGAAGGGGTCGACGGTCGCGGTCACGTCCGTCTCGTACGCCAGCACCTGCTGGGTGCGCAGCGCGAGCCGGGCGGATTTGTCGGTGGGCAGCGCGATGGCCTCGTCGAAGGAGTTGGTGTGCAGCGACTGGGTGCCGCCGAGCACCGCCGCCAGGCCCTGGACGGCCACCCGTACGAGATTGACCTCGGGCTGCTGCGCGGTGAGCTGCACACCGGCGGTCTGGGTGTGGAAGCGCAGCATCAGCGACTTCGGGTTCTTCGCCCCGAACTCCTCACGCATCACCCGCGCCCAGATGCGCCGCGCGGCCCGGAATTTCGCGACCTCTTCCAGGATCGTGGTGCGGGCGACGAAGAAGAACGACAGGCGCGGTGCGAAATCGTCCACGTCCATCCCGGCGGCGACGGCGGTGCGCACGTACTCGATGCCGTCGGCGAGGGTGAACGCGATCTCCTGCGCGGGCGAGGCACCGGCCTCCGCCATGTGATAGCCGGAGATCGAGATGGTGTTCCACTTCGGGATCTCGGTCCGGCAGTATCCGAAGATGTCCGAGATCAGCCGCAGGGACGGCTTGGGCGGGAAGATGTACGTGCCCCGCGCGATGTACTCCTTCAGCACGTCGTTCTGCACCGTGCCGGTCAGCGCGGACGCCTCGATGCCCTGTTCCTCGGCGACGAGCTGGTACATCAGCAGCAGGAGCGCGGCGGGCGCGTTGATCGTCATCGACGTCGACACGCGGTCCAGCGGGATGCCGTCGAAGAGGACCTTCATGTCCTCGACCGAGTCGATCGCCACGCCGACCTTGCCGACCTCACCGTGCGCGATCACCGCGTCGGAGTCGTGGCCCATCTGGGTGGGCAGGTCGAAGGCGACCGACAGGCCCATCGTGCCGTTGGCGATCAGGCCCTTGTAGCGGGTGTTGGACTCCGCCGCCGTGCCGAAGCCCGCGTACTGCCGCATCGTCCAGGGACGGCCGGTGTACATCGACGGGTACACACCGCGGGTGAACGGGAACTTGCCCGGCTCCCCCAGCTCGGCCGCGGGATCCCAGCCCTCCAACACGCCCGGCCCGTAAACGGGCTCGATCGGCAGTCCCGACTCCGACTCGCGTGTCATCTTCACGCCTCCGTGTGCTGCTGAATGGCTGTGTGGCTGGCGTAACGGACTGTAGCGGCGGCCCTGCGTGCGGTGCACCGCGGCGGCCTGGGACCTTCCTCACAGTCTTCCCCGCGGTTCGCGCAACCGCACGGCCGGGAATCGATGTCTAGGGAAGAACAGGAAGCACGAGCGGGGGGACGCAGGGGATGAGGACGATGACGGGGACGGGCAGCAGGTCGCCGCTGGCGGTGGCCGCGGCGGTCGTGACGGCGGCGCTCTCGACGGCCGTGCTGGTGGGCTGCGGACCGCAGGACACCGGTGCCTCGGGCAAGGACAAGCCGCCGGCCACCTCGGCGGCGCCGTCGCCGACCGCGACGACCGCGCAGCCGTCGTCGGAACCACCGGCCACCACCGCGCCGCCGACGACGTCGGCCGCGCCCACCACGACCGCACCGGCGTCGCCGACGGCTCCGGCCACGACCGCGCCGCCCGTCGTCCCCGCCGTGATCGCCACCGGCTCGACCAGCGCCAAGGTCCGCGAGCTCCAGGCCAGGCTCGCCCAGCTCCACCTCTTCAGCCAGTCCCCCACCGGCTACTACGGCACCGTCACCCAGCACTCGGTGAGCGACTTCCAGGAGCGGCACGGCCTGGCCATCACCGGGCGCGTCACCCAGGACACCTGGACGAAGCTGCGCTCGCTGACCCACGCCCCGACCCACAAGGAGCTGTACCCGGTCGCGCCGCCCAAGCCCGCGGGCAAGCTCGACCCGCGCTGCATGACCGGCCGCGCCATGTGCGTGAGCAAGACCACTCGCACGCTGTCGTGGGTGGTCGACGGCAAGGTCAGGGCCACGATGGACGTCCGCTTCGGGTCGCAGTACACCCCGACCCGCGAGGGGCTCTTCCACGTCACCTTCAAGAGCCGCGACCACGTCTCGACGCTCTACAACACGGCGATGCCGTACGCGATGTTCTTCAGCGGCGGGCAGGCCGTGCACTACTCCTCGGACTTCGCGGCCCGCGGCTACGCGGGTGCCTCGCACGGCTGTGTGAACGTACGGGACAAGGCGGCGGTCTCCGCGCTGTTCGACCAGGTCAAGGTGGGTGACAAGGTCGTCGTGTACTGGTGACGCGGGCGGAGCCGATCCTTGTGGTGACGGGCGCGGCCGGGCAGGGGGAATGCGCCCGGCCGCGCCCTTCGCACGGACCCCGATACGGGGAGAACCGGGGTCCGCAGGGCCGATGACCAGTCGGTCCACTTCCTAAAGCGCACCGGCACGCGGAAGTGTCACCTGGCCGCACCCGCCCCGGCCGTCCCATGATTCGTCGGAGGTGTCGGCGGCCGGGGCCGCGGGTCCCGGAAGCGCCCCGCGAGGTGCCGTACAGGGCCCCGCGGGTCGCGTCACAGGGCCTTGGAGGTCGAGAAGGTCACGCCGACGTGGTCGGCGTCGGCGCGCGGGTCGTCGTCGTGTTCGAGGAGTTCGGCCAGGCGGCGCAGGCCGCGGTGGGTGGCCATCCGGACGGACCCGGCGCGCTTGCCGAGGACGCGGGCGGCGCTGGTGGAGTCCAGGCCCATGACGACGCGGAGCAGGACGGCCTCGGCCTGCTCGCGCGGCAGGGCCGCTATCGCGGCCAGGGCGCGGTCGGTGGCGACGGCGTCCAGGGCCTCGCCCGCGGTGTCGGCCCGGTCGGGGAGCTGGACGAGTTCGTCGACCCCCGCGCCGGAGACGGGCCGCCGGGCGCGGGCACGGATGTGGTCGAGCGCGCGGTTGCGGGCTATTCGCGCGGCCCAGCCGCGTACCGAGTCGCCCGCGCCGCGGAAGTTGGGGAGGTCGCGGGCGATCTGCAGCCAGGTCTCGGAGGCGACGTCCTCGGCGTCCACCGGTCCGACCAGGCTGCGGACGTATTGCAGCAACTGCGGTTGCACAGCGCGGTACACGACGCGGAACGCGGCTTCGTCCCCGCGCTGCGCCCCGGCTACCGCGGTCTCCAGGTCCACCTCTGGCCCCACCCCCTCGAACACTCGCCCCATCCTGCCTCATGTGGGAGCGCTGACACTTTTGAACCATGGGAGCGGTGACACTTTTGAACGGGGATACGCCGTACAAGACGGCGGCCGGGGACGCTCCTGTGGGGGGAGGCGGCCCCCGGCCGTCGTCAACTTCCCCCACGCAGTCCCCTCATGAACGGTCGTTGAGGAGTCCTCCGATGTCATTGGACCGCCTCATCGACGGGCTCCCGGGCGGACTGCCGCCGGGACGGCTGGTCCCCGGCTCCGCGCCGGGACTGTGGCTGAGCGACGAACCCGTGGTCGCACCGGGCCGGTTGTGGGCCCGCTACCAGGCGCAGCAGGAGGAGACCGGCTGGCTGCCGGTGCTGATGGCGTGGCCGTGTGCGAACGGCTTCGGGCACCGCGCGGCCGAGATCGACGCGGTGGACGCGGAGGCGTCGCTGCGCGAGTCGTGGGGGACGTACCAGGAGGCGCGGTCGCTGCTCCCGCCGCACCCGGCGATCGACGAGGTGTGGCCGGACGACGCGGCGGCGCTGCTGGCGGCCGATCCGGGGCCGCCCTTCACCGCCTTTCCCGGGCTCGCCGCCGCCTCGCCGCCGCATCCCGGCCCTTCGCCCGACGCGGTGGCGCGCGCGGCCGTCGGGCAGATGCTGCACTACTTCACGACCCGTTTCATCGCGCACATCGCGCTGGTCCGCGCCGAACGCACCGCCGACATCCCGGCGCTGGCGGGCTGGGAGACCGAGGCGCCCGCGCTGGAGCTGTCGGCGCTGCTGCGTACGTGGGAGGACCGGTTCGGGGCGCGGGTGATCGGCTTCGAGGGCTCGTCGGTGTTCGTGTCGGTGGCCTCGCCGCCGCTGGCCTCCGCGCACGCCGGGCACGTCGCGCTCGAACATGTGCTGACCGGGGCGTCGAATCTGAACGACGGGACGTTTCCGTTCCCCGACTACGCCGAGGCGCTGCGCGGGGAGCGGCTGTGGTCGTTCTGGTGGGACTGACCGGCGCCCGGCCGGGGCGGGCCAACGGGGGTCGCGTCAACGGAGGTCGCGCCGCCTCACGTACGAGTGAAGTTCAAGGTCCCGTCGGACATGTTCGAACCGGCTGCCCCTAAAGTGGGAGCACTCCCCCTGCCGTACCTTCCCGAGCCGAAGCCGTACCGAATCCGCACCTGTCGTACCGCCGTGCCGATTCCGTACCCCCGGTCCACCCGATCCAGGAGCCCAGCGCTGTCCAGCGACACCCCGCCCGAGGGGCTGTATCTGCTCAACCGGGCCCCCTCCCTGGTCGCGGAGGCGGCGCTGCGCACCTGCTGCGGCAGCCACCGCTGGGCCCGCCGGGTGGCCGCGCACCGGCCGTATCCGACGGTCGAGGCGCTGCTCGCCGCGGCCGACGAGGCGGCGTACGACCTGACGTCGGGCGATCTCGCCGAGGCGCTGGCGGGCGAGACCACCACCGCGCTGCCCGACCGCGGCGGCCTGACCGTGCACACCGCGCTGCGGGCCGCGAACGCCGCGTACGAGGCGAAGTTCGGTCACGCCTTCGTGATCGCGCTGACCGATCTGGACGACCCCGACGACCCGGCCGCCGCCCTCGACCTGACGCTGGCGAGCCTGCGCCAGCGCCTGGGGCACGACGAGGACGAGGAGTCGGTGGTGACGGCCGAGCAGCTGCGCCGGATCTGCCGCGCGCGGCTGCTGCGACTCGCGGACACCGGTGGGCATCTGGCCGAGTCCGGCCCGCGAAAGACCCCCGCCGGTTCACCCGACCGTGCGGGATCGATCACACCTGGCCTACCCCGCGGTCCGGAGCCGACATCGCGTCGCTACGATGGCCGGGGCCGGTGGACCGTACCCGGCCGGGCGTGACCGACTAGCTGGAAACGACAGCCGGCACCCCTCGCCCCGCTCCCGGAGGGTTTTTTCCGTGCCGGCTGGAACGCTGTACCGCGGCCGGGAAGGCATGTGGTCCTGGGTGGCTCATCGAGTCACCGGTGTCCTCATCTTCTTCTTCCTGTTCGTCCATGTCCTCGACACCGCCCTGGTGCGGGTCTCCCCCGAGGATTACGACAAGGTCGTCGCGACCTACAAGACCCCCATCGTCAGCCTGCTGGAGTACGGCCTCGTGGCCGCGATCCTCTTCCACGCGCTGAACGGCCTGCGGATCATCGCGGTCGACTACTGGACCAAGGGCCCGCGTTACCAGAAGCAGATGCTGTGGACGGTGCTCGGCCTGTGGGCTCTCCTGATGGTCGGCGCGATCTACCCCGTCCTCGGCCATGCCGCACGAGTCCTGTTCGGGAGCTGACCGCACATGTCCACCGAAATCACTCCCGCGGACGCGGTCGAGCTGACCGGCTCCAGCGTCACGTACAGCCCGGACCACCCGGCCCCGGTCATCGAGCCGCCGCGCGCCCGCACCAAGCGGACCCCGCGCAGCTCCCGCACCAACTTCGAGCTGTACGGCTGGCTGTTCATGCGGCTGTCCGGTGTGGTGCTGGTCGTCCTGGTCCTCGGCCACCTGCTGATCCAGCTCGTGCTCGACGGCGGTGTCACCAAGGTCGGCTTCGCGTTCGTCGCGGGCCGCTGGGCCTCGCCGTTCTGGCAGGGCTGGGACCTGGTGATGCTCTGGCTGGCCATGCTGCACGGCGGCAACGGCCTGCGGACCGTCATCAACGACTACGCCGAGCGGCCGAACACCCGCATCTGGCTGAAGACGCTGCTGTTCACCGCGACGGCGTTCACCATCGTGCTCGGTTCGCTGGTGATCTTCACCTTCGACCCGAACATCCGCTAACGCGGCCGACACGGCCATCACCGCCAAGCCGCGAAGCCGCTGACGCCAAGCGCTGAGCCAGGGCTGGAACAGGGAAGCGACCCCCATGCAGATCCACAAGTACGACACCGTCATCGTCGGCGCGGGCGGCGCCGGCATGCGCGCGGCCATCGAGGCCACCAAGCGCAGCCGCACCGCCGTTCTGACCAAGCTGTACCCGACCCGCTCCCACACCGGCGCCGCCCAGGGCGGCATGGCCGCCGCCCTCGCGAACGTCGAGGAGGACAACTGGGAGTGGCACACCTTCGACACGATCAAGGGCGGCGACTACCTGGTCGACCAGGACGCCGCCGAGATCCTGGCGAAGGAGGCCATCGACGCGGTCCTCGATCTGGAGAAGATGGGCCTGCCGTTCAACCGGACGCCCGAGGGCCGGATCGACCAGCGCCGCTTCGGCGGCCACACCCGTAACCACGGCGAGGCCGCGGTGCGCCGCGCCTGCTACGCCGCGGACCGCACCGGCCACATGATCCTCCAGACGCTGTACCAGAACTGCGTCAAGGAGGGCGTGGAGTTCTTCAACGAGTTCTACGTCCTGGACCAGCTCCTGGTCGAGGTCGACGGCGTCAAGCGCTCCGCGGGCGTGGTCGCGTACGAACTGGCCACCGGCGAGATCCACGTCTTCCAGGCGAAGGCCGTGATCTACGCGTCGGGCGGCACCGGCAAGTTCTTCAAGGTGACGTCGAACGCGCACACCCTGACCGGTGACGGCCAGGCCGCGGTGTACCGGCGCGGGCTGCCGCTGGAGGACATGGAGTTCTTCCAGTTCCACCCGACGGGCATCTGGCGGATGGGCATCCTGCTGACGGAGGGCGCCCGCGGTGAGGGCGGCATCCTCCGCAACAAGGACGGCGAGCGCTTCATGGAGAAGTACGCGCCGGTCATGAAGGACCTCGCCTCGCGTGACGTCGTCTCCCGCGCGATCTACACCGAGATCCGTGAGGGCCGCGGCTGCGGCCCCGAGGGCGACCACGTCTACCTCGACCTCACGCACCTGCCGCCGGAGCAGCTCGACGCGAAGCTGCCGGACATCACCGAGTTCGCGCGGACGTACCTGGGCATCGAGCCGTACACCGACCCGATCCCGATCCAGCCGACCGCGCACTACGCGATGGGCGGTATCCCGACCAACGTGCAGGGCGAGGTGCTGAGCGACAACAGCACCGTCGTGCCGGGCCTCTACGCGGCCGGTGAGGTCGCGTGCGTGTCGGTGCACGGCGCGAACCGGCTGGGCACCAACTCGCTGCTGGACATCAACGTCTTCGGCCGCCGTTCCGGCATCGCCGCCGCCGAGTACGCGCACGCGCACGACTACGCGCCGCTGCCCGACGACCCGGCGTCGCTGGTCGAGGCGCAGGTGGAGCGACTGCGCGCGTCCACCGGCACCGAGCGGGTCTCGGTGATCCGCACGGAGTTGCAGGAGTGCATGGACGCCAACGTGATGGTGTTCCGCACCGAGCAGACCATCAAGACGGCCGTCGAGAAGATCGGCGAGCTGCGCGAGCGCTATCTGAACGTGGCGATCCAGGACAAGGGCAAGCGGTTCAACACCGACCTGCTGGAGGCCGTCGAGCTGGGCAATCTGCTCGACCTGGCCGAGGTCATGGCGGTCTCCGCGCTCGCCCGCAAGGAGTCGCGCGGCGGTCACTACCGCGAGGACTACCCGAACCGCGACGACGTCAACTTCATGCGGCACACGATGGCCTACCGCGAGGTGGACGCGACCGGCGTCGAGTCGATCCGCCTCGACTACAAGCCGGTCGTGCAGACCCGCTACCAGCCGATGGAGCGTAAGTACTGATGAGCACCCCGACGCTCGACAAGCACTCGGCGGCCCTCGACGCCGCCGAGGTGACCGACGCACACCTGATCACGATCACGCTGCGGATCCGCCGGTTCAACCCGGAGGTCGCGGCGGACGCGGAGTGGGTCGACTACCAGTTGGCCATCGACCCGAAGGAGCGCGTCCTGGACGCGCTGCACAAGGTCAAGTGGGAGATCGACGGCTCGCTGACCTTCCGCCGCTCGTGCGCGCACGGCATCTGCGGGTCCGACGCCATGCGGATCAACGGCAAGAACCGGCTGGCGTGCAAGACGCTGATCAAGGACATCAACCCGGACAAGCCGATCACGGTCGAGGCGATCAAGGGCCTGACCGTGCTGAAGGACCTCGTGGTCGACATGGACCCGTTCTTCCAGGCGTACCGCGATGTGATGCCCTTCCTGATCACCAAGGGCAACGAGCCGACCCGTGAGCGCCTTCAGTCCGCCGAGGACCGTGAGCGCTTCGACGACACCACCAAGTGCATCCTGTGCGCCGCGTGCACGTCGTCCTGCCCGGTCTTCTGGAACGACGGCCAGTACTTCGGCCCCGCGGCCATCGTCAACGCCCACCGTTTCATCTTCGACTCCCGCGACGAGGCGGGTGAGCAGCGCCTGGAGATCCTGAACGACAAGGACGGCGTCTGGCGCTGCCGCACCACCTTCAACTGCACCGACGCGTGCCCGCGCGGCATCGAGGTGACGAAGGCGATCCAGGAGGTCAAGCGCGCCCTGATCACCCGCCGCTTCTGACCCCCGCGCCCCCAAGGGCCCGCCCCGACCGGCCACCTCCGGCCACGGGCGGGCCCTTTCGCGTGCCTGGACGCGGTCCCTTTCGCGGACCCCTTCGCGGACCCCTTCGCGTGGTCTAGCCCGCGGTCCCGGCCGCGTCGTGCTCGGTGAAGATCTCGCGGGCTGCCGTGACGCCGTTGAGGGCGGCGGGGAAACCGGCGTAGCCGGCCATTTGGGTGAGGGTTTCGACGACTTCGGTGCGGGTGCCGCCGAGGCGGAGGAAGGCGCGGATGTGGATGCGGAGTTGGGGGGCGGCGGTGCCGAGGGCGGTGCAGATGGCGATGGCGAGGAGTTCGCGGGTGACGAGGTCGAGGCCGGTGCGGCAGTAGATGTCGCCGAAGACGTGCTCGACGATGTAGCGGCCGAGGTCGGGGGCGATGTCGTCGAGGGTGGCCACGACGCGGACGCCGTCGGGGCCGTCGACCGTGCGCAGGGCGTCCAGGCCGCGTTCGTAACGGCCGCCGTCGACCGGTTCCTTGACCACGGGGTCGTCGTCGGCCGGGTGGTCCGCGAAGACCTCGCGGGCGGCGCCGAGGGCGTTGAGCGCGGCGGGGAAACCGGCGTAGACGGTGGTGTGGATGAAGGTCTCGACGATCTCGCGCCGGGTGCAGCCGACGTTGAGCGCTCCGGCGATGTGGAAGCGGAGCTGCGGGGCGGCGTTGCCGAGGGCGGCGAGCGCGGCGACGGTGGCGAGCTGCCGCTGCCGCGGGGTGAGGCCGGGGCGTGACCATATGTCGCCGTAGCCGAACTCGATGGTCATCCGGGCCAGGTCGGGGGCGATCTCCGCGACCGAGTCGAGCAGGGCCGGGCGCTCGTCGCCGGTGACCATGCGGAGGGCGGCCAGTCCGCGCTCGTAACGGTCGTCGGCAGGAGCGGATTCGGCGCGGTCGGTGGGGTCGGAGCCGTCTGCGTGGGTCATGACGACGACGCTAGGGGTTGGAGTCGACTCCAGCGCAAGTCCCACGCCAGCTCAGCCCGTGGAGTCGCAACCGCCGTCCCCGTTCCCCTCGGCCGCCAGCATCACCCGCCGCAGCAGGTCGGAGAGTGTGCGCCGTTCGGCCGGGGTCAACACGCCCAGCAGCCGGCGCTCCTCCTGGCCCTGGAACTCCAGCGCCCCGAGCCACGCCTGCCGCCCCGCCTCGGTGAGTTCGACGTCGACCCGGCGGCGATCGACGGCCGACGGCGTACGTATCCGCGCCGCTGTCTCCCCGTCACCTCAAGTGGTGCTTCGTTGTGGGGAGTTGGACGGCCGATGTCGCACAGGGGTTGTACGGGTTTCCGTTTGTCATAGGTTTGGTCAAGTAGCGGCGGGGACAGTGGACTTCGCACCGGTGACCACCGTCTCCTGGCCCCTCGCCGCGTCCGCCGCCGGGTCCTCGCCGACCGCCGTGCCCGCGCCCACCGTCGGCAGCGTCACGCAGACCGTGAGGCCGCGGCCGGGCGCCGTCTCCAGCGCGACCGTGCCGTGGTGCGCCTGGACGACGGCATGCACGATGGCCATGCCGAGGCCCGCGCCGCCGCTGTCGCGGGCGCGTCCTGCGTCGGCGCGGAAGAACCGGTCGAAGACTCGGGCCGCGTCCCGCTCGCTCATTCCGGGACCCGAATCGGTGATCCGCAAGAGCAGTTTCTCGCCACGCGCGGCGACTTCGACGCCGACCGGGGAGCGGGCCGGGGTGTGCACCCGCACATTGCTCAGCAGATTGCCCACGACCTGCCGCAACGCGGCCTCGTCGCCGAGGACTTCGGGCAGCGGTCCGCCGTCGCCGCGGCAGTCGGGCACCATCAGCGTCAGCGGCCGTTCCGGCTGCTGCGCGGCCAGGTCGGCGGCGGCGTCGCGGACCAGCCGGGACAGGTCGACGGCGCCGTGCGGCAGCGCGGGCCGGTCGTCGAGCCTGGCCAGCGCGAGGAGTTCGTCGACCAGACGGCTCATCCGCAGCGCCTCGGAGCTGACCCGGCTCAGCGCCCGCTCCTTCTCGTCGGCGTCGAGCATGCCCTTCTCGTAGAGCTGGAGATAGCCGCGCACCGACGCCAGCGGGGTGCGCAGTTCGTGCGAGGCGTCGGCCAGAAATCGACGCAACTGTGTGGTGGCGCGCTCGCTTTCGGTCACGGCGGTCTCGATCTGCTGGAGCATCGCGTTGAGCGCGCCGCTGAGCTGTTCGACCTCACTGGAGCCGTGCCGCGCGGTGCCGATCCGCCGCCCGAGGTCGCCCCCGGCGATGGCGGACGCGGTCTCCACCATGTCCTCCAGCGGGCTCAGCCGCCGCCTGGCCGCGGTCAGCGAGCCGGTGGCGAGCAGCGCGAGCAGCACCACGCCGACGACCGATTCGACGATCAGCAGATTGCCGATCGCGTGCTTGACGCCGCTGAGCCGTATGCCCTTGACCACGATGGTGCCGTCGGAGAGCCGGATCGCGACCACCCGGTACTCCATCGAGCCGGTCTTCACGGTCTTCGCGCCGCCGCTGCGGACCAGCCCCGCCGGGTCGGGGATCGCCTCGGCGAGCCGCCGCTGCTCGGAGCTGACCGGAATGGTGCCGTCCTGGCAGACGGCGGCGGGCTCGCCGTGCCGGTCGAGCATGACGAAGAGATCCTGCTGGAACGCCACCGCGATCGCCGAACTCCCCTGCCCGCCGCCCCCGTTCTGCCCACCCTGCCCGCTCTGCAGGAGGTCGGCGAGCTGGCAGAGCCGCCGCACCATGTCCGCGTCGATCGAGGTCTTGGCGAGCGAGGACTGCGAGCCCTTCAGCGAGTCGTCGATCTCGCCGACCAGCACCATGTACGTGGCGGCGATGCTCGCGCAGGCCGCGAGCAGCAGGCCGACCGCGAGAAAGGTCACGTTGGCGATCGTGAAGCGCCCGCGCAGCGAGTGCGGGCGGGGCCACAGGCCGCACTTGTTCACCTTCACACCGCTCCCCCGGCCGCGGCGGCGCCCGGTTCCGCCGCGCGCAGCCCGTATCCGATCCCCCGCCGGGTCTCGATCAGCGGCGGCCCGAGCCGGTCGAGCTTGCGCCGCAGATACGAGATGTACGTCTCGACGACCGTGGACGAGACGGCCGTGTCGTACTGCCAGACGTGCTGGAGCAGTTGCTCCTTGGTGACGATCCGCCCGGCGTTGCGCAGCAGGTGCCGCAGCAGGTTGTACTCGGTGGGCGTCAGCTCGACGGGCTGCCCGCACCTGCGGACGGAGTACGTGGCCTCGTCCATCTCCAGGTCGCCGTGGCGCAGGACGCGCCCGTCGGCGCCCTCGCGGCGCCGGGTGCGGCGCAGCACCGCGTGCACGCGGGCCACCACCTCGTCGACGCCGAACGGCTTGGTGATGTAGTCGTCGCCGCCGAGCGCGAGCCCGGCGACCACGTCGCGCGGGGCGTCCCGCGCGGTGACGAAGATGACGGCGAGGTCGTCGGCGTCGGTCTCGGCGGCGCGTTCCTGGCGCAGCGCGCGGCAGACCTCCCAGCCGCTGCCGTCCGGCAGCATCACGTCGAGCAGTACGAGGTCGGGCCGGTGTTCGCGCGCGGCGGCCAGCGCCTCGCGCCCGGTCGCGGCACTGTGCACCGTGAAGCCGTTGTATTTCAGGGTGATGCGCAGGATGTCCGCGATCCCCGGTTCGTCCTCCACGATGAGCACGGTGGCGTCCATGCCCACCAGTATCCGCACTCCCCCCGCGGCCCTGCCCCGGCCGGAACTTTGGAGTTCCTTGAGAGAAGCCGGATCGGCTTGGCGGTCGGAGCGACAGCCACGGAGGCTGAAGAGGCTCGTTGGTCAGTCCGCGAGTCCCGTCGGTCGGCGCGCGGGGCTCGTTGGTCAACTCGTCGGTCGTGAAACGCTCGTTGATGGGGGATGTGGTCGTGGCCGTTGTGGCTCGATGGTGTTTTCGGCACAAATGGCTGGTGATGTCGTTCTGGCTGGCGGCGCTGCTGTGCGTCGGCGCGGTGGGCAACGCGCTCGGCAGCGGCTACTCCAACGCGTTCTCGCTCAAGGGCACCGAGTCCACCAAGGTCCTGGACCTGATGGACCAGGTGGTGCCCGAGCGGTCCGGCGAGGCCGACACGGTGGTGTGGCACGTCGACTCGGGTACGGTGCGCGACGCTTCGGTACGGGCGCGGCTCGACCCGGCGCTGGCGGAGATCGCCAAGCAGAAGGACGTCGGGCAGGTCGTCAGCCCGTACGACCCGGCGGGCGCGGCGCAGATCAGCAAGGACGGCCGTACGGCGTACGCGACGGTGACGTACACCAAGCTCGGCGGTGACCTCTCCAACGACCAGGCGCAGAAGCTGATCGACACCGCGCACCACGCGGCGGCCAAGGGCCTGAGGGTCGAGGTCGGCGGCAACAAGCCCGCGCAGGCGGAGCAGCCGCTGCCGGGCCTCGCCGAGGGCGTCGGCATCGCGGCGGCGGCCGTGGTGCTGTTCCTGGCGCTGGGTTCGCTGTTCGGGATGCTGCTGCCGATCGTGACGGCGCTGTTCGGCATCGGCATCTCGTCGTCGGCGATCATCATCCTCAGCCACGGCATGGACGTGGCGGACTTCTCGCCGCAGCTCGCGACGCTGGTGGGTCTGGGCGTCGGCATCGACTACGCGCTGTTCATCGTGACCCGGCACCGCAAGGGGATCCTGCGCGGGAAGAGCCCCGAGGACGCGGCGGTCACCGCGCTCAACACCTCGGGCCGGGCCGTGCTGTTCGCGGGCGGCACGGTCTGCATCGCGCTGCTGGGCATGTTCACGCTGCGGCTGACCTTCCTCGACGGTGTGGCCGTCGCGGCGGCGCTGACCGTCGTCATCACGGTCGCCGCCGCGATGACGCTGCTGCCCGCGCTGCTCGGCCTGTTGGGCATGCGGGTGCTCAGCCGCAGGCAGCGCCGCGCGCTGGCGGCCGAGGGACCGCAGCCGGAGGTCGCGACGGGCGCGGCGGCGCGCTGGTCGTCGTTCCTCCAGCGGCACCCGCGCGTGCTCGCGGTGGCGGCGGTGGCCGTGATGGCCACCTTGGCGATCCCGGCGCTCGGCCTGCGCCTGGGCTCCTCCGACCAGGGCAACAACCCGACGACGACCACCACCCGCAAGGCGTACGACATGCTCGCGGACGGCTTCGGCCCCGGTTTCAACGGGCCGTTGACGATCCTCGCCGAGGTGCCGACCGGCGCGGACAGGACCGCGCTGAACGGCCTGGTCACGACGTTGAGGGACACCGACGGCATCGCGTACGCCGCCGCCCTGCCGATGAAACCGGGCGACAAGGTGGCGTTCATCCAGGCGGTGCCGACCACCTCGCCGCAGGACAAGGCGACCTCCGACCTGATCGACCACCTGCGCGACGACGTCGTCCCGGCCGCCGAGCGGGGCAGCACGATGCGGGCGTACGTCGGCGGCCAGACGGCGATCTTCGAGGACTTCGCGACGGTTCTGTTCAACAAGCTGCCGCTGTTCATCGGCGTGATCATCGTCCTGGGCTTCCTGCTCCTGCTGGTCGCCTTCCGCAGCCTGGTGGTGCCGCTGACGGCCGCCGCGATGAACCTGATCGCGGCGGCGGCCTCCTTCGGGGTGCTGGTGGCGTGCTTCCAGTGGGGCTGGGGCGGTTCGCTGGCCGGGCGCGAGGGGCCGATCGACGCCTTCCTGCCGGTCATCATGCTGTCGCTGCTCTTCGGCCTGTCGATGGACTACCAGGTCTTCCTGGTCAGCCGGATGCACGAGGAGTGGGTGCACACCAAGGACAACGCGCGGGCGGTACGGGTCGGGCTCGCCGAGACCAGCCGGGTGATCAACTCGGCGGCGGTCATCATGATCTGCGTCTTCGGCGCCTTCGTGCTCAGCGGCGAGCGGGTGCTGGCGATGTTCGGCATCGGCCTGGCGGGCGCGGTCGCGCTGGACGCGTTCATCCTGCGGACGGTGCTGGTGCCGTCGCTGATGCACATGTTCGGCACCTCCAACTGGTGGCTGCCCGCGTGGCTGGACAAGCGGCTGCCGCACCTGGCGGTGGAGCCGGCCGAGGACGACGCCCCTGCGGGAGGCGCGCCGACGGGCACGCTGATGGCCGCCGGGTCCGGTACGGACATCGTCTCCGGGCCCGCCGTACGCGGCCGGGTCACGGGCGCCGCCGGGCTGCCGGTGCCGCGCTCGGAGCTGACGCTGATCGCGGCGGACGGCCGTCAGGTGGGCCGCGCGGCGGCGGACGACGAGGGCGCCTTCCTGCTTCCGACGCCGCGCGCGGGTTCGTACGTCCTGGTCGCCAGCGCGCCGGGACACCACCCGCAGACGGCGAGCGTGCTGGCCTCCGACCGCCCGGTGGACTGTGATCTCCGCCTCACGGGGACGGGTGCGCTGACCGGTACGGTGCGGCGCGCGGACGGCCAGCCGGTCGAGGACGCGCGGGTCGTGCTGCACGACGCGGACGGCCACGAGGTGGCCGAGACGCGGACCGGCAAGGACGGCTCGTACGCCTTCGGCAATCTCTACTCCGGCCGGTACACCCTGCTGACCATGGGCTATCCACCCTTCCCCGCCACCGTCCGGGTCCCGGACGACGGCGGCGAGGGGGACGGTGACGTCGACCTGGAGCTGAGTTATTCGCAGGACTGACCGCGGCCGGGCGCCGCCGCTTCCCCGGCGGCGCCTGTCGTCAGGGCCCGGTTCCGAACCTTCGGAGCCGGGCCCTTCCGTATGCCCGGAGCACCGACCTTGAACATGTTCAAAACCGGGTCTAGAGTCGTCGCGTCGGTAGGTTTGAACACGTTCAAACAAGGGGTGGACCCGCTATGGACCTGACCGTCCTCGCGTATGTGATCTATCTGGCCGTCAGTATCGGCCTGACCGTCTGGGTGGCCCGCACCCTCAGCAGCAACGGCCGGATCTTCCTCGCCGACGTGCTGCACGGCGACGAGAAGCTCGCCGACGCCGTCAACCACCTCCTGGTGGTCGGCTTCTATCTGGTGAACCTCGGCTTCGTCGCCCTCTACCTGAAGTCGGCCGACGCCGTCGACAACGCGCGCGGCCTGTTCGAGGCGCTGTCGGTCAAGCTCGGCGTCGTGCTGCTGGTGCTCGGCGTGATGCACCTCGGCAACGTCTACGTGCTCAACAAGATCCGGCGGCGCGGGCTGATGGAGCGCGAGCAGTACCCGCCGGTGGACAGCGACGGCTGGACGAAGCCGAGCGGTCCGGCCCCGGCCGGGGTGTGACATGACGCGCCTCACGCAGAGCGCGGTGACCGCGCGGCCCGACCGGCCGACGACGGCGCGGCCCGTGGCGCGGGCGCCCCGCCCGCCCGTACGGCGGCTCACCGTGCTGTACGACCCCGCCTGCCGGCTGTGCGCCTTCGTACGGGACTGGCTCGTCCGGCAGCGGCAGCTCGTCAAGCTCGACATGGTGCCGGTCGGCTCGCCCGAGGCCATGCACCGCTTCCCCGGCCTCGACCACGCGGCGACCGGGCGCGAGATCACCGTCGTGGGCGACGCGGGCCAGCTCTACCGGGGCGACTCCGCCTGGGTGGTGTGCCTGTGGGCGCTCGCCGACCACCGCGCCTTCTCGCACACCCTGGCCACCCCGGCGGGCCGCAGGCTCGCCCGCGCGGCGGTGCTGACCGCGGCCAAGTACCGCGAGAGCAAGCGGCGTTCGGCCGCGGCCCCGACCTGGTTCCCCAAGCGCAACGCGGCGGGGGCGCCCGGCCCCGCGCCGGTCAGGTCCGTACCCGGCTGGACCTACGACAAGGCGACCGGCTGGACGCAGAGCGAATCCTTCCGGCACGAGCGGGAGGCCGGACCCGGCTGGTCGTACGACGGGAACGGCGGCTGGACGCAGAGCGGCCCGGGCACTCCGGCCGAGCCGCCGTCCGTACCGCCGGCCGCACCGTCGGCCGACCCGCCGCGCGGCCGGGGCGAGGACTGCGCCGACGGCTGTGCGGGCGACGGATAGGCTCACCCGGGTGGAGCACGTGACAGACCAGCCGGAGCCCGCGGCCACGGGTCCGGCGGCGGAGCCGGGCCCCGGCCTGGGCGAGGAACTGCCCGGCGGCCGGGCCCGGCCCAAGACCGGCAAGAGCGAGCAGACCCGCGCGGTGATCCTGGAGACCGCGATGCGGCTGTTCCGCGAGCGCGGCTACGACAAGACCACGATGCGCGCCATCGCCCAGGAGGCGGGGGTCTCGGTCGGGAACGCCTACTACTACTTCCAGTCCAAGGAATTCCTGATCCAGGGGTTCTACGACCGGATGACGCACGACCACGCGGCCGACGCCCGGGTGCGCATGCGCGGGGTGACGGACTTCGCGGAGCGCCTGGAGATCACGCTCGCGTCCTGGCTGGACACCGCGGCCGAATACCACGAATTCGCCGCCCAGTTCTTCCGCACGGCCGCCGACCCGGACAGCTCGCTCAGCCCGTTCTCGAACGAGTCGCACCCGGCCCGCGCCACCGCCGTCGAACTCTTCCGCGACGTGCTGTCCGGCTCCGACCTCGCCCCCAAGCTCGACACCGAACTCGCCGAGCTGCTCCCCGAACTGCTCTGGCTGCACCTCATGGTCGTCGTCCTCTACTGGGTCTTCGACCGCACCCCCGGCACCGCGCGGACCCGCGAGTTCGTGCATCGCTCCACACCCGTGGCGGCCCGCGTCATCGGCCTGTCCCGCTACCGGGTCTTCCGCCCCGTCGTCCGCGACGCCAAGTCCCTCATCCAGGACTTCATCCTCCCGACGATCGGGCGCACCGCGGTCACACCCTCGAGTCGGCCGACTCCTGATCAGCCGGGGCAGCCGGGCTAGTCGGGGCGGGCTCTTGCGCCGGGTCGGCCGGACCGGCCTCCGCCGCCTCGCGGCGCAGCGCCCGCAGGCTCCGCGCGCCGAGGGCCGCGATGGCGGTGCCGAGGAGGAAGGAGACGATCGCGAGCGTGAGGTGGATCCAGAAGTAGGCGGTGGGCGATCCGTGGTCGCCGTCGTGGAAGGCCAGACCGCTGGTGTCCTTCCACAAATTCTTGACAAAGGTGACCCAGACGATCCACGACCACACACCGAAAGCGACCAGGAACCAGGACACGCGCCGACTGAGCTTCATGCGTCCCAGTATGTGCGGGTCCCCCGGTAGGAGGGCCGACGGGGGTGGCCGGTTCCCTGCGCGGGACGTGCGGATCGTCACGGCGGACGGCCCGCACCCGGGGGCGCGGCGGCCAGGACAGGACATGTACGTTTCCTCGGGTGCCCATGCCTACGACCGCCGCGCGCCGCACCGCGCCGCACCGTTCCGCCCTGGCCGTTCTCGCCGTGTCCGCCGTCGCCGCGCTGCTCAGCGGCACCGTACTGACGGGGGCCGCGAGCGCGGCTCCGGCCGCCGACACCAAGCCCGCGCCGAGACCGCCCGAGCACATGTCCACGGTGGGCGGCGACCGGCTGGGCGTGCCGGGCACACAGGTGGACCTCGCGCCGGGCGCGCCCGCGCTGCCCGCGAGGCTGACGGCGAAGTCCTGGATCGTGGCGGACGCCAAGACCGGCGAGATCTACGCCGCGCACAACGCGCACTGGCGGCTCCCCCCGGCCAGCACCCTGAAGATGCTGTTCGCGGACACGGTGCTGCCGAAGTTCCCGAAGAACACCGTGCGCAAGGTGCTGCCGAGCGACCTCCAGGGCATGGGCGAGGGCAGCAGCCTCGTCGGCATCAAGGAGAATCTGGCCTACACCGTCCACGACCTGTGGCTCGGTGTCTTCCTGCGCTCGGGCAACGACGCGGTGCACGTGCTGTCCGCCATGAACGGCGGCGTCGCCAAGACCGTCGCCGACATGAACGCGCAGGCCAAGGAGTTGCAGGCGGCCGACACGCATGTGGTCACGCCCGACGGCTACGACGAGCGCGGGCAGGTCAGCAGCGCGTACGACCTCACGCTCTTCGCCCGCTCGGGGCTCCGGAACGCCGACTTCCGCGAGTACTGCTCGACGGTGAGCGCGCAGTTCCCCGGCGAGTGGAAGGTCGACAAGGACAAGAAGACCGGCAAGACGACCAAGAAGCGCGAGTCGTTCGGCATCCAGAACACCAACCGGCTGCTCAGCGGCGACTACGGCCTGTCCCGTTACCCCGGCATCGCGGGCGTCAAGAACGGCAACACCACCAACGCGGGCGCCACCTTCACCGGGGTCGCGCAGCGTGACGGCCGTACGCTGCTGGTCACCGTCATGACGCCGAAGGCCGAGCACGACCTGGTCTACCGCGAGGCCGCCTCGCTGCTGGACTGGGGCTTCAAGGCCGCCCCTACGGCCAAGCCGGTGGGCACGCTGGTCCCGCCGCTGAGCGAACTGCCGCCGCCGACCGCCACGACGAAGGCGCCCGAGGGCGACAAGGGACCGGCCACCGCCTCCGCCACGGCCGGTTCCTCCCACGACGGCCTGTGGACGGCGCTGGGCGTCGCCGCCGGTTCCCTGCTCGTCCTGGCCGTGGCGTTCATCGTGGTACGGAAGCTCCGCCCGCTGCCGTCCCCGGCCGGTGGGGGTCCTGACCATGGTCCTGAGCCTGATCGGGCTTCGGGTCCTGGCCCTGACTCCGGTCAGGCGTCCGGTCCGGCTTCCGGTCCCGACCGCCGCTCCCGGCGCCGGAAGGGCTGACCGACTCCGGGGCCCGCGTGGCCCCGTGGACCTCGATCACCTCGACGACCTCCACGGTCTCGACGGCTTCCACCGGTTCCTCGGCGGCGTCGCCGTCCCCACCGTCCTCGCCGTCCCCACCGTCCTTCTCGGGCGGCGGCGCGTGCCTGGGCGTCGCCGTCCACGCGGCGCAGTACAGCAGCAGCTTCGCCATGAAGTTGATCCAGAGCAGCAGGGCGACCGGCGTACCGAAGGCGCCGTACACGCTCTTGCCCGCGACGCCCTGGAGGTAGCCGCTGAGCAGCACCTTCAGCAGCTCGAAGCCGACCGCGCCGATGAACGCCGCCTGGACCACGGCGCGGCGCGGCGGTTCGACGCCCGGCAGCAGCGTCAGCAGGTAGGTCAGGATCAGGAAGTCGGCCAGGACGGCGATGCAGAAGCCGAGGACGGTCAGCAGCGCGCGGCCGGGGCCGTGGTCGGCGAGCCCGGCCTTGTGGACGGTCCAGTCGACGGCCGCGGTCGCGAAGCCGGAGGCGGCGAGCGAGAGCAGGGCCGCCGCGCCGAGGCCGAGCAGGATGCCGCCGTCGACCAGTTTGGCGACGACGGGGTTGCGCTCCTCGTCGTCCTTGTCCCAGACCGCGCGCAGGCAGTCGCGCAGCGAGCCGACCCAGCCGATACCGGTGAAGAGCAGCGCGGCACCGGCGATCCCGCCGATGGTCCCGGCGTTGGCGACCAGGCCGTTGATGTCGAGCTGGTCGGCGATGCCGGGGATCTGGTCGGAGATCTTGTGCTGGAGGGTGTCGAGCTGATGCTGTGACAGCAGCGCGGCGCCGATCGCCGCGACGACCGCGAGCAGCGGGAAGAGCGAGAGGAAGCTGGTGAAGGTCATCGCGGCGGCCAGCCGCGTCCAGTGGACGGTCTGGAGGTGCGCGAAGGCGCGCCAGCCGTGTGTCCGCATCGCCGCGGCGATGCGCGGGCCGATCCAGGGCAACCTTGTCAACCAGTCCATAACGCAGGGCCTACCCTCCCCGGGCCCGCGCAGTCCCGCGGAACACGAGGGTGCGGGTCCCCCAGAAGCGCAGCGCGGTCGCGAGAGCCATGCCGACTCCCGCGCCCGACACGACGTCGGCGCGCGCGCTGGCCAGCCCGAGCACGTAGTGCGATACGCCCAGACAGCCCAACTGCACAAGCGCTCCCGCCACGTTCACCGCGAAGAAGACCCCGTACTGCCGCGCCCTGCCGACCGCGGGGGTCCGGCCCCGGTAGGTCCCCAGCGCGTTCCCGAGATACGCCACCGTGCACCCGGCGAGGAACGACAGCGCCTTCGCCCCGATCGGCCCGAACCCGCCGGGGCCGCGCAGCCAGACGAACAGCCCGAGGTCGGCGGCGTACGCGGCGCCGCCCGCGAGGGCGAAGCCGAGGACTTCCGAGCTGAGGCCCCGAGGGAAGCGCGCCCTCACCGGTTGACCGCCGCCAGGACGTAGAGGACGACCCAGGCCAGGGCGATGACGACCAGGGCGCGGTCGCGCAGGACGACGTCCTCGGGGGCGCCGGCGGAGCCCGCGTCGGCGAAGACGGCGTAGCGGAGGACGGAGAGGATGAAGGGGATCATCGAGAGCTGCCGCCAGGGGAGCCAGCCGTTGGGCGAGGCGCCGGTCTCCATCGACCACAGGCAGTAGGCGAGTACGGCGCCGCCCGCCGCGAGCTGCCAGACGAAGCGCAGGTAGCCGGTGGTGTACGCGCCGAGGAGGGCGCGGGAGGCGCCGACCTCGGAGCTCTCCGAGTCCTCGGGCGGCACGGGGGCCGCCGCGGCGGTGGCGTCCGGCTGGGGTCCGACCGTCGGGGCCGCGGGGGCCGCCGCCGTGGCCCGTTCGGCGAGCCGCGACATCAGGACGAGTTCGGAGTAGCGCTTGGCGGCGACCATGAACAGCGCGCCGAAGCCCGAGGTGATCAGGAACCAGCGGGACAGGTCGATGCCGAGGGCGAGGCCGCCCGCCATGGCGCGCATCAGGAAGCCGGTGGTGACGATGACGAGGTCGACGACCAGCATGTGCTTGAGCCACACGCAGTAGGCGAGCTGCATGACCACGTATCCGGCGAGCAGCCCGGCCGTGTCCGGGTTGCAGAGCACCCCGGCCGCCGCGGGCGCGAGGACCGCGAGGGCGCCGCCCGCGGCGTACGCGACCGGCACCGGGACCTGTCCGCAGGCCACCGGGCGGCGGCACTTGACGGGGTGGGCGCGGTCGGCGTCGGCGTCGCGGGCGTCGTTGATCAGATAGACGGCGGCGGAGCAGCCGGTGAAGAGCACGAAGACGACGGCGAGCTGGAGTACGGCGTGCGCGGACAGCAGGTGCCCGGCGGCCAGCGGCGCGGCCAGCACGAGGACGTTCTTGACCCACTGCCGGGGCCGGGCGGTCCGCACCAGACCGGCGGGCAGGCCCCGTACGGAGACCGGGGGCGAGAAGCGTCCGGCCGAGGGGACGGCGGTCGCCGGTACGTCGTCGATGAGCGCGGCGGCGCGTTCCGTCATGACGGCCGCCCTCCGCGCAGGGCCCAGTTCCGGCCGAGCCGGGCGGTGACGGCGCCGAGCAGCGCGCCGCAGGCCACGTCGCTCGGGTAGTGGACGCCGACGACCATCCGGGACACGCACATGGCGGCGGCGAGCGGCGGGAGCGGCGCGGCGAACGGCGTGCGGGGCATCAGTGCCCCGAAGGCGACGACGGCCGCGGCGGCCGAGGCGGCGTGCGAGCTGGGGAAGCTGTGCCGTCCGGCGGTGCGGACCAGCGGTTCGGCGTCCGGCAGCACCGGCCGCGGGCGGCGGACGACCCGTTTGACGCCCATGCTCGCCGCGTGGGCCGCGCCGACCAGCGTGGTGGCGCGCAGCCAGGCGCCGCGGCGGTCGGGGTCGACGCAGGCGCCGGCGAGACCGGCGGCCAGCCAGACCGCGCCGTGCTCGCCCGCCCAGGACAGCGCGCGGGCCGCGCCCGCGACGCGGGGGTCGGTGCCGCGGCGGCGCAGCGCGGCCAGCAGGTGGTGGTCCGCGCGTTCCGCGGCGGAGTCGGGGTAGCGCACTGGTCGGTACTCCCTCGCAGCGACGGCTCGTGACCCTCGGCCGCCACTGCTGGGCGACCGGCCGCCCCACCTGGGCGAATTGTCGGGTCATCACACTTAGACCCCGAGTACTTACCGTGCGCGACGGCTCCTCACGCACCACCACTCACCCTTTTCAGTGAGAAAAGCCGCATAACGCACTATTCGTGATCTTTCGCACCACTCAGGGCGCTACGGTCACGGGCATGCCTGTACCCTCCGCGACGACCGTCCCCGTCACCGGCGAGGGCCGCACCGCCGCCGACTCCTCGGCCGACCCCGCCGACTCCTCGGCCGACCCCACCGCCGCCCCCCTCGATCGCGGCTCCGAACCCGCCGACCTCCCCAGCCGCGTCGGCCCGGTCACCGGCTGGGGCCGCACCGCCCCCACCACCGCCCGCGTCCTGCGCCCCCTGACGTACGAGGCGGCCGTCGCGGCGGTCACCGGCAGCGACGGCCGCGGCGCCATCGCGCGGGGCCTGGGCCGGGCCTACGGGGACGCGGCGCAGAACGCGGGCGGCGCCGTCCTGGACATGACCGGACTCGACCGCGTCCACGAGATCGACGCCGTCAACGGCCTGGTCGTGTGCGACGCGGGCGTCTCGCTGCACCGCCTGATGGAGGTGCTGCTGCCGCTCGGCTGGTTCGTCCCCGTCACGCCCGGCACCCGCTACGTGACGGTCGGCGGCGCGATCGGCGCGGACATCCACGGCAAGAACCACCACGGCTCCGGGTCCTTCTCCCGCCATGTGCGCGCCATCGAACTGCTCACCGGCGACGGCGAGACCCGGCTGGTCACGCCCGAGGACGAGCCGGGCCTGTTCTGGGCGACGGCCGGCGGGATGGGCCTGACCGGCGTCATCCTGGCCGCGACCCTCCAGCTCCTGCCGGTCCAGACGTCGTTGATGACCGTGGACACCGAACGCGCCACCGACCTGGACGACCTGATGGCGCGGCTGACCGCGACCGACGACACGTACCGCTACTCGGTGGCCTGGATCGACCTGCTCGCGCGCGGCGCGAAGACCGGCCGCGCCGTGCTCACCCGCGGCGACCACGCCCCGCTCGACGCGCTGCCCGCCACGTCCCGCGCCCGCCGCGACCCGCTCGCCTTCCGCCCCGGACGGCTGCCCGCCGCCCCGCGCTTCGTCCCCGAGGGCCTGCTCGGCCGTACCAGCGTCGGCCTGTTCAACGAGTTCTGGTACCGCAGGGCCCCGCGCGAGCGGCGCGGCGAACTCCAGCGCCTGTCCACCTTCTTCCACCCGCTGGACGGCCTGCCGCACTGGAACCGGATCTACGGCCGCAGCGGCTTCGTCCAGTACCAGTTCGTCGTCGGCCACGGCCAGGAGGAGGCGCTGCGACGCATCGTCGGACGGATCGGCGCCCGCGGCTGCCCGTCCTTCCTCGCCGTGCTCAAGCGCTTCGGCGAGGGCGACCCCGGCTGGCTCTCCTTCCCGATGGCGGGCTGGACCCTCGCCCTCGACATCCCCGCCGCGCTCCCCGGCCTCGGCGCGTTCCTCGACGAGCTGGACGAGGAGGTCGCGGAGGCGGGCGGCCGGGTCTACCTCGCCAAGGACGCGCGGCTGCGGCCCGAGCTCCTGGCCCGGATGTACCCGCGCCTCGACGACTTCCGCACCCTGCGCGCCACGTACGACCCGCGCGGCGTGATCACGTCCGACCTCGCCCGCCGCCTGGCCCTCTAAGGGCCACAGCCTCGAAGGAGCTTCCCGTGAAGGACGCGTTCGGCGCCCCCCAGTCCCTGCTGATCCTCGGCGGCACCTCCGAGATCGCGCTGGCCACCGCCCGCCGCCTCATCGCCCGCCGCACCCGTACCGTCTATCTCGCGGGCCGCCCCTCCGACGCGCTGGACGCCGCCGCGACGCAGTTGCGCGCGCTCGGCGCCGACGTCCACGCGGTCGGCTTCGACGCCCTCGACCCGGCCTCGCACGAGGAGGTCCTCGGCAAGCTCTTCACCGAGGGCGACATCGACATGGTGCTGCTCGCCTTCGGCGTCCTCGGCGACCAGGCCCGCGACGAGCAGGAACCGCTCTCGGCCGTCCACGTCGCCCAGGTCAACTACACCGGCGCCGTCTCCGCCTCCCTCGTCTGCGCGGGCGCCCTCCAGTCGCAGGGCCATGGCTCGCTGGTCGTGCTGTCCTCCGTGGCCGGCGAGCGCGCCCGCCGCGCCAACTTCATCTACGGCAGCAGCAAGGCCGGGCTCGACGCCTTCGCCCAGGGCCTCGGCGACGCCCTGCACGGGGCCGGCGTGCACGTCATGATCGTCCGTCCCGGCTTCGTCCGCACCAAGATGACCGCGGGTCGCGAAGAGGCCCCGCTGGCCACCACCCCCGAGGCCGTCGCGGTCGCCATCGAGACCGGGCTGCGCCGCCGCAGCGAAACGGTCTGGGTGCCCGGCACCCTGCGCGTCGTCATGTCGGCCCTGCGGCACGTCCCGAGGCCGCTCTTCCGCCGCCTGCCGGTCTGACCCGGTACCGGCTCCGGGGCGCGCGCCGTCGGCGGCGGGCGGCCGTGTCGTACGCTCCACAGACGGTGACACAGCGTTCCGGAGGAGGGGGCCATGGGGGCGACTCCCGCTGACGGGAGAGGACTTCGGGGTCGGCGGCTGCGGTGGCTGACCCCGCCGGTCGTGGCCTTCGCGCTCGTCGTCAGCTCCGTCTTCGTCGTCGCGGGGCTGTCCGGTACCGGCGCCAGGTCGGCCGTGCAGAGCGCGGCCCCGCCCAGGCCCGTGCTCCCCCGGGTCGGCGCGTGGACGGCGGCGCTGGCGGGCGGCGGCCAGCGCGTCCACCACCGCACGGTGCGCATGGTCGTGCACCCGACGATCGGCGGGACGGGCGTACGGGTGCGGCTGTCGAACCGGTACGGGACCGGGCCGCTGCCGGTCGGGGCCGTGGACGTGGCCGTCCAGGCGCACGGCGGCGACGCCGTACCCGGCACGCATCACACCGCGACGTTCTCCGGGGCGGGCGCCACGACGATCCCGGCCGGGCGGGACGCGGCGACCGACCCCCTCGCGATGACCGTCAACGCGGACGAGAATCTGCTGGTCAGCGTCTACTTCCCCGGTGACGCGGGCGCGTCGGGGCGGCACTGGCTGGCCGCCGAGACCACGTACTACTCGGCGCCCGGCGACTTCGCCGCCGTCTTCGACCTGTCCACCGCGCTGCGCGACCCCGCCCGGCCGCACCGCCTGTCCCCCGCCTACGACAGCGGCGACCACCTGCATCCCGACGACGCCGGTTACCGCGCGATGGCGAACGCGATCGACCTCCGTACGCTGACGGATCCGCTGACTCCGCGCGCGGCGGGCTGAGCGTCCGTACGCCCGCTCACAGGCGGCTGGGGGTCGCCTCGTCCGTCTTCTTCTCGGCGTCCTCCCCGGGCGGGGCGACCTCGCCGAAGCGGGCCAGGGCCAGGGCACCGACGACCGCGAGGGCGAAGCCCGCGACCGCGACCGGGGCCCAGCCGTGGCGGGTCCGGTCGCCGAGGGCGAGGACGCCGACGAGCGCAGGGCCGACGGTCTCGCCGATGACCATCCCCGCGGTGGCGGCCGTCACCGAGCCGCGCTGGAGGGCGGAGGTCAGCAGCAGGAAGGCGGCTCCGCCGCCGACGAGGAGGCCGTACACGGCCGGGTTGGTGAGCAGCGCCACCGGGGTCATGCCGTCGATGACGCGGACGGCGACCTCGACCACGCCGAAGCCGAGGCCCGCGCCGAGGCCCAGCGCCGCCGCGCGGGAGCGTTCGGGGAGACGGCCGGCCGCCGTGCCCGCGGCGAGGACGGCGAGCGCCGTGGCCAGCGTGCCCCAGCGCAGCGCCGTACCGCCGTGGTCCGCGCCGGCCCCCTCGCTGCCCGAGGCCATGCCCAGCAGCGCCAGGCCGCCGCACACCGCCGCGACCGCGCCCCACTCGCGCGGCGACAGCCGCGTGTCCAGCAGCCGCGCCGCCGCGACCGCCGTGACCGCCAGGCTCGCCGCCAGGGCCGCGCCCACCGCGTAGATCGGCAGCGACCTCAGCGCGACCAGTTCCAGCGCGAAGCCCACGCCGTCGAGGCCCAGGCCCGCCACGTAGCGCCACTCGCGCAGGGCCCTGCCCAGCAGCCGCGCGTCGACCGCCGAGCGCGCGCCTCCGCCCGGCTCCGCCGCCGCCCGCGCCGCCACCGCTTGCAGCACCGACGCCACCCCGAAACACACGGCCGCGCCCAGCGCACACACCATTCCCAGAAGCACGCCCCTGACTCTAGGGCGTCCAGCCCCCCGGGCCCCGCCCCGAACGCTTCCTCCGCCGCAGACGGCGAGCCGATCTTTCCCACCGGCCGGTGGCCGGAAGACAACCAAACTGCCCCTCTGGGGCGCGTGACCGAGCGCGCCCACGCGGCGCCAGCCGCACATCAGACACAGCCCCGCGCCCCTAAAAAAACCGGCCCACCCCCGGACGAAAGACGGCCCGCCCCGCCAGAAGCACCTCCCGGGCGAAGGTTGGGGGGAGGAACCACGCGAGCAACCCACCACCGGCGGGCGGTCCGGAGACGAAGGGACAGCCCGCCGGTGGGTGGTCCGGGGACAGGGGGACCGCCCCGCCGGGAGGGGGGAAGGTCAGGCGGAGAGGACTGTGCGGAGTTGGGTGAGGCCCCAGTCGAGGTCGTCCTTGGAGATGGTGAGCGGCGGCGCCAGCCGAATGGTGCTGCCGTGGGTGTCCTTGGCGAGAACCCCGAGCGCCATGAGCCGCTCGGAGATCTCGCGGCCGGTCCCCACGGCGGGGTCGATGTCGACCCCGGCCCACAACCCGCGCCCGCGCACCTCGGTGACCTTGCCGGAGCCGGTGAGGAGGGAGAGCTCGCGGTGCAGGTGGTCACCGAGTTCGGCGGCACGCTCCTGGTACTCCCCGGTGCGCAGCATGGCGAGGACTTCGAGCCCGACGGCGCAGGCCAGCGGGTTCCCGCCGAAGGTGGACCCGTGTTCGCCGGGCCGGTAGACGCCGAGGACGTCGCGGGAGGAGACCACGGCCGAGACGGGCACGACGCCGCCGCCGAGCGCCTTGCCGAGGACGTACATGTCGGGGACGACGTCCTCGTGCTCGCAGGCGAAGGTGCGGCCGGTCCTGCCGAGACCGGACTGGATCTCGTCGGCGATGAAGAGCGCCCCGCGCTCGGCGGTGACCCGGCGCACCCCGGCGAGATAGCCGGGCGGCGGCACGAGGACGCCCGCCTCGCCCTGGATCGGCTCCAGCAGCACGGCGACGGTCTCGTCGTCCACGGCCGCTTCGAGCGCGGCGAGGTCGCCGTAGGGGACGGTCACGAAGCCGGGGGTGTACGGGCCGAAGTCCGCGCGCGCCTCGGGGTCGGTGGAGAAGCTGACGATCGTGGTGGTGCGGCCGTGGAAGTTGCCGGCCGCGACGACGATCTTGGCCCGGCCGTCCGGTACGCCCTTGACCCGGTAGCCCCACTTGCGCGCCGTTTTGACGGCGGTCTCCACCGCTTCGGCGCCGGTGTTCATCGGCAGCACCATCTCCATGCCGCACAGCTCGGCGAGCCGCGTACAAAAGTCCGCGAAGCGGTCGTGGTGGAAGGCGCGGGAGGTCAGCGTGACCCGGTCGAGCTGCGCCTTGGCCGCCGCGATCAGCCGGGGGTTGGCGTGGCCGAAGTTCAGCGCCGAGTAGCCCGCGAGCATGTCGAGATAACGGCGGCCCTCGACGTCGGTCATCCACGCGCCTTCGGCCGTGGCGACCACGACGGGGAGCGGGTGGTAATTGTGCGCGCTGTGCGCCTCGGCGGCGGCGATCCGCGCACCGGTGGTGCCGGTGGTACCTGCGGTGCCGGAAGGACCTGCGGTGGTGGTCACGTGCGTTCTCCGTTCGTTGTACGTCGGAGGCCAGGGCGAAGGGGCGGGGTGACGCCCCTTTTCTATCGTCGCTCGCCGCGATCACGGCGAAACCTCACCGACGGCGGCCAGTGGTGTCCACCAGGGGTATGGGAGCGGGGTCACCACCTGAGAGAATGATGGACATGGCAACAGATCGCCCGCGCGCGCTTTCCGGTATCCAGCCCACCGCCGGTTCGTTCCACCTGGGGAACTACCTGGGGGCGATCCGCCAGTACGTGGCGCTCCAGGAGACGCACGACGCCTTCTACATGGTGGTCGACCTGCACGCGATCACCGTGCCGCAGGACCCGGCCGAGCTGCGGGCGAACACGCGGCTGGCCGCCGCCCAGCTCCTGGCCGCCGGACTCGACCCGGACCGCTGCACGCTGTTCATCCAGAGCCATGTGCCCGAGCACGCCCAGCTCGGCTGGGTGATGAACTGCCTGACCGGCTTCGGTGAGGCGTCCCGGATGACGCAGTTCAAGGACAAGTCGGCCAAGCAGGGCGCGGACCGCTCGACGGTCGGCCTGTTCACGTATCCGATCCTCCAGGTCGCGGACATCCTGCTGTACCAGGCGGACGCGGTGCCGGTCGGCGAGGACCAGCGGCAGCACATCGAGCTGACCCGGGACCTGGCGGAGCGGTTCAACACGCGCTTCGGCCCGACCTTCACCGTCCCGGCGCCGCACATCGTGCGGGAGGTCGCGAAGATCTACGACCTCCAGGACCCGACGGCCAAGATGAGCAAGTCGGCGGCGTCGCCGAAGGGCCTGGTCAATCTGCTGGACGAGCCGAAGACGTCGGCGAAGAAGTTCCGCAGCGCGGTGACGGACACCGGCACGGTCGTCAAATATGACGAAAAAGACAAGCCGGGCATCAGCAACCTGCTCACGATTCACTCCGCGCTCACCGGTACCGGAATTCCGGAACTCGAGGAGCGGTACGAGGGCAAGGGCTACGGTGCGCTGAAGACCGACCTCGCGGAGATCTTCGTGGAGTGGGTCACACCGTTCCGTGAGCGTACGCAGGAGTATTTGGGGGACCCGGAGACGTTGGACGCGGTGCTGGCGAAAGGTGCCGAGAAGGCGCGCGCCGTGGCGGCGGAGACGCTGGCCGGGGCGTACGACCGGGTCGGGTTCCTGCCCGCCAAGCACTGAGTACGGTACGGGGCGGTACCGAGGACGATTTTTCTGCTCTCGCATGATTGTCCCGCATGATGGCTGTATGACCATGCGGGGTCATCGCGCGGGGGTGACCACGCGGCCGGCTGAACGGGGAAAGGGGTGAGCGCAGTGGGAACCTCCACGACCACCACGATCGGCGTGTCCATCGCGGTCCCGGAGCCGTACGGGCGCCTGCTCCAGGAGCGGCGCGCCGGTTTCGGCGATCCGGCGGCGTACGCGATCCCCACCCACGTCACGCTGCTGCCGCCCACCGAGGTCGACTGCGACACGCTTCCTGCGCTGCGCCGCCACCTCGCGCAGGTCGCCGCCGACGGCCGCCCCTTCCTGATGCGGCTGCACGGCACGGACACCTTCCGGCCGCTCTCCCCCGTGGTCTACGTCCGCCTCGCCGACGGCGGCGACGCCTGCGCCCAGCTCCAGGAGCAGGTCCGCTCGGGACCCGTCTCCCGTGAGCTCCAGTTCCCGTACCACCCGCACGTCACGGTCGCCCACGGCATCCCCGACACCGCCATGGACCTGGCCCAGTCCGAGCTCGCCACCTTCTCCGCCGCCTGGACCGCGATCAGCTTCGCCCTCTACGAGCAGGGCGAGGACGGCGTCTGGCGCAAGATGCGCGAGTACCCCTTCGGCCGCGAGGGCCTCTCGGCCGTCCCCCACCAGCAGTCCGCCAAGGCCGCGACGCGGCTGTAACGGCGCTGCGGGGTCGACTCGGCCGCGACTCCTGCCGTGCTTCGGCCGCGAGCCGGCCGCGAGCCGGCCCCATCGGTCACATTCGGCCGCTTCCGTGCGACACATCAGCGCACCGCCCACCCACGGACGGTGCGCTGATTCGTCGGGTCGGGCAGAAAGCCGGGAGTGATCATGGGTACGCGGACATCGGCCGTCACGTTCACGGAAGCGGTGGCGGCGGAGCGGCTGGAGCGGGCGGCGGAGGCTCTGGTGCTGCACGGCTTCGACGCGGAGATCCTCGATGACGTGGCCGCCGCGCGGGTCCGGGTGGGCGAGCTGATCCCGCCGGGCGCGAGCGTGTTCACCGGGGCCAGCGAGACGCTGCGGCTGTCCGGGATCGAGGAGGACATCAACGGGAGCGGGCGGTACGAGGCGGTCAAGCCGCGCGTGCTGGCCATGGACCGGGCGAGCGAGGCGGACGCGATCCGGCGGGCGCTGGCCGGTCCGGACGTCAGCGTCGGGAGCGTCGCCGCCGTCACCGAGACGGGGTCGCTGGTGATCGCGTCGGGCAGCGGGAGCCAGTTGCCCGGGTACGCGGGCGGGGCGGGGCGCGCGATCTGGGTGGTGGGCGCGCAGAAGGTCGTGCCGGACCTGGAGACGGCGCTGCGCCGGGTGGAGGAGCACTGCCTGCCGCTGGAGAACGCCAGGACCATGGAGGTGCACGGCTGGCCGAGCACCGTGAACCGCCTCCTGGTCCTCAACGCGGAGTACGTGCCGGGGCGCGGCACCGTACTGCTGCTCCGCGAGCCCATCGGCTTCTGAGGCACGGCCGGTTCACTGCCGGTCCACTGCCGGTCCACGGTCGGCCCACTGCCGCGCGGTATTGCCGACATCGTGTTTGCAAAAGGAGGTGGCGGCCGGGTTTAGGGTGAAGCGGAAACGCTTGGAGGCATGGGCAATTGGCGAATGTGAAGCAGGGCCGTTGCATTGTCGGATCACGCGGGAGCGACCTCGCCAGGGCGCAAGTGCGTGAATATCTGGCGCCGTTGAGGGAGTGGTTTCCCGAGGTGACCTTCACGCATCGGGTGATCGTCGAGGGCGGCGACCGCGACCGGCGCTCACCGCTGGCCGACGTGTCGGCGGTGAGCGGCGGCTCGGCGTTCAGCACGGAGCAGGAGGCCGCGCTGGCGCGCGGTGACGTGGACGTGGTCGTCCACTCCCTCAAGGACCTGCCGACGTCGAATCCGCCGGGCCTGACGCTGTTGCCGCCGCCGGGGCGGGAGGACGTGGCCGACGCGCTGTGCGGGGCGACGCTCGCCGGGCTGCCGGAGGGGGCCAGGGTCGGTACGGGGGCGGCCCGCCGGACCGGCCAGCTCCTCGCCGTACGCCCTGACGTGCGGATCGTGCCGATTCGCGGCAACGTACCGCCGCGCCTGGAGAAGCTGGCGACCGAGGGGCTGGACGCGGTCGTGCTGGCCCTGGCGGGCCTGCGCCGGCTCGGTCTCGACGGCGCCGTGAGCGAGGTGCTGCCGCTCGACCTCTTCCCGCCGAGTCCGGGCCAGGGCGCCCTCGGCATCCAGATCCGCGCGGACGACACCGCCGTACGCGACCTGCTCGCCTGCGCCGGTGACGCCTCCGTCGACGCGCGGGTCCGCGCCGAACGCGCGTTCCTCGCCGAATTGCACGGCGGGTGCAGCGTTCCGGTCGGGGGTTACGCCGAATTGGACCCGGCCGGAAATCTGCGGCTGTTCGGACAGGTCACGTCTCTCGACGGCAGGACGCAGATTTCCGCCGCCGTCAGCGGTCCGGCGCAGCAGCCGGAAAGGCTCGGAAAGGAATTGGCCGCGGAACTCGTCGCGCGGGGCGCGAATTCCCTGCTCGACGCGGCGCGCCACCCGGACGCGTGACCTGACCGGCAGCCGTACCGCCGCCCGGCGCGTGACCTGACCGGCAGCCGTACCGCCGCCCGGCGCGTGACCTGACCGGCAGCCGTACCGCCACCCGGACGCGTGACCTGACCGGCAGCCGTACCGCCACCCGGACGCGTGACCTGACCGGCAGCCGCACCGCCACCCGGCGCGTGACCTGACCGGCAGCCGTACCGCGGCTTACGCGCGGACCGCCGGGGACATCCGGCAGGAGACGCCGATCCGGTTCCAGGCGTTCATGGTGACGCACATGGCCAGGAGGCGGGGGAACTCGTCGGCGTCGAAGAGCCGGGCGGCCTCGTCGAAGGTGGCGTCGGGGACGCCGTGGTCACCGAGGTGGGTGACGGCCTCGGCCAGGGCGAGGGCGGCGCGCTCGCGGGCGGTGAAGAAGGGCGTCTCGCGCCAGACGGTGACGCCGTACAGCTTCTGCTCGGTGATGCCGAGGGCGCGGGCGTCGGCGCTGTGCTTGTCGACGCAGTAGGCGCAGCCGTTGAGCTGGGAGACGCGGACCCGGACGAGTTCGCGGACTGCGGGGTCGAGGCCGCGGGCGGCGGCCTTGTCGAGGGCGGCCATGGCCGCGTAGAAGTCGGGGGCCTTGTCGTTGAGGTCGATCCGGCGCGCGGGCGCGGGAACGGTAGCGGTGTCGTCGGTCGTCGTCGTCATGCCTCCACCGTAGGAGGAAAGTGGCTCCGTACCGTGGTCCACTTGGAGCATGAACGACTGGGCCACTCGCGGTGAGCGCGCCGCCGACTACGACCTGCTGCTCGACCTCCCCGCCGCGCGGACCGCGGCGGGCGGCGGCGCGCGGGCCGGTCTTGAGCGGGCCCTGCGCGAGGCCGTGCGCGACGGCCGCCTCTCCCCCGGTACCCGCCTGCCGTCCAGCCGGGTGCTGGCCGGGGATCTGGGCCTCGCGCGCAATACGGTCGCGGACGCGTACGCGCAGCTCGTCGCCGAGGGCTGGCTGACCGCGCGGCAGGGCTCGGGCACGACGGTGGCGCCGCGCCCGGCCGCGATCCCCGGCCGGGCGCAGAGCGCCCCCGTACGCCGTACGCCCGTCACCCCGGCCGAGCTGGTGCCGGACAACGCGACCGGCCTCCCGTACAGCCTGTGGCCCGGCTCGCCCGACCTGTCGTCCTTTCCGCGCGCCGCGTGGTCGGCGGCGGCGCGGCGGGCGCTGGCGGCGGCGCCGAACGAGGCGTTCGGGTACACCGACCCGCGCGGGCGGCCGGAGTTGCGGGCGGCGCTGAGCACGTATCTCGCGCGGGTGCGCGGGGTGCGGACCGACCCGGAGCACCTGATGATCTGCACGGGGTACGTGCAGGGCGTCGGTCTGCTGGCCCGCGCGCTGTACGGCCGGGGCGCCCGCCGGATCGCCGTCGAGGCGCTGGGCTTCCCCGACACGCGAACGCTGCTGCGCACGGCGGGACTTGAGACGGTGCCGCTGGACGTGGACGGCGACGGGGCGCGGGTGGACCGCCTGGACGGCTCGGCGCAGGCGGTGCTGCTGACCCCCGCGCACCAGTTCCCGACCGGTGTGCCGCTGTCCCCCGGACGCCGGACGGCCGTCACGGGGTGGGCGCGGAGCACTGGCGCGGTGATCCTGGAGGACGACTACGACGGGGAGTTCCGCTACGACCGGCAGCCCGTCGGCGCCCTCCAGGGACTCGCGCCCGGACACGTCGTGTACGCGGGCACGGCGAGCAAGAGCCTCGCGCCGGGCCTGCGGCTGGCGTGGCTCGCGCTGCCCCCGCATCTGCTGGACGCGGTCGTGCGCGAGAAGCGGATGGCCGACCACCACTCGCCGGTGCTCGACCAGTTGACCCTCGCCGAGTTCATCGGATCGGGCGCGTACGACCGCCACGTACGCCGCATGCGCCTGCACTACCGCGCCCGCCGCGACCGCCTGGTGGCGGCCCTGGCCGAACACGCCCCCCACGTCCGCGTCTCCGGCATCGCCGCGGGCCTGCACGCCGTACTCGAACTCCCGCCGGAGACCGGCCCGTTGCAAGCCCTCGTGGACCGCGCCCACGCCCTCGGCCTGGCCCTCAGCGGCCTCCCCGTCTACGGCGCCCCCACCGCCCACGCCCCCACTTCCCTCGTCATCGGCTACGCCACACCCCCCGACCACGCCTTCTCCGGAGCCCTCTCCCGCCTCTGCGAGGTCCTGGCGCCCGGGTAAGGGAGCAGGCGGCGGCGGAAGTCGAGGTCAGGCGGGGAGGGTGAGGAGGATTTCGTCGATGTCCTCGCCGCGGGCGTTCGCGAAGCCGCGGTCGGTGCCGGTGGGGAGGAAGCCGCATTTCCGCAGGACGCGGATTGAGCCGGGGTTGTCGGCGGCGGCGCGGGCGTGCAGGGGGCGTTCGGGGGCGACGGCGAGGAGTTGGCGGAGGGCGGCGGTGGCGGCGCCGCGGCCCCAGAACTCGCGGCCGATCCAGTACGTGACCTCGCGCTCCTCGGGCGGCCCGTAGACGGCGGCGTGGCCGACGACCGTACCGTCGGAGGCGGCGACGACCGTGCGGTTGACGACGCCGGGAGTGGCGCGGACGCGGGCCCAGTGGGCGTGGAAGCGGGCGCTGTCCGTCGGGTCCTCGGCGGTGAAGGCGGCCATCCGTACCGCCTCGGGGTCCTGCATCTGAACGAAGAAGACGGGCAGGTCCGAGTCGCGTACCTCGCGCAGGATGACGTCCATGGGGCAAACGTAAGGGGCCCCGCACCAGGGCGGGACCCCTTACCGGCAGAAAAGAACGGAACTCAGATGAGGCCCAGCTCGCGCACGGCGGCGCGCTCCTCTTCCAGCTCCTTCACGGACGCGTCGATGCGCGCGCGCGAGAACTCGTTGATCTCCAGGCCCTGGACGATCTCGAAGGCGCCGTCCTTCGTGGTGACCGGGAAGGACGAGATGAGACCGGCCGGGACGCCGTAGGAGCCGTCGGAGACGATGCCCATGGAGGTCCAGTTGCCCTCCGCGGTGCCGTTGACCCAGGTGTGGACGTGGTCGAGGGCGGCCGACGCGGCGGAGGCGGCGGAGGACGCGCCACGCGCCTCGATGATCGCGGCGCCGCGCTTGGCGACGGTCGGGATGAAGGTGTCGGCCAGCCACTGCTCGTCGTTGACGACCTCGGCGGCGTTCTTGCCCGCGACCTCGGCGTGGAAGATGTCGGGGTACTGGGTCGCCGAGTGGTTGCCCCAGATGGTGAGCCGCTTGATCTCCGAGACCGGCACGCCGGTCTTCTTCGCGAGCTGCGCGACCGCGCGGTTGTGGTCCAGGCGGGTCATCGCGGTGAAGCGCTCGGCCGGTACGTCGGGGGCGGCGGACTGCGCGATGAGCGCGTTGGTGTTCGCCGGGTTGCCGACGACCAGGACCTTGATGTCGTCGGCCGCGTGGTCGTTGATGGCCTTGCCCTGCGGCTTGAAGATGCCGCCGTTGGCCTCCAGCAGGTCGCCGCGCTCCATGCCCTTGGTGCGCGGGCGGGCGCCGACCAGCAGCGCGACGTTGGCGCCGTCGAAGGCCACGTTCGGGTCGTCGGTGATGTCGATGCCCTGGAGCAGCGGGAAGGCGGCGTCGTCCAGCTCCATCGCGGTCCCCTCCGCGGCCTTCAGTCCCTGGGGGATCTCCAGCAGACGGAGCCTCACCGGCACGTCCGCGCCGAGCAGGTGGCCCGAGGCGATGCGGAAGAGGAGGGCGTAGCCGATCTGGCCTGCCGCTCCGGTGACGGTGACGTTGACGGGAGTGCGAGTCATTGCCTTCTCCTGGCCTTTTCCTGCGGGTACCTGGCATTGCCGCCCCGGCAGTGGCCCGAGCGGCCCCGGAACGTGACTCTCTCGTCGTCAAGAGAGCCGCCTGTCAGGCTATCGCGCGGCGGCGCCGACGGTGACGCGAGGGCGTGTGGCCCCGGTCACCGGGAAGGCCCCCGGGTGACGTTCCCGTGCCGCGCTGGGCCCGCGTCCGCGCCTTCGCGCGGGGCGCCGCGGGTCCGCGCGCCTCAGCCCTGGCCGCCCAGACAGAGGTTGACGACGAGCAGGCCGAGGCACAGGCCGCCGCGGCCGGTGGCGGTCGCGGTCGGGGACGCGGGACCGGTGGGCGTATCCGTAGGAGAAACGGTTCCTCCGGAGACGGGCGCCGAAGGGGACCCGGAATCGGTCGGTACGGTGCCGGGGGCGCCGCCGCTCGGCGCGCTGCCGGGGCCCGCGCCGTGGGTGGCCGTCGCACCGGGTGCTCCCGGCGGACCGGCGGACGGGGAGCCGTCGCCCGTCATCACCGTCATCGAGGGCTCGGCCGTGGGGGCGGTTCTTCCCGGCGCGCCGCCCGTGCCCGGCGACGTACGGGGCGCCGCGCCCTTCGCTCCCGGTGTCAGCGGCGCGCCCGCCCGGTCGGTCGCCGTCGGCGCCGCCTCGGGCGCCGGGGCCCGCCCGGTGCTTGGGCCCGCCGCGAGCAGCACCGTCACCGCCGCGCCGATCGCCAGCACCCCCGCCGTACCGAACAGCAGCGCCCTGCGGCGGCGGTTGCCCGGCAGCCCTTCCTCCGCTCCCAGCGGGTCCAGCGGATCGGGATGCGGTACGGGTTTGCCCCGGCCCCTGTCGCCGGTGCCGGTCGCGGCCTTCTCCGCCAGCTTCCACAGCGCGCCGACCCGGTCGTAGTCCGCGCCGCTCGCCTGCGCCAGCACCTCCACCGCGTCCAGCGGCGGCAGTTGCCTGCCGTTGAGGTACTTCTCCCACGCCTGCGCCGACTGCGCCGTGCGCGCCGCCAGCGCCGGGACCGTCAGGCCGCCGCGGTCCTTCATCCGGCGTAACTGCACGGCCAGCCGCCGCACATCCACCGGAATCCGCTCCGCCAACGGCTCCCACTGCCCCATCGTGCCCCCTGTCTCAACGAGTCCCCCGCCGGGGGCAACGCTAGAACGGGTGTCCCCTTGTCGGGGGGACTTTCCGGACAGCCTCCCCGAACTCGTCCGGACCTGCTATTGCCGGGCCCCGGCCGCCTCTGAGGCCAGTTCTTCGTCCGCGCCCCCGCTGTCGCGGCCCAGCGCCCGCCCAGGGGGATGCGCCCCGTAGGGGCGCGGGGAGCCGCGCGAGCAACCCCCACCGGCCGGGGGCCGGGAAACAACCGGGGTGCCCCGCCGGGGCCGGTGGCGACCTGCGGGAGCGCCGTGGCTGGCCGCGCAGTTCCCCGCGCCCCTGAAAAGACCGGCCCGCCGCCCACGGCGAAGGTCGCCCGCTGGGCCCTTGGCACCTCACGCAGGAGCTGACACGCCCCGTCAGGGGCGCGGGGAACCGCGCGAGCAACCCCCACCGGGCCGCCAGCCCGAACACCACAGCGACTGCCCCACTGGGGCGGGATTTTCGGCCGCGCCACTGTCAGTGGCTGGTCGCGCAGGAGCCCGCGCCCCCAAAGGACATGGCCCTGCGGCACCCCACCGCGTCAGCCCACCGTTCCGGGCCACCGCGACGGGCTACCGCACCGAGAAGTGGATGATGTCCTCCAGGAACGGAATCCTGATCAGCGGATCCGGCTGCGCCATCAGCGCCAGCAGCACGATCGCGAGACCGAACAGCCCGTACGTGATCACGTCGGTGAACCGGCTGCGGACCGCGAGCATGCCGACCGCCGTCACGCCCCAGCGCAGCGCGGCGCCGACCAGCAGCGACGCCCCGATCACGATCGTGCCCGCGCGGAAGGCGCCGGTCGCCGTGACGATCAGCCCGATGACCGCGCCGCAGATGACCAGCAGGATCGGCCACTGCCGGGCGGGTGCGGGGGCGTCCTTGCCCGCCGCCCGGCCGCCGCCCTCGGGGCGCGCGGTGGTCCTGCCGGGCCCGGCCTCGTGCCTGCCGTGCTCCCCGGCGAATCCGGCCGCCTGTCCGAGGGAATGCCCGGAGGAGTGCCCGGCCGGGTGTCCGGCGGACGAGGGCGCGGGCACCGGCGCCGACGCCGACGCAGGGCCCGATCCGTTCTCACGGCCCTCCCCCGGCGTCCGGCCGATCCCCGGCTCCCCGGCGCCGAAGTCCGCGGCCCCTGCCGCGGGACCCGGATCAGCCGACATCGCCCGCGGCCCGCTCGGACGCCTCCACCACGTTCTGGAGGAGCAGCGCCCGCGTCATCGGGCCGACGCCACCGGGGTTCGGCGAGATCCAGGCGGCCACCTCGGCCACGCCCGGATGCACGTCGCCGACGATCTTGCCGTTCTCGTCGCGGCTCACGCCGACGTCCAGGACGGCCGCGCCCGGCTTCACGTCCTCCGGCTTGATGATGTGCGGCACACCTGCGGCGGCCACGACGATGTCGGCCTGCCGCAGATGCGCGGAGAGGTCACGGGTGCCGGTGTGGCACAAGGTGACCGTCGCGTTCTCCGACTTACGGGTCAGCAGCAGGCCGATCGAGCGGCCCACGGTGATGCCGCGGCCGACCACGACCACGTCGGCGCCGTTGATCTCCACGCCGTGGCGGCGCAGCAGTTCGACGATGCCGTTGGGGGTGCAGGGCAGCGGCCCGGTCTCGTTGAGCACCAGGCGGCCGAGGCTCATCGGGTGCAGCCCGTCCGCGTCCTTGGCCGGGTCCATCAGCTCCAGCACCCGGTTGGTGTCGATGCCCTTGGGGAGCGGGAGCTGCACGATGTAGCCGGTGCAGGCCGGGTCCGCGTTCAGCTCGCGGACGACCGCCTCGATCTCCTCCTGCGTGGCGGTGTCCGGGAGTTCACGCTGGATGGAGCCGATGCCCACCTGCGCGCAGTCGCGGTGCTTGCCCGCGACGTACCACTTGCTGCCCGGGTCGTCGCCGACCAGCAGCGTGCCGAGGCCGGGGGTGATCCCGCGGGCCTTCAGCGCCTGGACGCGTTCGGCGAGTTCGGACTTGATCGCGGCGGCGGTGGCCTTGCCATCGAGAATCTGGGCGGTCATGCCCGCCATTCTCGCGGATCGGACCCGCGCCGGACCAATCCGCCCCCGGCGCGAACCCCGCCTGGGTGTCACCTGAGCGCCGCCTGTGCCGTGCCCGGCCCTCGCCGACGCTCGCCGACGCCCGGACGGGTGCCTCGACCGGTGCCCCGACCGCTGCCAGGACCGCCGCACGGTGGAGCCACCGTCCCGACCTGTGTCCGACACCTCTGGTCCCTTGCGCGCCGGGGCACGGGGGCCCCACGATGTGGCCTCGTCCCCCGATTGGGTCAGTACGACGGATATACGACGGATGCGGTCCGGCCGCCGCCGTCCCGACCGGCCCTGTCGTCCCAGCCGCGCGCGTAAGGAAGCAGCACGTGAGCCAACCCCCCGGCCCTCCCGGCCCCGGAAACCCGTACGGCGGACCGTCCCAGCCGCCTCAGCAGCCGCCCTACGCGCAGAACCCGTACGGCCAGGGCGTCCCGCAGCAGCCGGGGCCGTACCAGCAGCAGCCCGGCGGCTACCCCGGATACCCGCAGCAACAGCAGCAGCCCGGCGGCTACGGCTACCCCGGCGGCGGCTACCCGGGCCAGGCGCCGTACGGCTACCCGCAGGGCAACCTGCCGCCCGGCATGCCCCCGCTGGCCGGTTGGGGCGCCCGGCTCGGTGCCACGCTGCTCGACGCGCTGATGTTCAACCTCGTACCGGGCGGCCTGCTCATCGCGGGCTACACCCAGATGTCCGTCAAGCTCGCCGACCGCTGGCAGGACTGCGACGACGCGGGCATCCCCCGCGACGCGTGCCCCAACCCGCATGTCTCCGGCGGTTCCGTCGCGCTGATCCTCATCGGCGGCCTGCTCAGCCTCGTCGCCATGCTCTTCCTCTGCTACCGCGAGGGCAGCACCGGGCAGACCCCCGGCAAGAAGATCGTCGGCATCCGCCTCCTGCGCGAACACGACGGCTCCACCCTCGGCTTCGGCCTCGCCTTCGGCCGCCGCCTGCTCCACGTCCTGGACGGCCTGCCGTGCTACCTCGGGTTCCTCTGGCCGCTGTGGGACGCCAAGAAGCAGACCTTCGCCGACAAGATGGTCCACACCGTGGTCATCAAGGACCAGTCCTGACGCAGGGGCGTGCCTTCAGGGGCGCGAGGAACTGCGCGGCCGGCCGCGACGTGCGTGCACGTCACCACCGGCCCCAGCGAGGCAAATCGGTGGTTTCCCGACCACCGGCCGGTGGGGGCCGGTCGCGCAGTTCCCCGCGCCCCTTCGGGGCCCAGCCTCCTGCGTGGAGGAGCTCCCAAGGCTCAGTGGAAGAAGTGCCGCGTCCCCGTCAGGTACATCGTGACTCCCGCCTTGGCCGCCGCCTCGATGACGGCTTCGTCGCGGATGGACCCGCCCGGCTGGACGACCGCGGCGACCCCGGCGGCGGTGAGGACCTCCAGCCCGTCGGGGAACGGGAAGAAGGCGTCGGAGGCGGCGTAGGAGCCGGCGGCGCGCTCGGCCCCGGCGCGCTCGACGGCGAGCCTGGCGGAGTCGACGCGGTTGACCTGCCCCATGCCGACGCCGACCGTGGCGCCGCCCTTCGCGAGAAGAATGGCGTTGGACTTGACGGCCCGGCAGGCGCGCCAGGCGAAGGCCAGTTCGGCGAGCTGGGCCGCCGTCAGCGCGTCCCCGGTGGCGAGGGTCCAGGTCTCGGGGTCGTCGCCCTCGGCCTGGAAACGGTCCTTGGCCTGGACGAGCAGACCGCCCTCGATGGGCTTGTACTCGGTGACGGTGCCGGGCCCGTCGGCGCAGCGCAGGACGCGGATGTTCTTCTTGCGCGCGAGGATCTCGACGGCGCCGTCCTCGTACCCGGGAGCCACGATCACCTCGGTGAAGATCTCGGCGACCTGCTCGGCCATGGCCACCGACACGGGCCGGTTGACGGCGATGACGCCGCCGTACGCGGAGACCGGGTCGCAGGCGTGCGCCTTGCGGTGGGCGTCGGCGACGTCCGTGCCGACCGCGATCCCGCACGGGTTGGCGTGCTTGATGATCGCGACGCAGACGCCCTCGTGGTCGTACGCGGCGCGGCGGGCGGCGTCGGTGTCGACGTAGTTGTTGTACGACATCTCCTTGCCGTGCAACTGCTCCGCCCCGGCCAGCCCCTTTCCGCTGCCGTCGCTGTAGAGCGCGGCGCCCTGGTGCGGGTTCTCGCCGTAGCGCAGGGTCTGCTGGAGGTCGTACGTCTGCCCGCTGAACTCGGGGAACTCCTCGTTGGACGCATAGCCCTCCAGGAACCAGGAGGCGACGGCCACGTCGTACGCGGCGGTGTGCTGGAACGCCTCGGCGGCGAGCCGCTTGCGGGCGGCGAGGTCGAAGCCGCCGTCGCGGACGGCGGCCAGGACGTCGGCGTACCGGCCCGGGCTGACGACGACGGCCACCGACGGGTGGTTCTTGGCGGCGGCGCGGACCATCGAGGGGCCGCCGATGTCGATCTGCTCGACGCACTCGTCGGGGCTCGCGCCCGAGGCGACGGTCTCCTTGAACGGGTAGAGGTTGACGACGACCAACTCGAACGGCTCGACGCCGAGTTCGGCGAGCTGCCGCTGGTGGTCGGGCAGACGCAGATCGGCGAGGATGCCCGCGTGGACGCGCGGGTGCAGCGTCTTGACCCGGCCGTCCAGGCACTCGGGGAAGCCGGTCAGCTCCTCGACCTTGGTGACGGGGACGCCCGCGGCGGCGATCTTCGCGGCGGTCGACCCGGTCGACACCAGTTCCACCCCCGCCTCGTGCAGACCGCGGGCCAGGTCTTCGAGACCCGTCTTGTCGTAGACACTGATCAGCGCGCGACGGATGGGCTTATTCACCGACATGAACCTTTCGTCCCTCAATGCGGTAGCCGTGGCGCGCCAGGCGCCCCACGGTCTCGACGAGCAGTCGTCGCTCGACTTCCTTGATGCGCTCGTGGAGCGCGTCCTCCGTGTCGTCCGGCCGGACCTCGACCACGCCCTGGGCGATGACCGGGCCGGTGTCGACGCCGTCGTCGACGAAGTGGACGGTGCACCCGGTCACCTTGGCGCCGTACGCGAGCGCGTCGCGTACGGCGTGGGCGCCGGGGAAACTCGGCAGCAGCGCGGGGTGGGTGTTGATGATCCGGCCGCCGAACCTGGCCAGGAACTCCTTGCCGACGATCTTCATGAAGCCCGCGGAGACGACGAGGTCGGGCGCGTACCGCGCCGTGGCCTCGGCGAGCGCGAGGTCCCAGGCGGCGCGGTCCTCGTGGTCCTTGACGCGGACGACGAAGGTGGGCAGGCCCGCGCGGACGGCGCGGTCCAGGCCCGCGATGCCGTCGCGGTCGGCGCCGACGGCGACCACACGGGCCCCGGCCCCGTACGACGGATCGGCCTCGATGGTGTCGAGCAGCGCCTGGAGATTGGTCCCGGAACCGGAGACGAGGACGACGAGACGGGCGGGGGTGGAGGCGTGTGCGGGCGCGGCCACTGGCGGTGCTCTCTCGTTTAGAGGATCGTACGAGTCGGAGGCGGATCGGATGATGGGGAACCCTACGAGGCCGCCGACCGTCAGCAACGATACCGGCACTCCCGGCGGCCCCCACGGGACGGGGGAGCGCGCGGACGGTAGCGTCTGCCGGGAGAGCGGCACTTCGCGCGCCCCGCACGCGGGCGTAAGTGACGCATCTGACAGGGATGGCACATCGTCGTACGGTCGTTGCAAGACGTCAGTACACGTCGGTACAAGCCGAAGAAGGAGTCGAGCCCAAGGGGATGGCGCATCACATCATGAGCAGCGGCCGTATTCGTCTCGCGCTGCGCGCGCCCGAGGGCGATCAGCAGGACAATCCCTTCGCGCCGCCGCCGGAGGGCGCGCCCGACCGTCCGTGGCAGCCGCGACAGCAGCCCTCGGACGGTTCTTCGAAGGAGGGCTCGTCCGAGGGCTCGTCGGAAGGCTCGTCGGAAGGCGGCTCCGGGGACAAGCCGGAGGGTCCGCCCCCGCCACCGCACGGCGCACCCACCGCGTGGGGCCACGGGTGGAGCAACCAGCAGCCCCAGGGCGGACGCCCTGACCCGTTCGGACGCAGGCCGGAGCAGGGCGGCGGTCCCACCGGGCCCGCGGGCAGCGGCCCGCGCTTCGACCCCACCGACCCCGCCCAGCGGCGGTCGCGCTATTCGCTGGTCTGCGGCGGCTGGGGACTGATCTTCGCCCTCCTGGGCTGGACCCCGGTCGGGCTCCTGCTCGGCGCGCTCGCCCTCTACTGGGGGATCTCCGCGCTCCGCATGAGCCCGCAGGACCGGGCCAAGGCCCGCGCCGAGGCGGCCTCCGCCCTGGCCGACGCCACCCAGACGCCCCGGCCCGCCCCGCCCGCGCCCGGGCCCGACGCCCAGCGCTCCTTCGTCACCGCGGCCTGGAGCGGCATCATCACCAGCGCGGTGACGCTCGCGCTGGTCGTCACCACGTACTCCTTGCAGTACGCCTACCGCGATTACTTCACCTGCAAGAGCGACGCCCTCACCACGCCCGCGTCGCACTCCTGCCAGAATCTCCTCCCCAGCCCCCTCCGCGACTTCCCCGGCCTCCGCTGACCCCCTCCGGGGGGGCGGCGCGTGACCCCCGGTCACGTATCCGCCGAGCGTCCGCCCGGTGGGGGCTGGTCGCGCAGTTCGCCGGGCCCCTAAAAACAGGCCCTTCGTCTGCGCCCGGCGGAAGAGGTCGAGCCCCGTAGGGGCGCGGGGAACCGCGCGGCGAGCCCCCGCCGGGGGCGCGGGGGAGAACCGGCCCCGGCGGGGCAGACGCTGTGGGTTCTCGGGCTGAAAACCCGGCGGGGGGCCTACTCGGGCCCGGGATCCGGTTCGGGCCGGGGGACGACGGGGTCCGGGCCCGCGACCGGAGCAGGCGGCAGCGTCGGCATGGGAGGAACGGCCGGAGGAGGCGGCTCCGCAGGAAGAGGCGGTGGAACCGCAGGTACCGGGACCTCGGCGGACGCCGAACCGGCGCGGGTCGGCCGCAAGGCGGCGACATGGCGCCGCACCGCGGGGCCGCCCCACCCCCAGAGCCCGCGCGCAGCGCGCGCGGTGGCGGCAGGCCAGCCGAGGGGCCGCAGCGCCCGGACCCGACCGGCCCAGGCCCGGGGACGGAAGGCCGCGGCTCCGTCCCGGTGCCAGCGCAGCGCCACGGCCCCGGGCGCACCGAGCAGCAGCGTCCAGGCGAGCGCGGCGAGGCCGGTGGCCCACCAGGAGGGGCCGAAGGCGGCGAGGGTGACGGTGCCGAGGGGCCCGCCCGAAACGGCGGCCAGGAGCGCGAAGGCGACCCCGGTGGCGAGGGCCGCCGCAGAGGCCACCGAGGCCGTACGCCGCAGGCTCCACGCGTCGGCGGCGCGCCCCACGGACCAGGCGACGAGGACCCCCGCGCAAAACGGCACGACGAGGGTGGCCCACCCGACGAACCCCCCGCTCCCCTCGTCCGGCAACGCGGCGAGCAGCGGAAATCCGGGCAGCAGCGGATAGCCGGAAGCCCCGGCGGGAGCGACCGCGCTGCCGACGCCGACGGCGAACCCCGGCCCGAGCACGTACGAGGCCCCCCAGACGGCGAGGTTGGGGACGAGCGCGACCGCGACGAGCAGGACGGCGAGCTGTCCGGCCGGCGGCGCGCTGAGCTGCCCGAAGGTCCGCCCGGCGGCCCCGGCGTGCCACGCCAGGGCGGCGGCGCCGATGAGCGCGCCGCCGCCGATGACGACGCCCACCGCCATCCCGGCGGCCCGCAGCGCCACGACGGCCTCCCGGCCGTACGGCCCGACCCGCGCGAGTGACGGCCGCCCGCACCCCGACCACGCCCCGGCGGCGGTCACGGCGGTCGCGAAGAGCGGGACGTAGAGCAGCGCGGCGAGGACGTCGACGTGGAAGGACCCGCCCGCGGCGTACGCGACGGCGCCGGACGCGGCGGCCAGGTATCCGCCGAGCAGCCAGCCCGCGGTGGCGGCCACCGTACGGACGTCGACCGCGGACCGCGGGCCGTCCTCGCCCCCGGCCGCCGTGCGGGCCGCGGAGGCCGCGGCGCGGAAGAGCAGCCAGCCCGGCAGGGCGGTGAGCAGCAGCGGGGTCACACCGACGGGCGCGGCGGCACCGGCGAGCGTCTCCGTACGGACCAGGTCGGCGCCCTGGGCCAGCAGCCACAGGGCTGCGCCGACGTGCAGGGCGCCGCCGAGGCCGCTGTCGGGAAAGGGCGAGGCGATCCAGAGCAGGAGGACGACGGCGCCCAGGACGCCGAGGCCGAGCCCGGCGGCGACCGCTCCCCCGGCGAACGCGGTGGCGCGTGCCGCCGCGACCCGCCGGGCAGCGGCCTCGGCGGACAGTGCCGCGATGCGATCGGTCGTATGGGTCACGGCGACCCATGGTGCCAACAACACCCGTTTCGCCCCGGCAGCGGGCGAAAGGTCGTCGTGTCGCACATGATGGGCGCTATGTGTCCTTTTTTCACACTGTCACATGTACGGGTATCCGTATCCGTACGAGCGCGGGTACGGCGTGACGGCTCGGGGTCGCCGCGGTGAGCGCCCGCAGGCGCACCGGCGGGACACAGTCACCGCCCAAGCCCGTACCGGCCAAGCAGAAGCCGACGTCGCGGCAGCGGCAGAAACCGCCGTCGTCCGGCGCGCCCGCACCTGCCGCGGACCCGGCTCCGCCCGAGCACCCCGCGCCCACGGGTCCCGCGCCCAAGAGCCCGGCGCCCGAGGGGTCAGCCGCGAAGAGCCCTCCGTCCAAGGGGCCCACTGCGAAGACCCCTCCGCCCACGGCTCCGGCGCGCAAGAAGCCCCCGCGCTCCCCCGCGCCCGCCCGTGAGCCGGTCGGCCTGGGCCGCCTGGCGGTCGTCGCCGTGCCCGTCGTGGCACAGGCCCCGCCGGTGCTCCCTGGCCCGAGCCCCGAGGCCGCCTTCGACGCGCTGTACGCGCACTGCGCGGACCCGCTCGTACGCCAGGTCCTGGTCCTGACCGGCAATCCGCGGCTCGCCGACGACGCCGTGGCCCGCGCCTTCGACCAGGCGTGGCAGCGGTGGCCGGAGGTGGCGCGGGACGCCGATCCGGTCGGCTGGCTCCGCGCGAACGCCTACGCGTACGCCCTCGCGCCCTGGCAGCGCTGGGTCCCGGCCCACCGCCGCGAACCCGCCGCCCCGGCCGCCCCCGTCCCCTTGCGGGCGGCCCTGCTACGGCTGCCGCCCGAGCACCGCCGCGCCCTGCTCCTCTATGACGGCCTCGGCCTCGATCTGCCCGGCACCGCCGCCGAGACCGAGTCCAGTACGCCCATCACCGCGGCACGCATCACCCACGCGCGGGCCGCCCTGACCACGGCGCTGCCGGAACTCTCCGAGGACGGCCGGCCCCTGTCCGTGGAACTCGGCGCGCTGCTCGCCGACGAGCAGGACGACGCCGAGCCCGCGCGTACCCGGAAACCGGCCGCCGTACGGGACGCGAGCGAGCGCGGTGTACGGCGGCGTACGGTCGCGGCCTTCGCCCTGACCGCCCTGATCGTGACGGCCACCGTCGTGACCATGGCGGTCGCGCCCGACCACAGCAGGCCGGTGCCGCCCCGGCACGCCCGCGAGGCGGGCCAGAACCGCGCCGACACCCCCGGCGCCCCGGGCAACGCCCCCTCCGACGACCCGGCACGCGCGGCAACGGACGCACGCACCGACGTACCCCCGCCCGTCCCGCCCCACGTCCCCCCGACCGCACACCGGAACCCCCGCTCCGGCCTACGGGACGAGCACAGGGCACGACCCCGCACCGGCCTCCGGGACGAGCACAGGGCACGACTGCGCCCGGACACCGGCAAACCGCCGTCGCCCTGAGGACTTGGCCGCAGGCGCGGTCCTGGCGGGGACGGGCAGCGGCGAACCGCCGCTGTGCCAAGCTCCGTCCGCGCGGCGCGGAAACGGCGCGGGTCCGGCCCCTTCCTCGGAAGGGGCCGGACCCGCGCCGTGTTGCGTGCCGAGCCGACCGCAGGTCAGCCGGCCAGGATGGACCGCGCGAGGCGCGCCGTCTCGGACGGCGTCTTGCCGACCTTGACGCCCGCGGCCTCCAGGGCCTCCTTCTTGGCCTGCGCCGTGCCGGAGGAGCCGGAGACGATGGCGCCCGCGTGGCCCATCGTCTTGCCCTCGGGCGCGGTGAAACCGGCGACGTAGCCGACGACCGGCTTCGTCACGTTCTTCTCGATGAAGGCCGCGGCCCGCTCCTCGGCGTCGCCGCCGATCTCGCCAATCATGACGATCAGGTCGGTGTCGGGGTCGGCCTCGAACGCGGCGAGCGCGTCGATGTGCGTGGTGCCGATGATCGGGTCACCGCCGATGCCGACGGCGGACGAGAAGCCGATGTCGCGCAGCTCGTACATCATCTGGTACGTCAGGGTGCCGGACTTGGAGACCAGGCCGATGCGGCCGGGCTTGGTGATGTCGCCCGGGATGATGCCCGCGTTGGACTGGCCGGGGGTGATCAGGCCGGGGCAGTTCGGGCCGATGATCCGGGTCTTGTTGCCCTTGGCCTGGGCGAGCGCCCAGAACGCGGCGGAGTCGTGCACCGCGACGCCCTCGGTGATCACCACGGCGAGCGGGATCTCGGCCTCGATGGCCTCGACCACGGCGTCCTTGGTGAACTTCTCCGGGACGAAGATGACCGTCACGTCCGCGCCGGTGGCCTCGATGGCCTCCTTGACGGAGCCGAAGACCGGGACCTCGCCCTGGTCGAAGGAGACGGTGGTGCCCGCCTTGCGCGGGTTGACGCCGCCGACGATGTTCGTGCCGTCGGCGAGCATGAGCGTGGTGTGCTTCATGCCGGTGGCGCCGGTCATGCCCTGGACGATGACCTTGCTGTCCTTGGTCAGGAAGATAGCCATGGTTGTCGGTGTCCTCGTCCCTTACTTCGCAGCCAGCTCGGCGGCCTTGTCGGCCGCTCCGTCCATGGTGTCCACGCGCTGTACCAGCGGGTGGTTCGCGTCGGACAGGATCTTGCGACCCAGCTCCGCGTTGTTGCCGTCCAGGCGTACGACCAGCGGCTTCGTGACGTTCTCACCCTTGGACTTGAGCAGCTCCAGGGCCTGCACGATGCCGTTGGCGACCTCGTCGCAGGCGGTGATGCCGCCGAAGACGTTGACGAAGACGGACTTGACGTCCGGGTCGCCGAGGATGATCTCCAGGCCGTTGGCCATCACCTCGGCGGACGCGCCGCCGCCGATGTCCAGGAAGTTGGCGGGCTTCACGCCGCCGTGCGCCTCACCGGCGTAGGCGACGACGTCGAGGGTGCTCATGACGAGCCCCGCGCCGTTGCCGATGATGCCGACCTCGCCTTCCAGCTTCACGTAGTTGAGGCCCTTGGCCTTGGCCTTCGCCTCCAGCGGGTTGGCGGCGGCCTTGTCCTCGAGCGCCTCGTGCTCCGGCTGCCGGAACGCGGCGTTCTCGTCGAGCGAGACCTTGCCGTCGAGCGCGACGATCTTGCCCTCGCCGGTCTTGACCAGCGGGTTGACCTCGACCAGCAGGGCGTCTTCCTTGACGAAGACGGTCCAGAGCTGCTGGAGGACGGAGGCGACCTGGTCGGCGATGTCGGCCGGGAACTTCGCGGCGGCGACGATCTCGGCGGCCTTCTCCGGGGTCACACCCTCCAGGGCGTCGACCGGGACCTTGGCCAGCGCGTCCGGGTTCTCCTCGGCGACGACCTCGATCTCGACACCGCCCTCGACGGAGGCCATGGCGAGGAAGGTGCGGTTGGTGCGGTCCAGCAGGAAGGAGACGTAGTACTCCTCCTTGATGTCCGCGGTCTCGGCGAGCATCACCTTGTGGACCGTGTGGCCCTTGATGTCCATGCCCAGGATCGCGTCGGCCTTGGCCACCGCGTCGGCCGGGTCGGCGGCCAGCTTCACGCCACCGGCCTTGCCGCGGCCGCCCACCTTGACCTGAGCCTTGACGACCGCACGGCCGCCCAGTCGCTCCGCCACCTCGCGCGCCGCCTCAGGCGTGTCGATGACTTCACCGGCCAGCACCGGTACACCGTGCTTGGCGAAGAGGTCCCTCGCCTGGTACTCGAACAGGTCCACGCGCGTCCGTCTCCCTTTTCCCTGGTTTCCAGGGTTCCTGGTTTCCCTGGAATTCAGCATTTCGCAAGCTGCTGCCGCCTGATGTGTGCGGCGCTGCGTGCGTTTCTGCCTGATCTGCCTGGGCGTGCCGCTACGGGCAGGGCGACTGCACTGTCACAAGGGAAGCGCACACGGTGACCGAGTACGCGGCATGTCCGTCTCGCAGGTTATCGCCGAGGGCGGTGACGGGCTAAATCGCAGATCACATGTGGGCGGTGAGAACGGTCACAGATCACCGTCCGGGTCCGTTCCCGATCGCCGTTCACGCCTCCGGTATCGGAATCGGGCGTTTCTCGATCGCCGCTGCCATCACATCGGGAAAGAGGTCGGGGGTGCAGGCGAACGCGGGAGCGCCGAGGGCGGCGAGCGCGGCGGCGTGGTCGTGGTCGTAGGCGGGCGCGCCCTCGTCGGACAGCGCGAGCAGTGCCACGAACTGGACGCCGGCCGCCTTCATGGCCGCGACCCGCTTCAGCATCTCGTCGCGGATACCGCCCTCGTAGAGATCGCTGATCAGTACGACGACAGTTTCGGCCGGACGGGTGATCAGGCCCTGGCAGTACGCGAGCGCCCGGTTGATGTCGGTGCCGCCGCCGAGCTGGGTGCCGAACAGCACGTCCACCGGGTCGTCCAGCTCGTCGGTGAGGTCGACCACGGCGGTGTCGAAGACGACGAGTTTGGTGGCGATCGAGCGCATCGAGGCCAGGACGGCGCCGAAGACGGACGCGTAGACGACGGAGGCGGCCATCGAACCCGACTGGTCGATGCAGAGGACGACGTCCTTCTTCACCGCCTGGTCGGCGCGGCCGTAACCGATCAGTCGCTCGGGCACGACGGTGCCGTGCTCGGGCAGGTAGTTCTTGAGGTTGGCGCGGATCGTGCGGTTCCAGTCGATGTCCCGGTGGCGGGGGCGGTTGACCCGCGCGGAGCGGTCGAGCGCGCCGGTGAGGGTGGCGCGGGTCCGGGTGGCGAGCCGCTTCTCCAGGTCGTCCACGACCTTGCGGACCACCATCCGCGCCGTCTCCTTGGTGGTGTCGGGCATCGCCTTGTTCAGCGACAGCAGCGTGCCGACCAGATGCACGTCGGCCTCCACCGCCTCCAGCATCTCCGGCTCCAGCAGCAGCGCCGACAGCCCGAGCCGGTCGATCGCGTCCCGCTGCATCACCTGGACGACGGAGCTGGGGAAGTACGTACGGATGTCGCCGAGCCAGCGGGCCACTTGCGGCGCGGAGCCGCCGAGGCCCGCCGAACGGTCAGCCCCGCGCCCCGAGGCGCTGCCCGTGCCGCCGTACAGCGCGCCGAGGGTACGGTCCATCGCCGCGTCCCTGCCGGTCAGTTCGCACCCGGTGCCGTCGGCACCCCCGCCGCCGAGCACGAGCCGCCAGCGGCGCAGCCGCTCATCGGTGTCAGTCATCTGCCTGGTCCCCCTCGTTGGTCAGCCTGGCGGCGAGATCGGTCGTGGTGGTCGTGCCCAGCAGCAGCCGGACGGTGTGCAGAACGGCGTCGGCGCGGGCCGCGTCGAGGCCGGTGCCGAAGCCGGGCAGGCCGGGGTCCGCCGCGGTGGCCGGACGGCGCGCCGCCGAGGGGCCGCGCCGCACCAACTCCCCCACGCTGCGCCGCACTCCGGTCTCGAAGTCCGCGAAGGTCCGCCGCAGCAGGGGCAGCACGTCGTTGAACGCCGTCGCCGGTACGGCCGCCAGCCAGCCGTCGACCAGCGCCAGCAGCCGCTCGTCGTGCACCAGGAGCATCCCGCCGCCGGACAGGAACCCCTCGATCCACGCGGCCCCCTCCGCGGGCCCCGTCCCCGGCGACAGCGCCAGCCCCATCAGCCGCGCCGCGTCCTCCGCCTCGATCCGCCCGTCGTCCATGAGCAGCCGCGTCGCGGCACCCCGCAGCAGCCCGGGTATCGCCCCGTCCCGCTCGGCCAATCCCCGCAGCGTCCCCGCCCACCGCTCCCGAAGTTCCCCCTGCGGGGTGGCCCCGGAGACCGGTGCGGGGCCGGAGACCGGTGCGGGCTCGGCTCCGGTCGCGGTCGCGTCCGGCGACGCCGAGCCGACCGCAGGTGCGGGTCCGGCGCCGGAGGCCGAGGCCGGGTCGGGGCCGGCGGCAGGCACGGCCGCCGGGCCTGGGCCGACCGCAGGTCCCGCGGCGGCGGGCTCGGAGTCGGGGGCGGGTGCGGGTGCGTCCATCGGCGCCCGGCCAACCGCCGGTTCTGGGCCGACCGCAGGTCGCGGGGCGACGGCGGGGTCGGGGGCCGGGTCGGGTGGGCTTACGTACGCGTCCGGCGAGCCGACCGCAGGGCGCGCGGCCGGGGACGGGAGGAGGCCGATCGCGCGGTGGACCTCATCCATGTGGGTGCGCAGCGCCGCCGCGCCGTCGGCGTCGAGGCCGACGCAGGCCGGGGGGAAGCCGACGCAGATGCGGGAGGCCAGGCCCTCCGCGACCTCACCGAGGGCGGCGGAGTCGGTGCCGCGGACGTCGCCGTAGCGGACGGCACGGACCAGCGCGGGCAGCGCGGCGGCGAGGTGGGAGACGTCCGCGTCGAGCGCGGCGCGGTCGGCGAGGACGCGCATGACGACGGGGAGCGCGTCGGACAGCCCGGCGAGCAGGCACTGTTCGGCGACCGAGGTGACGGCGGCCAGCGCGTCGCTGTGCACGGCGGCGTCCTCGGCCTTGGCGGTGGCGGCCGACCCGACGGTGGTGCCCCAGATCCCGGCTTCGGCGATCCGTACCGCCAGCTCCGGCTCCCAGCGCAGCCGCCACGTCTCACGGAAGGTGCCCTTGCCGTGCCGGGCGACGGCCGGTTCGCCCCAGCCGATGCCGAGCATCGTCAGCCGGTGCAGCAGACGGCTGCGGCCCGCGTCGATCTCCTTGCGCAGGTCCAGCTCCAGCTCCTTCTCCAGCGCCTCGGGCTTGAGGCGGAGCCTGCGCTGCTCGCGTGCGAGGTCACGGGCGAGCGGCACCGCGGGCGCGTCCGGCGGGACTTCGCCGAGCACGTCGCCGACGACCAGCCGGTCCTGGATCAGCGCGAGCGGCACGTCGGAGCCGTCGCACATCACCGCGCGGACCGCGTCGGTGGTCTCGCCGAGACCGGCCAGCGGGCGGCCCCGCATCGCGGCGAGCGTGTCGGCCAGCCGTACCGCCTCGATGACGTGGGCCGAGGAGACCGGCAGGTCCTCCTCCCTGAGCAGCCCCGCCACCTTCGTCATCCAGCGGGTCACCGGGCGGTCCCGCGCGGTGAACAGGTGCCGGTACCAGCCCGGCGAGTCGATGCCCGCGCCGTATCCGCTGGCCCTGGCCAGCCGCCGGTGGGTCCACGGCACCCAGGTCGTCTCGACCTTCGCCTTGGGCAGGCCCTTGAGGAGCTGCCGGTCGGCGGTGGCCGTCGTCCGCTCGGTGAGCGCGGGGACGTGCCAGGCGCCGCAGACCACCGCCGTCCGCTCGTACGCCTTGCGCGCCTCGCGGAGCCGCAGCCGCATGTGGGCCTCGCGCAGCGGGTCCTGGGCGTGGCCGCCGTCGCCGTAGGTCTCGCGGATCGCCGCCATGGCCTCGGCGAGCGCCGCGAAGGGGACGAGCGGGTCGCCGTCGCCGTCCGCCGTGCCGCCGCGGTGCTCGACCGCGTCCTCCCACCAGCGCTCCGGGTCGTCGTACCCGGCGGCCCTGGCGAGGACGGCCAGCGGGTCGATCCGCGCGGCAGCCGCCGCCCCGCCGTCGTCCGTATCCCCTCCGGCCGCCTCCCCCTCGGCGGGCTGCTCCCCTTCCTCTCCTTCTCGCACCGGCCCCCGTACCGGCCCTTCCGCGTCCGGGCCGCCGGCCGCGGCCTCCTCTTCCTCGGTGGCGGCGCGCAGCGCGAGGGTGTGCGCGGCCGGGAGGTCGATGAAGCGGACGTCGGCGCCCGCCTGCGCGGCCCACCGGATCGCCACCCACTCGGGCGAGAATTCGGCGAAGGGCCAGAACCCGGCCCGCGCCGGGTCGTCCACCACGTGCGCCAGCAGCGCGACGGGCGGGCGCATCGCGGGGTCGGCGGCCAGCGCGAGCAGCGCGTCGGCCTCCGGCGGCCCCTCGATGAGCACGGCCTGCGGCCGGTACGCGTCGAGCGCGGCCCGCACCGCCCGCGCGGACCCGGGCCCGTGGTGCCTGACCCCGAGCAGTACGAGGTCGTCGCCGTAGTGGCCGCCCGCACCGCCGCGGACGACGGCGGCGGGAACCGCCCCGGCCCGGAGTCCTTCCGCCGTGCGGTCCCCCGGCCCGCCGCCGACCGCCGTCACACCGTCCTCCGCGCGACCGGGCATCGCCGTATCGTCAGCCGTCCGCGTACCGCCCGCCGCGCGGTCACCCGTCGTCGTGCCGCCGGTGGCGGCGTCCATGACCGTCATGCCGACACCTCGCGGCAGGCGCGGTAGAAGTCCTTCCAGCCGTCCCGCTCGCGGACGACCGTCTCCAGATACTCGTGCCAGATCAGCCGGTCGGCGGCCGGGTCGCGGACGACGGCGCCGAGGATGCCCGCGGCGACGTCACCGGCCCGCAGCACGCCGTCCCCGAAGTGGGCCGCGAGCGCGAGGCCGTTGGTGACCACGGAGATCGCCTCGGCCGTGGAGAGCGTGCCCGAGGGGGACTTGAGCTTGGTACGGCCGTCCTCGGTGACGCCGCCGCGCAGTTCGCGGAAGACGGTGACGACCCGGCGGATCTCGGTGGCGCCCTCCGGGGCGGCCGGGAGGTCGAGGCCGCGGCCGAGCTGGTCGACCCGGCGGGAGACGATGTCGATCTCGTCCTCGGCGGAGGCGGGCAGCGGCAGCACGACCGTGTTGAAGCGGCGGCGCAGCGCGCTGGAGAGGTCGTTGACCCCGCGGTCGCGGTCGTTGGCGGTCGCGATGAGGTTGAAGCCGCGTACGGCCTGTGTCTCGGCACCCAACTCCGGTATCGGCAGCGTCTTCTCGGACAGGATCGTGATCAGCGAGTCCTGGACGTCCGCCGGGATGCGGGTCAGCTCCTCGACGCGCGCGAGCCGGCCCTCGGCCATCGCCCGCATGACGGGGCTGGGCACCAGCGCGTCCCTGCTGGGGCCGTTGGTGAGGAGCTGCGCGTAGTTCCACCCGTAGCGGATGGCTTCCTCGGGGGTGCCTGCGGTGCCCTGCACCAGCAGTGTCGAGTCGCCGCTGATCGCGGCGGCGAGGTGTTCCGACACCCAGGTCTTCGCGGTGCCCGGCACGCCGAGCAGCAGCAGCGCCCGGTCGGTGGCGAGCGTGGTCACGGCCACCTCGACGATCCGCCGCGGCCCCACGTACTTCGGTGTGACGACCGTGCCGTCGGGCAGTGTCCCGCCGAGCAGGTAGGTGGCCACGGCCCAGGGCGAGAGATTCCACCGGGCGGGGCGCGGCCGGTCGTCCGCCGCGGCGAGCGCCTTGAGCTCGTCCGCGAACGCGTCCTCCGCGTGCGGCCTCAGGGCCTGCTCGGCGCCGGTGCCGCTGTCGGTCTCGGCACCCGTCGTACCGGTCATGGCTCTCCCCCACTCATCCGTCGGACCCGCGTGGTCCGAGCTGTTCTCCACGATGCACCCGACCACTGACAATCGGTCACAGCGCGCAATCCCCGCAGGTCAGAGCGATTGTCAGTGGGGGGTTCTACCTTCGGGGGCATGGAGACGGAAGCACGGTGGACAGCGGATCAGGTCCTGGCGCTCGCGCCTGACGCCGCATCACGCAAGGCGGGCGCGCGGCTCGCCACACCCGCGCCGTGGTCCGGTGCGGGGACGGCCAGCGGCGCGGTGTGGGGGCTGTGCGCGGGCAGCGGCAGCAAGCCGTACCAGACGGTCGTGGAGGTGAACGGGCCCGCGTACCGGTGCAGTTGCCCGAGCCGGAAATTCCCGTGCAAGCACGCGCTCGGACTGCTGCTGCTGTGGTCCGAGGGCGGGGCGGGGCCGGTCGGCGCGGGGGACGTGCCGGAGTGGGCCGAGCAGTGGATCGACGCCCGGCGGAAGAAGGCCGAGACGGTGGCCGAGACGGCCGCGGTCCGGGCGGAGTCGGGCCCCGCGGACCCGACGGCGGCGCGGCGGCGCGCCGAGCGGCGCGCGGTCCGCGTCGAGGGCGGGGCCGCCGAGCTGGAGCAGCGGCTCACCGATCTGCTGCGCGGCGGGCTCGCGGGCGCGGACCGCGCGGGCTATCAGCAGTGGGACGAGATCGCGGCCCGCATGGTCGACGCGCAGGCGCCGGGACTGGCCACGCGGGTAAGGGAGTTGGGGACGGTGGTCGCGGCGGGCGGCGACTGGCCGTCGCGGATGCTGGAGGAGACGGCGCTGCTGCATCTGCTGGCGCGCGGTTTCCTCGGCCGCCAGGGTCTGCCGGGGCCGCTGGCCGACACGGTCAGGTCGCGGGTCGGATTCACCGTCGACACGGCGGAGTTGCTGGCCGGGCCGACCGTCCGCGGCCACTGGCAGGTCCTCGCGCAGTACGACAGCGCCGACGAGCGGCTGACGACTCGGCGGATCTGGCTGTACGACCGGGAGCCCGGCCGCTTCGCGCTGCTCCTGTCCTTCGGGGCGGTCGGCCGCGCGCCCGAACTGGCCCTGCCGGTGGGCGCGGTGCTCGACGCGGAGCTGGCCTACCACCCGGCGGCCCTGCCGTTGCGGGCCGCGCTCGGCACCCGGCACGGCACGGTCGGCGCGGGCGGCGGCCCCTCCGGCGGCGGTACGGGCGGCGCACCGGTCGGGACCGGTATCGATGCGGCGCTCGCGTCCTACGGCACCGCGCTCGCGGACGACCCCTGGCTCGACGCGTGGCCCGTCGTCCTGTCGGGAGTCGTCCCCATACCGGGGCCGAACCGCTGGCAACTGGCGCACAGGGAAGGGCAGGACGCCGTCCCGCTCACCCCGGCCACCACCGGCCTGTGGCGCCTCGCCTCGGTCTCCGGCGGCCACCCGGTCACCGTCTTCGGCGAGTTGGGTCCGACGGGCCTGCGCGCGCTGGCGGTCTGGCCGGACGGCGGGGAGACGGTGCCGCTCTAGTCACGGCGGAAGCGGGGGGCGCGCCCGGAGTTGGGCCCGGCTTGGACCGCGCGGTTTACGGGGGACGGGTACGGGGGCGCGGGGCGGCCCGCCCGGGGGACGGTGCGCGACTGCGGAGGGGGCAGCCGCGCGCGGGAACCCGGCGGGCCGGGCCCGGCAGGAGCAGCCGCGTCAGGGCAGCAGCGGCATCAGCGGCAGGGGAAGCGGACGACGCGGAGAAGATCCGCGGGACGACGTCGTGGAGTGCGAAGGGGGAATGTGATGAGCATCGGTTGGGACGATCTGGTCGGCAGCGCGCTGCTGGGCACCGAGCGGCGGCGGCCCGCGATCGTGGCGGGCGACGCGGACGAGGCGGCGGCGGGGCTGCTGGACGCGGCGGCGGCCGGGGTGGTGCGGCGGCGTGCCGGTGTACGGCCGGGGGTGGCGCGGGAGCGGCCGGAATTGGCGCCGCCCGACACGCGGCAGCCGCTGCCCGAGGCCGCCCGACAACGGCTGGACCGGCTGCTGACGGACCGCACCGGCGGCGGTTCCGGCAACCGGCGGGGGTCGGCGCCGAATCTGGCCGAGCTGCTGCCGCAGTGGCTCGCGGAGGCCAACCTCCTCGGGTACGGGGCGCCGCCCGCGCTGCTGCCCGCACTGCTGGACGCCGCCAGGGCGCGGACGGACCTGCGGACGGACGCGGTGGCGCTGGCGGGACCGCGCGGGCTGTGGCTGGCCGGGCTGAATCCGGACTGGAAGTTCGTGCTGCGCTCGGGCCACCGGGGCCTGGCGGCGGCGCCCGAGGACCCGGACGCGGCCGAACGGCTGTGGGAGGAGGGCCTGTTCGCGGAGCGGGTCGCGCTGCTCACCCGGATCAGGCTGGCCGACCCGGCCCGCGCGCTGGCGCTGCTGGTGTCCACCTGGAGCGGCGAGCGGGCCGAGGACCGGCTGATGTTCCTGGACTCGCTGCGGGTGGGCCTGTCGGGGGCCGACGAGCCCTTCCTGGAACAGGCGTTGACCGACCGCAGCCGCAATGTCCGCTCGACGGCGGCCGAGTTGCTGGCCGCGCTGCCGGAGTCCGCGCTGGCCGGGCGGATGGCGGACCGGGCCAGGAGCTGTGTGTCGCTGGGCCCCGACGGCATCACGGTGGAGGCGCCGTACGAGTGCGACGCGGGGATGGAGCGGGACGGGGTGGCGCCCAAGCCGCCGAGCGGGCGGGGTGAAAGGGCTTGGTGGCTGGGCCAGTTGGTGGACGCGGCGCCGCTGGCGACCTGGGGCGCGCGGTTCGGCGACCGCGACCCGGAACAGATCATCGCGCTCCCGGTGCTGGACGACTGGCAGGCCGATCTGCACGCCGCCTGGTGCCGGGCGGCGGTACGGCAGCACGACACGGGCTGGGCGCGGGCCCTGCTCGGCCCTCCCCCGGCGCCGTCCTCGCCGGTGGCGGCGGTCGGCGACCCGGCGAAGCTGCTGTCGATCCTGCCGGAGGACGAACGGGCCACGTGGGTGGCGGAGTTCATCGCCACGCACGGGCTGTCCGAGGCGTTCCAGATGCTGGGCGTGTGCGCGGTGCCGTGGTCGGAGCCGCTGGGCCGGGCCGTGGTGGACGCCCTGGACATCGCGCGGGACGCGGGCAGTTACCCGTGGAGCTTCAGCGGCGTGATGGGCCTGGCGGAGCGCTGTCTCGACCCGGCGGCGGCCGACCAGGTCGGGGTGCTCAGCGCGGCGGCTGAGGAGCCGCCGGACGGTTCGCCGGGCGCGGGCGCGTACTGGTCGGAGGCGTTCCAGCGGCTGACGGGCACGCTGCGGCTGCGGGCGGTGATGCTGGCCGAGCTGCGCGGCGAGGCCACCGCCCCCGGGGCGCCGGGGGACGGGGGTGAGTGATCATGCGGACGGTACGGCGGACGGTGCGCACCGCGGCCCGGGCGCTCCGGGGCCTGGCGCGGCTCGGAGGGCTCGGGCGGACGGGGCGGCGGCGGTCAGGCGCCGGTGGCCTGGTGGACGTTGGCGCGCACCCAGTCCACGGCGGCCGTGGTCGGGGTGCCGGGAGTGAAGATCGCGGCGACGCCGAGTTCCTTGAGGGGCGCGATGTCGGCCTCGGGGATGATGCCGCCGCCGAAGACCTTGATGTCCAGGGCGTCGCGCTCCTTGAGCAGTTCGAGGACCTTCGCGAAGAGCGTCATGTGGGCGCCGGACAGGATCGACAGGCCGATCGCGTCGGCGTCCTCCTGGATGGCGGTGTCGACGACCTGCTCGGGCGTCTGGTGCAGGCCGGTGTAGATGACCTCCATACCGGCGTCCCGCAGGGCGCGGGCGATGACCTTGGCCCCGCGATCGTGGCCGTCGAGACCCGGCTTGGCCACCACCACGCGGATCGGACCGGACACTCCCATCACTGCCTCCATGCGTACGGCTCGCGGGCCGGGAATTCGGGGCTGCGGTCGCGGAGAGCGGGCCACAGTGTGAACGAACGTTATCGCCCCGCTCCGCCGCCCGACAGTTTCGCGGGACCCAGGGAGGGGGAAATCACACAGTGGGACACATTCACCACGGGTGGGACCCCGGGGAACGGCTCGTCACGGTGTGGGACACGCCGGAGCCGTCGCTCACCGGTCCGGCCCGCTGTGGAGGAGCCGCTGCCAGGATGCCGTGTTCCCGCGCTCGCAGCCGCAGAGCACGGGAACACGGCCTCCGCTCCGGCCCTCGACAGGGCACGCCGGGCCACCGGGCCGCACGGAGCGTGCCGTGACGGGAGGTGGGCCATGACCGTCGGACCAGCCGATTCGCCGGACGCCACGACACCGGCCGGCAGCCCGGCCGCCACCGGACCCCCGCAGGCCGCGGAGGACCCGCCGACGGACCGTCCGTCCGTCGGGACGGCGACGGCCCCGCTGGCCCGGCTGCTGCACGGCGCGGCGCTGGTCAAGGCCACCGCGTTCGACCTGGCGATCCTGGCGGGCCACCTGCTGCTCTACCCGACGGGGATACTCCCGGAGCGGACGGCCGCCCCCTCACCGAAAACACCCGCGATAGGCCGGGCGCCGGGCGAGGCGCTGCGGCTGCCGACCGAGGGCAGGGCCCACCCGCCCGTGGTGATGCTGCACGGCTTCGTGGACAACCGGTCGGTCTTCACCCTGCTGCGCCGCTCCCTGCTGCACCACGGCTGGACACGGGTCGACGCACTGAACTACTCACCGTTGACCTGTGACATACGCGGAGCTGCCGAGCTGCTGGGGCGGCACGTCGAGCGGATCTGCGCCGAGTCCGGGCACAGCCGGGTCGACCTGGTGGGACACAGCCTGGGCGGGCTCATCGCGCGGTACTACGTCCAGCGACTGGGCGGCGACGCACGGGTGCGGACGCTGGTCACGCTGGGGACGCCGCACACCGGGACCAGGGTGGTGCCGCTGCTGACGCCGCTGCCGATCGTGCGGCAGATGCGGCCGGGGTCGGCGCTGCTGGAGGAGCTGTCGCAGCCCGCGCGGGGGTGCGGGACGCGCTTTGTGTCGTTCTGGAGCGACCTCGACCAGTTGATGGTCCCGGTGGCCGCGGCGCGCCTCGAACACCCGGATCTTTCGGCGGAGAACATCCGGGTGAGCGGGATCGGCCACCTGGCACTGCCCGTGCACCGGGGTGTGGCCGCCGAGATACGGGAAGCGCTGAGCGGGAAGGAGCTCTGGAGGGGCGCGATCGACGCCGCATAACGGACACGTAACGGTCGAATATCAACCGAACACCGGGCAAGGCGGACGCCAGGTCGCAGCAGAAGATTGTCGGCTCCCCGTACGGGGAGCTACAGTCACCGCTAATTCTCCTGCTGCCTAGGCGAAAGAGAAGCTGGCGGTGAACGAACGTCCTGCGTCGGGGTACGCCCCTGACTACGACGCCTACGGGTATGACGCTTATTCCACGGGCTCCTACCAGACCGTCGGCACCACCTTCGCTGACGCCGATCCGCTGTACGGCCACGCGCCCGACGCGACCGGTAGTCACGCGTATGCCCCGCAGCCCCCGCAGTACACACACGGGTACGGCTACGACACCGGTTACGGCTACGACCAGGGGCAGCCGCAGGCCCAGACCCAGGTCCAGCAGCCCCATGTACCGGCGCAGTTCCAGCCCGCCGACGCGAACGACACCGGCACGTACGCCTCGTACGACACGGGCACGTACGACACCGGCGTTTACGACACCGGCACGTACGCGGCCGGGACAGGGAACTACGACACCGGGACGTACGACACCGGCGGCTACGCGGCGTACGACCCGTACGCGACGCAGGCCGCGGGGACGTACTACGACACGGGGACGTACGACAGCACGGCGTTCTACCAGCAGCCGTATCAGGAGCCGCAGGCTCCGGCACAACAGCCGCAGCAGGACTGGGACTCGGGCGCGTATCCGACGTACGGCTACGGCTACGGGTACGGCTACGACGCCAGCGGCGACACCGGTGTCTACGAGCAGATGGCGCCGGTCCACGAGGAGCCGCAGCCGCACCCGCGAGTCGAGGAGCCGGTGGCCGAACCCGTCGCGATGACGGCCGAGTTCGAGGCGGTCGACGCGGTCGAGCCCGTGACGGCGACGGCCGGGGCGGCCGACGACGAGCCCGCCGTGGAGCACGCCTACGCGGACGCGTTCCCGGCGGACGGTGAGCCGGTGGCGCGCAGCCGGCGCCGAAAGCCCGCCCGGCGGTCGGCGCTGCTGACCGTGGCGGTCCCCTCCGTCGCGGTGATGGGCGTGGCGGCCGTGGGCGCGGCGGCGGTCTCCGGGGTCGGCGTCGCCGACTCCTCGAAGACGCAGGCCGATGGCGGGAGCGCGGCGACGGGCGCGAACGCGCCGACGACGCAGTTCGACCGGCAGCTCGCCGGGGTGAGCGCCGACGCGAACGACTTCGCGGACCGCGCGAGCCGTACGCAGGAGCGGATCGACCTCAAGGACCGCCAGGCGGCGGCGAAGAAGGCCAAGGCGGACGCGGCGGCCCGCAAGGAGGCGCTGCGGCCGAAGTTCCTGCTGCCGGTGACGGAGAAGGGCCTCAGCGCGTACTTCGGCCAGGCCGGCGTCAACTGGATGGCGCTGCACACCGGCATCGACTTCCCCGTGTCGGTGGGGACGCCGGTCATGGCGGTCACGGACGGCACCGTCCGCACCCAGTGGAACAGCTCCTACGGCAACATGGCGATCGTCACGGCGGCCGACGGCACGGAGACGTGGTACTGCCACCTCAGCAGTACGAGGATTCGCAGTGGGTCGGTCAAGGCGGGCACCGTCATCGCCTACTCCGGCAACACCGGCAACACCACCGGTCCGCACCTGCACCTCGAGGTGCGGCCCCACGGGGGGTCTCCGATTGATCCGCTGCCCTGGCTTCTGGCCCACGGCCTCGACCCCCGCTGACGCCCTGCGGGCGGGCCCACTCGCGACGTCCACCCTGCGGGTGGGCTGAGCCCCGTCAGGGGCGCGGCCCCTGTCCGTCCACCCTGCGGGTGGGCTGTCCCCCGTCTGGGGCGCTGGGGCACCGCGGCCGAAGGTTGGGGGAGGACTGCGCGGCCAGCCAGCGCGCTCCCGCAGGCCACCACCCGCCCCGGCGGGGCAGTTCGGTTGTCGCCGGACCACCGGGCCGGGTGGGGGCTTGTCGCGCAGTTCCCCGCGCCCCTGAAAACCAGGCCCCGCGCAAGGTGAACCCGCAGGGCCGCGCCCCGAAGAGCCACGTCCTGCGCAGGGTGAACCCACAGGGGCCGCGCCCCGAGAAGGGGCGTCCTGCGTCGGCGCAGCTCGCGGGAAGGCCTGCCCGGGAGGGGCTAGAGCTTTTCTACGGGGGCGTAGCGGAGAAGAAGCTGTTTGGGGCGTTCGTCGCCGAAATCGATGGTGGCCTTCTCGTCGCCCGGCTGGCCGGTGACGGAGATGACGGTGCCGAGGCCGAACTGGTCGTGGGTGACGCGGTCGCCGACCTTGAGGGAGATGACGGGGCGGTCACCGGAGGAGCGGCGGGTGGCGAAGCCGCCGGCGGCGCCGGACCGGCCGCGGGCGGTGACGGAGGAGGCCGCGGAGGCGGACTTGGTCATGGGCCCCGAGGACCCCCCGGCGGAGCCGAGCCGCTTCCATTCGATCAGCGTCGGCGGAATCTCCTCCAGGAAGCGCGACGGCGGGTTGTAGGAGGGCTGGCCCCAGGCGCTGCGCATCGTCGAGCGGGTCAGGTAGAGCCGTTCGCGGGCGCGGGTGATGCCGACGTAGGCGAGTCGCCGCTCCTCCTCCAACTCCTTGACCTGGCCGAGCGCCCGCATGTGCGGGAAGACGCCGTCCTCCATGCCGGTGAGGAACACCACGGGGAATTCCAGGCCCTTGGCGGTGTGCAGGGTCATGAGGGTGATGACGCCGCCGGAGTCGTCCTCGTCGGGGATCTGGTCGGAGTCGGCGACCAGCGCGACCCGCTCCAGGAAGTCGGCGAGGGTGCCCGGCTCGTCCGCGTCCCGCTCCTGCTCGAACTCCAGGGCCACGGCGGCCAGTTCCTGGAGGTTCTCCACGCGGGTCTCGTCCTGCGGGTCGGTGGACGCCTGCAACTCGGCCAGATAGCCCGTGCGTTCCAGCACGGCCTCCAGGACGACCGCGGGGCCCGCGCCGGACTCCACGATGGTGCGCAGCTCCTCCAGGAGCGTGTTGAAGCGCTTGACGGCGTTCGCCGAGCGGGCCGCCATCCCGTACGCCTCGTCCACCCGCCGCAGCGCCTGCGGGAAGGTGATCCGCTCGCGCGCGGCCAGCGCGTCGATCATCGCCTCGGCGCGGTCGCCGATGCCGCGCTTGGGGACGTTGAGGATGCGGCGCAGCGGCACGGTGTCCTCGGGATTGGACAGCACCCGCAGATACGCCAGGACGTCGCGGACCTCGCGCCGCTCGTAGAAGCGGACGCCGCCGACGACCTTGTAGGGCAGGCCGACGCGGATGAAGACTTCCTCGAAGACACGGGACTGCGCGTTGGTGCGGTAGAAGACGGCGACGTCGCTGGGGCGGGCGTCGCCCGCGTCCGTGAGCCGGTCGATCTCCTCGGCGATGAACTGCGCTTCCTCGTGCTCCTGGTCGGCGACGTAGCCGACGATGACCGGGCCGTCGCCGGACTCGGTCCACAGGTTCTTCGCTCGCCGCCCCGCATTGCGCTCGATGACGGCGTTGGCGGCCGTGAGGATCGTCTGTGTGGAGCGGTAGTTCTGCTCCAGCAGGATCGTGCGGGCCTGCGGGTAGTCCTCCTCGAACTGGAGGATGTTGCGGATCGTCGCGCCGCGGAAGGCGTAGATGGACTGGTCGGCGTCACCGACCACGCACAGCTCGGCCGCGTCCTCGTCCTGGTCGGTGCCGACCAGCTCGCGGACCAGCGTGTACTGGGCGATGTTGGTGTCCTGGTACTCGTCGACCAGGACGTGCCGGAAGCGCCGCCGGTAGTGCTCGGCGACGTCGGGGAACGCCTGGAGCAGATTGACGGTGGTCATGATGATGTCGTCGAAGTCCAGCGCGTTGGCGTCCCGCAGCCGCGACTGGTACATCGCGTACGCCTCGGCGAGCTTCTTCTCGAAGGGGTTCTCCGCGGTGGCCGCGAAGGTCTCCTCGTCGATCAGCTCGTTCTTCAGATTCGAGATCTTCGCGCTGAACGACTTCGGCGGGTACTGCTTGGGGTCCAGGTCGAGGTCCCGGCAGACCAGCGCCATCAGCCGCTTGGAGTCGGCGGCGTCGTAGATCGAGAACGACGAGGTGAAACCGAGCGACTTGGACTCGCGGCGCAGGATGCGCACGCACGCGCTGTGGAAGGTGGAGACCCACATCACATTGGCGCGCGGGCCGACCAGCTCCTCGACGCGCTCCTTCATCTCGCCCGCGGCCTTGTTGGTGAAGGTGATGGCGAGGATGGAGCCGGGGTGCACGTGCCGGGCGCCGAGCAGATAGGCGATGCGGTGGGTGAGCACCCGGGTCTTGCCGGAGCCCGCGCCCGCGACGATGAGCAGCGGGCCGCCCGCGTGCTCGACGGCGGCGCGCTGCTGCTCGTTGAGCCCTTCCAGGAGCTGCGCGGGGTCGGTGGCGGGCCGCGGGGCGCCGTCACGGTAATACGCGTCCCGCCCGGTGGCCTGCGGCGGCGGTCCGTCGAACCGGCCGCCGAACAGGTCGTCCGGTACGTGCTCACCGCCGGGGCCCCCGTCCTCCGGGGGCGGCGGAGCGGTGGGGTCGGCGGGCTCGGGGGCCACATGCAGACCGTTCAGGAAGTTGTCGTCAAAGAGGCTGCTCATCGCTCCCCGAGTCTAGAGCCCGGCACCGACAGCCCACGGCCCTTCCCCGCACAGCCCCCGTCCGACGCCCCACGACCCCCGCGCGACCGCCCCCGTCCGACAGCCCATGGCCCTTCCCCGCAGAGCCCCCGTCCGACGCCCCACGACCCCCGCGCGACCGCCCCCGTCCGACAGCCCATGGCCCTTCCCCGCAGAGCCCCCGTCCGACGCCCCACGGCCCCTTCGCCCGGAACCCCGGCCGACACTCCCCAGCCCCCGCGCGACCGCCGCCTCCGGGGCAACCAAGTACCTTTACCCCGTAGTCCCGTTACCACGCACCGTGACAATGGGAAATGATTACGAAAAGGTATCGGGCCTATCGGACACCGCTCTTCCCAGCAGCCCGGAGCGTTGGCTACGGTCTCGCTCCAGCAGCGTCCGGATGGGCGTCCGAAAGGAGTCCGCGCGCCATGGCGACACACCGTAAGGCTCGCGCCGCGATCCTCAGCACCCCCGGCCCGCGTACGGCCGTGGGGATCACGACGGCCGCGCTGGCCACCGTGACCCTCTTCGCGGAGAGCGCCGGCGCCGAGCCCGCCAAGCCCAAGCAGCCGAGCATCGCCGAGGTGAAGGCGAAGGTCGACGGGCTGACGCACCAGGCCGAGGTCGCCACGGAGAAGTACAACGGCATCAAGGAGTCGACCGACGCGCAGAACGCGAAGGTCAACCGGCTCCTGGAGCAGGCCGCGAAGAAGACGCAGGCGCTGAACGACTCGCGCCGGGTCCTCGGGCAGTACGCCGCCGCGCAGTACCGCACCGGGGGCGACGACTCGACCGGCCGCTACCTGCTGGCCACCGACCCGCAGTCGATGCTCGACCAGGTGCACCTGTCGGACGTGCTCGGCAGGCGGCAGCAGAAGGCCGTCGAGTCGTACCGGGTGCAGCAGGCCGCGGCCACGCAGCAGCGCATCGAGGCGGCCAAGAGCCTGGCGACGCTCACCACCCAGCAGGCCGAACTGCGCACCGCCAAGCGGGATGTGCAGGCCAAGCTGGGCGAGGCGCAGAAGCTGCTCAACAGCCTCAACGCGCAGGAGAAGGCGCGGCTCGCGGCGCTGCGGGCCAAGCAGGAGGAAGAGGCGCGCGTCAAGGCCGCCGCCATCGCGGCCAAGGAGAAGGCGGCGGCCGAGGCCGCGGCGAAGGCCGCGAAGGACTCCTCGACGCCGACCGTGCCGAGCACGGGTTCCTCGAAGGCCGACGACGCCATCGCCTTCGCGCGCAAGCAGCTCGGCAAGCCGTACGTGTGGGGCGCGACCGGGCCGACGTCGTACGACTGCTCGGGGCTCACCCAGGCGGCGTGGAAGGCGGCCGGGGTCGATCTGCCGCGCACGACCTGGGACCAGGTGAACGTCGGCACGCGGGTGTCGGAGTCGAATCTCCGGCCGGGCGACCTGATCTTCTTCTACAGCGACATCAGCCACGTCGGCCTCTACATCGGCGGCGGCCAGATGATCCACGCGCCGCACACCGGTACCGTGGTCAAGATCGCCCCGATTACCGAAATGCCGTTCTACGGGGCGGTCCGTCCCGCATAGTCCACCCGGCATAGTCCGACTTGTCCGGACGCCGTCGCGCTCACAAACGGTAAGATCACAAAGCGATTTCGGTCACATTGCAATCCAAACTTCCCAAGGCTCGCACAAGTTGACTACGGTAGCCCGCTAGGTGGTGAGCTTCCCCGTCGGCTGAAGAGCCGACAGCGAACCACCTCCGCTCAATCCGGCCCAGGCCGGAGCCGGGGACCCAACAGCACGTGGGGTGAATCGGAACGGACGCCGCATCAGGCGTCGGGACCGTAGGGCGACCTTCAGCCCGAACCCGTCAGCTAACCCGGTCGGCGGTATTCGGAAGGAGTCGCCTCCCTTGGCGTCGCACCGCAAGCCGCGCAATCGCATTCTGTCCACGGCCGGTCCACGGGCCGCCGTCGGGATCACCACAGCGGCCCTCGCGTCGGTCACCCTGCTCAGCGAGAGCGCCAGCGCGGCGCCCGCGAAGCCCTCGATCACCGAGGTCAAGGCGCAGATCGACCAGCTCAACCAGGACGCCGAAGTGGCGACGCAGCACTTCGACGCCGCCAAGGAGAAGACCGACAACCAGCGGGCCAAGGCCAACCAGCTCCTGGCACAGGTCGCGCAGAAGACCGCGAAGATGAACGAGACGCGGCGGGTGCTCGGGCAGTACGCCACCGCGCAGTACCGCGACGGCGGCCTCGACCAGACGACGCAGTTGCTGCTGACGGACGACCCCGAGAAGTTCTTCGACCAGTCGCACATGATGGACCGCATCTCCACCACGCAGGAACAGGCGCTGGAGACCTTCAAGGTCCAGCAGGAGCAGGCGTCCATCCAACGCGCGCAGGCCACCAAGAGCCTCAACGAGCTGACCAGCGCGCAGAACAAGCTCGCGGCGGCGAAGAAGAACGTCCAGACGAAGCTGGCCGCCGCGCAGAAGCTGCTCAACAGCCTCAACGCGCAGGAGCGCGCCAAGCTCGCCGCGATGCGGCCCACCGCCCCCACCAACTCCTCGGGCTCCTCGAACTCCTCGAAGTCCACGGCGAGCAACGTCAGTTACACCTACAACGGCCCGGCGTCCGGCCGCGCCGCCGCCGCCATCCAGTTCGCGATGGCGCAGCGCGGCAAGCCGTACGGCTCCGGCCGCACCGGCCCCGACGCGTACGACTGCTCCGGGCTCACCCAGGCCGCCTACCGCTCCGCCGGGATCTCCATCGGCCGCACCACGTGGGACCAGGTCAAGGACGGCACGGCGGTCTCGCAGTCCGACCTGCGCCCCGGCGACCTGGTGTTCTTCTACTCCAGCATCAGCCACGTCGGCATCTACATCGGCAACGGCCAGATCGTGCACGCCCCGCACAGCGGCGCGGTCGTCGAGGTCGCCCCGATGAGCTGGATGCCCTTCGCGGCGGCCCGCCGCATCGCCTGAGCCGCATCGCCAGGGCCCGTATCGCCTGAGCCCGTGCAGCCTGAGCCCGCACCGCCTGAACCCGTGCAGCCTGAGCCCGCACCGCCTGAACCCGTGCAGCCTGAGCCCGCACCGCCTGAACCCGTGCAGCCTGAGCCCGCGTCTGCGGAGCCTCAGGACCGCCGGGCTCACAGCCCCGCATAGCACCCCGTGCCCGGTCGGACCTCCCGACCGGGCACTTTGGTCAGCAGGCGCGCGCATATGACCGGGTCACCCGTCGAACGGCGGTCGTTTACGGTCACGGGCCGGTCGAATCGGAGCAGTCCCGGTCTCCTTCCCCTGGCGCACCCCCGGTCAGGTTTAGCGTCGCTCCCCAGGTGACCGATCCCCACAGCCGTCAGGACCGTGGCGGCGCGGTCACCCCCGCCGAAGGTCCGGCGGCGCTCTGCTCCCCCGTGCAGGCGTCGCCGGGCCTCCGCGCGGGCCCGTCGGAGCACTGGAAGGAATGACGGCCGCATGGCCTCCCACAGTCCCGCCTCACACCGCAGAATCTCGGCGGCGCGTACGTCCGCCCGCACGTCGGCGCTCACCGCGACCCGCGCCGCCATCACCGTGGCGCTCGCGTCCGCCGCCTCCGTGAGCCTGCTCGGCGAATCCGCCCTCGCGGACCCGCGGCCGCAGGCACCGGCCTCGCTCAGCGAGGTGAAGGACCAGGTCGACACGCTCTACCGGCAGGCGGAGGCCGCCACCGAGCAGTACAACGGCGCGAAGGAGCAGGCCGATCAGGCCCGCGCCGCGGTCGACGATTTGCAGAACGAACTGGCCCGCAAGACCGCGCGGCTGAACGCCACCCGCGACACGATCGGCGCCCTCGCGGCGGCGCAGTACCGCACCGGCTCGCTCGACCCCAGCGTGCAGCTCGCGCTCAGCTCCTCGCCCGACACGTATCTGGACCGGGCCGGGATGCTCAACCGCCTCGACTCGCGGACGGCGACCGCGCTCGCGCAGCTCACCGAGCAGCAGCGGGACGTCACCCGTACCCATGACGCGGCCGACGCGAAACTCGACGCGCTCAAGGACGCGCAGTCCAAGCTGGCCGCGCGCAAGGCGACCGTGCAGGGCAAGCTGCGGGCGGCGCAGGCGCTGCTCGACCGGCTGACGGCCGCCCAGCGCGCGGCCGTCGAGGCCACCGACACGCCGTCGTCAGGACCGGCCGCCGCGACCCGCGCCAGCGCCCGTACGCCGATGCCCGGTGACACGACGCCCGTCGCCGCGCCGTCCTCGCGCGCCGCCCAGGCCGTCGCCTTCGCCTACCGCGCGCTCGGCCTGCCGTACGTCTGGGGCTCCACCGGGCCCGACTCGTACGACTGTTCCGGCCTCACCCAGGCCGCCTGGAGGGCCGCGGGCGTCTCGCTCCCGCGCACCACGTACACCCAGATCAACGCGGGCACCCGGGTCTCCGAGTCCCAGCTCCAACCCGGTGACCTGGTCTTCTTCTACTCCGGCATCAGCCACGTCGGCCTCTACATCGGCAACGGCCAGATGATCCACGCCCCGCACCCGGGCGCCCCGGTCCGTATCGCCCCGATCTCCGAGATGCCCTTCGCGGGAGCCACCCGCCCCACCTGACCGAGGCCGCCCGCCCGCTGAGCCGGCCGTCGACCCGTCCGCCCCGCCAACCGGTCCGCACGTCAGGCGTTGATACGAAATCCGGACAAGCTCTTCTCCTGACGAACCGCCCGACTCCGGGCACACTTGCCCCATGACGTCTACGCCGCTGAGCAAGGGTGCGAATGTGCCGGTCGCCGTGTCCGCTGTACGGGCCGAACTGGCCTGGGGAGCGGGCGGCGGGCCCGACGCCGACGCGTCGGCGCTGCTGCTGGCGGGCGGCGGGAAGGTGCGGGACGACGCCGACTTCGTCTTCTACAACCAGCCCGGACACGCGTCGGGGGCCGTACGGCACGCGGGGAAGCGGCAGGCGGCCGTGGTCACCGACACCATCGAGGTGGACCTGGCGCGTGTCGAGCCGGGGATCGAGCGGATCATGCTGTGCGCGTCCGCCGACGGCGGCACCTTCGGCGCGATGACCGGCCTCGGGCTGCGGCTGCTGGACGCGGCGTCCGGCGCCGAACTGGCGTACTTCCCGGTCACTGCGACATCCGAGACGGCGCTCGTCGCGGGTGAGCTGTACCGGCGCGGGGACGGCTGGAAATTCCGCGCGGTCGGCCAGGGGTACGCCTCGGGGCTCGCGGGGCTCGCCACCGATTTCGGCATCAGCGTGGACGAGGAGGAGGAGGAAGCGGCGCCGCCCGCCGCGCCCGTTCCCCTGACGGCGCCCGCCGCCGCGCCGCCGATGCCCGCCGCGCCCCCGCCGCCCGCGTCCCCGTACGCGGCGCCCTCCCCGTACGGACCTCCGCCCGCGCAGCCCGCTTCCCCGTACGGTTCGGCGTACGGCGCGCAGCCCGCGCCCGGATACGCGCCGGCGCCTGCCCCCGGCTCCGGCGCGCCCTCGCTCGTCAAGGGCGAGGAGCACCTGCCGGTCGACATGCGCAAGCGGCTGTCGCTGCGCAAGGAGCAGGTCGCGGTGAGCCTGCGCAAGCACGGCGCCGACAACGTCCGGGCGCGGGTGATCATCGTGCTGGACGCGTCGGGGTCGATGTCCCACCTGTACTCGCGGCGCGTGGTGCACGACGTGGTGGAGCGGATGGCGGCCGTGGCCGCCGCGCTCGTCCCGGACGGCGTCATGCAGGCGTGGACCTTCGCCAGCAACCCGGCGCGGCTGCCCGACCTCGACCTCGGCTCACTGCCGCAGTGGCTGGAACTGCACGTCCGGGTCGGCGCGATCGGCATCTTCAAGCGCCGCAAGCCGGCCCCGAACGGCCAGGTGGACATGAAGCTGGTCGGCTTCGGCAACGAGGAGCAGAAGGTCATCGCGCAGGTACGGGACTACGTGCGCGGCACCCCGTCCGCCGCCCCGACCCTCGTGCTCTTCTTCTCCGACGGTGGTGTCTACCGCAACGCGGAGATCGAGCGCGAGCTGCGCGGGGCTGTCGAGGAGCCGCTTTTCTGGCAGTTCGTCGGCCTCGGCCAGTCCAACTACGGCGTCCTGGAGCGCTTCGACACCATGACCGGCCGCCGCGTGGACAACGTCGGCTTCTTCGCCGTCGACGACATCGGCAGCCTCTCCGACGCGGAGCTGTACGACCGCCTGCTCACCGAGTTCCCGTCCTGGCTGAAGGCCGCGACGGCCGCGGGCATCCTGCGCTGAGCACGGCGACGGCCGCGGACATCCTGCGCTGAGCACGGCGACGGCCGCGGACATCCTGCGCTGAGCACG